>JBHIAV010000001.1:0-123510 GCA_046758745.1 Gemmatimonadota bacterium
CGTCTCGTTAACCGGCATCGGTCCTCCTTGAACCTGCGGCGGTTGGGGGCGGCCGGCCGCCTTCGGACGTCCGTTCGACGGGCGCCCCGGCGCGAGCGCAGAATCGGTCGAACGTATCTCTCATGTCCCGCGCGATCTCCCCGGCCTCGCGCCCCTCGATCCGATGCCGCTCGAGCATGAAGACGAGTTCCCCGTCCCGCTGGAGAGCGATGGAAGGTGACGAGGGCCTGTATCCGGTGAAGTACTCGCGGGCGCGAGCGGTCGCCTCGACATCCTGTCCGGCGAACACCGTTACCACACGGTCGGGCCGAACTTCGTGCTGCAGCGCCAGGGCGACCGCGGGGCGTGCGTTGGCGGCGGCACATCCGCAAACAGAGTTCACGATGACCAGCGTCGTACCCTCTCGGCGCCCCAGGACCTCGTCCACCGCCTCGGCGGTCCGGAGCTCTTGCACCCCCAACTGCGTCAGCTCCTCCCGCATCGGCTGCACAACTCTTGGATCGTATGGCATAGATCGCTGCTCCGGCGCATGCAATGAGAACGGCTCTCTTACCCCATCAGCAGGCTCGGATGTCGCAAAGCGTCCCGGGCATACCCCGAGTTGCCGGCCAGTCCTTTCCTTCACATGGCGCGGTCAAGCCCCCAAGCCGACAAGGTACATATAGTAGCGAAATCAAACTAACCTCCCCCGAGCGTTATGGTCAAGACAGTTTGGGTTCGCTACTATTCCACCGTGAGGAAAGAGCAGGCAATCAAGGAACGCGCGGTAGCGGAGCTGGTCGCCCAGCTTGGACGCCTCGCCTACGGCGTCGGCTTCACCCAGGGGCTCACGTCGGCGCAATGGATGGCCCTTCGATACTTCTCGCGTGCCAACCGCTTTTCGCGGACGGTATCCGCCTTTGCGGAATACCATGCAACCACACGAGGCACGGCCTCGCAGACGGTCAAGTCCCTGGTCGATCGGGGCTATCTGAGCCGAACGCCATCGGTAACCGATGGCCGCAGTGTCCGCCTAGACGTTACCTACAAGGCAAGGGCCGTTCTGGCGGATGATCCCTTGGCGGCCTTGGAGCGCGCCGTACGCGCTCTGGCGCCGCGCGCCCGAGCCTACCTGGCGGGCAGTCTGGAGCGGTTGTTGGGTCAGCTGGCCAACGAACGTGGAAAGCGTCTTTTTGGCATATGCACCGCCTGCAAGCATCTGGATTGCCTGGAGGGGGAGGGATGCCGCACGGAGGGCGGACCCGTCTTTGAATGCGCCCTGTGGGGCGAACCGCTCGATGAAGCGGAGACGGAGCAACTCTGCGTAAGCTTCGAACGCGGCAGCCCCAAGTAGCTCGCCTCGCACTGCCGATTCTGTTGCCGCGTCAGGGCGGGATCCTGCGCTATAGGCCTGCGGGCATCCTCTCGCCGGGCTTGAGCGGCCTGAACCGGAGCGCCGACCAGACGTCATCGATGGACACCTGCGATACGGGGCGAAGCCCGGCGGATCGCACCACATCCCACCCCTTGTCGCGCGACAGGTCCGTCTCGACCTGCGAGCTTCGTTTGGGATAGGAGATCCACAGGATCCCGCCGTCCCTCAGGCTCTTGATGGCCTTGGGCGCGAAGCGCTTGAGCTCGGACGTGTTCTTGGCGAAGAGCTGAACCCAGTCGAATCTGCCGGTCGCTCGGGTCGCCAACTCGGCCCCTTCCGGCAGGCTGCCGATTCCGTTCACGTAGCCCGTTGGCGGATTCAGAACCACCATCCGCTGCCCCGGTTTGACTTGAAGCTTCTTGATCAGGGAACTGTCGGCCATGCTCTCCTCCCTTGTTTCGCTGCGCGGCTGGGCCCGATCGGCTCTCCTCGCGCGCGATCAGAGCGGGATCGCACCACGAGGCTCGCCGCTCCTTACGCTTCCACCCTCACCCCGCGCCAGAACGCTACGTGGTCCTTGATGCGGGCGGCGGCCGGCTTGGGGTCCGGATACGTCCACGCCGCGTCAGGGTTCTCCTTCCCCTCCACTACCACCGTGTAGTAGCGCGCGACCCCCTTCCACGGACATACGCTGGTCGTGTCGCTCGGGATGAGGCGCTCGCGCCGCACCGCCTCGGGGGGGAAGTACACGTTGCCTTCCACGAACTCGTAGTCGTCCGATTCGGCGAGGACGGCCCCGTTCCATGTCGCTCTGGCCATCGCGAGCCTCCCGTGTGCGCTGTCCGGCTCCGGGGTCTATGAGCTCGCCGGCCCCGTCGGCCGCGCCCCGCCTCCTCCTCCGGGCGCGCCAGCAGCGAAGCCAACGTCCCACTCCCTCGAGGCGTCCAGGCGGGCCAGCTCGGACACGGGAAGATCGCGCGCGAGCCCTCGCGGTGCCTCCCCCCGACCCAGAGCGAGGAAGTTGGCGAGCAGGGCGTAGCCGTGCTCGGTCAGAACGGCCTCGGGATGGAACTGCACCCCCCACACCGGGAGCTCACGGTGGCGAACAGCCATCACCTCCCCGTCGTCGCTTCTCGCCGTCACGGCCAGGGCCGGCGGGATCGAGGCCGGATCCAGCACCAGCGAATGGTAGCGGGTGCCGCGCAGCGGGGTCGGGAGGCCCGTGAATAGGTCTGACCCATCGTGGTGGATCAGCGAGATCTTCCCGTGCATCGGCTTTCCTGCGCGCACGACCCGGGTCCCGAACGCCGCGCCGACGCACTGGTGCCCCAGACACACGCCGAGAGTCGGGATGCTCGCCCCGAGCGCCCCGATCAACTCCGTCGATACGCCGGCCTCGGCCGGTGTGCACGGACCGGGCGACACCACGATGTGCGAAGGCTCGAGCGCGGCAGCCTCCCGCACCCCGATCCCGTCGTTGCGCACCACCCGAACCTCCTCGCCGAGCTCGGCCAGATAGCGGGCGAGGTTGAACACGAAGGAGTCATAGTTGTCGAGGACGAGGATCATGCGCTCGCCGACACCGTCTGCAGCGGCATCGTCCTGCTCCGAGGGTGCATCGGTATCCCGTATGCGGCTCCGAGCCGGCCGCCCCGCCCGCGACCCGTGCGGGAGCAAGCCGCGGGCGAGGACGAAACTACGGATCGAGATCCTCCTCTCCAACTCCCGTCCGGCTGCGGGACGGCGGAGAGGCGGTTCCCGGGCGCCGCCGGCCTTCCGAGCCGCCGCGCCGGCCTTCCGAGCCGGCGATGGGCCTTCCAAGCCGGCGCCCAGGCCTTCCGAGCCACCCCACCCTCCGGGCCCGCATCGGCCTTGCCGCCGCCCGGGCGCCCGGGCCAGGTTAGGCGAATGCGTTCCGTATCATGGCCGGTGGAGGCTGGCGAAAGTGGTGTCACCGAGGCCGGCGGAGGCGGAAGCGCCGAGAACGCCGGAAGCGGGGGCACCGAGGGCGCGGGAAGCGGGGGCGCTGAGAAGGATGGAGGCGGGACCTCCGAGGCCTACTGCGGCGACGCGGCCGCTCTCCCGGATTGCCCCTCGACCGATGGGCTCGACGCGAAGCAGGCCCGGCTCGACGCCATCCTGCGCGAGTGCGGCTCCGCACTCGTCGCGTTCAGCGGCGGGGTCGACTCGGCCTATCTCGCGTACCGCGTGTGGCGGGTGCTGGGGGCGGGCCGCATGGTGGCCGTCACCGGAGTCAGCGAGTCCGTGGCCAGCGCGCAGCGCGGGATGGCGCGCGCCGTTACCGAGCGGTTCGGGATCCCGTGGCGCCAGCTGCGGACCCGTGAACTGGAGGATGCGGACTACGCGGCGAATCCGACGAACCGCTGCTACTTCTGCAAGGTGGAGCTCTACGACCGGCTGACGCGCCTGGCCGCGGAGCTGGGGTTGGAGACGGTGTTGGACGGAGCCAACGCCGATGACCTGGCCGACTTCCGGCCGGGCGGCGCGGCGGCACGCGAGCGAAGCGTCCGCTCCCCCCTGCAGGAGGTAGGGCTCGGCAAGGAGGAGATCCGCCGGCTCTCCCGTGCGGTCGGTCTCCCGACCTGGGACGCTCCCTCCTCTCCCTGCCTGGCGAGCCGCCTGCCGTACGGCGTGCGGGTGACGGCGGAGCGCCTGCGTCAGGTCGAGGATGCGGAGACGTTCCTGCACGGGCTCCGGTGCTGGGGCGACCTCCGGGTGCGACACCACGCGGGGGAGGCGCGCATCGAGCTGGCCGCCGAGCGACTGGGCGAATGGACCGACATGGAGCTCTGCCGAACGGTCTTCGCGCATCTGCGCGGCCTCGGGTTCCGTCGTGTCCTTCTCGACCTCGAGGGATATCGGCCGGGGTCCCTCAACCGCGACCTGGCGGAGACGCGAGCGTGAGATCGCTCCCCGCGGCGCAGCGACTGCGCGAACAGCTGGTCCGGCTGCTGGGAACGCGCCGGGTGGAAGTCGAGGCGGGCGGCGACGAGGGAAAGATCGCCGTGATTCGGGTCGGCCCATCCGTCGTCCACCGCCTGCTTGCGCCCTCCGTCCGGGAGGCCGTGGTGGCGCGGGCTCGGGCCGTCGGCTTCCGATACGCTACGCTCGACCTTTCCCTTCGCGAGGCGGCCGAGGGCATGCCGAGCGCTCAGGCCGAGGGAGGGCTCGCGTGACGCCGCGCCGCGAGCTGGTCGCGGCGGGACGGGCGTGGAGGTGCGTCCCTTCCCGGGCCGGTGCCGGCCGAGTGAGCGAGCTCCTCGCGTAGCATGCGCCTCTTCGTGGCCATCAACTTCCCGAAACGCCTTCGCGAGCGGATCGCCCGCCTGGCCCGGCCGCTGCAAGAGGCGGAGTTTCCCGTGCGGTGGGTGGAGCCGGACAAGATCCACCTTACTCTGAAGTTCATCGGTGAAGTACGGACCGATCGGGCGGAGGAATTCGCGGAGGCGCTCTGCCGCACGGCGGGCGCCTTCCGCCCGTTCGAGCTCAGGTTCGAGCGGATCGGGGCGTTCCCCTCCCCGAGACACCCGCGCGTCATCTGGCTCGGCGTGGAGCCCACGCCCGAGCTCCGCTTCCTAAAGCACGACATCGAACAGGCACTGGGCGAGATGGGCGTACCCCGGGAGCGACGTCTGTTCCAGCCGCACATCACGCTCGGCCGAGCGAGCGGGAGACATCTGCCGGGCTCCTTCCAAGGCCTCGAAGCGATCAGCCAGGAGGCCCGGCTGCCGGCGGGTCACCGCGTGTCGCACATCGATCTAATGCGGAGCCGCCTCGGGCCGAAGGGCGCGACGTACACGTTGCTCAAGGCCGCCCCGCTCGGTGCCTGACCGACCGGTGCGGGGGGATCGGGATGGCTCGTGCGGCCCTTGCGCGGCGAGGTGAGGAACGTGCTGAAGAACTGCCTCGCGAGGATCGGTTGCCTGACGCTCCTGGCTTTAGCTGCCGGCGCAGGGTGGCTCTTCCGGGACGAGGTCGGCGCGTGGTGGAACCGGCTCGAGTCGGCCCGGTTCGTGGAGGAGCCGAGCGAAGCCGCGGCGCTCGAGGCGGAGCGGAAGATCCGACGGCTATGGGAGGCGCGGCCGCCGGTTACAGTCCGGCTCTCGGAGCCGGAGCTGCAGAGCCTGGTGCTCTTCCGCGTGGGCCCCGATCTTCCGGACGGAATCGAGCGCCCCGCGGTCGAGATCCGGGACTCGACGATGGTGCTCACGGCGCTCCTGCGCCTCGATCGCATGGTGGGAGTCCCGGGGGCCGAGATGCTGCGGACGTTCCTTTCGGATTCTGCTACGTTCACGGTGGAGCTCTCGCCGAGGGTCGAGCGCCCCGGAGAGGCGCGCGTGGATGTACTGGCGCTACAGGCCGGGAGCGTCGCGGTACCGTCGATGATGGTGCCCGCGCTCCTCGGCCAGCTGGAGCTCCCCGACGCGCGCGCCGAAGGCCGAGGCCTGGTCTTCCCGGTTCCGGCGCAGCTGGCCGCAATCCGGGTCTTTCCGGGCGCTCTGGAGCTGTCCACCGCGCCGTGAACGGTGGCTGCCGGTGACGATGCGTCGGAGGTAGGGCGCGCCCGGAGAGAGAGACGGCCGGCCGGCGCCCGCGCCGCGCCCTGCCGGAGTCCGCGCGCCCCCCCGGCCGCCGCGGAGCCGGCCGTCCCCCCGAACGCGAGAGGGATGAAGACGATGGCGGAGAAGTTCTTGAATCACATAAACGGGCAGTGGATCGAGCCGGCGGAAGGCAGGTTCTTCGAGAACCGTAACCCGGCACGCTGCTCCGATCTCATCGGGCTTTTTCCCGCTTCGGCTGGCGACGACGTGGAGGCGGCTGTTCGCTCCGCCGAGGAGGGATTCCACGAGTGGCGCCGCGTGCCGGCCCCCGAGCGCGGGCTCGTTCTCCAGCGCGCCGGAGACCTGCTCGCCGAGCGCAAGGAGGAGCTCGCGCGCGCGATGACCCGCGAGATGGGAAAGATCCTCGAAGAGACGCGCGGCGACGTGCAGGAGGCGATCGATACCGCGTACTACGCCGCGAGCGAAGGTCGGCGCCTCTTCGGCCGCACGGTCCCCTCCGAGTTGCGGCAGAAATGGGCGATGAGCTACCGGCGGCCGATCGGCGTGTTCGGGATCATCACCCCGTTCAACTTCCCGATGGCGATCCCGAGCTGGAAGATCTTCCCCGCCCTCCTGTGCGGGAACGCGGTCGTCTTCAAGCCGGCCGCGGACGTGCCGCACTCCGCGCATCTCTTCGTGGAGATCCTGCTCGAGGCGGGCATCCCGCCGCGTTGCGTCCAGCTCGTCCACGGGTCCGGGGAGGTCGTCGGCCGGGCCATGGTGGCGCACCCCCGCATCCCCGGCCTCTCGTTCACGGGCTCCACGGCCACGGGGCGGCTGATCGGCGGGACGGCGGGCCGCATGCACAAGCGGCTCTCGCTGGAGATGGGGGGCAAGAACGCCCAGATCGTCATGCCGGACGCGGACATGGACCTCGCCCTGGAGGGCGTCGTGTGGGGCGCGTTCGGCACCACCGGACAGCGCTGCACGGCCACAAGCCGGCTCCTTCTCCAGCGATCGATCCACGACGAGTTCGTCGATCGCCTGGTGGGCGAGGCGACCGCGCTGCGGCTCGGCGACGGCCTGCGACCGGAGACCGATGTCGGGCCGCTCATCAACCAGGCTGCCCTGGACAAGGTCGCCCGCTACCTCGAGATCGCGCTGGAGGAAGGAGACGAGGTGGCGTGCGGCGGGGAACCGGCGACCCGCGAGGACCTCGCAGACGGGTACTTCTTCGAGCCGACCGTGCTCGTGGGGGTGAAGCCCGGCTCGCGGATCGAGCAGGAAGAGATCTTCGGACCCGTTCTCGCGGTGATTCCCTTCGATGACCTCGACGAGGCCATCGCGATCAACAACGATGTGGCGTATGGTCTCTCCTCCGCCCTGTACACGCGGGACGTGAACGCGGCCTTCCGCGCGATCGAGGAGATGGACAACGGCATCAGCTATGTGAACGCGCCCACCATCGGCGCCGAGGCTCACCTGCCGTTCGGAGGAGTGAAACAAACCGGCAACGGTCACCGTGAGGGAGGCTGGGAGGTGTTCGACTTCTATTCGGAGACGAAGGTGGGCTACGTTGACTACAGCGGTCGGCTGCAACGCGCCCAGATCGACGTCGGCCGGTGATCCGGCCACCGCGCCCGATTCCGGATGACGGCGGGTTGAGCGGACCCGTTACGGTCGAGACGCGGCGTGTGCTGGGCCTGCCTCGGGAGTCGCCCCGGATGAGGCGTTCCCGGGAACGAGCTCCATTTGGCAGGGGTACGCTTTGTGCTGGAGTTCGGCCATGGGCCGGCAGATACTCCGACCCCGCCCGAACCACACGACGAAGGAGCCATGGCTAAGGAGCGAACCGACAAGAACACGTCCTCCCATCCGACGCAGGGGGGTTCCATGGTGCGGTGGCTGTGGGACTGGACGAAGTCCATAGCCGTCGCCTTTCTGCTCTTCTTGATCGTGCGTACGTTCGTCGTGGAGGCCTTCCAGATCCCCACGGGATCCATGGAGAACACGCTGCTGGTCGGCGATTTCCTTCTCGTCAACAAGATGGTGTACGGAGCGGAGATCCCCGGCACATCGGTTCGTCTCCCGGCCTTCGAGTCGCCGAGGCACGGGGACATCATCGTGTTCGAGCCGCCTCCCGAGGCCAATCAGAGCCCCAACACGAACTACGTGAAGCGGATCGTCGGGTTGCCGGGGGACACGGTGTGGATGGTCGAAGGAGTCCTTTATCGCAACGGACGGGAGGTGGCGGAGCCATACACCAAACACACCAGACCCTTCGAGGATCCGCACAGCCCGCAGTTCGAGTGGCAACGGCGCTACCTGGCCCGTGACGGGCGGCATGCGCAGGAGTATCGTCCGTCGCGGGACAATTGGGGTCCGCTGGCCGTGCCGGAAGGCCGCTATTTCGTGATGGGCGACAACCGCGACAATTCCGAGGACTCACGGTACTGGGGCTTCATCGAGGAATCCGCGATCAGGGGGAAGCCCCTGGTTATCTATTACTCGTACGACCGGAACAAGCTGGCTCCATTCCCGTGGATCACCGAGATCCGGTGGGGTCGCCTTCTGAACACGATACGCTGAACCGCGGAGCGCCGGAGCATGGGCGAGTCGCCGCAGACCAAACGGGCGAGGGAAGCCTCCGGATCCCTCGACCTGTACCTGCGCGAGATCAGCTCGCACCGGCTGCTCGACCGTCAGGAGGAGGTCGAGCTGGCCAGGCGCATCCGTGCCGGCGATCGGGAGGCCCTGAACAGGCTCGTCCGGGGAAACCTGCGCTTCGTCGTGTCGGTCGCGAAACGGTACCAGAATCACGGCGTGGCGCTGGCAGATCTGGTCAACGAGGGCAACCTGGGGCTTATCCGGGCGGCGGAGAAGTTCGACGAGACGAAGGGCGTCCGCTTCATCAGCTATGCGGTGTGGTGGATCCGCCAGGCCATCCTGCAGGCGATCGCCGAGCAAGGCGGCATCGTTCGAATCCCGGTCGGCAAGGCGGACCGGGCGAACCAGGTTGCGCGAGAGGCGCGGAGTTTGAGCCAGCAACTGGGGCGTCGCGTCTCCCCGGACGAGATCGCGGCCGAGCTCGAGCTTTCCGTCGAGGAGGTTCGTGAGGCGCTGAGCGCGGGCAACGGATACGTGTCGCTGGATGCGCCGGTCAGCGAGTCGCAGGACGCGCGGCTCCTCGACTTGATCCCCAACTCCGAGGAGGAGACGGCCCACGAGCGCACGCAGAGGAACGCCCTTCGCAACGCCCTCGAATCAAGCCTCACCCACCTTCCGGAGCGCGAGGCGTTGGTCCTCAGGCTGTACTTCGGGCTGGAGGACGGAGAGCCGCGCACCTTGGAGCAGATCGGATCGAGGCTCGGCGTGAGCCGCGAGCGTGTTCGTCAGATCAAGGATCGGGCGCTCGCGAGGCTGCGCTACGGCGCGCGTGGCGCCGTGCTGGAAAGCTTCTATCGGTGATAGCGGAGGCGGTTGACACTTTATCGTCCTGGCGCTAGCTTTGTTGGCTGCGAGTGAAACGTGAAAGCCGCCCTCGCGTCCGCACACAGGGCGGTTCATTTTTTTCTCTAGCTCCACCGCCGGGAGCCTGCGCCCCTCGGCCGGAGGAGCTTGAACCGCGAGCCTCCGTGACGCAAGGCACGAGTAGCTACGGGGCCTCCATGAAGACGTACACGGTCAAAGCGGGCGAGGTCGAGCGGAGCTGGTACCTGGTCGACGCCCGGGGCAAAGTCCTGGGGCGGCTTGCCACCGAGGTCGCCCGCATCCTGCGCGGCAAGCACAAGCCGACCTACAGCCCTCACCTCGACGTGGGGGATTACGTCATCGTTGTGAACGCGTCTCAGGTGCGTCTTACAGGTCGCAAGCCATTGCAGAAGCAGTACTTCCGGCACAGCGGCTACATGGGTGGCGAACGCCTCGTACCCTTCCGTACCATGCTGCGGCGCCGTCCGGAGTGGGTGATCGAGCGCGCGGTGAAGGGCATGCTGCCGAAGAACACCCTCGGTCGCCAGATGGCGAAGAAGCTGCGCGTATATGCGGGGGCCGAGCACCCCCACGCCGCCCAGTCGCCGATCCCGCTCGAGCTGTAGCGCCATGCTGATTCCCACCGGAGGTGCGGAGGGGCGCGCCACTACGGAACAGCTCACCACTACGGGACACGGGCTGACGAGGAGCGGCGGCAGATGACGACGGTTCAGGCGGTCGGGCGCCGGAAATCGGCAGTGGCTCGGGTGTGGCTCCGGCCCGGCGACGGCTCGTGGGAGATCAACGGCCGGTCCCTCGAGGAGTACTTCCCCCTCCTCCGCCACCGACACGGCGTCATGAAGCCCCTCGTGGTCTCGGGGGCCGAGGGACGCTACTCGGTTCGCGTCCGCATCACCGGTGGCGGCATCACCGGACAGGCGGAGGCCGTCCGGCTGGCCCTCGCTCGCGCCCTAGTCGCTGACGATCCCGACCGTCGGTCGGCGCTCCGCTCCCACGACCTGCTGACGCGTGATCCACGAATCGTGGAACGGAAGAAGCCCGGCAGGCCGAAGGCGCGGAAGCGGTTCCAGTTCTCGAAGCGGTAAGAGACCGCAGCGCACCGTGCTCGCTCCCGGGGAGCGGGAATGCGCCCACCCTGAGGCGAGCAGGAAGGAGAAGAGCTTCGCATGGCAGATGTTGGTCTGAAGGATCTCTTGCAGGCCGGCGTCCACTTCGGCCACCAGACGCATCGGTGGAACCCGAAGATGCGGAAGTACATCTTCGCGGATCGCGGTGGGATCTACCTCATCGACCTGAAGAAGACGCTGCGCGAGCTGATTCGCGCCGGCGAGCTGGTGCGCGAGACGGTGCTGGCGGGCCAGTCGGTTCTGTTCGTGTGTACCAAGCCCCAGCTGGCGGAGATCGTGCGGAGCGAAGCGGAGCGCTGCGGGGCGTTCTACGTGACCGAGCGGTGGCTCGGCGGCATGCTGACGAACTTTCAGACGATACGGAAGAACATCCGGCGACTGAAGGATCTCGAGCGCGGCACCTCCGAGGGCATCTTCGAGTTCTACACAAAGAAGGAGCGGCTTCTTCTCCAGCGGGAGCGGCAGAAGCTGGAGCGCTACCTCTCCGGAATCAAAGAGATGACCCGGCTTCCCGGTCTCGTCTACGTGGTGGACGCGAAGAAGGAGGAGATCGCCGTGCGGGAGGCGAACCGGCTGGA
Source organism: Gemmatimonadota bacterium (assembly GCA_046758745.1). Classification (GTDB taxonomy): domain Bacteria; phylum Gemmatimonadota; class Gemmatimonadetes; order Palauibacterales; family Palauibacteraceae; genus JBHIAV01. The sequence continues at coordinate 11,114 of JBHIAV010000001.1, forward strand.
GATTCCGGTCGTGGCGATCGCCGACACCAACGCCGATCCGGATCTGCTCAGCGTGCCGATCGCCGGCAACGATGATGCGATCCGCTCCGTGTCGCTCATCACGCGCACGATCGCCGACGAGATCGAGACTGCCAAGCGGGAGGCCCCGCAGGCTCGGATCGACGAGGAGGACGAGGTGTTCACCTACTCCTCCGATGTCGGTGAGACGGAAGAGGCACCTGCCAAGCGGCGAAAGAAGCGCGCCCGGCCGCGCCGCCGCCCGAAGCCCGAGCTGATCGCCCGGCGCCGCCATTCCACGGAGGAAGGCGAACGATCCGAGGCCGGCGAGGAGGAAGGCGAACGATCGGAGGAGGGCGAGGAACCCTCCGCGACGTCCTCCGGGGAGAACGCGGAAGATGCCGGAAAGGCGGAACCGCGGGGCTCGCCCGCCGAGGTGGTGCCTGGGGTCGAGAGTGCCGAGGGCGAAGCGGAAGTGGCGCAGAGTGCCGAGGACGAAGCGGAGGTGGCGCCGGGCGTCGAGAGTGCCGAGGACGAAGCCGAGGCGGCGGCCGGGGTCGAGGCCGTCGAGGCGGACCGGAAGGACGACGGCTCCGGCGGCTCCTGAGGAACGGCGAGCGGCCACTCCGGTGGCCTTTTTTTTCGGTTGGCGACCGGGCGCCTGTCCGTCCGGTCGGTCGGGGGTGGAGCGAGCCGGTCGGTGCCCGTAGCGGGAGGAGATCGAGATTCCTCGATGACACAGATCACTGCAACCGCGGTGAAGTCCTTGCGCGACAGAACCGGCGCCGGGATGATGGATTGCAAGCGCGCCCTTGAAGAGGCCGCGGGCGATGAGGAGAAGGCGATCGACATCCTGCGCCAGCGCGGTGCCGCCAAGGCGGCGAAAAGGTCGGCGCGGGAGACGACCGAGGGCACGCTGGCTATCGCCCGCCACCCGGATGCGGGATCGGCCGCGATGGCGGAGCTGGCCAGCGAGACGGACTTCGTGGCCCGCAACGAGGAGTTCCTCGGGGTCGCCGAGCGAGCCGCTCGGGCGGCGCTCGACGCTCCCCTCCCGAACGGCGAGGTCGTGGGGGGCGGTGCGCTCCTCGACCTCCCCGAGCACGCCGACCTGAGCGATGAGCTCAACGAGCTACGGGGGAAGATCGGCGAGAACATCCAGCTCGTCCGTGTGGTGCGTTTTGCCCCGGCGCCGCAGGGCACCGTCGGGTCGTACCTTCACTTCGGCAACAGGATCGGGGTGCTGGTGGAGCTGGGAGGTGCGGCTCCTTCGCAGGCGGTCTCCGGCTTGGCCCGTGATCTGGCGCTCCACATCGCGGCCGCGGCCCCGATCGGGATCGCCCCGGACGACATCCCGAAGACGGAGAGAGAACGCGAGCGCGCCGTGCTCACGGAACAGGCCCGACAGGAGGGGAAGCCGCCGGCGATCGTCCAGAAGATCGTCGAGGGCCGGCTGCGAAAATACTACGAGCAGAACGCCCTGCTCCTCCAGGGCTTCGTGAAGGACCCGGACATCCGAATCGAGTCTCTCCTCCACGGCGTCTCGCCGGACCTCTCGGTGCGCCGGTTCGTCCGCTTCGAGGTCGGAGCCTGACGGGTGGACGAGCTCAAGTACCGCCGCGCCCTTGTCAAGCTCTCCGGTGAGTCCCTGGCGGGAGATCAGGGCTTCGGCATCGCCCCGCCCGTGGTGGAGCAGCTCACGAACGAGATCCGAGCGGTGCACGACGCGGGTGTCCGGCTCGGGCTGGTGGTCGGCGGGGGCAACATCGTGCGGGGCACGGTCGCCAGCCAGCAGGGGATGGACCGCGTCTCCGCCGATTACATGGGGATGCTGGCCACGATCATCAACGCCCTGGCGCTGCAGGACGCGCTGGAACGGGACTCGATCGACACGCGGGTGATGACGGCGATCCGCATGGATGAGCTCGCCGAGCCGTACATCCGGCGGCGGGCACTGCGCCACCTCGAGAAAGGGCGCGTCGTCATATTCGCGGGAGGAACGGGCAATCCCTACTTCTCCACCGACACGGCGGCCGTGCTGCGAGCGATCGAGATGGAGGCCGACGTGATCCTGAAGGCGACGAACGTGGACGGCGTGTATTCGTCGGATCCTGCTACCGACCCGGATGCGGAGTTCATACCCAGCATCACCTACCTGGACGTGATGACGAAGGAACTCGAGGTTATGGACGCCGCGGCGATCTCCCTGTGCAAGGAGAACCGTCTTCCCGTCATCGTGTTGAACATCCGGCGGCCGGGAGCGATACTGTCCGCCCTGCGTGGGGAGCCGATTGGTACGCTGGTAGGCTGAGAGGGTACGGACGATGGCGAGCGATCCGCTGAAAGAGGCGGCTCACCACATGGCCCGCTCGGTGGAGATCGTGGTGCGAGAGTTCAGCGGCGTGCGGACCGGGAAGGCGAGCCCGGCCCTGCTCGACACCGTCCGTGTCGAGGCGTACGAGACGACGATGGCGCTCAACCAGCTGGCGAACGTGAGCGCTCCGGAGCCGCAGCTCCTGGTGGTCCAGCCGTACGACCCGAAGCTGGCGGGTACGATCGCCAGGGCGATCCAATCCTCCGACCTCGGGCTGAACCCGAGCGTGGACGCGCAGGTGATCCGCGTGCCGATCCCGCCTCTGACGGAGGATCGGCGCAAGGAGATGGTGAAGGTCCTTCACCGCATGGCAGAAGAGGGCCGTATCGCGGTCCGCCACGTCCGCCAGAACACGAAGAGCGACCTGCAGAAGAGACAGAAGGACGGGGAGCTGAGCGAGGACGAGCTGCACCGTCGGCTCGAGACGCTGCAGCAGCTGACCGATGAGCACGTCGGCAAGATCGATGAGCTGCTCAGGCGCAAGGAGGCGGAGGTCATGGAGGTTTGATGCGCCGTCCTCCACCCTGCCGAATCGATCTCCGCCGGGCGTTCGACATCTACGTGAGGGGACGAAGCCGGAACACCGATCCGGAGGAGAAGGCGCGCCGGGTGTCCTCGCCGGTCGACCCCCCCGACGCCGGAGCGGCGGCCCTGGAGAGTGGTGTCCGTCCGCCGGCCCGCTTCGGGGTGCCGATCCCCGAGCGCCTCGACTTTCACCGCGGCGCCGGCACGTGGCGGGAAAGGCTTGCTCCCGGCCACGGGGAGCGCTGAGGCTTCCTCCGCGGCTCGCTCCCGTGTCTCGCCGGTCGGCGCGATGGTCTTCGCCGCCGTCGCGCGCGCAGGATCCGATCTTCCGCCTTTTGCCCGGCGTCTGACGGCCGCCGCAGCCACGAGACGCCCGATGTCCGAGAGTCTGGAGCGCCGTTTCGGCGCGCTCCTCGAACGTCACCCGCAACTGCTGCCGCCGTCGAGTCGCGTGCTGGTGGCGTTCTCCGGCGGACCCGACTCGACGGCTCTCCTCGCCCTGCTGAGCGCGGTCCGCGAAGCGCACGGGTTCGACCTCGTCGCGGCACATTTCGACCACGGCCTCCGTCCCGACAGCGCGGACGAGGCCCGGCGTGTCGCGGGGTGGGCGAGGGGACTCGGGGTGCCGTGCGAGGTCGGGCGCGCACCGCGCGGGATCAGACCCCGTCAGGCCGAGCTCCGAGCGGCGCGGTACGCCTTCCTGGAACGGGTGGCCGCCGCGCTGGGCGCCGATCGCATCGCCACGGGCCATCAGGCCGACGACCAGGCCGAGACAGTGCTGTTTCGACTCTTCCGCGGGAGCGACCTGCGGGGGCTGAGCGGCATCCCCGTGCGGCGTGGACGCATCGTTCGCCCGCTCCTCGGCTTCTGGCGGGGAGAGATCCGGGAGTATCTTCGCCTACGGGGGCTGTCGTACCTGGAGGATCCCTCCAACCGGGACCCCCGTTGGATGCGCACCCGCCTCAGGCTGCTCGTGATCCCGGCGCTGGAAGAGGTGCTGGGACCGGAGGTCAGGCGTCGGCTGGTGGCGCTCGGGCGAACGGCCCGGCGCGCCGAGCGGGTGCTGGAGGCCGCGGCCGTGCAGGCGCTTGCCGAGTGTGTCGAGCCGGCTGACCCGGCGAGCGATGCGGGATCCGCACGCGGCGGTGCGCGGCCCGAGTCCGCCGCCCCGGCGGCTCTGGACAGCGGGGCGGGGGCGGTCACTCTGGATCGCAGCGCCCTCCTGCGCCACCCGGATGAGATCCGGGCCCGGGTCTTGCGCCGCCTGTGCCGCGTCAGGGGAGTGGCGCTCACCCGCGGCGGAACCCGCGCCGGTATGGAGTTTATGAGCCGTGGCCGCAGCGGCGGACGGGTCGACCTGGGCGGGGGGCTCGCCTTGGGCCGCGAGTTCGGGCAACTGGTGCTGTATCGGCCGTCCGGTCCGAGCCCCAGCCGAAAGCTGTCGATCCCCGGTCCCCGGGCGGGGGAAGGCTCGCTCGAGCTCGGCGGCCGATCGTACCTGGTTCGCTGGGGGAGGCGGAGCTCGGCGCCGCCCTCGCCGCTGCGCGTTGCCCTGCCGGCCGAGCACGGACAGTTTCCCCTTGAGCTTCGGAGCTGGGAGCCGGGGGACCGCATCCGGCTGCCTGGCGGGACGAGGAAGTTGAAGCGACTTTTCGGTGATCGGCGGATCCCGCGCTCCCGAAGGGAGGGGATCCCGGTGCTCGCCGACGCGAGCGGCAGAGTTCTCTGGGTGGTCGGGCTCGTATGTGACCGCGACGTGGAGGCCTTCGTCGAACAGGGTGAGGCTTTCGTGATCGAGTTGAGCGAATGACCGCGGTGGTTCAGGATGGCGCCAGGCGTCTGATGGACAGCGCGCTGCTGGCCCGCACCGGAGGGCGCGAGCTGAAGCGGGTCGTCTTCTCGGCGGAGGAGATCGCGGCCCGGGTGATCGAGATGGGAAAGGCGATCACCCGGCACTACCCGCTCGGCGAGGACCTGCTCGTGCTGGGGCTGCTGAAGGGATCGTTCATCTTCCTCAGCGACCTGGTGCGTTGCATCGACCGCCCCGTGCACATCGACTTCCTGGTGGCCTCGAGCTACGGGAGGGGGACGACGTCGTCGGGCGTGGTGAAGCTCCTGTACAACCCGACCGCCCCGATAGAGGGTAGGCACCTGATCCTGGTCGAGGACATCGTGGACAGCGGCAGCACGCTCAACCGCCTGACGAGCGCGCTGCTCGAGCGGAGCCCCGCCTCCCTGGAGGTGTGCACGCTGCTTCACAAGCACCTGGCGGAGACACTGCTTCTGGAGCCCCGCTGGGTCGGCTTCGACGCGCCGCGTGAGTTTCTGGTCGGGTATGGCCTGGACCATGCGGAGGATTTCCGCCACCTGCCGTTCGTGGCGAGCATTCAGGAGGGAGTCGTACGCGATGAACAAGCGTGACAGGACCCCCGACCCCGGACGGGCGGCCCGCCTCCTGAGGACTGCCTCCTTCTGGGCGCTCATCGTGCTCATTCCGATGGCCATATTCCAGGTCATGAGCAGCGGCCGGAAGGCGGAGAAGGAGCTGAGCTACACGGAGTTCCGCGAGCAGATGGCGGCCGGCAACATCGTGCGGGTGACGATTCGCGAGAGTCGCAAGGTGCAGGGCGAGCTCAAGAGCCCGCTGCAGGAGGCCGGCCAACCGATCCACCGCTTCCATACCCTCCTGCCGACCGAGGCGAGCCAGGAGCTCCTCGACCAGCTCGAAGCGGCCGGGGTCGAGATGCGCGCCGAGGAGCAGGGGAGCAACTGGGTGAACCTCCTGGTGGGCGTGCTCCCGTGGGTGCTGATCATCGGACTTTGGTTCTTCTTCTTTCGTCAGATGCAGGCAGGCGGATCGCGGGCGTTCAGCTTCGGAAAGTCGAAGGCCAAGCTCCTCACCGCGGATACGCCGCAGGTCACTTTCGCCGACGTGGCCGGCGCCGACGAGGCCAAGGAGGAGCTCCAGGAGATCATCGAGTTTCTCAAGGACCCGGCCAAGTTCCGCCGTCTGGGCGGCCGACTGCCGAAGGGTGCTCTTCTGGTGGGTCCTCCCGGCACCGGAAAGACGCTTCTGGCTCGCGCGGTGGCCGGAGAAGCGGCGCGCCCCTTCTTCTCGATGTCGGGCTCCGACTTCGTGGAGATGTTCGTCGGGGTGGGGGCCAGCCGGGTACGCGACCTGTTCGAGCAGGGCAAGGCTCACGCGCCGTGCATCATCTTTATCGACGAGATCGATGCCGTCGGTCGCCACCGGGGGGCCGGGCTCGGTGGTGGGCACGATGAGCGGGAGCAGACGCTCAACCAGCTGCTCGTCGAGATGGACGGCTTCGAGTCGAACGAGGGTGTCATCCTGCTGGCGGCCACGAACCGTCCCGACGTCCTCGACCCGGCTCTGCTTCGCCCCGGGCGCTTCGATCGGCAGATCGTGGTGGACAGCCCGGACGTGAAGGGGCGCGAGGGGATCCTGCGCGTACACGTTCGTGACATACCGCTCGCCGACGACGTCAACCTGAGCGTTCTGGCCAAGGGCACGCCCGGCCTCTCCGGCGCGGACCTCGAGAACATCGTCAACGAGGCCGCCCTCCTCGCCGCCCGCATGGACAAGGACCGGGGGTACATGGAGGATTTCGAGGCGGCGAAGGACAAGGTCATGCTGGGAGCCGAGCGCAAGAGTCTCGTCATCTCCGACGAAGAGCGGCGCGTCACGGCCTTCCACGAGGCGGGGCACGCCGTGGTGGGGCTCCGGGTCCCGGGCCTGGATCCGCTGCACAAGGTGACGATCGTGCCGCGCGGGCGGGCGCTCGGGATCACCTCATCCCTTCCCGAGGAGGATCGGCACAACTACACGAAAGAGTGGCTCGAGGGGCAGCTCATCATGCTGTTCGGCGGCCGCGTGGCCGAGGAGATCGTCTTCGGCGACAAGAAGATCACCACCGGGGCGGGGAACGACATCGAGCGCGCGACCACGATCGCACGCCGCATGGTGACCCAGTTCGGGATGTCGGAGGCGATCGGCCCGATGACCGTGGGCGACCGGGAGCAGGAGATCTTCCTGGGCCGCGAGATCAGTCAACGGCGTGAGGTGAGCGAGCACACCGCGGAGCTGGTGGACGCCGAGATCAAACGGATCCTGGACCGGGCGTACGAGGCGGCAGGAAGCGTGATCCAGGACAACAGGGAGCTCCTGGAGCGGATCGCGGACGCGCTGCTCGAGCGTGAGACGCTGGACGCGGAGGACGTGAAGCTGCTCGCCGAGGGCAAGCCGCTCCCGGCCTTGCCGCCGGTCACGCCGCCCCTCGCTCAGCCCGAGGCGGCCCGGGAGGCGGCCTCCGCGTCGCCGACCGGGAAGCCGGTGGAAGGAGCCGGCGGAGAGCCATCGCCGGCGCTCGCCTGAACCGGTGACGCCCGCGGCCGGCCGGCCGCCCGAGGCGCCGCCTCTCCCCGGTCGCTGGCGGATTCGCGGCGGTGGTATCCGGCTCGACCGTCCGGTCATCATGGGCGTGTTGAACGTGACGCCGGATTCTTTCTCGGACGGCGGGCTTTTCCTCGAAGTCGATGCTGCGGTGGCGCGGGCCGAGGTGCTGGTCGAGGAGGGAGCCGACCTGGTGGATGTGGGCGGCGAGTCCACCCGCCCCGGCGCCGCACCGGTGCCTCTCGAGGAAGAGTGGCGCCGCGTCGGACCCGTGGTCGAACGCCTGGCCGCTCGCTCGATCACCGTCTCGGTGGACACCACGAAGAGCGAGGTGGCGCGGCGGGCGCTCGAGGCGGGCGCGTCCGTCCTCAACGATGTCTCCGGCCTTCGCTTCGACTCGAGGATGGCCGACCTTGCGGCTCGGCACGGCGCCGGCCTGGTGGTCATGCACATGCGCGGCGACCCCGCCACCATGCAGCGGGACGTGGTGTACGAGGACCTGATCGGGGAGGTACGGGCCTGCCTCGAGGGTGCACTCCGCGTCGCGGAGGAGCGCGGGTGCGCGCCCGAGCAGGTGGTGATCGACCCCGGCATCGGCTTCGGGAAATCTGTCGAAGGCAACCTCGAGCTGCTGGGTCGGCTGGACGAGTTCGTTGCGCTCGGCCGACCCATCTTGATCGGGCCCTCCCGAAAGTCGTTCGTCGGACGGCTGCTCGACGTGCCCACGGAGGAGCGCCTCGAGGGGACCATCGCCGCCTGCGTGATGGCGCTCGAGCGAGGAGCGCGCATCTTCCGGGTCCACGACGCACGGCCCGTGCGGCGCGCCCTCGACGTGGCCGAGGCGATCCGTGGCACCACGGTGGCGCGGGAGTGAGGGCGGATGCGAGAGATCCTGGACGTTCTGAACTTCTTCGATCTGGGTGTGAAGGATCTCCTCCAGATCCTGCTCGTGGCGTACGCCCTTTACCGTCTTCTTCTGGCCTACACGGGGACCCGCGCCTTCCAGATCCTGTTCGGCTTCGTCGTCCTCGTGAGCGCCTATGCCCTCGCCCAGCTCTTCGAGTTCAACCTGATCAGCGCGATCCTGTCGCAGGTGTTCACCTACGGTGCCTTCGCGCTGATCGTGGTCTTCCAGCCGGAGCTGCGCAACGCGCTCGCGCAGCTCGGCCGCAGTCCGCTGTGGCGGATCTTCGCCAAGTTCGAGGAGAAGGAGATCGCGGGAGAGATCGTCCGGGCGGCGGAGCGGCTGGCCAAGGCGAAGATCGGAGGAATCATCGCGATCGAGGGGGACGTAGAGCTGGCGGACTTCGTGGATCGCGGCACGCCGATCGACGCCCAGGTGAGCGCCGAACTGCTCACCACGATCTTCACCCCCTACTCACCTCTCCATGATGGGGCGGTCATCATCAAAGGAGACCGGGTGGTCTCGGCCGCGTCCGTGATCCTTCGCCTCTCCGAGTCGCCGATCGTGGATCGCTCGCTGGGCACCCGCCATCGGGCCGCCCTGGGCCTGTCGGAGGAGACCGACGCGCTCGTGGTCGTGATCTCGGAGGAGACCGGTCAGCTCTCGCTGGCGCACCGCGGGGAGCTGGAACGCGGGCTGCGGCCCCAGGAGCTCCGGGAGCGCCTGGCGTCGGGCGGCCGGCGGCCCGCTGCCGTGGAGGAAGGGGTCCCCCGCACACGTGGGGCGGCGGAGGCCGCGGAGAAGCGGGCCGTGGTTCCGGCAGGCGAAGCCAAGGGCTGACCAATCCGCCTTCGTTGACGGGGTTCTCGGCCCCACGTAACATAAACGCGCCGGCCCGGCGGGGTGGGGCCGACAAGCCAAGCTCGGGGAGAACCGCGTGCCAGCCACCGACACCAGCTATCAGCTCCTCACTCTCTTCCGGGACGGCGGCTTCATGATGTTTCCGCTCGTCCTGTGCTCCCTGATCGCGCTGGGCGTGATCATCGCCAAGGGATGGACGCTGTACGTGGCGCACCGCGACTCGGCTCGCCTCCTCGAGGAGATCGAGGCTCTCGGTTCGGCCGGCCGGGTGGAGGAAGCCCTCAAGCGGGCGGAGGATACGCGCGGTCCGGTGGCCGCCATCCTGCTCGCCGGCCTCCTCCGGGTGCTGGAGAGGCATACGGGGAAGGACGTAGAGAAGGCGATCTCCACCACGGGTTCGATCGAGCTCGACTTCCTCGAGCGCGGCCTCGTGGTGCTGGCCACCGTGGCCAACGTCGCACCCATGCTGGGGTTTCTCGGGACGGTGATCGGGATGATCTCGGCGTTCGCCGCGATCGAGGCAGCCGGGCAGGTGGAGCCGTCGCTGGTGGCGAGCGGTATCAAAGTGGCCCTCATCACGACCGCCGCAGGGCTCACGATCGCGATCCCTGTGAACGTCGCATACAATTACTTCGTCACTCGTGTGGACATGCTGATCGCCGACATGGAGAAGGGGGCCCAGGCGGTTCTCGACCTCATCTGGCAGATCGAGTCGGGCCGGGCGGCGTAGTGGAGCGGGGGCGCCGGAGGTGGGGCAGACACCCCATGACAGGAGGACGCGCCTAGCATGCCGATCCTGAAGCGGAAAGAGCGGGTGTCCGACGAGATCCCGACCGCATCGATGGCTGATATCGCCTTCCTTCTCCTCATCTTCTTCCTCACCACCACCGTGTTCAACGAGGAGAAGGGTCTTCCGATCGTTCTCCCCGAGCAGGCCGAGGAGCAGGAAGTGGCAGCCAAGAACCTCCTCTTCCTGATCGTCCGGCCGGACGGGTCGGTCGTGGTTCGCCGGGGCGAGAGCGAACAGGAACAGGTGGTCGCATACCGCCAGGTGGAGGGGATCCTGCGGCAGGAGCTGCAGGCGAACCCGAACCTGATTGCGGCCATCAAGACGGATCGGAACGCGGCGTATCGCCACATGATCAACGTGCTGGACGAGGTGAAGATGGCGGGGGCGGAGAGGATCAGCCTCCAGGTCCTGGAGGAATAGGCATGGCGCTCGGCGCGGGAGAGGGCGGTTTCAAACGGAAATCGCGTGCAAGCGGGGAGATCCCCTCTTCGTCTCTCGCCGACATCGCGTTTCTCCTGCTGATCTTCTTCATGGTCACCACCGTATTCCGGAAGGAGCGAAAGCGGGACATCGAATGGGTGACCGCCGAGGCGACGCAGAAGATCGACGAGAAGAGGAAGAACGTCCTTCACGTCTGGGTCGAGCGAGGCGGCGACGTGTACATCAACGACCAGCTCGTGCCCGGCGAGGAGATCACGAACGTCGTGCGGCCCATCTACGCGCAGAACCGGCAGCTCGTCGTGGCGATCCGGGGGGACCGGGACGTGCCGTACAACGAGATCAACACCGTCACGACGCAGCTCCAGGCGTCCGGTGCCGTACGGGTCACCTTCGCGACCCGACTGGAGCAGAGGATGACGCGACCGAGAAGGTAGGTGCGAGATGCAGATTGAGGGACACCAGAAGGAGATCCTTCCGGCGACCGCCGAGACCGCCAACGAGCGGTTCAAGCGGCTCTACTCGAACTGGTCGTACGGGGCGTTGATCTCCGCCACCATCGTGCACTTCGCGTTCATCCAGTTCTTCCCCAGCATGACTGCGGCGGACATCGGGGTCGTGACGGATGAGATCGAGGCGATCGAGCTCCCGCCCGAGGTGAAGATCCCGCCTCCGCCGGAGCAGATCGCGCGCCCCGCCACGCCCAAGGTGGCGACCGAGCTGATCGATGAGGACATCACGATCGCTCCGACGACCTTCGAGGACAACCCGGTCGAAAACCTGCCTCCTCCGCCTCCCGGCTCGAATCCGGAGGATCAGCCGGCGTTCATCGCCCGCGACGTGGAGCCGCGGCTCAAGAACAGGAACGAGATCCAGCGCATCCTGCAGAGGATGTACCCGTCCATGCTCCGCGAGGCGGGGATCGGGGGAACGGTGATCCTCTGGGTGTTCGTGGACGAGCAGGGGGAGGCGGCGAAGTCGCAGGTGAACAAGTCGAGCGGGTACCCCGCCCTCGACAACGCGGCCCAGCAGGTCGTCGCCAAGATGGTCTTCTCCCCGGCGCTCAACCGTGACAAGCCGGTGGGGGTGTGGATCCAGCAGCCGGTCACCTTCAGCGTGAACTGAGCGTAGCGGCCGGCCGCGCGACGGCGCGCGTCCGACGGAACCTCGCGCCGCCCGCCCCTCCACCGCGGGCGGCTTCACTTTTTTGGGGGCCGGCTCTCGCCGCCCGTGCGGAGCTCCGGAACGGTCCCGTGGGGCCTTCCGGCTCGTTTGCCTGCCTCGTGTGCTCCCTGTAGACTCCCGCACCGTGTCCGACACGGAGCTGCGGCGGCGCCTCGACGCCGTGCGCGAGCGGATCGCGAGGGCGGCGGAACGGGCGGGCCGGGACACCGGGGCGGTCGAGGTCATGGCAGTCACCAAGGGCCACCCGGCGATCACTCTGCGCGACGTCGCTTCCGCCGGCCTGCAGCTGGTCGGCGAGAACCGGGTTCGGGAGGCGGAGGAGAAGGCGGAGGCGGTCCGCCGCCTGGGGCTGCGCTGGCACATGGTAGGCCACTTGCAGCGGAACAAGGCGCGGCGCGCCGTGCGCCTGTTCGACGCTGTCGAGTCGGTCGATTCGCTACGCCTGGCTCGCGTGCTCGATGCGGAGTGCGCGCGCCTCGGGAAAGACCGGCTCGAGGTGCTGGCCCAGGTCAACACTTCGGGGGAGGAGACGAAGGGCGGCTTCTCCGGCCCGGGCGCCCTCGAGGAGATTGCGGCCGCCTGCGAGCTGCCGCGGCTGCACTTCGCCGGCCTGATGACGATGGCCCCGCTCACGTCGGATGAGGCCGTGCTGCGATCCGTCTTTCGCCGCACGCGCGAGCTTTGCGAGCGATGCTCCGCCGAGGTGAGCGGCTTCGAGGGCCGAGTGCTCTCCATGGGCATGAGCAACGACTTCGTGATCGCGGTCGAGGAGGGAAGCACCCGCGTGCGCCTCGGCACGGTACTGCTGGGAGAGAGGCCGCTACCATGATCGATCTGACCCCTCTGGATGTCCGCAAGAAGAAAGAGGACTTCCGGCGGACGGTTCGGGGCTACGACCCCTCGCAGGTGGATGCGTTCCTCGACCTGGTGGCGGACCGCCTGGAAGATCTCGTTCACGAGCATCGGACGCTCACCGAAAAGGTCGCGGTCCAGGAGGAGCGCCTCACGGCGTACCGCGAGCGGGAGCACGCCCTCAACGAAGCCATGCTCGCCGCGCAGGAGCTTCGAGAGGAAGCCCGCGTCCAGACGGAGCGGGAATCCGCCCTGAGGCTGCGCGAGGTGGAGGTGGAGGCGGAGGCGGTCCGAGAACGAGCCGAACAGGCGGTACGCCGCTCGGGGGAGAGGCTGGAGGAGCTGCGCGTCCGGCGCGCCCAGTTCGTGCGCGGGCTTCGCGCCACGCTCGAGCGCTTCATGGAGGAGCTCGCGGTCGAAGAGGAGCGCATCGCCGCCGAGCGGTACGAGGCGGGACCTGCGGGGGGGCCGGAAGCCGCACCGGCGGCCGGCGATCGGACAGAGGGGCCCTCCGCCACGGCTCCGTCCGGCGGCGCGGCCGATGCCGTTCCGGCCGCAGAGCCGGCGCAGGCTACCGGAAAGGCGGCCGGGTGAGGGGGCTCGCCCTTTCCGTGGAGGCGATCCGGCGCTCCGCCGCCGCGGCCCGGGAGCGAACGGACCGGGTGCCAAGCGTCGGGATCATTCTCGGCACGGGTCTGGCGGCCCTCGCAGAGCAGGTGCGCCCGGATGCGACAATCCCGTACGAGGAGATCCCGGATTTCCCCCTCTCCACCGTGGAGACGCACACCGGACGGCTCATCTTGGGCGAGATCGAGGGCGCCGGCGTGGCCGTGATGCAGGGGCGTGTACATCGCTACGAGGGATACTCGATGGCGGAGGTCGCCTACCCCGTTCGGGTCCTTCGGGAGCTCGGCGCGGAAACGCTGATCGTGTCGAACGTGAGCGGGGGGCTGAATCCCCTGTGGGCGCCCGGCGATCTGGTGCTTCTGTCGGACCACATCAACCTGCTCGGAGACAACCCGCTCATCGGACCCAACCTCGACGAGCTGGGGCCGCGCTTCCCCGACATGTCGGAGCCGTACGACGCGGGGCTGCGGGCGATCGCCCGGGAGGAAGCGCTTCGCCTCGGTCTCTTTCTGCGGGAAGGGGTATACGTCGCCGTGGCCGGTCCCAACCTGGAGACGGCCGCGGAGTACCGCATGCTCCGCTCCATCGGTGCGGACCTTGTCGGCATGTCCACCGTGCCCGAGGTGATCGCGGCGCGCCACGCCGGGATGCGGGTGCTCGGCCTTTCGATCGTCACCGACACCTGCCTGCCGGACGCCCTCGAGCCGGTCGATATCCAGGCGATCATCGAGACGGCCGGCCGAGCGGAACCGCGACTCACCGAGCTCGTGCGGGCCGTCGTCTCACGTCTGTGAGGCGACGTTGACGTACCGGGAGCTGCCGGCAGGCGTGACGGCGCTCGAGGAGGAGATCCTCGCGCGCTGGGAGGCCGAGGGGACCTTCCAGGAGAGCCTCGAGCGGCGGAAGGCCTCGCCCGAGTTCGTCTTCTACGAAGGTCCTCCGACCGCCAACGGCCGGCCCGGCGTTCACCACATCCTCGCGCGCACGATCAAGGACGCGGTCGGGCGCTACCGATCCATGACCGGGTGGCACGTGACCCGGAAAGCCGGGTGGGACACGCACGGTCTCCCGGTAGAGATCGAGGCGGAGCGGGAGCTCGGCATCTCGGGGAAGCCGGAGATCGAGCGCCTAGGCATCGAGGAGTTCAACCGGGTGTGCCGGGAGAGCGTCTTCACCTACCAGAGCGAGTGGGAGCGTCTCTCTCGCCGCATCGGCTACTGGCTCGAGCTTGCCGATCCCTACATCACCTGCTCGACGGAGTACATCGAGTCGGTGTGGTGGGCGCTTCAGGAAATCGACCGACGGGGGCTCCTGTACCGCGGCTACAAATCGCTTCCCTACTGCCCGCGCTGCGGGACGGGGTTGTCCAGCCACGAGGTGGCTCTGGGGTACGCGGAGGTGAGCGACCCGTCCCTGTACGTGCGCTTTCCGATCCGGGGGGAAGAGGCCCGCTATCTGATGGTGTGGACGACGACGCCGTGGACGCTCGTTTCCAACGTTGCCGTGGCGTTCGGCCCGCACCTGCGCTACGTCGAGATCGAAGAGGACGAGCGGCGCACCATCATGAGCGCGAGCCGCGCCGCCGCCCTCCTGGGAGAGGAAGCGAGGGTCGTCCGCGAAGTGCCGACCGAGGAGATGGCCTCCCTCCGCTACGTGCGGCCCCTCGACCTCGTCCCGGACTACCCCGAGGAGACGGGACCGGTGCTGCCGGCGGGCTTCGTCAGTGACGAGGACGGCACCGGGCTCGTCCACATCGCGCCGGGGTTCGGGGCGGACGATTTCGATCTCGGCCGCCGGCACGACCTCCCGGTCGTCAGGCCCGTGGATGACGCGGGCCGATTCGAGCCGGATGTCTCCGAGGTCGGCGGGATGTTCGTCAAAGATGCCGATCCGCTCCTCATCGAGCGGCTCCGGGCCGGCGGTCTGGTGTTCCGCGCGGGGGAGCACCGGCATAGCTACCCGCACTGCTGGCGGTGCGACAGCCCCCTCCTGTACATGGCACGCGACTCCTGGTACGTGCGGACGACCGAGGTGCGGGAGAAGCTCCTCGAGCACAACGCCAGGGTCGACTGGCACCCGCCGGAGATCGGCTCCGGCCGCATGGGGGAGTGGCTGGCCAACAACGTCGATTGGTCGATCTCGCGAGACCGCTACTGGGGCACCCCGCTCCCCTTCTGGGTGTGTGACGCCGACGAGTCCCATCGGGAGGTGCTGGGCTCCGTGGCGGAGATCCGTGAGCGCGCGGGCGACCTCCCTCCGGGCTTCGACCCGCACCGTCCCTTCATCGATGAGATCACGTGGACATGCGCGACGAAGGGGTGCGGCGGTGTCATGCGAAGGGTGCCGGAAGTGCTGGACGCGTGGTTCGATTCCGGCGCGATGCCCTTCGCCCAGTGGCACTATCCGTTCGAGAATGAGGAGCGTTTCGGCTCCCATTTCCCGGCGCACTTCATCGCGGAGGGGGTCGATCAGACCAGGGGCTGGTTCTACTCGCTGCTCGCGCTCTCCACCATCCTCTTCGACCGGTCCGCATATCGGGCCGTGGTGGTGAACGACCTCATCATGGACGAGGTCGGGCAGAAGATGTCGAAATCGCGGGGGAACGTTGTCGACCCGTGGGAGGCGATCTCCGAGCACGGGGCGGATGCGATCCGCTTCTACCTCCTTTCCGCGAGCCACCCGTGGATTCCGAAGCGGTGGAACCCCGAAGGTCTCAGGGAGACGAATCGGAAGCTTTTCGACACGCTTCGCCACACGTACCACTTCTTCGCGATGTACGCGCGTCTCGAGGGGTGGAGGCATGAGAGGGACGGGGCGGTGCCGGTGGCGGAGAGAGAGCCGATCGACCGCTGGCTTCTCGGTCGTCTCGACTCGGTGACGGAGGGAGTGCGCGGTGACCTGGAGGCATACGACGTTACGCGGGCGTGCCGTCGCCTTTCCGGGTTCGTGCTCCACGACATGTCCAATTGGTACGTGCGCCGCACCCGGGACCGGTTCTGGGCGACGCGGCCCGGGGCGTCGGCCGCGCTGGGCACACAGGAGGCCTTCGCCACCCTGTACGAGGCGCTGCGCACCTGCTCGCTGCTCCTGGCCCCCATCGCCCCCTTCCTCGCCGACTGGCTGCACAGAGAGCTGGCGGGGGTGTCCGCTCACCTGGCCGACTTTCCCCGCGGTCAGGGCCGGGAGGATCCCGAGCTGGATCGTGGAATGGCCGATGTGCGCCGGCTCGTCACGCTCGGGCGGGCCGCCCGTGAGCAGGCAGGCGTGCGGGTCCGGCAGCCGCTCCGGTCCCTGAAAGCGGTCGTGCCGGCTGGTAGGCGGCTGCCGGATGCGCTGATCCCCATCCTCATGCACGAACTGAACGTGAAGAGGGTTGTATTCGCGTCGGAGAGCGACGAGATTGTACGGCTGTCTGTGAAGCCCGACTACGCGCGGCTCGGGCCTCGTTTCGGAGGGCGGACGCGGGCCGTGGCGCGGGCCGTCGGGCAGCTCGATGCTGCAGCGGCCCGGCGTTTGCGGGGTGGAGAGACGATTCGGCTCTCGGCGGAGGGCGAGGAGATCGAGCTTCAGCCCGCCGACGTTCTGGTCGTGGAGGAGCCGGTCGGCGGCCTGGCAGTCCAGGCGAGCGACGGGTACCTGGTGGCGCTCGATCGCACCCTGGACGAGGAGCTCCTCGCCGAGGGGATGGCACGCGAGCTCGTGAACCGGGTACAGCGGCTCCGACGTGATGCGGGACTCGCGGTGAGCGACCGGGTGAGTCTGGGGATCGCTGGCGACGGGGAGGTGGAGCGAGCCGCGCGGCGCTACCGGGAATACATCGCCGGGGAGACCCTCGCCGTGCGGCTCGAACTCGGGAGCTCGAGGGTCGGAAGGCTCGACCACACCTGCGAGGTGGAGGTCGGGGGACATCGAGCACGGCTCGGCTTGAGTCGCGTCACGGCCGATGCCGGTTGATCATACAGAACCCATCTCGGAGCACCCGAATGAAGAAAAAGGACCTCAAGCACTTTGAGGAGAGACTGCTGCACGAGCGGGCCCGAGCGCTGAAGGAGCTCGGCTACTACGACGAGTCGTTCGCCAACACTCCCCAAGCCTCCGACGGCGACCTCTCGGCCTACAGCTTCCACATGGCCGATCAAGGAACGGACGCCATGGAGCGGGAGAAGGCGTTTCTTTTTGCGAGCAAAGAGGGTCGAATCCTGTATCATATCGACGAGGCGTTGCGCCGCCTCTATCGGACGCCCGAGAAGTACGGGATCTGCGAGGAGTGTGGGGGGAAGATCGGTTTCGAGCGCCTCGACGCGCTGCCGCATGCGCGCCTCTGCATACGCTGCAAGGAGCGAGAGGAGACGGGTGTCTCCCGGTGAGGGCGAGGCAGCGCTCGAGCTGAGCGCGGAGCGGCCGCTCGTCAGCAAGGTGGCCCTCCTGCTGGTCGTGGTGGGCGTAGTCTTGGCCCTCGATGTGACCACCAAGCTGTGGATCGTGCAGAACTTCGCCCCCCACGAATCCGAGCCGGTGCTGGGGGACTTCTTCCGCCTCACGTACACCCACAATCGGGGTGCCGCTTTCGGCATCAACGTAGGCGAGCACTCGCGCGTCTTCTTCCTCACGCTCTCGCTGGTCGCGCTGGGAGTCTTGGCCATCATCTACCGTGCCACGCCGGCCTGGGACCGTCTTCGCCTGTTCGGGGTGGCGCTGGTCAGCGCTGGAGCGGTCGGCAACATCCTCGACCGCCTTCGCTACGAGGCGGGCGTGGTCGACTTCCTGGACGTGGGTATCGGCAGCAACCGCTGGCCCGTCTTCAATGTCGCGGACATGGCCGTCAGTATCGGCGCGATCCTCCTTCTCACCTCCTTTTACGTCGAGGAGCGGGTGGCGCGTGGCGACAGAAGACGGGAGGAATGAAGAGCGTCGAATCGACGTCGAGCGGACCTCGCGCCGCCGACTAGACAGCCTCCTCGCCGAGCGACTCTCCGTCAGCCGAACTCGCGCGGCGGCCCTGATCGACGAGGGCCGCGTGCGGGTAAACGGTGCGCCCGCCCGCAAGAGCTATCGGCCGCATCGCGGCGACAGAATCGACGTCTCTCTCCCTCCACCCGCAAAGCACGATCTCGAGCCGGAAGACCTCCCCCTCCGGGTGGTGTACGAGGACGATGACCTTCTGGTCGTCGACAAACCCGCCGGGCTCGTCGTGCACCCGGGGCCCGGACATCGGAGCGGAACCCTGGTGAACGCGCTCCTCCATCGCACCGACCGGCTCTCCTCCGTCGGCGGGTCCACTCGCCCGGGCATCGTGCACAGGCTCGATCGGGAGACGAGCGGGCTCCTCATCGTCGCCCGGCGCGACGAGATCCATCGTCGCCTGTCGGGCGCCCTGGCGCGCCGCAAGATCCGCCGGGGCTACCTCGCCGCCGCGTGGGGACGCCTGGCCGCGGACCGTCTTACCATCGATCGACCGCTGGGGCGCGACCCGCGCCATCGGAAGCGGGTGGCCGTTGTGGAGGGGGGACGGCAGGCCGTCACTCACGTGCGCCGGCTCGAGAGCTGGCGCTCCGCCGACCTGCTTGCCGTGCGCCTCGAGACGGGACGCACGCACCAGATCCGCGTGCACCTGCGTTCCTGCGGGCACCCGCTGGTCGGAGATTCCGTCTACGCTCCCGGCTGGGAGAGGGGGTTCCTGGGAGCCGGGGGAAGGTGGGCGGAGGAGTTCGCCCGCCGCTGCGGTCGCCTCTTCCTGCATGCGGCGCGGCTCGCCTTCGAGCATCCGAGGACGGGCGAGCGAATCGTGCTCACCTCGCCCCTCCCGGAGTCGCTCGCCTCGGCGGTGGAATGGGCACGCGGCACGAGCTGAGGGACGCTCAGGCGCCTCCCGGTGCCGCGCTCCTCGGGGTCCTGGCGCGCGCGCTCCTCGGGGTCATGGCCGGCGCGCTCCTCGGCGTCCCCTGGGCGTTCCTCGGGGTCCCCGCCGCCGCGCGGATCGGCGGGTCGGAGCTGTCGTCCGCCGGCCCGCTCGCCCGCTCGCCGGCCGGGGCACTGCAGGGCTCGCACCCGCCCGGACCGGTTCGCTGGCACGCCGGGGAGGATCTGGCCCGGCTCGCCGAGCGAATCGCCGCCGACCCCGCTGTGTGGCGCCCGATGCCCGGCATCGGGCCGGCTGTGCCGGGGGACGACACGGTCGACGTGTGGCTGGTGCGAGAGCTGGCCGGCCTGGAGGGCATCGGGCTCGGCCGATCCGAGCGCTGGGTGGCCGGGGTCGCCGATCCCGCGACCGGGCGGATTGCCCTGCGGGCGGGCCGGGAGCTCGCATCGGTACCCGATCTCCGTCGCGTCCTTCGCCACGAGCTCGCCCATCTCTCGCTCCACGGGGCGACGCGCGGCAACTATCCGCGCTGGCTGAGCGAAGGGTACGCGCAGTACGCGGCGGGCGAATGGCGACGGGACGAGGCATGGCGGCTCCGCTTCGCCTTTCTTCGCGGTGGGGCCGAGTCGCTGCGCCGGATCTCGCTGCGCTTCCAGGGTTCAGCCGACGAGGCTCGTCTCGGCTACCTCCTCTCCTACACGGCGGTGCACCGGCTGCTCGAGTACGGCGGAGAGGGCGGTCTCCGTGCGCTCTTCGCGCGGCTGAAAGAGGGCGACGACATCGACCGGGCGCTCCGGGTCGTGTATGGGGTCACCGAGGAGCAGTTCGAGCGGGCGTGGCGGAAGAGGGTGCTCGACCGTTTCGGCTGGCTGTACGTGCTCTCCCGGGCTTCCCTCTTCTGGCTGGCTATCGCTCTCTTCGTCATGTGGCTCGCGCTCCGCCGCGCCCGTCGGGACCGAGACCGCCTGGAGGAGCTCCGTGCGACGGAGCGCTTCGAGGCCGAAGCGGATGCGACGCAAGAGCTCGAAGTGGAGATCGGGGCGGTGCGTGCCGGCGTTGACCCGCCACGGGACGCCGAATAAGGTGAGGTCATGAGCACCGAACGACGCCCGCGTTCCGATTCCCCTCGCGCGCGCCGCCCTCCCTCCGCCGGGAAACCGCGGGTCGCGGACGCCGCCGGCGCAGCGGAGAGGGCGCCGTTCCTCGGTCTCCGGATGGCGAACGCGGCTCTCCTCCTTGCCGCCGTCGTGGTCATCGCGGCCGGCTACCTGCTGCTCGACCGGGGCTCCATCACGGCGGCGCCGATCCTGCTCGTGCTCGGTTACGCGGTGCTGCTCCCGGCCGGGTTGCTGGTGGGATTCCGCCGGGAGCGGGCGCCGGAGGAGTAGCCAGGCTGCCGGTGGGGGCGCCCACCGTCGATCCGGGGGCTGTGGCCGCGATCGTGGCCGGCCGCCATTCCACTCCGTTCGAAGTCCTCGGCATCCATCCCCTGCGCACGGCGGAGGAGCCGGGGCGGGTCGTCCGTGTTTGGCTCCCGGGGACGCACGCCGTGCGGCTTCTCGACGGCGAGCGGGCGATCGAGATGGAGCGGGTCCACCCGGAGGGCTTCTTCGAGCTAACCCTGCCGGAGGAGCGCCGCTTTCTCGCCTATGGCCTGGAAGCCACGGACAGCGAGGGACGAAGCCGCACGCTCGACGACCCGTACTGGTTCGGTCCCGTGCTCGATGAGGACCGGCTCGATCGTCTGAAGAGGGGTGGGGAGCGGCGCGTGCACGAGTTCCTCGGGGCCCGGCCCATGACGCACGAAGGTGCGGCCGGGACGCTCTTCTCCGTGTGGGCCCCCTTTGCGCAGAGCGTCTGCCTGTTGGGGAGCTTCAACCGGTGGGAGGCACGTGCGCACCCGATGCGCCCCCGAGGCTCCACAGGCGTGTGGGAGCTCTTCATTCCCGCCGTCGGACCCGGCGCCCTGTACAAATATGAGATCCGAACGAAGCACGGCGATTTTCGCATGGAGAAGGCCGATCCTTGCGGCTTCGCGATGGAGCTCCGACCGGCGACCGCCTCGGTCGTATGGGATCTCGGCCGGTACGAGTGGAGCGATGCGGAGTGGATGCGGCGGCGCGCCCGGCGGCAGGCCGCCGACGCGCCGCTCGCCATCTACGAGGTGCACCTCGGTTCGTGGCGGCGCGCGTCCCTCCCGACGGACGATCCGGGTTGGCTAGGCTATCGGGAGATCGCCGAGCGGTTGCTCCCGTACGTCCGGGAGCTCGGGTACACCCACGTGGAGCTCCTTCCGGTGACCGAGTACCCGCTCGACGCCAGCTGGGGGTATCAGACGGTCGGCTACTTCGCGCCCACCTCCCGCTTCGGATCGCCCGATGACTTTCGCTTCTTCATCGACGAGGCGCATCGGCTGGGCCTCGGCGTCATCCTCGATTGGGTGCCGGCCCACTTCCCGCGGGATGGGCACGGGCTCGGGTTCTTCGACGGGACCCATCTGTACGAGCACGAGGATCCGCGAAAGGGGGTGCATCCGGACTGGGGGACCCTGATCTACAACTACGGACGTCCGGAGGTCGCGGCATTTCTCATCTCGAGCGCTCTGTTCTGGATCGAGGAATACCACATCGACGGCCTGCGCGTGGACGCGGTGGCTTCGATGCTGTACCTCGATTACTCGCGGGCGGAGGGGGAGTGGCTCCCGAACGTGCATGGGGGAAGAGAGAACCTTGAGGCGATCGCCTTCCTCCGTGAGCTCAACGAAGCGGTACACGAGGAGGCGCCGGGCGTGCTCACCATCGCGGAGGAGTCGACGGCGTGGCCGAATGTGACCGGCCCGACCGCCGCGGGCGGCCTCGGCTTCGATCTGAAGTGGAACATGGGGTGGATGCACGACACCCTCGAGCTGTTTCGCGCGGACCCGCTCTTCCGGCGGGCCATGCACCACAGGCTCACCTTCTCGATCCTGTACGCGTTCAGCGAGCGGTTCCTCCTTCCCCTGTCTCACGATGAGGTGGTGCATCTCAAGGGATCGCTGCTCGCCAAGATGTCCGGCGACCACGAGCGGAAGCTGTCGCATCTCCGCCTGCTGTTCGGCTACATGTACGGGCATCCCGGGAAAAAGCTGCTCTTCATGGGCGGAGAGTTCGGGCAGGCCGGTGAGTGGAACTTCGAGGGAGAGCTCCAGTGGTCCCTGCTCGACCGACCGGGGCACCGCGGCCTGCATCGCCTCGTGCGGGAGCTCAACCGACTGTACGTGGCCGAGCCGTCCCTGCACGAGTTGGATCACGCGGGGGAGGGGTTCGAGTGGATCGAGGCGCACGACGCCGATCGCAGCGTCCTCGCCTTCCTCCGCTGGGCCGAGGGATGGCGGGACTTCGTCCTCGTGGTGTGCAACTTCACGCCCGTGGCGTGGGACCGCTACCGCGTGGGCGTGCCGTACGCCGGCACATACGAGGCGATCCTCAATACGGATGACTCCCGGTACGGCGGGTCCGGGGAGTACCCCTTCCTCGAGGCGGAGGCCGAGGAGATGCCGTCCCAGGGGCGCGCCCTCTCGCTCGAGTGCACGCTGCCGCCGCTCTCCGTGCTCTTCCTCAAGAGGCTCGGCCGCTCGCGACCTCTCACGCAACGGCGCCAAGAAGACGACGTTCCGCGTCATGCCCGGTGGTCCGGGGTCGATGGCGTCACTACACTGGGGGGATGCCGACTCTGAGGATCTGCTACCTGACGCCCGAGCTCGCGCCGTACGCCAAGGTCGGAGGGCTGGCGGACGTCTCGGCGGCCCTTCCGACCGCCCTCCGACGCGCCGGACACGACGTCCGGGTCTTCGTGCCACTATACGCGCAGGTGCTTCAGGTCGGCCACGCCCTCTCCGCCGTCGAGGGCCTCCAGCAGATCCCGGTGAGCCTGGGGGATCGCAGATTCACCTTCGACGTCCTCGTGCCCGCGAGCGAAGGAGCTCCGGAGCGCAACTACTTTCTCCGGTGCGCGCCGCTGTACGAACGGGCCGGCGTGTACACCTCCGATCCGGACGAGCACCTCCGCTTCCTCCTCCTCTGCCGGGGAGCGATCGAGTGCTGCCGAGGGCTGGCCTGGGCCCCGGACGTGTTCCACTGCCACGACTGGCAGACGGCGCTCGTGCCCCTGCTCCTGCGCACCGTCTACGGGTCGGACCGCCTGTTCGAGAGAAGCGCAACGGTGCTCACGATCCACAACCTGGCCTACCAGGGCATCTTCCCGGCCGACATCGTCCCACAGCTGGGGCTCGGGGTTGGCGTGACGCTCCTGCACCAGGAGGATCTCCGAGCCCGGCGGGTGAACTTCCTGAGAACGGGCCTCATGCACGCGGGTACGCTGACCACGGTGAGCCCGACGTACGCTCGCGAGATCCAGACCGCCGAGTACGGTGCGGGGCTCAACGGGCTCCTGCGCCGGAGGGGCGATGAGCTGGTCGGCATCCTGAACGGCGTCGACACGGAGGAGTGGAGCCCCGCCACGGACCCGTTCATACCGGTCCGGTATTCGGTGGATAGCCTGGAGCACAAGGCGCGGAACCGGGATGCGCTGCTCGACCGCCTCGGCTCCTCCGCGGCTCCCGACATCCCGGTGGTGGGCGTGGTGAGCCGTCTCACCGTCCAGAAGGGCTTCGACCTCGTCTTCGATCCGTTGCGGGAACAGCTGGCGGCCGATCGGCTGCGCCTGGTGGCGCTGGGGAGCGGCGAGGCGCGGTACGAGGAGGCATTCCGCGGCTTGGAGTCGGCCTTCCCGGGTCGCGCCGTCTTCCGACGCGGGTTCGACAACGAGGTGGCGCACCTCATCGAGGCGGGAAGTGACATCTTTCTCATGCCATCCCTGTACGAGCCCTGCGGCCTCAACCAGATGTACAGCCTGCTGTACGGCACCGTGCCGATCGTGCGGCGTACGGGAGGGCTCGCCGATTCCGTGCAGCAGTTCGATCCCCGGACCGGGGAAGGAACGGGGATCGTCTTCGACCACTACACGCGCGACGGGGTGAGACGGGCGATCGCGCGGGCGCTCGAGCTGTTCGAGGACCGCGAGGCGTGGCGCCGGATGATGAAGAACGGTATGCGAATGGACTTCTCGTGGGAGTCGCGGGTGCCGCGATACGTGGAAGTGTACGAGAGGCTCGTCGGGGCGCGCTCCGGAGCCCCGGCCTGATGCGGCGCAGGAGGGGCGTGCGCGGCCGCGCCTGATTTCGGAAGATGGCGGACCGATGCTCCGCGAATCGTGTCGGATGGCCGGCGCGCTCGGGCGCAAGGGAATCGAGAACCGGGTCGATCCGTGGGGAAGGGAGTCGTAGCACGACCGGCCTCCTTGGCGCAGCATATTCGATATGTGCGTGGACGAGCTGACCTCGGCTTGACGCTTCCCCGCTTTCAGGGCTAAACTTTTCGCTTCCCGACAACCGGGGGATCGGCGCGCGACACGCGGCTCGGCCGACGCTCGCGCGGCGCTCCGGCCGGACCGCGCGGGCGAATAGCTCAGTTGGTCCAGAGCGCCTGCCTTACAAGCAGGAGGTCGCAGGTTCGAATCCTGCTTCGCCCATGCGCGGAGCGTGGAACGCGGTGCCTGGAAGGCTCGGAACATCCCCGGCGTCGCGGGTATCGATGGCGGGGCGGCAAATCCTCGTTTCCGGCAAGGGCTTTCAGGCGAGGGCTTGAGCATGAAGGGAGTTGGAAGCGGCTGGAAGGTTCGGGCGCCGGCTCTGACGGCGGCGGTGCTCGCATCGTTGGCATCCGCCGTCGGAGCGAAGGCCCAGGAGAGCACCGCCTCCTCCGGACGGGCCCGGGTTCTCGTCGCCCCCCTCCACACGGAGGGCTCGGTGAAAGCCGACTTCGGCCGGAAGATCGCCGATGAGGTGCGCGACGACCTGAAGGATTTCCCTAGCCTCACCTCCGTGGACAGGAAGGAGCTGCGCGACGAGCTGAAGCGGCTCAAGCTGGACGAGAAGGAGCTCGGCCTCATCCAGTGGCGCCAGCTCGCCAGTCGGCTGAACGCTCAGGTCGTGATGTACGGCACCATCGTCCCCGCGGCGGGCGGGAACGCAGTCAGCGTCACGTTCGTGGACGCCCGCACCGGAGACGAGCTGAAGGTTCCCGAGTTCCGGGTGGGGGGCGACGGACGTGACGAGGTGAAGGAGGCGGCGGCGCGCATCTACGAGGCGTTCGAGGGACAGGTTCAGTTCCTCCAGGCCGTCGTCTTCTGCCGGGACTACCTGGCCGCGGACCAGCTGGAGGATGCGCTGCGCAACTGCAACCGGGCTTTGGAGCTGAACCCGGAGAGCGGGGAGGCGCTCTACCTGCGGGGCCGCATCCGCATGAAGCAGGAGGACTGGAACGCGGCGCGCGAGGACCTGGACGTTGTGGTCGCGCAGAACGCGGCGAAGACGGACGCCCTGCAATCGCTTGCCTACACGTACGCGCAGCTCGGCGAGGTGGAGCGCGCCACCGAGCTGTATCGGGAGTACTTGAACTTCAACCCGGCGGACGCGGACGTTCGGCTCAAGGTCGCCTTCGATCTGGCGAAGGCCGGCGGCTACGACGCGGCGATCGCGCTGCTCGAAGAGGGGATCGAGCGCGACGCGACGAACGCGGCCCTCTGGGAGTACCTCGGCAACGTGGCCCTCACCAAGGGCACGCAGGCCGAGGAGGGCGAGCCCGGCTCCTCCGCCACAGGCAACGGTGAGGCGGCGATCGCCGACCCGGAAGCCGTGCGTCTCGCCATTCGAGCCTACAGCGAGGTGCTCACGCTCAAGGGCGACAGCATCGACCCGAATATCCTGAAGAACGTGATGGCCGCCCACCTCAACATGGGTGAGTTCGAGCAGGCCCTCCAGTTCGGCGAGCGGGCTCAGGCGATGATGCCGAACGATCCCGGGCTGTGGTCGATTCGCGCCGACGTGTTGGGGCGCATGGACCGGTTCTCGGAGGCCGTGGCGGCGCTCGACCGCGTTCTCGAGCTCGACCCGGAGTACGAGAACGCGAGGCTTCGGCGCGGGCTCTTCCGGCTGCGGTCCGGAGACCGTGAGGGCGCTGTGGTGGACCTGCGGTCGGCCGTCGAGCGCGGCACCGATTCGAATCTCGTGGCCGGGCAGCTCTTCGCGCGCGGTTACTCGGACTACTTCCAGAAGGGGCGGTACGAGACGGCCATCTCCATGTTCCGGGTTGCGCTCGAGTTCGCCACGACCGGCGAGGTGAAGAACCAGATCAACTTCTTCACCGCGTACGGCTACTTCCAGCAGGGCGTGGCGATCGACAGGTCCAACGAGGCGAACGAGGCATGCGAGCCAGCCCGTCGAGCGCTGGAGAAGTTCCAGCAGGTCATCCCCAATCTGAACCGCGCGGGGAACTACCAGGCGAAGAGCCAGGGGCAGATCCGGGAGAACACGGACGTGTATCTCTTCCGCCAGGAGCAGATCATCAAGAAGGCGTGTCGGTGAGGGCACCCGTCATGTAGCCGGGGGAGCGCAAGCGAGCTCCTCCCCTCGAGAGTCGATTCACGGCCCGCCGAGATCTCCGTCTCGGCGGGCCGTCTTACATCCGGGAAGAGGCAGTGCGGGTAGCCGGGCGGGTGGGGGTTGACGGCGGTCGAGGTCGGACCGTAGAATGGGGGCTGGTGGTAAAAAGTGGGAAACTGTGGGGAAACACATCTCCTTCCTCCAACAGCACGGTGCGCGGTGGGCGGCTTCCTCGGGAGCTACCTCCATCAAGTGGACACGAAGGGTCGGGTCAGCCTGCCGGCTTCCTTCCGGCGGGAGAGCGACTCGCACTCGTATGTGCTCATCCAGGCCCACGCCGACGCGCTGTCGCTATATCCCCAGGAGAGCTGGCGTGAGGTCGAGGAGCGGCTTCGGGAGATGGTGCGACGTAACCCGAAGGCAAGGCACTATCTGCTCGGCCTGACCGCGAACGCGCAGGAGGTTTCGCCGGACAAGCAGGGCCGGATCCTCATCCCGGATCGGTTGCGCGAGAGCGTGGGTGTGGAGCGGGAGGCGCTGATCGTAGGCGCACTCGAGCGAATCGAGATCTGGAACCCCGAGCGCTTCGAGAAGACGGCCGGGACCGGCCGGGAGCAATTCGGCAAGCTGGCGGAACAGATCTTCGTCTGATCCGCGGGCCCGGCGGGCGCCAGGGGGGGCGATCGGGTGGGCGAGGGTCGATACCGGCACATGCCGGTCATGCTGGAGAAGGCGGTCGCGTACCTCCGGCCGGAGCGCGGAGGAACGTTTCTCGACGGGACGATCGGCGGTGGCGGACACGCGGAGCGGCTGCTGCAGGCCGCACCGGACGTTCGATTGATCGGGTTGGACATCGACCCCGCGGCGGTCGCCGCAGCGGAGAATCGACTGCGGGAGTACGGCGATCGCGTCCGGCTGCTGAACGAGAACTTTCGGAACTCGGCCGGACTGCTGGCCGGCTATGTGAACGAGAAAGGTCTGGCAGGCGCGCTCCTGGATGTCGGGGTGTCGTCGATCCAGATCGATGATACGGCGCGCGGGTTCTCCTTTCGCCGGAGCACTCCGTTGGTCATGCGGATGGGCGGGACAGCCGGCGAAGGGAGACCCGCTGCCGATTTCCTCAACTCGGCGTCCGAGCAGGAGCTCGGGCGCGTCTTTCGCGAATACGGTGAGGAGCGGAAGTGGCGGGCGGTGGCGCGTGAGATCGTTCGTCGACGCCGGGCGGCCCCGCTCGAGTCGAGCGATGATCTCGTCGCGGCGCTTACGGCCGCCCTGCGGAGGAGCCTCTCGATGCGCGACAAGGCGCGGCTCTTCCAGGCGGTGCGGATAGCCGTGAACGACGAGCTAGGCGCACTCCAGGAGGGACTGGACGGGATTCGCGAGCTGCTCGGCCCCGGCGGGCGGCTGGTCGTGATCACGTATCACTCGTTGGAGGACCGGATCGTCAAGGACGCGTTCCGCGAGTGGAGCCGGAGCTGCGTGTGTCCCCCGGGTGTCCCGGAGTGCCGGTGCCGCGGGGTTCCGCTCGGACTGACGCTGACGCGAAGGCCGATCCGGCCCTCCGCCGAGGAGGTGAGCGCGAACCCGCGGGCGCGCAGCGCCAAGCTCAGAGCCTGGGAGCGGGCGTGACGCCCCGCCGCCGCCCGAAGCGAGCGAGCGCCACGCGGCGGGAGAGCGTCCGGCGCCCGGGTTCCCTGCGGCGCCGCGCCATCCTGATCGCGGCGCTGGCGGCTCTCGTCTCCGGCATGCTCGTCTCGATCCGCCGGGGCGCCGAGGGGAGGCGTCTCTCGGAGCTCCTGGAGGAGCTCGAGCGGGAGGAGCGCGCGGCTCGAGCGCGACTGGCCGATGTGATGGTGCGGGTCGACTCCCTCGGCTCTCGCGAGCGCATCCTGGAGGCGGGGCGCGAGCTCGGTCTTCGGCCGGCGATGGACGGAGAGATCATTTTTCTGTCGGAGCCCGGCTCTGGGGAAGGAGAGACACCTTGAGCGGAGACCGGTCGCGCGTGACGCGGGGCACCCATGCCCGTCGCTGCGGCTTCTTCGCCGCCGTCCTCATCCTCGCTGCTGCCGCGTGCGTGGTGCGCGCCGGCCAACTGCAGCTCGTCGAGCGCGAGCGGTGGCGCCAGAAGGCGCTCGCGCAGAGCGAGCCGAGAGTGGAGATCCCGGCTTCGCGTGGCGGGATGTACGATCGTGCCGGGCGGCCTCTCGCCCTCGATGGGCACGAGTACCGGGCGTACCTTGCGCCACGGGAGGTGACGGACCGTAGCGCCGCGGTCTCCACGATCGGCCGAATCCTCGGCCTCACCCGGGCGCAGGTGGCTGCCCTGCGCGGTGCCGCGGCCGGCTGGGTGGCGATCCCGAGACGGGTGAGCGACCTCGAGCGCGATCGGCTCGTGCAGGCGCTCGGCCGCGCGGTCCACTTCGATCGTCTCGGCTCGAGGGTCTACCCGGAAGGGGGCCTGGCTCGGGCGCTGCTCGGATCGGTCGGTCCCGACGGATCCGGGCTGTCGGGCCTCGAGCTCGTCCTCGATGACCTGCTCACCGGGCGGCCGGGGGCCGCCATCCAGCGCCGGGATGCACGAGGGGCCACGTATCGCCTACCGGGGGCGCTGCTCACCGAGCCGGAGCCGGGTCACGACGTCTATCTGACCATCGACGCGGAGCTACAGGCGATCGCGGAGGACGCGCTCGACCGAGCGATCCGTCAGACCGGCGCTTCGGGCGGCGACGTCGTATTGGCGGATCCGAGGACGGGCGAGCTCCTGGCGGTGGCCAGCCGGGGCTCCGACGGAGGGCGGCGCATCCCGGCCTTCACAGATCCGTTCGAGCCCGGTTCTACGGCGAAGCCGTTCCTCCTCGCCGCGCTGCTCGCCGAAGGGGCGGCGAGCCTCACCGATCGGGTCTACGCCGAGCACGGAGAGTGGCGCGACGGATCACGGACGATCCGCGACGTCCACCCGTACGACACGCTCTCGGTCGCAGAGGTGATCCGCTTCTCCAGCAACATCGGCGCGGCCAAGCTGGCCAAGCGTCTCGAACCGGGGCAGCAGTACCGTTATCTGCGCGACTTCGGCTTCGGCACGCCGACGGGCGTGGAGTACCCGTCCGAGTCGGGCGGGCTGCTGCGCCGCCCCGAGAACTGGTCGGGCCTCAGCCAGGCGTCTCTGGCTTTCGGCTACGAGTTCATGGTGACTTCCCTGCAGCTCGTCGCCGCGTACGCAGCCCTGGCGAACGGCGGCGTCCTGATGCAGCCCGGGCTCGTGCGGGAGGTGCGGGCGGCCGACGGCTCCGTGGTGTGGCGGCGGCAGCGGGAGCCCATCCGCCGGATCATCTCGCGGGAGCTGGCCGATACCATCTCTCGCGTCCTCGGGTCGGTGGTCGCGGAAGGCGGCACCGGCAGGGAGGCGGCGCTGGCCACGCTGCCCGTCGCCGGGAAGACGGGCACGGCCCGCATCGCCTCGATCGGCGGATACGGGGAGCGACGGTACGCCGCGTCCTTCGTGGGGTATGCCCCCGTAGACGATCCGCGTCTGGTGGTCCTCACCAAGCTGGAGGATCCCCAGGGTCGGTACTACGGTGGCCAAACGGCAGCCCCGATTAGCCGGAGTGTGGTGCAGGCGGCGATGGCCACGCGGGGGATCGCTCTGCGGGGGGCCGAGGATGCGCCGACCGAAGGCTGGAGGTGGAACCGCACGGCGAATGCGGGACACTTCTTCCTCGTGGCGGCCGGGCCGCAACCTCCGCGGACGGCCGTCCCGCGCCCCCGATGGGAGGGAGGTGCGCTAGGTCCTCCGCGGGAGGATGCCGATGCTTTCCCGGTGCTTCCCGACCTGCGCGGGCTCAGCGTACGGGCGGCTGCGGCCCGTCTGCACGAGCTCGGCCTCAGCGTGGAGCTGCTCGCGTCGGGCCACGTGCGGGAGCAGCGGCCGGCTCCCGGCACGCGGATGAGGGCCGGCGAGACGATCACGCTGCGATGAAAGAGGGCGCATCCCGGTGAGGGCCGCATCGACGGCACCGGCGGTTGCCGGAACCCGACAGAACAGGGATGCGGGGTCGACCGTGATCTCAAAGGACGACATCGAGAGGCGGCTCAGGGAGAGGGCGATCTCAGCCCAGTGGTGGGGCGCGGTGCCCGACGGCTTCACGGCCCTCGTGGCCGATTCGCGCGAGGCCCGACCCGGTGTGCTCTTCTGCGCCGTCCGTGGGACGCGGGTCGATGGGCACGCCTTCCTCGGCGCCGCCGCGGCGGCGGGTGCGGCCGCAGCGGTGGTGGAGTCCGTCGATACCTCGCTCGGCCTCCCACAGCTCCTCGTGCCGGATAGCCGCACGGCTCTGGCTCACCTCGCCTCGCTGGCCCATTCCGACCCGGCGGGCTCGCTCCGGCTCATCGGGGTGACCGGGACGAACGGCAAAACCACGACCACCTGGCTGAGCCGGCATCTTCTGGGTGAGCTGGGACCGGCGGCGGCGCTCGGGACTCTCGGTCTCATCGATGCATCAGGCACGGCCCGTCCCGGCAAGCTGACCACGCCCGGGCCGATCGAGCTGATGCGAGCGCTCGCCGAGGCGCGGGCCTCGGGAGCCGACCTCGTCGTGATGGAGGTTTCCTCGCACGCCCTTGCCCAACGCAGGGTGGAGGCCCTCGCCTTCGCGGGGGCGATATTCACCAACCTGACCCAGGATCACCTGGACTACCACGCGGATCTCCGTCGTTACCGGGAGGCGAAGCTCCGCCTTGCCGCCCTCGTGGAGGCCTCCGGCGCCTGTGTGGTAAACGCGGACGATCCCGCCTGGGGCGGTGCCCCCTTCGCTGGCCGCCGGGTGATCCGGTACGGGCTCTCCCCGGCCGCGGAGGTGCGGGCCGTCGACGTTCGGCTCGACCCGACAGGGAGCCGGTGGCGCCTGGTGGCGCCGGAGGGAGAGGCGGCAGTGCATCTGCCGCTGCTCGGAGAGTTCAATGTGTACAACGCGCTGGGCGCCGCTTCCGTGGCCCTGTCGATGGGCGTGAGAGCGGAGCGGGTCGCCGCCCTTCTGGCGGCGGCACCGCAGGTACCCGGCCGGCTGGAAGTCCTGGCGCACCGTCCCGCCACGGTGCTCCGCGACTACGCGCACACGCCGGACGCCCTGGCCCGCACGCTGGACGCGGTGCGGCCCGCGACGGGCGGGCGTCTGTTCGTGGTCTTCGGCTGCGGTGGGGATCGGGACCGAGGCAAGCGTCCGATGATGGGGCGCATCGCGGTCGAGAAGGCCGACATGGCCATCGTCACCTCGGACAACCCCCGCTCTGAATCTCCGGCCGACATCGCGGCCGACATCGTGACCGGTCTCCCGGAGGGGAGCTATCGGATCGTGCTCGATCGGCGCGAGGCGATCGAGGCCGCGCTCGAGAACGCCCGCCCCGACGATGTCGTGCTCCTCGCCGGCAAGGGGCATGAGCGGGTCCAGATCTTCGCCGATCGTGAGATTCCGTTCGACGAAGCGGAGATCGTCGCGGAGCTCACGGGTGAGGGGGACGCGTGACGGCGGCCGCCTTCGGCTCGGACGAGCTGCGCCGGATCTTCGGTCTCCCTCGAAACGGAACGGACAGCCGTTTCACATCCGTCTCCACCGATACCCGCGACCTCAAACCCGGCTCTCTGTTCATCGCGCTGCGGGGCGAACGCTTTGATGGAGCGGACTTCCTCGAGGAGGCGGCGGCGAGAGGGGCGCTAGGGGCCGTGGTGCCGCGTGGGCGGGAGGACGTGAAGATCGACCTCGAGTGGTTCCCGGTCGCGGACCCGGCCCGCGCGCTCGCCGACCTGGCGGCCCACTACAGGATGCGGCGGGGAGCGAGGGTGGTCGGCGTGACCGGTAGCTCCGGCAAGACTACGGTGAAGGAGATGATCGGCCACGCCCTGGGCGGGGTCCTCCGGGTGCACCGCACCCGCGGGAACCTGAACAACCAGATCGGCGTGCCGCTCTCGATCCTCGCGGCTCCGGAAGAGGCCGAGGTGTGGGTGCTCGAGCTCGGCTCGAGCGCGCCGGGGGAGATCGCGCGACTCGCCGAGATCTCCGCGCCCGACGACGCCGTGGTGACGACCGTCGGCCCGGCGCACCTGGAGGGGCTCGGCGACGAGATCGGCGTGATGGCCGAGAAGATGGCGCTCCTGCGTGGGGCCGCGCCCGAGGGAGCCGTGGTGGTCGGCGAGATCCCGGCGGTGCTTCCCAAGGAAGCGCGGCGTCTTCGCCGGGACACGGTGGTCGCCGGACTCGGACCGGCGTGCGACTTCGTACCGGACCGCTGGCACGTCGGGCCGGCGGGCGTGGCATTCGAGCGCCGCGGCGTCGAGTACCGGGTCGGTGTGGGGGGAGAGCACCATCTGCGCGACGCGCTGCTGGCGGCGGCGGTGGCGGAGTCGCTCGGGGTCCCAGCCCGGGAGGCCGCCCTCGGCCTCGCGAACTACAGGCCTGTCGGAATGCGCGGGGCGCTCCGGCAGCTCGGGCGGCTCACAGTGGTGGCGGACTGCTACAACGCGAACCCGGAGTCCTTCGAGGCGGCCATCCGGTACTGCATCGAGGCGTTCCCGGGGCGGCGACTCACCGCGGCCGTCGGCTCCATGCTGGAGCTGGGCGCCCGGGCCGCCGAGGCGCACCGGGCGGTGGCGAAGCGGATCGTCGAGGCGGGTTTCGAGCTCGTGGTGGCGACGGGTGACTTCCGCGAGGCGTTCGAGTCCATCAGCCGGCCGAACGGAACGACCGTCCTCCAATCCGAAGGACCGGAGGACATGTGGGCTGCGCTCGGGTCGCACCTCACCGGGGAGGAGGTGGTGCTGGTGAAGGCATCTCGAGGGGTGCGGCTCGAGCGCGTCGTCGAGCGGCTGGAGGAGCAGTTCGGCGGGGCGACGGGCTGATGCTCTACCACCTGCTCTTCCCGCTCGCCGACCGGCATATCCTGTTCAACGTTTTCCAGTACATCTCCTTCCGGGCGGCGGGCGCGATGGTCACCGCCCTGTTGGTGAGCTTCCTGGTCGGCCCCGCGGTGATCCGCTGGCTCGAGAAGCGGGATTGGGGTCAGGTCGTGCGCCTCGACGGTCCCAAGTCGCACCTGAAGAAGGCCGGCACCCCGACGATGGGGGGAATCATCATCCTCATCGCGGTGCTCCTGCCGGCGCTCCTGTGGGCCCGTCTCGACCAGTGGCAGGTGCTCATCGCGGTCGCGGTCACCTTCAGTACCGCAGCGATCGGCTTCACGGACGACTGGCTCAAGGTCGTTCAGCACCAGTCGCGTGGCCTCATCGCCCGCCACAAGCTGTGGTGGCAGACGCTCCTCGGGCTCACGGTCGGGCTCTTCCTGCTCATCACGCCGCTCTCCGGGCACCCCGCGGCCCAGACCACCGTCCCGTTCTTCAAGGACATCCAGGTGCTGTTCTGGGCGCCTGCCTTCCCGCTCTTCGTCGCACTCGTGATCATCGGGAGCTCGAACGCCGTGAACCTCGCCGACGGGCTGGATGGCCTGGCCGCCGGCCTCAGCGCCATCGCCGCTCTCACGTTCGGCGCCTTCGCGTATGCCATCGGGCGGACGGACACCTCCGCCTATCTCGGGCTCCAGTACCTGCCGGGGTCCGGGGAGCTCAGCGTCTTCTGCGCTGCCCTGTCGGGCGCGGCGATCGGCTTCCTGTGGTTCAACGCCCCCCCGGCGCAGGTGTTCATGGGCGACACAGGCTCCCTCGCGCTCGGCGGGGCGATCGGCACCGTGGCGGTCCTCCTGAAGTCGGAGTTCCTCCTCCTCATAGTGGGCGGCGTCTTCGTGGCGGAGGCGGTCTCCGTGCTCCTGCAGACCACGTTCTTCAAGTACAGCCGCTGGCGGAGCGGCACGGGCCAGCGGCTCTTTCGCATGGCTCCGCTCCACCATCACTTCGAACAGCTGGGATGGCCAGAGACACGGATCGTCATCCGCTTCTACATCATGGCGATCATCTGCGCGCTCGTCGGGCTCGCCACGCTGAAGCTCCGATGATGACGGAGCGGATCGAGCCGGCTTTCGCGCCCGGGGCTTCGGTGGCGGTGCTCGGCCTCGGACGGTCCGGCATGGCCGCGGCGCGCCTGGCTCATGCACGCGGGGGACGGGTGTACGCGAGCGACGTGGGGCGGAACGAGGCCGTAGAGGGAAACGCGGCGGCGCTGCGCGAAGAGGGGATGGAGGTGGAGATCGGCGGACACGACCTCGATCGTATCCGCGCCGCGGACCTCGTGGTGGTCAGCCCCGGCATCGGTCCGGACACGTCCGTGCGACGCGAGCTCAGCACCGCCGGGGTCCGCACGATCGCCGAGGTGGAGCTGGCTTATCGCGATGTGAGGTCTCGCCTCATCGGGATCACCGGTACGAACGGGAAGACCACGACCAGCGCGCTGGCCGGCCATCTGCTCCTCGCCGGGGGTGTGGAGGCGGTCGTAGCCGGAAACATCGGCCGTCCGCTCGCCGAGATCGCCCTGCTGGAGCGGCATCCGGCGTGGGTGGTGGTGGAGCTGAGCTCCTTCCAACTCGCCGACCTCGAGCTGTTCACCCCCGACATCGGCTTGCTGCTGAACCTCTCCCCCGACCACCTGGACCGGTACCGGGATGTCGCTGCCTACTACGCGGACAAGCAGCGCCTCTTCGCGAACGCCGGTCCCGGAAGCCGTTGGGTCCTGAACGCGGACGACGAGCTTGTGCTGGACCTGGCGAAGGGCGCCGAGGGTGAGCACTTCCTCTTTTCCGTGGGAGGGCCTGTCGAGCGTGGGGCGTATCTCGCTGCGGACGGATGGCTGCACCTGCGCCTCGGAGAACGGTCCGGCCGGTGGACCTCCGTCTCGGAGCTCAAGCTCGTCGGCCGCCACAACGCTGCCAACGCGCTGGCTGCCGGACTCGCGGCCGCGCTGGTGGGGTGCGCCGACCGAGAGATCGCTTCCGGTCTGCGGGAGTTCGAAGCGCTCCCCCACCGCTTGCAGCCGATCGGCGAGCGGAACGACGTCCTGTGGGTCAACGACTCGAAGGCGACGAACGTCGCGGCCAGCGCCGTGGCGCTGCGGGCGTTCGATCGCCCCGTGGTCCTGCTGCTCGGCGGGCGTCACAAGGGAGAGCCGTACACCTCGCTCATTCCCGAGCTGCGGCGGCACGGGCGGGCGATCGTGGCCTACGGCGAGGCAGCGCCGTACATCGTGGCGGATCTGCGGGAGGAGGTCTCGACGATCCGCGTCGAAAGTACCCTCGAGTCCACGGTGCGGGCGGCGGGAGACCTGGCCGAGCCCGGAGACGTCGTGTTGCTGTCGCCGGCCTGCTCGAGCTACGACCTCTTTCCGGACTACGAGGAGCGAGGCCGGGCCTTCGAGCGGGCATTCCTGGCCCTCGATGATGCCGCGCCTCGGGAGCGTGTGTCGTGAGGAGGCGGCCGTGGGCCGGGTGCGCCGAGCAGGCTGCAGACGGCTCGGCATGGACCCGGAAGGGGCTGCTCGCCCTCACCCTCCTTCTGGTTGGCTTTGGCCTCCTCTCCGTGTACAGCGCCAGCTCTTTCGTGGCCCAGGCGGAGGGGCTCCCGGACAGTCACTACCTCTTCGCCCAGCTGAGCCGGGCGGCGCTCGGGCTGCTGGTGCTGGCGGTGGCCAGCCTCATCGACTACCGGATCTACCGCTCCCTCGCCTGGCCGCTCCTCGGGCTGAGCGCCATCCTCCTCTTCATCCTGCTGCTGCCGGGAACCGAGTCGATCGCGCCTCGCCTCAACGGCGCCCGTCGGTGGCTCCATCTCGGCTTGCTCTTCCAGCCCTCGGAGCTGGCCAAGATCGCCGTCGTCGTGTGGGTGGCAGCCCTGGCAGTGAAGAAGCAGGACCGTCTGCACAGCTTCCGCCACGGCCTCCTGCCGTTTCTACTGGTGGTCGGGGCCATCGCTCTTCTCGTCCTTCTCGAGCCGCATTTCTCGGCTGCGCTGCTGATCGCGGTGCTCGCCGGCGTGGTCCTCTTCTGCGCCGGTGCGCGCCTGGGTCACTTCGTCTTCCTCGGCCTGCTGGCGCTCCCGGTGGCGTGGAATCGGATGATGAGCGAGGGTTACCGGGTCGCCCGGATCGCCGCCTTTCTCGATCCGGAGACGGCGGCTTCGGAGGGTGCCTACCAGCTGCAGCAATCGCTCATCGCCGTGGGCTCGGGCGGGCTGTTCGGCATCGGCCTTGGGAAGAGCCTGCAGAAGCTGCACTACCTGCCGGAGCCGCAGAACGACTTCATCTTCTCGATCATCGCCGAGGAATGGGGACTGATCGGGGCCGTCGCCGTCATCGCGCTCTTCCTCGGCTGGTCCCTCCTCGGTCTCCGGATCGCCACCTGCGCCTCCGATCTGTTCGGCCGGCTGCTGGCCGTCGGCATCACCGCCCTCGTCTCGCTGACGGCGTTCGGGCATATCGGAGTGACGCTCGGCCTCCTCCCCACGACGGGGGTGAATCTGCCGTTCATCAGTGCCGGGGGAACGAGCCTCGTCCTCACGCTTGCCGCCACCGGCATCCTGCTGAACGTCGCCAAGAAGCGGAGATGCTGACGCGTGGGCGGCCCCCGGATCTTGCTGGCGGGCGGCGGCACGGGGGGGCACCTGATGCCGGCGTTGAACCTCGCCGAGGCGCTCCGACGAGCGGAGCCGCGCGCGGAGGTTCTCCTCCTCGGGGCCGAGCGCGGGATCGAGCGCGCGGTGCTGCCGAGTCGCGGCCTCCCGTATCGGTTGCTCCCGATGCAACCGATCTACCGGAGCCGCCCATGGCGCAACTGGCGGCTGCTCGGGAGCGCCCCGGCCGTGGTCGCGGGTCTGGCCGCCGTGTTCCGGGAGCTGGACCCGGAGCTGGTGGTCGGCACGGGGGGCTACGCCTCCGGACCCGCCGTCGTATGGGGGCGGGTGGGGGGACGGCGCACGGCGCTGCAGGAGCAGAACGCCCGGCCCGGTCTGGTGACGCGGTGGCTGGCGCGCCACGTGGACCAGCTGCACCTGGGCTATCCGGAGGCTCGGGCACGCCTCCGGCCGGGCCGGCATACCCGGCTCTTCGCATTCGGGAATCCCGTCGCCCCGCCGGCCGGCGGAGGGTCAGGCGCCGAGCGTTTTCCCTGGCCGGAGGGGCGGATCGTGGCGCTGATCGGGGGGAGCCAGGGGGCGCGCGCCCTCAACGAGCGACTCCTTGCGGACCTCGCGGCGACCCGGACGTGGCCGGAGGACGTGCGGCTCGTTTGGGTTACCGGCGCGGCGCACGAGCAGGAGGTGGCCGCCCGCGTGGGAGAGCACCCATGGGCGAATCGGATACGCGTGGTCCCGTTCATCCCGGAGCTCGGCTCGCAGCTCGGCCGGTTGACGCTCGCCGTGTCGCGTGCCGGCGCCATGTTCCTCTCCGAGCTGGCGGCCGCCGGGGTGCCGGCCGTGCTCGTGCCGCTCCCCAGCGCGGCGGCGGGCCACCAGAGCGAGAACGCGCGGGCGCTCGAAGCGGCGGGAGCGGCCGTGCGGCTCGAGCAGGAGGAGCTCCGGCCGGGTCGGCTGTGGGAGACGATCGTGGGGCTCCTCGCCGACCCGGCGCGACTGGCATGCATGGCCTCCGCGATGCGAGGGCGGGGTCGGCCGGATGCGGCGATGCGGATCGCGCGGGAGCTGCTGCGGCTGGCGGGCGAGAGCCGGGCGGGCCGCGGCGCCAAGCCGGCCGACGTCCCGGGGGTCCCGCCGCCCTCGCCCGGCCCGGAGCGGCCGCCGGGAGGGGAGGGGGAGGCGGATGAGAACGGCGGCCGTGGCTGAACGGGCGCTCCCGACCCGCGCCGATCTCCCCTCGTCGGGGAGCGCCGTCCACCTCATGGGGCTGGGCGGGGCGGGGATGCGTGGGCTCGCGGCGCTCATGGCATGGGAGGGCTACCGGGTGAGCGGGTGCGACCGGAACCGTACGACCGGAGGCGTCGACCTGGAAGGTGCCTCGGTCACCTTCCTTCCCGGCCACGATCCCGCCCATGTGCGGGATGTCGCCCTCCTGGTGTACAGCGCCGCGGTGCCGGAGGGACATACCGAGGTCGCGGCGGCCCGTGAGCTCGGGATTCCCACCCTCAAGCGCGCTCGGGCACTCGGGGCGATGGTCAACGGCTCACGCCTCGTCGGCGTGAGCGGCACGCACGGCAAGACCACCATCGCGGCGATGATCGCCATCGCCTGCCGCGCGGCCCGGCTCGATCCTCGCGCCGCGGTGGGCGGTCGCGTCGCGGCGTGGGGCGGCTACGCTCGGCGCGGTGCGGGCGATCTCGCCGTCGTCGAGGCGGATGAGTTCGACCGCTCCTTCCTCGAGCTGGATCCCCACCTGGCGGTAGTAAGCTCCGTCGAGCCGGAGCACCTCGACAGTTACGGGAACCTCGCGGCGTTGTCGGACGCCTTCGTGACCTTCGCCACGCGCGCCGTCGGGCGATGCGGCGTGCTCGCCTGCGCTGATGATCCGGGCGCCCGTGAGACGGCGGCGCGGGTGAGCGGCGCGCTCACGTACGGCCTTGGCGCGGAAGCCGACTTCCGGGTCGAGGCGCTCGGCCCTGGAGAGGCCGCCCAGCGCTGCCGGCTCCACGCGCCGACCGGGACGCTCGATTTCGCTCTCGGCGTGCCCGGCGAGCACAACGTGTGCAACGCCGGGGCGGCGCTCGGGGCGGCCATCCTCCTGGGAGCGGATCCCGACCCGCTGCGCGAGGCCCTCGCCACGTTCCGGGGGGTGGAGCGTCGCCTCGAGCTCCTCGCCGAGCGGGCCGATGTGGCGATCGTGGACGATTACGCCCACCACCCCACCGAGGTACGCGCCTCCCTCGCGGCCCTCCGGCAGGGGTACCCGGACCGCCGTCTCATCGTCGTATTCCAGCCGCACCTGTACAGCCGCACGCTGGCCCTCGCCGCCGACTTCGCGGAGGCTCTCGGCGCGGCGGACGCCGCTCACGTGCTGCCGATCTATCCGGCGCGCGAGGAGCCGATATCCGGGGTGACGTCCGAGCTGATCGTCGAGGCGGCGCCGGCGCACGTGCGTCCGGTCACCTGGGAGGAAGCGCTGGAGGTCGTGCGGAGAGCGACCGGCACCCCCACGGCGCTCGTGTTCATGGGGGCGGGGGACGTCACCGAGCTCGCCCGGCAGGCGGCCCGGGAGCTGGGTGCGGATGCGCTGGGAGTCTGACGTGCGACTAGCCGAGCACACCCGCTACGGGATCGGAGGGCCGGCCGCGAGCTTCGGGCGCGTCGGCTCCATCGGTGAGCTGGCCGGGGCACTCGCCTCGTTGAGCGGGACCCCATACCGCGTCCTCGGTTGGGGCGCGAACGTGCTCGTGGCGGATGCCGGTTTGTTGGAAGCGGTCCTGGTGCTCGGGGGCGAGCTGGACTACCTGCGGCTCGCCGCGGACTCGCTGGAGGCCGGCGCTGCGGCCGGTCTCCCCGCCCTCATCGGGGCCGCGCGGCGCGCCGCCCGTTCCGGATTCGGCTTCCTCGAGGCGGTGCCGGGCACGGTCGGCGGAGGGCTGCGCATGAACGCCGGCTCGGCGGACGTCGGTCTGTGGGAGCGTGTCCTGTGGGCGGACGCGATGACCGCACAGGGAGAACGCGTCAGGCTCGGACCGCGGGATGCGAGGCCTTCCTACCGTCGGGTCGAGGTCCCGGAGGAGTGGATCTTCCTGGCGGCGTGCTTCGCGGCGCCGCCGGCCGATCCGGAGGACGTCCAGTTGGAGCACATGATCCGGAGGCGAGAAAAGGTCGAGGCGCAGGTGTACGAGCTGCCTTCGTGCGGCTCCACCTGGAAGAACCCGGGAGGGGCGTTCGGATCGGCGTGGCAGGTCGTAGAGCGGGTCGGCATGCGGGGAGCGCGTCGCGGTGCGGCTCAGATCGCCGAGAGGCACGCCAACTTCATCGTGAACCTCGGTGGGGCGCGGGCCGAGGACGTGCTGTGGCTCATGCGGGAGACCCGACGGCGGGCGCACGAGGAGTTCGGCGTGTGGCTCGAGCCGGAGATCCGGCTGTGGGGCTTCCCACCCGAGGAGCTGAGCGCCGTGGGGGCGGCATCATGACGCGGCGGGGCCGGCGGCGCCTGACCGTCATCGGGATCTCCACGCTGGTGGGAGCGACCTCCACGGCCTGGGGCCCTCCCCTGCTGAGCACCATGCCCGCTTTCCGCGTACAACGCATCGAGGTGGTCGGCGCGCGGTACGTGACGCCGGAAGAGGTGCTCGGTCTGGCCGACGTGCCGCCCGAGGCGTCCGTGTGGGACGACCCCTCCTCCTGGGAGTCGCGGGTCCGTGAGCACCCTCTGGTGCGTGAGGCGGCCGTCCGCCGTTCCGGGCTGCGGGAGCTGGAGATCCGGGTGGAGGAGGCGGAGCCGGTGGCGCTGGTCGCCACCCCGGAGCTCGTGCCGCTCGACCGGGACGGGCGGCTCCTTCCTCTCCGTGCGGCCGAGCACGCCCTGGATCTCCCGATCCTCGCGGACGTGGCCGGGCTGAAGGACGGTCGACTCGCGAGCGGCGCGGCGCGTGAGCTTCTCGCCCTACTCGTCAGGCTGGGCGAGCACGACCCCACTCTGGTCGACCAGATCTCGGAGCTCCGCGTCGGCCCGGGTCCGGCCATTGAGCTCCGGCTCCTCGAACAGAGCGCAGCCGAGCGCGTCCTTCTCCCCTTCGACGGCGCGATAACCGCCCTGCGGAGGGTGGAGACGGCGCTTGCCGATGTCGCGGGCCGAGCGGCGGT
This sequence comes from Gemmatimonadota bacterium, assembly GCA_046758745.1. GTDB lineage: Bacteria > Gemmatimonadota > Gemmatimonadetes > Palauibacterales > Palauibacteraceae > JBHIAV01. The sequence continues at coordinate 52,128 of JBHIAV010000001.1, forward strand.
AGCGACGGCGGACGCGCGGTTTTCCGCTCAGGTCGTCCTGCTGGTGAAGAAGGAGGGGGCGTGATCGGCGGGCCGTCCGTCATCGCGGGCCTGGACGTGGGGACCACCAAGACCTGCGCGGTCATTGTGGAAGCGCCCCCGGCATGGAGCGGTGAGGAGGCTCCGACGCGAATCCTCGGCGTCGGGCTGGCGCCCACGGAGGGCGTCCGCAACCGCACAGTCACCCGGATCGACGCGGCCACCGAGTCGATCCGGGACGCGGTCCGCGATGCCGAGCTGATGGCTGGACGGGAGGTGGAGGGGCTCTACGTCGCGGTGGCCGGCGACCACATCGGGATGGGGCGCTCGAACGGCGTCGTGGTCGTGGCCGACGAGGAGGTCTCGCAGACCGATCTCGACCGGGTGCACGAGGTGGCCCGCGCCGTGGCGCTCCCTGCGGATCGCGAGCTGCTGCACGCGATTCCCTTGGACTACGCGGTGGATGGCCTGTGGGGGATCCAGGATCCGCTGGGAATGGCGGCCACCCGCCTCGAGGCGGAGGCCCACATCATCTCCGGCGGGGCGACGCCGTGTCAGAACCTCCGGAAGGCCGTGGACCGGGCCGGCTATCGGATCGAGGAGCTCGTGCTCGCTCCCCTCGCCAGCCACCTCGCCGTCGTCGCCGAGCCGGAGCTGGAGGCCGGGGTGGCGCTCGTCGAGTTGGGGGGGTCGGCGACGGACCTGGTCGTCTTCCGGCAGGACCGCCTCCGCCTCCTCGCCTCGATCCCCTGGGGGGCCATCACGGTCGCCAACGACATCGTGAAGGGCCTCGGTGTCCCGATGGGAGAGGCCGAGCGGCTCAAGGACCGGTATGGGGCCGCCCGGGCCGGACAGGTCGATCCGGCCGAGAAGATCTCCGTTCCCGGCCCGCTGCCCGGGAGCACGCGCCAGGTCTCCCGCGAGCTGCTGGCTCATATCATCGAGCAGCGCCTGGATGAGATCTTCGGTCTCGTCTATCAGGAGCTGGAGGAGGTCGGCCTCCTCGGCGGGCTCCCGGGCGGGCTGGTCCTGTCCGGCGGCGGGGCCTCGCTCCCGGGCACGGTGGAGCTCGCCCAGGAGGTGTTCAACACCCCGGTACGGCTCGGCGTACCCGGCGAAGGGCTGAACGGACTCGCCGATGCCGTGAGGCGCCCCAAGTTCGCCACGGCGGTGGGGCTCGCCCTGTACGGCAGACTTCGCGGTCAGGGACGAGGAGGAGGGCTGGCGGGGCGAGCGTTCGCCCGTGTGACGGACTGGCTCAAGGACTTCTTCTGAGGGTGGGCGCCACCGGGGCGCATGGACGAGAGGGGGCGCCGGCGGGACAAACGGAGCGTCGGGCAACGGATGGTTCGCCGGAAGGAGCAGATCGGGTGCAGAGAACCACGGTACACCACCAGGAGCGTCAGGAGGAGCAGATGATCTTCGAGTTCGACGATGCCATCGCCCGCAACGCCCGCATGAAGGTGGTCGGGATCGGCGGTGCGGGAGGAAACGCGGTCAACCGCATGGTCGATGAAAGCCTGGAGGGGGTCGAGTTCGTCGCGATCAACACCGACTCTCAGGCTCTCAAGCACTGCCGCGCTCACCTGAAGCTCCAGATCGGGAAGAAGCTCACACGAGGGCTGGGAGCGGGCGCGAGGCCCGAGGTGGGACGCCAGGCGATCGCCGAGAACGAAGAGGATGTTCGTCAGGCGTTGGACGGGGCCGACCTGGTCTTCCTCACGGCAGGCATGGGGGGCGGCACGGGAACGGGAGCCGCGCCCCGCGTGGGGCGGCTCGCACGGGAGGTGGGCGCCCTGTGTATCGCGATCGTCACGCGTCCGTTCCACTTCGAGGGGAAGAAGCGGATGCGCCATGCCGATCTTGGCCTCAGGGAACTCCGCCGCACGGTCGATACGATGATCGTGGTGCCGAACGAAAGGCTGCTCTCGGTCGTGGGGAAGGGCACCACCTTCCGGGATGCCCTCAAGACAGCCGACGAAGTGCTCCTGCATGCCACGCAGGGGATCTCGGATCTGATCAGCGTCACCGGCGAGGTGAACGTGGACTTCGCCGACGTGCGTACGGTGATGTCCAACCGAGGAGCCGCCCTCATGGGGACCGGTGAGGCGTCCGGCGATACGCGCGCCGTAGACGCGGCGCAGCAGGCGATTTGCTCTCCGCTCCTGGACAACCTATCGATAAACGGTGCCACGGGAGTGCTGGTGAACATCTCGGGTGGCCCGGACCTTGCCATAGACGAGGTCACGACGATCAACTCGATCGTGCAGGAGGCGGCGGGGGACGAGGCCGAGATGATCTTCGGTGCGGTGACCGACTCCGCCCTCGAAGGACGCGTGCGGGTCACCGTGATCGCGACGGGATTCGGAGCGATCGCGGAGGACGAGCTGGAGCCGCTCTCAGCGGTGGTGGACCACTTGGCCCCGGCGTTCACCGGCCCGCAGCTGGTGGTCTTGAAGGGCCAACAGACCAAGTCGGACGGCGTGGTGGTGCGAAACCGGATCACCCAGCGGACGGTGGTGGAAGATCTGGAGATCCCGACGTTCATCCGGAGGCAGATGGACTGAATCCGGCACCGTGTCGGGGAGCTCGGGTCGCGCCGGCCGGGCTGGCTCAAGCTGGTGGGCCGCGCCGCGAGTCCCGTCTCCCGCCATCGCCGGTGCCCGCGCGGGGCCGGAGCCGACAACCCGACGACGTGGACGGCCGTGACGCTGACCGACCTGAGACCGAGACCGGATAGACTGCGCGCCAGCCGCCGCCGCCCGTCAGCGCGGTTCTTCGTCGGCCGCCGCCCGGTCATGGCGTGGGCCGTTGCGGTCGCCGTGGCGCTCGCTCTCCTTTCGGGGCTGCGCTCCCGCCCCGTCACCCCCGAGGACGTCAAGACCGTCTTCGTCCCCACACCACCGCCCCCGGTCGTCATGTCCGACACCCTGCGGCCCGGCGAGACGCTCGCCGAGATGCTCGAGGACCACGGCCTCTCGGGTGCGGCGGCACACCGGCTGATCGAGACAATCCGGCCGTTCAAGAAACCCCGCACGCTGCGTCCGGGCGTGGTCGTCTACTTCAGCGGAGCGGCGGACGAGGCGCCGAGTCGCCTCTACATGGAGCTCAGCCGGGACGAACGACTGGGGCTCGAGGCTGGCGAGACGGGTTGGGACGCCCGGTACGACTCTGTGCCCGTGAGGGTCGACACCCTGATGCTGGCCGGGCTGATCCGGACCAACTTGTGGGAGTCGGAGCTCTCGGGGGACGTAGGCAAGCTGGGGGATGAGGAGTTCGCGCAGCTCGTGTGGGGACTCTCCTCCCAGATCTACGCGTGGAAGATCGACTTTTCTCGGGACATTCAGAAGGGCGACGGCTTCAGGCTCGCGGTCGAGCGGCGAGTGCGGCCGGATGGTACCGTGCGATCCTTCCGCTTCCTGGCCACCGAGATGCGGAATCGCGGCCGACGCCTTCCCGCCATTCCTTTTCTCCGTCCGGATGGGCGGCTCGAATACTACGATACGGAAGGCGAATCGCTCCGGGGCGTGTTCCTGCGCGCTCCGCTGGAGTTCCGCATCACGAGCGGCTTCGCACGCCGGCGGTACCACCCGATCCTCAAGCGCCACCGTCCGCACCTCGGCACGGACTACGGGGCGCCGTACGGCGCCCCGGTCCAGGCGACGGCTGCCGGTACGGTCACGCGCTCCGGCGTGTGGGGCGGCTACGGCCGCATGATCGAGATCCGGCACACCGGCGGGATCCGGACCCGATACGCGCACCTGAGCCGCGTCCGCGTGCGCGCAGGCCAGCGGGTCCGGCAGGGCCAGGTGATCGGGCGCGTGGGAGCCACCGGCCTGGCCACGGCGGCCCACCTGCACTACGAGTTCCTGCAGAATGGACGGCACCGGAACCCGGCATCCATCGACCTCCCGTCGGCCCCGGCGCTGGAGGAGCGCTATCGCCCCATGTTCGCCGAGGTGACGGCGGCCGCCCTGGACCTTCTCACGCGCCTGCCACTCCCCGAGCTACCGCAAGGGCCGCCGCCCGCCGACCGGCGCTTCGCCGACTGAGACTCGCCGTGCCGGCGGCGGTGCGGCACTCCGCCATCGTCGCCGGGTTCTTCGATACATGACGGCTGACCATCGTCCCTTGCGGATCGCCCCGGCCGGCCCAGTTCCACGCACGCGTCGATGAGCGACGCCGTGTGGCTGACCGCGGCGGCCCTGGGCGGTGCGGCCGTGGGTGTGTGGTGGTACGCGGCTCGCGAGGAACGGGTGCGCGGCCGAGCGCTCGCGGCCGTTCTGCGCGCGCTCGCGGTGGCCCTCCTCATCGGCGGGCTCCGGCTGCCCCCGCTGGCCGTCCGGGGGGAGGCGGATCGCGGGCCCGTCGTGTTGCTGGACGTGTCCCGCAGCATGGCGCTCCCCGCGGTGCCGGGAGGCCCGTCGCGCCTCGACTCCGCGCGGAGCCGGCTCTCCGCCCTGCGTCCCCGGAGCGTGATCCTGTTCGGAGACGAGCCGGTGGCGGTTACGCCGGATTCGGCGTTCCTCGCCCGCCCGTCGGGTCGTGCCTCGCGTCTCGTGCCGGCGCTCTCCGTGGCGAGCGGGCAAGGAGCCGCCGACGTCATCGTCCTCACCGATGGAGAGTGGGACGATTACTGGGAGGCACGGGCGGAGGCTGAGCGCCTCGGGCTCCACGTGGTGGAGATCCGCGTCGCCGCTCCGGTCGCCAGAGTCGGCGTGGCGACAGTCACGGCTCCCTCCCGTGCGCGTGCCGGGGACACGGCGGAAGTCTTCGCCGAGCTCGTCGCTGCGGGCGAGCCCTCCGCGCTCCCCGACACCGTCGAGCTCGGCCTATCCACCGCCGGACGGGAGGTGACCCGGGCGCGGACGCCGGTCCCGGCGCCCGGTCGAACGGCGCGAGTCGCCCTCCGCTTCCTGCCGGCCCAGCCTGCAGCGACCGACGAGTGGCGGGCGTACGAGGTCTCGTTGATGCCAGAGGCGGATCCGTACGGGGCCGCCGATCGCCGCCGCGTGTGGATGGAGGTGTCGCGCGGCACCCGGGGTGCGATCGTCATCTCGCTCGACCCGGACTGGGAAAGCCGCTTTCTCCTCCCCGTGCTGGAGGGTGCGGCCGTAGGCGGTGCGAGGGCGTACCTGCAAATGTCGCCGGATCGGTTCGTTCTCGCCGGCCCGGAGCCGCAAGCGGTTCTTTCCGCCACGCGCGTGCAGCGGGAGGCGCGTCTGGCGGATCTCCTCGTCGTCCAGGGCGCGCCGGCTTCGCTCCCCGACTGGTTGGCGACTCTCCTCGCCACCCACGACCGGGTCCTCCACCTACCGCGCGGCGGAGGCGCGGTGCCCGGAACGCCGATTCACGTCGTGGAGGCGATGGGCGGCGACTGGTACCCCTCCGGCGAGCTTCCTGCGAGCCCGATCTCCGCCTTTTTCGCCGGCATCGCCGCCGAGGAGCTGCCGCCGGTGGGTGGGCTGTTCTCCGTGACCGGGCCGTCGGAGTGGACGCCTCTCCTCGCGCGGCGGGACCGCCTGGGCCCCGCGCGCCCGGTTCTGGTGGCCGGCGGGGCGGAGGGCCGGCGGTGGGCCGTCGCCGCCGCCTCCGGCCTGTGGCGGTGGGCGTTTCGTGACGGAATGTCCCGACAGGCCTACCGGGCCCTCTTCGGGGGCGTGGCGGGATGGCTGCTGGAGTTCCGGGCCGGCCGGCCCGTAGAGCTGGAGCGGGACCCGCCGCCGGCGGGCGAACCGCTCGGTTGGAGAGTCCGGCCACGGGTGCGCGACCTGGCCCTGGCAGTGTACGATTCGGCGGATGGACCGGTGTGGGCGGACACCATCTCCGCTCCGGAGGGACGGGTGGCCGGGCCGGCGCTACCCGACGGACCGGCCCGCTTCGTGGCGACCGGGAGGGGGCCGCAGGGGGAGTTCCGGGTCGAACGTCCGTTCGACGTCGGCGACGCCGGAGGAGAGCTCCGCCCGCGGGAGACCTTCGAGCCGCTTCGCGTGGGGAGCGGCGGTGCGGCTGATCGTGGAGAGCGCTCGGCCCGGCCGCGGCCGGTATGGCCTTTCGCCCTGGCGACCCTCCTCCTGTGCGGCGAGTGGGCCTGGCGGCGGCGAATCGGGCTCCGATGAGCGGTCGGGCCGTGGCCGGTTGTGACCACGGCCTGGCCCCGGCGATTTTGGCTCCCGCGTATCATGCTGGCCCGGCTCCCGCGTACCATGCTGGCCCCGCTCCCGCGCGGCGGTGGTGACGGCGTGGCTCCCGCGATGACGGCGGCTCGCCGGTGGGCGCGGCGCGGCCACCGGCGGGGACCGGCCGAGGCACTTCAGAGAGCGTGAGTTGGCTGAAGAGAAGGGACTCGACCTGAGATCGAACCGTCCGCGCCGCTCGCTGTGGCAGAGGATCGTGGACGTGGCGCTCACGGACGTCACCGTCCTCGTACGGGGGATCGACGCCGAGGCCATCGCGCGGCTCGAGCAGGTGCTGCTCGAGGCCGACTTCGGTGTGGAGGCCTCCCTCGAGCTTGTCTCGGAGCTGGAGAGGGCGGCGCACAGGGGCCAAGTCTCGACGGAAGCGCAGCTCCGGGAGCTGCTGGGGCGGAAGATCTCCTCCATTCTCGCGGCCGCGGCGGACGGCGCGAGCCCACCGGCCGAGCCGGCGGGAGATCCCCGTGTGACGCTGCTGCTCGGGGTCAATGGGACTGGCAAGACCACCTCGGCCGCGAAGCTCGCCCGGCACTATGCCAAGCGCGACGGCCGGGTGCTTCTGGCGGCTACGGACACCTTCCGGAGCGGCGCGCAGGCGCAGCTCCGCATCTGGGCGGAGCGCGTGGGAGCCGACTTCGTCGGCGGGCAGGCGGGAGCGGATCCGGCTTCGGTCGCATACGACGCGGCCCAGGCGGCCAGCGCTCGCGGTATCCGCCGGCTCATCGTGGACACGGCTGGCCGCCTTCACACGCAGCGGGGACTGATGGAGGAGCTGAAGAAGATCGACCGCGTCCTCGCGCGGCTCATCGGCGGGGCGCCGCACGAGCGCCTCCTCGTGGTGGATGCCACCTCGGGGCAGAACGTGCTCAGCCAGGCGCGCGAGTTCGGCGGCTCCCTGCCGCTCAACGGGCTCTTCCTCGCAAAGTTCGACAGCACGGCGCGCGGCGGCACCGCCGTCGCGGTGGCTCGCGAGCTTTCGGTGCCGGTGCGCTGGCTCGGCACGGGCGAGAGCGCGGAGGCTCTCGAGCCGTTCGACATCGACCGGTACGTGAGCAGGCTTCTGTCGACCGGATGAGCGACCGCCGCTCCCTGCTGTATCGGCCCGCGCAGTATCTGAGAGGAGTGGGCCCGCGCCGGGCGGAGCTTCTTGAGCGCCTCGGCGTGCATACCGGGCGGGACCTCCTGTACCACCTGCCGCATCGCTACGAGGACGCCACCACCGTCGCCCCGATCGGCTCCCTCCAGCCCGGCGACGACGCGACCGTCATCGGCCACGTCATCTCGAAGGGGATCCTCCCGACCCGCCGCGGCCTTCGCATCTTCCGGGCGGTGCTCCGGGACGAGTCGGGGCTCATCGAGTGCGCCTGGCCCGGCCAACCGTGGCTCGACCGAACGGTCGCTCGTGGCGACGTCCTCCTCGTCTCGGGACCCGTCCGCTTCTTCCACGGGCGGCAGCTCCAGCCGCGAGAGCACACGATCCTCGCCTCGGCGGAGGAGGAAGCGGAGCGAACGGGACGCGTCTTCCCCATCTATCCCGCCACCGAGGGACTCACCCACCGGCAGATCCGGCGCATCGTCGAGTCGAACCTGGATACCCTCCTCCGCGAGGTGCGCGAGACGTTGCCGGAGAGTTGGCTGACCGACCTCTCCCTGCCGCCGCTCCCCGATGCGCTCCGGGCTCTCCACCGGCCCGAGCGTCTCTCCGATGTAGAACCGGCGCGCCGCCGGCTCGCCTTCGAGGAGCTCTTCTTCCTACAGCTCCTCCACGCGCGCGCCCGCGAGCGTCTGCGCCGAGAGGCTCCCGGTCACCCGATGCGGGCGGCTCCCCGGCTGAGCTCGGCCTTTCTCGCGTCCCTGCCGTTCCGCCTCACCGCGGCTCAGCGGCGCGTGTGGGCGGAGATCGAGGAGGACATGGCGAGCGCCGCAAGGATGTACCGGCTTCTCCAGGGAGACGTCGGGAGCGGCAAGACGGTGGTGGCCATCGCCGCGATGCTCAAGGCGGTCGAGTGCGGCCACCAGGCCGCGCTGATGGCACCGACAGAGCTCCTCGCCGAGCAGCACCTGCGCACGCTCCGAGAGCACGTGTGCGCGCTCGGTCTCGAGCCCGAGCTTCTCACGGGCTCGGTACAGGGACCCTCGCGCGAGCGGCTCCTCCAGCGGGTGCGTGAGGGCGACGCCCGGCTGGTCGTCGGGACGCACGCCCTGATCCAGGAGGGGGTTTCGTTCCGTTCCCTCGGTCTCGTGGTGGTGGACGAGCAACATCGTTTCGGCGTCGACCAGCGCCGGTTGATGCGTGACGCGGGGAGAGCGGCGGACACACTGGTGATGTCCGCCACGCCGATTCCGCGCTCCCTCGCGCTCACGCTGTACGGGGATCTGGATCTCTCGGTGATCGATGAGTTGCCTCCCGGGCGGCGGCCGGTGGTCACGGGCATCCGTGGTCCCGAGAGCCGGGAGGTGGCGTTCGAGTTCGTACGGGAGCAGCTGTGTGCCGGGCGTCAGGCGTATGCGGTGTACCCGCTGATCGAGCAGTCGGAGGCGATCGACGCTCGCGCCGCCGCCGCCATGCACGAGGCGCACGTCAAGCGCTTCCCGGAGTTCCGCGTCGGCCTCCTGCACGGGCGGCTCAAGCCGGCGGAGAAAGAGGAGATCATGCGCCGCTTCCTGGCCGGCGAGATCGACCTCCTCGTCACCACGAGCGTCGTAGAGGTGGGGATCGACGTACCCAACGCCACGATCATGATGATCGAAGACGCGGAGCGCTTCGGGCTTGCCCAACTGCACCAGCTGCGCGGGCGTGTGGGCCGTGGCGCCGAGCAGAGTTACTGCGTGGCGTTCTTCTCCGGCGAGGAACCTCCCGAGCGCCTGCGGGCCTTCGCGTCGACGACGGACGGCTTCGTCCTGGCGCGGGAGGACCTTCGCCTGCGCGGAGAAGGCAACCTCTTCGGTCTCGAGCAGCACGGAGCACCCCAGCTTCGCTTCGCCGACCTGGCGGGGGACGCGGCCCTCCTCGAGGTGGCGCGGCGACGCGCTCGAGCGATCGTCGCCGAGGACCCCGAGCTGGGTCGGTTGCCTCACCGCCGTTTCGCCCGTGAGCTGGCCGAGCGTTACGCGAGGCACGAGGCGCTGTACGGGATCGGATGAGGGGGTGGAGCCACCGTCTCATCGGGGGTCCGCCGGAACACGTGGGCCCGCCGTTGACGACTCTCCGCTGCGTGTCTACTCTCCGCGTCGCCCAGCGCCCCGGGCCGTCCGCCACCCGGAGCCGCCTTTCCCCGATACGATAACCGAGCCCATGGCCGAGAACGTGTGCCCGATTCGCGAGCTGCCCCGGCAAGTCGGGGAGACCGTCACCGTGCGCGGCTGGGTCCGCCAGTTCCGCTCGAGCGGGAAGATCCTGTTCGTGATCCTGCGCGACGGGACGGGCGAGGTACAGGTGGTGGTGGCCCGAAACGAGGTGGACGGGGCGAGCTGGGAGGCGGCTGCCGGTCTCGGCTACGAGGCGAGCGTGATCGTCGACGGCGTGGTATGCGAAGACACGCGGGCCCCCGGCGGCGTGGAGCTCACGGGCACCCGCATCGAGGTCGTCGGCCCGGCCGTCGACTATCCGATTCAGCCGAAGGAGCACGGGATCGACTTCCTGCTGGACCACCGGCACCTGTGGCTCCGGCACGAGCGCCAGGCGGCGATCATGCGGGTGCGGGACGAGGTGATCCGCGCTATCCGGGACTTCTTCCACCAGCGGGGCTTTATCCTCATCGACACGCCGATCCTCACCGGGGCGATCGGCGAGTCCGCCGGGACGCTTTTCGACACGGAGTACTTCGACATGGGGAAGGCGTATCTGGCGCAGACCGGGCAGCTCTACGCGGAGGCGGCGGCCGCCGCGCTCGGGAAGGTGTACTGCTTCGGCCCGACCTTCCGTGCCGAGAAGTCTAAGACACGTCGGCACCTGACGGAGTTCTGGATGGTGGAGCCGGAGGTGGCGTGGCTCGACAGCGACGGCAACATGCGGCTGCAGGAGGAGTTCGTCACCTACATCGTCGAGCGAGTGCTCGAGCGCCAACGCCCACAGCTCGAGACCCTCGGCCGGGACCTCTCGCGTCTGGAAAAGATCCGGCCGCCCTTCGACCGAGTCAGCTACACGGACGCGGTCGAAGGGCTGCGGGAGCGTGGAAGCGACATCGAATGGGGCGATGACATGGGGGCGGAGGACGAAACGCTCCTTGCAGAGGGGCGGGAGCTCCCGCTGTTCGTGTACGATTACCCACGCGAAGCGAAGGCCTTCTACATGAAGGAAAACCCGGCCGACCCCCGCACGGTGAAGTGCGATGACCTCATCGCGCCGGAGGGGTACGGGGAGATCATCGGCGGCAGTCAGCGCGAGGACGACTACGACAAGCTCGTGGCGAGGATCCGCGAGGAGGGCCTTCCGGAGGAGGCGTACGGGTGGTACCTGGACCTGCGCCGGTACGGTACCTTCCCGCACAGCGGCTTCGGCCTCGGCCTCGAGCGCACGGTGAGCTGGATCTGCGGCCTCCCACACCTGCGTGAGGCGATCCCCTTTCCGCGCCTCATGAACCGCCTCGCCCCGTAGCGGGACTGCTCGCCCGGTAGGCCGAGGGCCAAGCTCGCCGTAGGCGGACAGCTGGGCTTGCGATGAGCAGACAGGCGGGATCGCTGTAGGCAGAGAGCCCGATTTGCTCGTAGGCAGACAGCTCGGCCTATCGTAAGCAGACAGCCAAGCTTGTGGTGGGCGGACGGGCAACGTCCGGTAGGCCGACGGCCAAGCTCGCTCCGATCCCCGTCCGGCTGCAACTTTCTTCTCAGCTGCGCCGTATCAGGGTGCGAAAGGAGGGCTCACATGGAGGAGCTGCTGTGGCTCGCCCTCACCGGTGGGGCGTCCGCGTTCGGTTATTTCAAGACGAGGGCTTTCGTGCGGGAGCGTCTGCGCTTCGTGGATGTGGCCCACAGGGGGGCGGCGCCGGTGATCGCCGGCGCGCTGGCCGCGCTCGTGGCATCGCCACTCGCCCTCCTCCCGGTGATCAACGGGGCGAGCGCGCTTCTGTTCGGCGTGGGGGTGGGGCTGGGGGCGCGGAAGGGAACCCGGGACGTGAAGCGGATCACCGGGAGCTGAACGGCCGAGCCCTCGCGCGCCCGCTACGTCCCGTCTTCCATCTTCGTCCGCTCCCACAGGGCGTCCAGCGTCTCGAGCGAAGTCTCCGCCGGGTCGATCCCGCTCTCTCGCGCCAGCTCCACAACGCGCCGGAATCGCCGAGCGAACTTGTCCGTCGCGCGCTCGAGCGCCACCGATGGATGAACCCCGGCGAGCCGTGCCACGTTGACGGCCGTGAACAGCAGGTCACCGACCTCCTCCAGGGTTTCGCGGCTCGACTCCGCGTGCGATCCATCCGGGGGATCGGTCGCCCCTGCGGCCGCGGCGAGAAGTCTCTCCAGCTCTTCCGTCTCCTCGCGCAGCTTCTCCAGCGCGCCGCTCGCCTCCGGCCAGTCGAAGTTGAGGGCGGCCGCCCGCTCCTGGAACCGTGCGGCCCGGCTCAGTGCCTCCAGGGCGTTCGGGACGCCGGCAAAGGGATCCTGTGTGCGCCCCCGCCGCTCTTGCGCCTTGAGGGCCTCCCACTCGCGGGGCTCGGTCCCCTCGCCGTACACGTGAGGGTGTCGCTCCCGCATCTTCCGCTCGAGAACGGAGACGACGGCATCGGCCTCGAACGCCCCCCGCTCCTCGGCGAGGACGATCTGGAAGGCGACGTTGAGGAGTAGGTCACCGAGCTCGCGCAGAAGCTCGTCCTCGTCGCCTTTGCGAATCGCCTCGGCGACCTCGTGCGCCTCTTCGAGGAGATAAGGCCGGAGGGTCTCGGGCGTCTGCTTCGCATCCCACTGACAGCGGGCGCGCAGGAAGCGAACGAGGGCCAGGCTCCGTCCGAGCGCCGCGTCCCCGGCCCGGTCGGAGCCAGCGCGCGGCGCCCCTCCGGAAGGGCGGAAAGCTTGTTGCTCGGCGCACATACGGCCGGTATACTATGCCGGCCTTGAAAACGGTGTCAATCGAAGCGACGCGGCGCGCCTGGGTGGAGGTCGACCCGGCGGCGCTGGGGCGGAACGGCCGGACGCTCGTCGCGCGTCTGCGACCGGGCTGCCGACTCCTCCCCATGATCAAGGCGGATGGGTACGGGCTGGGTGCGGAGCGGGCGATGCGGGCTCTCGAGCCGCTCGACCCGTGGGGGTTCGGGGTGGCGACCGTCGAGGAGGGAGTGGCCCTCCGCCGGTCCGGGTGGTTGGGCCGCGTGATCGTGTTCACGCCGTGCGCGCCGATGGACGCCGCCGCGATGGTTCGGGAGCGCCTCGAGCCCGTGGTGACGGAGATCGCCGCCCTCAAGGTGTACGGAGAGGCGGCCGCCGCCACGGCTCGGACGCTCTCGCTGCATCTGGAGATCGACACGGGGATGGGCCGGTCGGGACCGGCGTGGAATCGGGCCGGGAGTTGGGCCCGTGAGCTGAGGGCGGCCCTCGCCGAGCTCCCACTCGAACTGGCGAGCACGTTCACGCACTTCCACTCGGCCGCCGAGGATGAGGACGCGACGCGGGAGCAGTGGCGGAGGTACCGCGACGCCCTCGTGGAGCTGAAGCGCGCGGGGATCGAGAGGGTTCCCTCCCACGCCTGCAACAGCGCCGCGATCCTGCGGTTTTCGGAGATGCACGCCGATGTCGTGCGCCCGGGGATCTTCCTGTACGGTGGACGTTGCGGCGGAGCTCGACCGGAGCCGGTGGCCGCCGTGCGGGCGCGCGTCCTGTGCGTGAGCCGGGCGGGGGAGGGAACTACGGTGAGCTACGGCGCCACGTACCGGACACCGGGCCCCGCCCGGCTCGCGACCCTGGCGATCGGCTATGCAGACGGCCTTCGTCGCGAGCTTTCGAACCGCGGGTACGCGATCCTGAGAGGGAGACGGGCCCCGATCCGGGGCGACGTGTGCATGGATTCGATCGTGGTCGACGTTACCGGGATCGACGGGGTCCGCTCGGGGGATGTGGCCACCATCCTCGGCCGGGACGGGGCGGAGGAGATCGGGCTGGAGGAGATGGCGAGGTGGTGCGAGACGATCGACTACGAGATCCTGACGGGCTGGTCGAGCCGGCTCCCGAGGATCGAGGCGCCTGTGGGTGAGAACGGGACCGCGAGCGCGGATGAAGGCCGGGGCTCATCCGGCGTCCCACGAGGATGACCGGTCGCACCGAGAGCTCGCCGTGGGCCGCGCTCCGGGAGGCCGCTCGCTCCTCCATGGAGCAGGCGTATGCGCCGTATTCAGGCTACCGCGTCGGTGCCGCGCTCGAGGCGCAAGACGGCCGCCGGTTCGGCGGGTGCAACGTGGAGAACGCCTCCTATCCGGTCACCATGTGCGCCGAGAGGGTGGCCCTGGGGGCCGCGGTGCGGGCGGGAGCGCGCCGGTTCCGGAGGCTGTACATCTGCGTGAGCGGGGAGCGTCCCGCCTCACCGTGCGGGATGTGCCGGCAGGCGCTCGCGGAATTCGGGCTCGGGCTGGAGGTGAGGAGCGAGGGCGCCTCCGGTGAAACGATGCACTGGACGCTGGGTGACCTCCTGCCGGGCGCCTTCGCTTTCGAGCCGTCCGTCGGGCGGGCCGCGGAGGCACGGTCAGGGAAGGCGGAGCGTCCCGACGCCACCGAGACAGACGGTCCCCTCGGCGAACCCCGGCCGGAGAAGGACCGTCGGTGACGGCGAGGCTCGCCGCGCTCGCGGCTGTCCTCCTCGCCTCGGAAGTGGCCGGCTGCACCGAGGAGGCTCTCACGGACGTCCCGCCGGACGCCGTGCCGGGAGAGGGCGCCGAGACCGTCGAGCTCCGGCTCCGCGCCTCGGAGCTCCCGCAGTGGGATGATACCACCTTCTCCGGCTTCAGCACACCGAGCGATGCGGGCATCCTGGTCGCCGCCGCCGACTCGACGCTCCAGGCACGCATCCTCGGACGCTTCTCGAACATTCCCGACAGCGTTCAGATCGACACCGTTCGCCGGGCCGTCCTCGAGTTCGACAGCGCCTCCATCCGCCTCGTGCTGGACACGGCGCAGTCGGTCTTCACGGATTCGGCCACGGCTTTGCGGGTGGAGGTTCGTGCCCTCGCCCGCCGCTTCGAGGCGCGAGAGGCCACCTGGACGGAGGCCGCCAGGGGTGAGTCCTGGTCGACGCCGGGCGGCGACCTCGGCGCTCTGCTGGGTGAGCGGCAGCTCGAAGGACGTGCGGACACGGTGCGCCTCGCCCTCGACGCGGTGGATGTCGATTCCCTCCTCGTGGCTTGGCGGGACGGCGGGGGCGGGCCGGGGATCGCCGTCGTGGTGGGCGGGCCGGCCGGCCGGCTCGGCGCGACGAACCTGGCCATCCGGATGCGCGCCCGGCTCGAAGGCATCGACTCCCTCTTCACGGTGCTTCGCTCGGCGAGCGCCAGCACCTTCATCTTCGATCCCCCTCGCCCTGCGGCCGGCCTTTCGCTCCGAGTAGCCGGGCTCCCGTCATCACGTGCCTACGTTCGCTTCACACCCCCGGAGCGGGTCGGTAGCCTCAAGATTCGCGGTTCGACGATCAACCGCGCGGAGATCCTCCTCCGACCCCTTCCGCCCTCGCCGGATCCGTACGCGCTGGATCGAGTGATCTCCTCCAGCGTGTTCCGGCTGCTCGCGGATCCGTTCGTCCTAGGGGCGAAGACACCCATCGGCGCCGCCCTCGGGCTGCCCCGCGCTCTAGATCCGGACTCGCTGGAGGCCGGGGAGCCGCTCGTGTTCGATGTGACCCAGCTGTTGGCGGAGTGGGCCGAAGCCGATCCGGCCTCGCTCGTCCAGCTCTTTGTCGGCTTCCGGTCGCTACCGGAGGGCGGAGGACTCGGTCTGTGGGACTTCGGTTCCGTCGAGGGGCCGGTCGATGTCGAGCCCGTGCTCCGGATGCTCGTGACGCCCTCCACCCCCTTCCGGCTGCCGTGATCCGCGCCGCGTCGTCCCCTCGCTTTGAACTCCTGCCCCTGGCGCCGAGGGCGATCGCGCGCTTGGCAGGCCTGCTGGCCGCCTTCGCCGGCCCCACCGTCGCGCCAGCGCAGACGCCCGTCACCTCGCTCGGGTTGGGGTACCCGGTGGCGCCGTTGGATGCGCGGGCCGCCGCTCTCGGAGGAACGGGGGTGGGGCTCATGGGAGCGTCCCTCTCCTTCCGAAATCCCGCCGACCTCGTCGAGTTCCGTTCCCCGATCCTCGGCTTCACCGCCGTGCCCGAGGACGTCGACGTCCGGAGAGCCGGCGGCGAGGAACCCACGGGCCGCAGCCGCTTCTCCCTCCTGCGTGGCGTGGTGCCGCTCGGGAGGTGGGCGTTTTCCATCGGGTTCGGCTCCGAGCTCGACCAGGATTGGAGCGTGCGTTTCCTGGACACCCTCGACAGCTCGATCGGACGCTTCCCGTTCGTGGAGAGCCGGGAGCACGATGGCGGGATCAGCTTCGTCGATGTCTCCCTTGCGCGGCAGTTCGGACCGATCTCCCTCGGCGGCTCCTACGAGCGGCTCAGCGGCACGCAGAGGCAGGCGTTCGAGCGCCGCTTCGAGCCGGACCTGGAAGCCGGCCTGATCATCGGCAATGTGGACGAGGCGACGGTGTGGAGCTTCACCTCATGGCGCCTGCGGGGCGGATTGGGTATCGCCGTCGGTCGCTGGCTGCGCCTCGGCGGCGCTTTCACCTGGACGAGCGATCTACAGGCCGAGAGGCGCGACCCCGATGAGGTGCGCCGCTTCTCCCTCCCGACCGCCTTCGAGGTGGGACTCAGCCTCCGGCCGACGGAACGGTTGCTCCTCGCTGCCGGGGGAGGGTGGGCAAACTGGTCCACCACCGCCGGCCGCCTCGGGGACGACGGTGCGGAGGATACCCTGTGGGGGGGCGGCGGGATCGAGTACACCGGCGTGCGGCTCGGACGCAGTGTGGTGCCGCTTCGGGTCGGCGCCCGCTTCACCGATCTACCGTTCTTCCCGCGCGGAGCGGCGCAGCTCTCCGAGACGGCCTTCGGGTTCGGTACGGGGATAGGAGTGGCCGGGGGACGGGCCGTCCTCGATCTCGCTGTGGAGTTCGGGAGCCGGGGCGACCTGGCCGACTCCGGCGTCGAGGAGGGCTTCCGGCGCTTCGCGATCTCTTTCGCCGTCCGCCAGTAGACGGGCGCGCCGCCCCGGGGCCCGGCCTCGGCCGGCGCTGCGGCTCGACAGCTCCTTCCATCGCTCTTCGCGTACCGGTTCGCCCAGCGCCGCCAGGAGCTCCCTCTCCAGCAGCTCCGGGTGGCTCACCGGCCAATCGTGGCCGTGGTCGACCGTGCGGACGGAAAAGGCCCCCGCCGGCAAGATCGCCAGATACGCGTCGCTCTCACGCCGGCGATACAGGTGATCGTGCGTCGCCAGCAGCACGAGTCCGGACGGCGCTGTCGGCGGGTACCGCTCCGCCGTGGTTCGGAGGATCTCGGTGACGGCGGGAAAGAGGCAGCGCGGGCGGGAGAGCGCCGTGCCGACGTAGTCGCACATGATCCCCCACGCCCAGCCGATCGCCCGCCGGCCCTCGAGGCCCAGGTATTCCCGGAGCTGAAGGGCCGCCGCCCTCGTTACCTGTGCGGTCCACCCGGCCGGGATCGGCACCGTCGGCGCGAGAGCGATGGCGGGGCGGGTGCCGAGGAGCGCGAGGAAGCCGCCGAACGAATGCCCCGCCCGCGGAGCCTCCGGCGCGTAACGGGCCGCCAGCTCCTCGGCGAGCGCCCGGTAGCCGGCCACCCCCTCCGGGAGCCTCCCGTGCGTCCGGAAGGAGAGATCGGGGATGAAGACGGTGAGATGCCGCGCGAGCCGGCGAAGACCCTCCCGGTAGTAGATGGGATGGGCACCCAACCCCGGGAGAAAGATGAGAGGCCGGTCGGCCTCTCCCCACACCTCGATCGGTATTCGGAGACCGTCGAACGGCAGCTCCGCCTGCCTGAGCATCCCCCGATGCTACCGCCGTGGGCGGAGAGCGGCAATCGAGAGAAGTCTGGCCCGCCTCCCGCCCGCCTCGCTAGCTTGATGCCTCACCCGGACCTCGGCTGGCGAGCCTTCGGCCCGCGGTCGCGCCGGCCGGCACGCGGTCCATCATGTGCAGCCGATTCGGCCGCTCGGGCGGGTCGGGAGCCGGCTGCCGCGGAAGCCGCGCGCGTTGGCGGACGGGAGGGATTGAGAGCGAGTTGAGAGAGGCGCGTAGCTCCGGCTGGAAGGGCGGAAACGAGTGACCGAGCTCATCACGCTGCGCCGGCGGGCAAGGGCTGCACCCGTCGCCCGCCCGGTCGTACCGGCGACGCGGCGAGCCTACATCGAGACGTACGGCTGCCAGATGAACATCAGCGATACCGAGCTGATGGCGGGGGTCCTCGCCGAGCGGGGATACGTTCGAGTGGCCGATCCCGCCGACGCCGACCTGATCGTCGTGAATACCTGCGCCATCCGGGAGCATGCCGAACGGCGGGTGCTCGGACGTCTCGGAGAGCTGCGGCGCTACCGTACCGATAGGCCAGACCTCGTGCTCGCCGTGACCGGCTGCATGGCCCAGCGCATGGGGAGCGCTCTGCTCCAGGCAATCTCCGGAGTCGACATCGTGGCGGGGCCCGACTCGTACCGGCGGATCGGGGCCCTTGTCGACGAGATCCGCTTCGGGGAGCGGCCACGGGGACAGCTCCTTCTCGAGCTCGACGCGAGCGAGAACTACGAGGGGATGGAGGCCGTCCGCAGGGACGGAGTGACGGCGTGGATCACCGTGCAGAGGGGATGCGACCACCGCTGCACCTTCTGCATCGTCCCGTACGTCCGCGGGCCCGAAAAGAACCGAGATCCGGCGGAGGTGCTGCGCGAAGCGCGGCGCGCCGTCGAGGATGGCTACACGGAGGTCACTCTGCTGGGCCAGACGGTGAACTCGTACGCGTGGGAAGGGTGGGACTTCGCCCGCCTGCTGGAGGCGGTCGCCCGCGTGCCGGGCATCCGCCGGGTGCGGTACACCTCCCCACACCCGAACGACGTGACGGAGCGTCTGGTGGACGTGATGGCCCGCCAGCCGACCGTGTGCAAGCAGCTCCACCTTCCGGCGCAATCCGGGTCGACACGCATCCTGAAGCGGATGGTGCGGCGCTACACGGCGGAGGAGTTTCTGGAGAAGGTCGCGCTCGTTCGCCGTCGGATTCCCGAGATCGCTCTCAGCACCGACATCATCGTCGGCTTCCCCGGAGAAACGGAGGCGGAGTTCGAGGAGACCCTGGAGCTGCTGCGCGAGGTCCGGTTCGACGACGCGTACCTGTACCGATACTCGGCGCGCGAGGGCACGCCCGCGACGCGCTTCCCGGAGGAGGACCTCGTGGACGAGGGGGTGGCCGGTGAGAGGCTGGAGCGCGCCATCGAGGTGCAGCGAGCCATCCAGCGGGAGATCAACGAGGGCGAGGTCGGGGAGCTGCGCGAGGTGCTGGTGGAGCGCGAGGCCCGCTCGCCGGGTGACGTGCTGGGCCGCACCGACTCCAACAAGGTCGTCGCCTTTCCCGGTGACCGGCGCTGGATCAACCGGTACCGCACCGTCCGGCTGCTCCGCACGACCGGCGCGACCTTCGTGGGCGAGCTCGTGGCGTGAGGCTCGGCTACCGGCTGCTGGGCTTCGCTCTCGTGGCCGGAGCGGCCGTGTGGTTCGCCGCCGTCAACGGGGGGCAGCGGGTGCGAATCCACCTCGGCATCTTCACCCTGCGCTCGGTTTCGCTGCCGGTCGTGGTGTTCGCTTCCATCATTCTGGGGATGAGCGTCGTGTTCCTCGCGGGCCTGCGGGCCGACCTGCGAACGCGCCGCACGCTGCGCCGTTATCGTGAGACGCTCGAAGGGAGGAGCGATCCGACCGGCGCGGCCGGGCTCGGTGGCGGGGACTCCGGGGCGGCGGGTTCCGGCGTGCGGAGGACCACGCCGGGAGCGTAGACCGAGTCGCGCGGGCTCTCCCGGCGCTCGCTCGGTCCTCCGGTCCGGAGCCTCCCCGGTGCCGACGCGACGCGGAGCTGCCGATGGGGCGTGCCGGACGCGGCGCGGCGGGCGGGTCGCTAGCGGGGACTGACACGCTTTCGTGCTGCACCCATCTTGCGCGGCGCCGTCGCGGCCCTCCGGGGGGCCGCGACCGGGCTCGGCCTCCCGGCGGCGAGAGGCCGGCCGGCCGGCGGTGCCGGCTCGCTCCCCGCTCGTAGGGCCGGCCCGCTCCCGGCTCTGGCGTTCCTCTCCCTCGCCCTGTGCGGAGCGGCGGCGCTCCGCCGATCAGGGCGGCGGGGCGCAAACCGGCACGGTCTGACCGGGGCCTGCCTCCTCTCCTCGCTCCTCTCCGGGACGGTGCTGGGCGCGCACGGCGCCCGGCAGGCCCGGGCCTCGTGCACGGCCGACCTTCGGAGCGGCGATGCGGTCGTGGTCGCCGGGAGGCTGCGGACGGCCCTGCGCCGGGCGGAGCAGGGCGAAGGACGCCGCGGTGAAGGACGCGCCGCGGCGCGATGGCGGGCGGCGGGGGTCGGGCGGAGTGTCGCCCGGGGCGGTCCGCCCCGCTCGTTTCGGCTCACCCTGCTCGAGCCCTCCCTGCGGCGCGATTCGCTCGAGTGCCGCATCCCGTCGCTCGTGGCGTACGTGGTCCCGCCCGCCCCCTCTCTCGCCGCGGGCGCCCTCGTGCGGCTGCGCGGAGAGTGGCGACGCTTCGGCGGTCCGATCGGCCCGGGATCGCTCCGCCCGGGCGCCGGCGCGGTGGTCCGCGCCCGCCTCGTGGCGCCGCCTCGCCCGGATCCCTCACGCGGCACCCCGCCGGCGGTGCGGCAACGTCGGCGGATCCTGGAGGGCGTGCGCGCGAGGGCGGCGGAGCGCCTCGCCCGGCGCCTGCCTCCCGATGTGAGCCCGGTAGCCCTCGCGCTCACAGTGGCCGATCGGGACGGCGTCGACCCCGGTCTCCGCCGCCGCTTCGCCGACGCGGGCCTGGCCCACCTGCTCTCCATCTCCGGCCTACACGTCGGGATCCTCGTCGGAGGGGTTCTGTGGCTGGCCGGCTTCGTCCTGCGACGGCGCGCCCGCTATCTCCTCTCCGCGGCGGCATGCCTCGGCTACGTGCTGGCCATCGGGGCGCCGATCCCGGCGCTCCGGGCCTGCATTCTGTTCGGCGGGTACGCCGTGACACGTGCGCGCGGAAGCCCGGCGAGAGTTGCCGATCTGCTGGGTGCCGCCGCCCTGGTGACGCTGGTGGCCGACCCACTCTCGGTCCTCTCCCCGGGCTTCCAGCTTTCCTTCGCGGGTTTCTCGGGTCTGGCGGCGGGCGGAACGGTCGGCCGGCGGCTTCTCGCCGCTCGCCTCGCCCGGCGGTCGACCCGCGGGCTCCCCCTCCGCCTTCGCGCCCCGACGGGTCGCACCCTCACCGCCCTGTCGGCCGGAGCCGGGGCGTTCGCCTTCACCGCACCCGTCACCGCGGCCCACTTCCACCATGCGGCGCCGATCGCCATCCTCTCGAACTTTGCCGGCGTGCCGCTGATCGGTCTCTCCCTCGCCGCGTTGACCGGTACCCTCCTGCTCCCGGGTCCGCCCGGCGCGCTGGCCGCGGACGCGGGTACCGCGACCCTCAGGCTCCTCATGCGAGCGGTCGATCTCTTCGCCGCGATCCCGTGGGGTCACGGAGATGTCGCCGCCCCGCTGCTCGCCGAATGGACAGCGCTGGCCTTCCTCCTTCTCGGTCTCTACCGCGTCCTCTCGGGCGGTCGCCCGCGCTCGGCGCTGCTCCCTCTCGCCGCCGCTTGCGCGGTGGGGCTCGCCGCGCCCCGGCTCCCCGCGCTTCTGCCGGGCGCAAGGAGCCTCCTGTGCACCCTCGATGTGGGACAGGGGGACGCCGCCGCGCTGCGCACCCGTCGGGGTAGATGGATCGTCTTCGACGCAGGACCTCCGGGGCGTGGTAGGGGGAGCGGCATCGCGTCCTTCCTCGCCTCCCGCGGCGTCCGGACGGTCGAGCTGCTCGTCCTCTCCCATCCCCACCTCGACCACATCGGCGGGACCGATGCCCTGCTCGAGCGCTTCGAGGTGCGCCGGGTGCTCGACAGCGGGAATCCGGTGCCGGATGTCGCGTACGACCGCTTCCTGGCAGGGGTGGAAGTGGAAGGTGCGACGTGGCTCCGCGCGCGCTCGGGCTCCCGGGTCACGATAGACGACGTCGAGGTCACCGTGCTCTCGCCGCCACCGGCGAGCGGGAGGCGCCATTCCGCAGACGCGGCCGATGCGAACGAGGCGAGCGTGGTCGTGCGGGTCGAGGTCTCCGGCGCCTTCGTCTACCTGAACAGCGGCGATGCCTCGGCCACCGAGGAGCGGGAGATGCTGGAGAGGTGGCCGGCCGGAACGCTCCGGGCCGATCTTCTCAAGCTGGGCCACCACGGGAGCCGGACCTCGTCGGATGTGGAGTGGCTGCGGGCGACCCGTCCGGAGATCGCGGTCATCTCGGTCGGGAGGGGCAACCGGTACGGCCATCCGCACGCCGTCACGCTGGCGCGGATCGACTCGGCCGGCGTTCCGCGCATGTGGAGGACGGATCGCGACGGAACCCTGTGCCTCGAGGTAAGCCGGGACGGGAACTGGCGCGTGCTCGGCGGGTAGGGCGCCATCGGGGCCCTCTTCGCTCTCCGCGCCAGACCCTTGCGGGCCAGGGAGCGAACGGCCGCCCCGGCACCGCCCCGACGCGTCCGGCGAGCGACTTGACGATCCTCGCGCCCGAAACCTAAGCTGAATCAGAGCCCCTCGCCCTTCGCCGGAGGCGCACGTGCAGAGATCCGTCGTCACCATCGAGCGCTTCATCCTCGAGCAGGAACGCAAGCACCCGGGAGCGACCGGCGCCCTGTCGAGCATCCTGTACGACCTCGCGCTCGCGGCCAAGCTCATCAACCGGGAGGTGAGCAAGGCCGGCCTGGTCGACATCCTTGGCTTCACGGAGCGCGAGAACGTGCACGGCGAGACCGTTCGCAAGCTCGACGAGTACGCCAACGACGTGGTCTTCCAGGCCATGGACCACGGTGGCCACCTGTGCGTGATGGCCTCCGAGGAGTCGGAGGGCCTGATCCCGATCCCGGAGCGCTTCCCGACCGGCGAGTACGTCCTCCTGTACGACCCGCTCGACGGGAGCTCGAACATCGACGCCAACATCTCGATCGGCACCATCTTCTCGATCCACCGGCGGATCAGCACCGGGCGGGACGGAACGCTCGAGGACTGCCTGCAGCCGGGCCATCGCCAGGTCGCGGCGGGGTACGTGATGTACGGCTCGTCGACGGTCCTCGTGTACACGACGGGGAAGGGCGTCCACTGCTTCACCCTCGATCCGTCGATCGGGGAGTTCCTTCTCTCGCACTCCGAGATCCACCTCCCGGAGCCGGGGAAGAAGATCTACAGCGTGAACGAGGGGAACTTCTCGAAGTGGTCCGAGGAGCAGCAGCGTCTCGTGCGGCGCTTCCGCGGGGACGGGGAGCGGAGTGCCGGCTTCTCCCTGCGCTACGTGGGCTCGCTGGTGGCCGACTTCCACCGCACCCTTCTGTACGGCGGAATCTTCATGTATCCGGCCGACCGCAACTCACCGAACGGCAAGCTTCGTCTGCTGTACGAGGCATCTCCCCTCGCTCTCATCTGCCGGGAGGCGGGAGGTGCGGCGACGGACGGCCGGCAGGAGATCCTCGAGATGCAGCCGAGCGAGCTGCACCAGCGCACGCCGCTCTTCATCGGGAACGAGGAGTACGTCCGCCTGGCCGGTGAGTACCTGGCGACGGCCGATGCCGCGGCGGCCGGAGAGCGTTCGGCCTGAGCCGGCCGCGGACGCCGCCGCCGCAAGGAACCGCCTGAGCACGGGCTAGCAGCGGGCCGGGCACGCCGGGGCCGGGGGGAGAGGGATGCACCGGCCTGATGCGGCGAGAGAAAAGAGAGGGGGGGCTCCTCGCGGAAGCCCCCCTTCCTGTCGCTAACGGCCCATGCGCGGCGCGCCCCGAGGCGCCCGGGCGGGCGATGGTGCTCGGTCAGAACACGTACTTCACGCCGATCTGCACAGAGCCCTGATCCGTCCGCTGGGCCCTGAGATCCACTTCCTCGCCGAAGCTCGGGTTGACCGAGTAGATGTAAGTCTGGGTGGCCGCGTCGAAGCCCTCCACCGAGAGTAGCTCGCGCTCGTCACTGAACTGGCCCACCCCGACGTTCCGGCCCCAATCGGAATTGATCAGGTTCAGCACGTTGAAGAAGTCGGCGGTGATCTCGAAGCGCTGGTTTCCGACTGTGCGGAACCTCTTGCGAAGGCGGAGATCAAACTGCGTGAAGAAATCGTTCCGGCAGGTGTTTCGCCTGATGATCGTGCCAACCGCCTCTCGCAGACACTCGAAGTTGGCCAGGTGCTGCTCCAGCAACGGGATGTCGGTCGCCGGGTCATCGAAGACGAGGTTCGTTCCGATGAAAGCCCGATCGTTGCTGAAATCCCTGTCGCCGTTGACGTTCCCATCGACGACCGGCGTCCAGGGACGACCCGAGAAGGTTCGCCAGATTCCGCTGATGGCGAAGTCGAACGGCAGCTCGAAGATGCCTGAAAACACGAGGCTATGCTCGCGGTTGAAATCGGAATCTCCCCAGGATCCGTTCACGTCGTCACCGCGATCGCCGAGGAAGTTGATGTTGCCGGCCGTCGGCGTCTCGAAGAGTGCGGTTCCGGTGATGCAGCAAGAGTAGGAGGCGTTGTCCTTGCTGTTCGTGTACGTGTAGCCCGCCTGCCAGCTGAAACGCTCTCCGCGCTGCGACAGCCCGACGGTGAATTGGTAGGTTCTCGCCTCGGCGGTGCTCACGTGCACCAGGACCTCATCGAAATCGTTGGTGATGCGGCCGGCTCTCGACGACGGGCTTCCGGAGGACCTGATCCCCGAGAGCGGCGTGAACTGGGGCCGGTTCTCGATTCCCGACCTGAACTGCTCGGGAAGCTGATTCCGATCCTGTACGGCGAAGTTCTTGTCGGTGCTCGAGAAGAGGAAGTCGAAGTCGACCTTCAGGCCCTGCACCAGCTCTTGCTCGAAGCCGAAGCTCGCCTTCCACGTGCGCGGGTACTCGAAGTTTGGCGCGAAAACGTTGATGTCCGCCGTCGGCGGGCTGGCCGCCCCGCCGCCGGCGCACGACGTCGGGATGTTGCGCAGATCGGCTGCGAACGCCCGATAGTCGGGAACCGGCGCCTCGTCTTCATCGCAGAACAGAAACAGCTGGTTGCCGCCCGTGTTGAGCAGCGAGTTCGAATACAGCACCGAGGGGAAACGGCCGAAGAAGAGACCGACGCCGCCGCGGATGACGCTGCTTCCCGACCCCGACGGGTCGTACGTGAAGCTGACGCGGGGCGAGATGTTGTTGTCGTCCGGAGTGACGTCCGTGCGGATGCCCAGCTCGGACACCAGGTCGTCGTTGAGGGGAGCCTCGTCCGGCAGCCGCGTGAAGTCGAAGCGTATCCCTGCCGTCAGGCTGAACCGGTCGCTCACGTGCCACGTGTCCTGCGCGTAGAGGCCGACCTCATACGTCTGGTACAGCGCCAGAGGCTGGATGTCGTCGTCCGTGAAGAACTGCCCGTCCGGACCCGGATTGGGCAGGGCCCGGCCGAAGTCGTCCACAATCATGTTCTCGAAATCGGACAGACTGTTGAAGTCGAACTGACCCTGCTGGTTGAAGAAGAAGAAGTTCTCGAAGTCGAACAGGTTGAAGATCCCACCGAGCTTCACCTCGTGATCGCCCGCTCGGATGTACAGATTGTTCGTGAACTCGAAGGTCGTCTCCTCCAGATTGTTCGGGAGGACGGCGTCGTTGCAGCACTCCATGCCTCGCAGGGACTCGTCTCTGTCGTTAGTGGGATCGCCGTCCCCGTCACTGTCGACGGTCGGGTCAAAGTCACTGTTGACGTTGACCTCGGCCTCCGGTAGCAGGGAGTTGGCTTCCCGCGGCCGCGGCTCGAAGGCGATCTGGGCCCGAGCCTCGTTCCACACGTTCGGAGAGAACACGGAGTTGAGTTGCAGGACGGTCGAATTCCCCGTGTTTTCGAACACCCCGCCGTTTCCGATCGTCTCATCAGATCTGATCCGGTCACCCTTCTGCTCGAGGTCGGTGAAGTTGTGACGCAGGGTCAGCCGGTGCTTGTTCGAGATCTGCCAGTCGAGCCGCCCGAAGACAGCCCACTCGTCCTGGGTCTCCTTGAAGGAGCCGGCTTGGTCTGTCACCCCGTACACCTCCTGCAGGATCTCGAGGAAGCGGCGCACGCTGTCGGGGTGGACCCGTCTGCTCGGGTCGGGTTCCTCGCCCGGCGCCGGGAGTCCGAAGACCGGCTCGTCGCGGTCCTGCCGCTCCACCGCCAGGAAGAAGTGCAGCTTGTCGCGCACGAGCGGGCCGGAGAGCGTTCCCCCGATCTGCCTGGAGGTGAAGTCCGCCTCCCGGTCGAAGAAATCGTTCCGCGTGATCGCGTCGTCGCGGAAGAACCCGAAGAGCGAGCCGCGGAAGGTGTTCGTTCCCGACTTCGTCACCGCGTTGATCACGCCGCCGCTGAAGAAGCCGTACTCCACGTCGAAGC
Source organism: Gemmatimonadota bacterium (assembly GCA_046758745.1). GTDB lineage: Bacteria > Gemmatimonadota > Gemmatimonadetes > Palauibacterales > Palauibacteraceae > JBHIAV01. Next base: position 77,978 of record JBHIAV010000001.1, read on the forward strand.
CGTTGCTGACGACCTGGAACTCCGACACACTCTCGATGGAGAAGGCGAACGGGATGCGGTCCGACCCCCGCGCCTCGCCGCCGAAGAACGTCCCGGTCGTGCCGGCCCCGTCGATCTGGATGAGGTTGGCCCCACGCCGGCCGCCGCCGAGCGACAGGGCTCCGCCGGTGCCGTCTCCGATGTCCACGCCGACCTTGGGAGACAGGGCCACGAGGTCGGCGAAGTTCCGTCCGTTGACCGGGATCGCCTCGATCTCTTCGGCCGAGACGAGATCCACCACGCCCGTCTCGTCCGGGTCGATCAGCGGCTGCTCTCCCACCACCGTGATGGCCTCGAGCTGTGCGGCCGACACCTCCATGGAGAAGTCGATGAGGGCCGTCTCACCGAGCCGGACCCGCACGTTTTCCCGGCGAAGCGCCTGGAATCCGATACGGCTGACCTCGACGTCGTACCGGCCGACAGGCAAGGCCGGCAGGGCGTAGCGTCCGTCCTCGCTCGCCACGGTGCTGAAGGTCACACCCCTCGCGACGTTGGTCGCGGTGACGCCGACCGCGGCGATGGGCTCCCCGGTGGTGGCGGTCACCGTTCCCCGAATCGAGCCGGTGGTGACCTGTGCCTCCGCAATGCCCGCGAAGGCTCCGACAAGCAGGAGACAGAGGGGTCCCACAAGGCGTCTGTGCATGATATACGCTCCCTGCTTGGGTGTGGCGGAAGAGAGAGTGAGCCTCAACGGCCGCAACGCGCGCTCCGAAATGAGGTCGGTGTCTGGTCGCTGTCGAGGATCGGCCGGCTCCGCTGGCTTCTGACAGCGAACGCTCGTTGGCCAGCGTCCATCTATATCATGGGCTCCTGCTGAACGCAATACGGGCACGGTTGCTCGCGCTCCCGTGATTCGCAAGCTGGCCTGCCGTACCGGCTGCCGAAATGGCGCCAGCTGGAGTTGCGGCGCTCTACGCCGCGGCCAGGCTCCGGACCTGGCGCTCTACATCGGCCAGCAGCTCCTCTCTGTCTCTGTGGTGCAGGAAGGCGCTCCGGAACCCGTTCAGGATCATCTCGGCGATCTCATCCAGCGTGAAGCCGAGGTGCTTCGCCGCGCGCACGTACTCCTCGGTGACCGTGGTCCCGCTCATCAGGCGGTTGTCCGTGTTCAGGCTCACCACCAGATCCTCGTCGAAGTACAGGCGGACCGGGTGGCTGGCGAAGTCGGCCACCGCTCCCGTCTGCACGTTGCTCGTGAGACAGATCTCGAGCGGGATCCGGTGGTCGTTCACATACTGCATGAGGTCCCGGTCTTCGTGCAGCCGCGTCCCGTGTCCGATCCGGTGCGCGCCGCAATAGTGTATTGCCTGGTGGATCGACTCGGGGCCGTACGCCTCGCCGGCGTGGATGGTGGCGTTGATGTTGGCGTTCAGCACCCGGTAGAAGGCGTCCTTGTGCTTCTTCGCCGGATAGTTGTACTCGGCGCCCGCCAGGTCGAACGCCACCACCCCACGGTCCTTGTACGCAACCGTGAGGTCGGCCAGATCGCGCGAGATCTCGGGGGACATGTTCCGGATCCCGCAGATGATGAGGCTCGACCGGATCCCGAACTCCCTCCGGGCGCGCTCGATCCCCCGGAGGGGCGCGCGCACCGTCTCCGGTAGCGGTAGGCCGGCCCGCGTGAGGAGGATCGGCGAGTAGCGGATCTCCATGTAGCGAACGTTCTCGGCCGCTGCATCCTCGCACAGCTCGTAGGCGATCCGCTCGAGCGCCTCCGCGTGCTGCATGACCGACAGCGTGACTTCGAAGCGGGCCAGGTAGTCCTCGAGGTGGGTCGCGTCCTTCACGAACAGGTAGTCGGTGAGGGCGTCGATGTCGCGCGTCGGGAGCCGCACGCCGCTGCGCGCCGCGAGGTCGAGGATCGTTCGCGGTCGCAGCGAGCCGTCCAGATGCACGTGGAGATCGGCTTTCGGCATCGCCCGGATGCGCTCGTGAAGCTGCTCCTCGGTCATCGCGGCTCGCTTCTGGCTGGACCGTTGGGGCCCCCGCGGGGGCTACTCGCGGTGCATGGGGATCCACCGCGGCTCGACCGGCGCCCGCACCGGCTGCGGGAGGTCGGCAAGGTATTCTATGAGCGCCTCGAGGTCCACGATCCCCGTGTTCTCGCTCGCTTCCGCCTCGGCGAGCATGACGAATCCGCTGCCGCCCGTGGCCATGAAGTCGTTGGCCACCACGAGGTACAGGGAGTCCGCGTGAACCCGCCGGCCATCGTCCAACGTCGCGTCGCGAATGCGCCCGCCGTGGGGTCCGCCGGGATCGTACCGCACCCGGAGGCCGCTCACGTTCGCGTCCGGACCGTCGTCCTCGAGCGCGTGCTCGAGCGCGGCCAGGAGATGGCGCCCGCGCAGCCGCAGCCGGACGAGGGTGTTCTGGAACGGCTGCACCCGAAAGAGGTCGCCGTACGTCACCGGGCCCGCCGCGAGGCCGGTGCGGATGCCGCCGTTGTTCATGATCGCCACCTCGGCCCCCGTGGCGGCGCGCTGGGCGTCGGCGATCAGGCGGCCGAGCGCGAAGTCCCCTCGCGGTCCCCTCTCTGAGGGGAGGGCCTCGGCGAGATGCATGACGGGCCGGTCGGCGATCTCCGCCACCCGGGCCCGGTAGCCCTCCACCAGGGCCTGGACCGCCGTGTCGGGTGCCACCGAGTCGGCGAAGGGCGTCACGATGTCGAGGAGCGTCCGCTCCACGCTGCCGTCCGCCCGGCGCTCCAGCCTCCCGATGCCGAACGACGCCGTGCTGTAGCGGGACTGCACGACCGGGGCGCCACCGATCTCGGTGCGGATCCGGCTGTGCGTGTGTCCGGTGACCGCGTAGTCGAAGGGGGCGGTCGTCCGGGAGAGCTCGCGGATGGCCTCGCCGCTGCACCCCGCGTCTCGCTTGCAGAAACCGCCGGCGTGCATGATCACGACGATGAAGTCGACGCCCCGGGAGCGCACCTCCGGGATATAGCGGTCCAGCGTCTCTCCGATGGGTTGGAAGTGGAGCGCCTCGACGTTGCGCGGCCGGGTGGTCGTCGGAGTCTCCACCGTGGCCAGCCCGATCACTCCGAGGCGCACGCCGTCGCGCTCGAGGATGACGTACGGCTGCAGCCACTCGGGGTGCCGGTCCGTTCCCTTCCAGTACACGTTCGCTCCGAGAAAGGGGAAACGGGCCTGCTCGATGCGGCTGCGGAAGGTGTGGACCCCCCAGTCGAACTCGTGGTTGCCGGTGGCGGCCGCGTCGTACCCGAGGGCGTTGAAGGCCGCGATGGTGGACTCCCCGTCCACCAGGTTCGAGATCGGGGTCCCCTGCATCACGTCGCCGCCGCTCAGCAGGAAGACCGGGCACCCCGCCGATGCCTCCCGAATGTCGCGGAAGTACCCTCCAAGCGCGGCGGCCCCGCCGACCGGAGCTCCCCGCGTCCACCGGAAGGTGCGGGGGAGGAGCTGGCCGTGCGTGTCGTTCGTCGAGAGGATCGTCGCGCAGGCCGGCCGCGCGCCGGGAACACCGGAGGCGGGGGCGATCGAGCGCTCGGCCTCGCTCTGCGCCTGTGAGGATCGGCCGGCCGGTGGGCTCGCGTCCGGGCTCCCGCCGGCGGAGGCGCACCCCGCGGCCAGCCCGAGGACGAGGAGAAACGCGGCCCTCCGGATCAACCCGCGGCCGCTCCTGATTTCGCGCTACGCTCGGGCAGGGCGGCGTGGGTTCCGGTCCGCTCGCGCAGGGCGGCGTGCGCGGCGGACAGCCGCGCCACCGGAATCCGGAAGGGAGAGCAGGAGACGTAGTCCAACCCCAGCTCGTGGCAGAACCGCACCGAGGCGGGCTCTCCGCCGTGCTCGCCGCAGATCCCGACCTTGAGGGCGTGCCGTGACCTCCGACCCTCCGCGACGGCGAGCTCCATGAGGCGGCCTACTCCCGGCCGGTCGATGGACTGGAAGGGATCGCGCGGATACACACCGGCCTCCACATAGGAAGGGAGGAAGATGCCGGAATCGTCGCGAGACACGCCGAGAGTGGTCTGGGTCAGGTCGTTGGTGCCGAAGGAGAAGAACTCGGCCTCCTGCGCGATCTCGGCCGCCGTGAGGCAGGCGCGGGGCAGCTCGATCATCGTGCCCACCAGGTAGGAGACGCTCTCTTCCACTGCGGCGAACAGCTCCCCGGCCACCCGGTCCACGATCGCCTTCTGATGTTCGAGCTCGCCGCGGTGGCCGACGAGGGGGACCATGATCTCCGGCCTGACGTCCACCCCGTCGCGCTTCACCGCCAGCGCCGCCTCGAAGATCGCCCGGGCCTGCATCTCGGTGATCTCCGGGTGGGAGTAGCCGAGCCGGCACCCGCGGTGTCCGAGCATCGGGTTCGCCTCGGTGAGCCGTTCCACGGCCGAGCGAACCGCGGCCACCGTCATCCCGAGCCTTCCCGCCAGCCGCTCGATCTCCTCTTCATCATGGGGAAGGAACTCGTGCAGGGGAGGATCGAGCAGCCGGATGGTGACCGGGAGCCCGTCCATCGCTCGGAAGATTCCCTCGAAGTCCTCCCGCTGCATGGGGAGCAGTCTGGCCAGCGCCCGCCGCCGCCCGCCCGCGTCGCCGGCCAGGATCATCTCCCGCATGGCGTCGATTCGTGCCTCGCCGAAGAACATGTGCTCGGTACGGCAGAGACCGATCCCCTCCGCCCCGAACTCGCGAGCCGTCGCCGCGTCGGCCGGCGTGTCGGCGTTCGTCCGCACCTGCAGCCTGCGGAAATCGTCCGCCCACCTCATCAGGGTGCGGTAGTCCTCCCCGAGCTCCGGCTCGACAGTGGGAACGCGACCCTCGATCACCTGGCCGGTGGATCCGTCCACCGTGATCCATTCGCCCCGTCGCACGACGCGTCCGTTCGCGCGGATCTCGCCGGCCGGCTCGTCCACCTCGAGCCCCTGGGCGCCCGCCACGCAGCACTTCCCCATCCCTCGGGCCACCACGGCGGCGTGGCTCGTCATCCCGCCGCGCGCGGTCAGGATGGCGCGCGCCGCCACCATCCCCTCGAAGTCGTCGGGCGAGGTCTCCCGGCGCACCAGGATCACCGAGGCGCCGTCTGCTGCCCGGGCTACCGCCTCCTCCGCCGTCAACACCACCTCACCCGAGGCGGCGCCGGGCGAGGCGGGGAGCCCCACGGCGAGCGCCGTGAACTGGGCGCGCGGGTCCACGGTGGGGTGAAGGAGCTGCTCGAGGCGCTCGGCCTCGACGCGGAGGAGCGCCGTCTCCCGGTCGATCAGATCTTCCTTCACCATGTCTACGGCGATCCGCACGGCGGCCCGCGCCGTCCGCTTGCCCGCCCGCGTCTGCAGGAGGTAGAGCCTCCCGTCCTCTACCGTGAACTCGAGGTCCTGCATCTCGCGGTAGTGGCGCTCGAGCCGATCGGCCGTCTCAACGAGCTGTCGGTACGCGTTCGGAAGTCGGCCCTCCATCTGGTCGAGGGAGAGCGGGTCGCGGATGCCCGCCACCACGTCCTCGCCCTGGGCGTTGATGAGGAACTCGCCGTACAGCCTCGGTTCCCCGGTGGAGGGGTCGCGGGTGAAGGCGACGCCCGTGCCGCTTCTCGGACCGCGGTTGCCGTACACCATGGCCATCACGGTGACCGCCGTCCCCAGGTCGTGCGGAATCCCGTTCGCCTTCCGGTAAGCCTGCGCTCGCGGGTTGCTCCAGCTGCGGAATACCGCCTCGATCGCTCCCCACAGCTGCGCCTGGGGGTCGTCGGGAAAGGCGGTGCCCGTCTCCCGGCTGACGAGCTCTTTGTAGGAGCCGACGAGCGCGCGCAGCCGCTCGCCGTTCAGCTCGCTGTCCTGCGAGGCCCCGGCGTCGCGCTTCGCCGCATCGAGGATCTCCTCAAAGGAGCCGGGCTCCACGCCGAGGACGACGTGCCCGTACATCTGCACGAAGCGTCGGTAGGAGTCGTATGCGAAGCGCTCGTCGCCCGACCGCCGCTCGAGCGCCCGCGCCGCCCCATCGTGCATCCCGAGGTTGAGGATCGTGTCCATCATCCCCGGCATCGAGATCGAGGCCCCCGAGCGCACGGAGACGAGCAGAGGGTCTTCCGCATCGCCGAAGCGACGGCCGGCCACCTCCTCCAGGCGACCGAGGGCCTCCGCCACCTCCCGGTGCAGCCCCTCCGGCAGCCTCCCCGCGGCGAGATACCGCCGGCACACCTCCGTGGTGATCGTGAAGCCGGGAGGCACCGGGATCCCGAGGCGCGTCATCTCGGCGAGGTTCGCCCCTTTGCTCCCGAGGAGCGCCTTCTTTCCCCGGTCCCCATCCGCCTCGCCGGCGCCGAAGGAGTAGACCCGTTTCACGGCCCCTGTGGCCCGCACCCCCGGCACGTCGTGCCCGACGCCACGTGCCTCCGCGCCGCCGCCCGCCGCCGTGCCCGGGGGGCGGTCAACGCGGGCTCTCCACCGGGAATTCTTGCTCGAGGTCCACGAGTGGCGCCTGGTAGTCACCCGTCCAGCAGGCGTCGCAGAACGGCCCGTGGCCGGCCACCTCCTCGAGCATGCCCTGCATGGAGAGGTAGCCCAGGGAGTCGACGCCGAGATGGTCGCGGATCTGCCGTACCGTGTGGGTCGATCCGATCAGCTCCTCCTTCGTCGGCATGTCGATCCCGTAGTAACACGGGTGCCGGATCGGGGGGGAAGCCACGCGGAAGTGGATCTCCCGTGCCCCGGCTTCCCTGAGCAGGGTGACGAGACCGCGGCTCGTCGTCCCGCGCACCAGCGAGTCGTCCACCACCACCACGCGCCGACCGGAGATGACGCCCGACACCGGGTTGTACTTGACGCGCACCTTGAAGTCGCGCGCCGCCTGCGTCGGCTGGATGAACGTGCGCCCGACGTAATGGTTCCGGATGAGCCCGAGCTCGAACGGGAGGCCCGACTCCTCGCTGAAACCGAGGGCGGCCGAGTTGGAGGAGTCGGGCACGGATATCACGCAGTCGGCCTCCGCCGGGTGCTCGCGCGCGAGCCGGCGACCGAATGCCCGGCGGGCCCGGTCCACCGAGCAGCCCCACATGCGTGAGTCCGGTCTCGCGAAGTACACCAGCTCGAAGAGACAGGCCGCGTGCGCGGCCGGCTCGAGGGGACGCAGCGACTCCACACACCCGTTCTCGATTCGCAGAACCTCGCCCGGCTCTACGTCCCGCTCGTGCAGGGCGCCGATGATGTCGAGGGCGCACGTCTCGGAGGCCACGATTGCCGCCTCCCCGAGTCGGCCCAGCACGAGCGGGCGGAAGCCGCGCGGATCCCGCGCCACATACACCACCGGCCCAATGTTCAGGACGAGTGAGAAGGCGCCGACGAGCTGGGAGAGGGCGTCGTCCACCTGCTGGCTCTCGCTCTCGCGCCGCGAGCGGGCGATGAGGTGGATAACGACCTCCGAGTCGCTATCGGTCTGGAAGATCGCACCCTCGCGCGTGAGTCGGTCCCGCAGCTCCTCCGCGTTCGTCAGGTTGCCGTTGTGGGCGAGCGCGAGGGGGCCGTGCCGGTAGTCCACCAGCACCGGCTGGGCGTTCCGCAGCTCCGAGCCGCCGGCCGTCGAGTAGCGGACATGGCCGAGCGCGGTGGAGCCCGGCAACCGGCCGAGAGCCACATCATCGAACACCTCGCTGACCAGACCCATTCCGCGGTACGCGCGGGCCCGGCCCGTCTCATCGATGGTGACGATGCCGGCCGACTCCTGGCCGCGATGCTGCAGCGCGTACAGGCCGAGGAAGGTGAGCTCCGCGGCCGCCGGGCTGCCGCTCACCGCGAAGATCCCGCACTCCTCGTGTGGCCGGTCGTCTTCGAGCCACGCGGGAAGCCTTCGGGTCCGAGCATCCGCACGGCCGCTTCCGCGGTTCGGGGAGAGCTGACCGCTCGCCGCCATCGCGTCGACGGGTGCCACGCCTTGGCGGCATCCGCGCACACCGGAACGCATCCCGTTCATGCCGTGAGCCCCGCTTCTCGTTCCATGCGCCGCGGGAGGGCCGACTCGTAGATCTCCCGCAGGCGCTCGGCCTCGACCTCCACTCGGAGCGGATCGGCCCGGAGACGGAACACGCCGCCGGCCTCTCCGACCGTGCCGAGGCGGGAGAGGGGCAGGTCGTGCTCCGCCGCCAGCGCCCGGAGGGAGGCGACTCGAGACGCGTGGCACGAGAGGACCACCCGCGACTGGGATTCTCCATACAGCGCCGCGACGGGCGACACGTCGGCCGGTAGCTCGGCCTCCAGCCCGAGCGGGCCAGCCGGCGAGAGGATGGCGCACTCGGCGAGCGCCACGGCGAGGCCTCCCTCCGAGCAGTCGTGCGCGGACTCGAGAAGCCCCGCGGCGGCGGCCTCGACCAGGAACGCCACCAGCCGCCGCGCCTCTTCGAGGTCGAGCGCGGGGGGTGAGCCGGCCACGACGCCGTGGCAGGCCGCCAGGTACTCGGAGCCGCCCAGCTCCTCGCGGGTGGTTCCCACGAGGAGGACCTCACTCCCGGTCCGCCGGAAGGTGCCCGGCACCCGTCGCTCGATCGACTCCAGGAGACCGACCATTCCGATGACCGGGGTCGGGTGGATCGGGCCGGCCGGGGTCTCGTTGTACAGCGAGACGTTCCCCCCCGTAACCGGCGTACCGAGCGCCCGGCACGCGTCCCCGATGCCGAGGATCGCCTCACGCAGCTGGTGGTACACGGCCGAGCGCAGGGGATTCCCGAAGTTGAGGCAGTTCGTGATGGCGAGCGGACGGGCCCCGCTGCACGCCACGTTGCGGGCCGCCTCGGCGACGGCGATGCGCGCTCCCACGCGCGGGTCGAGGTAGACGTACCGGGCGTTCCCGTCCACGGAGGCGGCGAGCCCCCTCCCCGTATCCGCGAGGCGAAGCACGGCGGCATCCGAGCCCGGCCCCACCGCGGTGTTGGCGCGAACCGATGTGTCGTATTGCTCGTGAATCCACCGTCGGGAGGCGATCGAGGGGGAATCGAGCAGGCGGAGCAGGACCCCTGCGGCCTCCTCATCCGTTTCGACGCGGGCGTACGGGGCCAGATCCATCTCGCGTCGCCGACGGATCTCCGGATCCTCCGCACCCTCCCGCTCGTACGTCGGGCACCCCTTCACCAGCGGCCCGACCGGGATCTCCGCCACGACGTCGCCGTTCTCGCGTACCCGGAAGATCCCGTCGTCCGTCACCCATCCGATCGTGGCCGCGTGAAGATCCCATCGGTGGAGCACGGCCCGCACCTCCTCGGTGATCTCCGGGCGCGTGACGAGGAGCATCCGTTCCTGGGACTCGGAGAGGAGGATTTCGTATGGCGTCATCCCCGGCTCGCGGGTGGGGAGCTTCGCCACGTCGATGTCGATTCCCGAACCGGCCCGGGCGGCCATCTCCGAAGCGCTCGAGGTGAGCCCGGCCGCGCCCATGTCCTGAATGCCGACCGCCAGACCGCGCTCGATGAGCTCGAGCGTCGCCTCCAGGAGAAGCTTCTCGGTGAACGGGTCGCCGACCTGCACCTGGGGCCGGCTCTCGTGGGCTTCCTCCCCGAGCTCGGCGGAGGCGAAGGTCGCGCCATGGATGCCGTCCCGTCCAGTTCGTGCACCGACCGCCATCACCGGGTTGCCGGCGCCGTGGGCGGCGGCACGCATGAGCGAGTCCAGCCTGAGGAGGCCGATGCACATGACGTTGACCAGCGGGTTTCGCTCGTACGTCGGGTCGAACACGGCTTCCCCCCCCACCGTGGGCACGCCGACACAGTTGCCGTAGTCGCCGACTCCCCTCACCACGCCGTCCAGCAGGTACCGGGAACGGGCCGAGTCGAGGGAGCCGAAGCGCAGGCTGTCGAAGAGGGCGATCGGTCGTGCTCCCATGGTGAAGATGTCCCGCAGGATTCCTCCGACTCCCGTGGCCGCCCCCTGGTACGGCTCGACGGCCGACGGATGGTTGTGGGACTCCATCTTGAAGGCGACGCCCCAGCCCTCTCCGACGTCGATCACCCCGGCGTTCTCGCCGGGACCCTGCACGACGCACGCCCCTTCGGTGGGGAGCGTGGCGAGGAGTGGGCGCGAGTTCTTGTATCCGCAGTGCTCCGACCACATGGCGCTGAACACCCCGAGCTCGGGGAGGGAGGGGGACCGCCCGAGGATCCCGACGATCGTCTCGTACTCCTGCGGCGAGAGACCGTGGGCTGCGACTGTCTCGGCGGTGATGTGGTCGGAGGCGGAGGGCGACGCACCCGGAAAGCCGGCGGACGGTGGGGCAGCGCGGGGGCCAGCCTCGGGCGGGGCGGCGGAATCGCCACCACCCTGGCGCGGCTCCTTCGCCGTCTCGGCCGCCATCGGCCCCGGAGCGATCGGGCTCATACGCCGGACCCGGCGCAGACGGCGAGGACCGAGCGGAACACCCCAAGCCCGTCCGTCGAGCCCAGAAGCGGCGAGACCGCGCGCTCCGGGTGCGGCATGAGGCCGACCACGTTGCGCTCTCGGTTGCAGATCCCTGCGATGTTGCGCGCCGATCCGTTGGGGTTCCCGGCGTCGGTGACCATGCCGGCCTCATCCACGTACCGGAAGATCACCCGGTCCTCCGACTCGAGGGCGTCGAGGGTCGGTGCGTCGGCCACGAACTGTCCCTCCCCGTGCGCGATCGGCATGCGAAGAATCGCCCCGCGCTCGTAGTCACACGTGAAGGGGGTATCGGTCGCCTCCACACGCACGCGCACCGGGTGACAGCGGAAGCGGAGGCCGCGGTTCCGAACGAGGGCGCCGGGGAGAAGGTGAGCCTCACACAGTACCTGGAAGCCGTTGCAGATGCCGAGCACAGGTCCGCCCCCGCGTGCGAAGGAGAGGACCGCCTTCATGACCGGGCTGAAGCGGGCGATCGCCCCGGCCCGCAGGTAGTCCCCGTAAGAGAACCCACCGGGCAGAACGACGACGTCCGCCCCGGAGATCGACTCGTCCTTGTGCCACAGGTAACAGGCACGAGCACCGATCCCCTCCCGCGTGGCCCGCTCGACATCGGTGTCACAGTTCGAGCCTGGGAAGCGCACGATCCCGACGTTCATTCCGCCTCGGCTGGCTCGGCGGCCGGCCTCACCTCGATCTGGTAATCCTCGATGACCGGATTGGCGATCAGCTCCTCGCACATCGCGGCGACTCGCTCCCGCGCCGCGCTTGCCTCCGGCGCCTCCAGGAGGAAACGGACGAGCCTGCCCGACCGCACTCCGCGCACTCCAGCGTATCCGAGATCTGCGAGGGCCCTCCCGATCGTCTCCCCTTCCGGGTCGAGGATTCCCGCTCTCGGGGTGATGCAAACCTCTATCTCGAACTCGGGAATGCCATCCTCCGTGGCTTCGCCACCCGACCCTCAGCCGACCGTCAGCTCCTCGCCCGTGATCCGCCGGTAGGCATCACGATATCGCGTCGCCGTCGCTTGCACGATCTCGGGCGGCAAATCTGGGGCGGGCGGCGAACGGTTCCAAGCCCCCTCCTTCACCAACGATTCCAGATAGTCGCGCACCGGCTGTTTGTCGAGCGATGGCGGACTGCTTCCCGGCGCGTACTCGCGCGCGAGCCAGAAGCGGGACGAGTCCGGCGTGAGCACCTCGTCGATCAGGATGATCTCTCCGTTTCGCGTAGTTCCGAACTCGAACTTCGTGTCCGCGATGATGATCCCGCGCTCCCGGGCCACCTCCCGCGCGAAGCAGTAAAGCCGGATGCTGATGCCGCGCAGGAGCGCGGCGAGCTTGTTCCCGACCAGTCGCGCCATCCTGGCGTAGGTGATGTTCTCGTCGTGACCCTCTTCCGCCTTCGTGGCTGGAGAGAAGAGAGGAGACGGAAGCTCGGAGGCCTCCACGAGCCCCTCGGGCAGCTCCTCACCGGCCACCGTCCCGCTCTCCCGGTACTCGTTCCAGGCCGATCCCGCGAGGTAGCCGCGCACCACACACTCGACCGGGAACGGCTCGGCTCGCCTCACCAGCATGCCGCGGCCCGCCCATGCCTCCCGATGGCCGGCGAGCTCCGGACGCTGCTGGACCACCTCCTCGGGGCGGGCCGCCACGCAGTGGTTGTGCACGATCTGTCGCGTATTCTCGAACCAGAAGCGAGACATCTGGGTGAGGACCGCTCCCTTGCCGGGAATCGGCTGCGGGAGGATGCAGTCGAAGGCGCTGATGCGATCGCTGGCCACGAGCAGGAGCTCGTCGCCGAGGTCGTACATCTCACGCACCTTGCCGCGCCTGAGAAGGGGGAAGGGTAGGTCGGTTTGGACTACGCCCTGCATTGCCGCGCGCTCCATGGTCCCTCACACTCGAAGCTCCACCGCCGGCTCGTCGGCCACATCGCCTGCCGCGAGCCGCGGCTCCACTCGCTCCCGGAGGAAGCGTTCCACCTGCTCGGGCGCCCGCCCCACCAGCCGTGAGGGCACCGCGAGGTCCGCGAGGTCGGTCTCCCCCAGCCGGAACGCTGGATCCCCCGCGATCCGCCGGAGGAAGTCGTTGTCCGTCGCCCCCCGGTCGAGTCGTTCGCGCGCGGCCATGGCGTGAACACGCGCCCGGTCGTGCAGCTCCTGCCGATCCCCGCCTGCGCGCACACCGGCGATGAGAAGCTGCTCGATCAAGAGGAAGGGGAGCTCGCGCTCGAGCCTGGCCCGGATCACGCGTTCGTGAACCACCAGGCCCGCCGCGACGTCTCGGGCGATGAGCAGCACCGCGTCCGCGCACAGGTACACTTCCGGGAGGACGATCCGCCGGATGGCGGAATCGTCCAGGGTGCGTTCCATCCCCTGGACCGCAGCCGTCCACGCCGTGTCGATCGGCAGGGCACACAGGTGCCGCGCGATGGCGCACATGCGCTCCGACCGCATCGGGTTCCGCTTGTACGGCATGGCCGAGGAGCCGACCTGTCGCTCCGAGAACGGTTCCTCCACCTCGGCGAAGCTCTGCAGAAGACGGATGTCCCCGCCAAATCGGCCCGCGCTCGCCCCCACGCCGGCGAGCGCGCTCACGATCCGGTGGTCCACCTTGCGTGGGTACGTCTGTCCGACGACGTCGTACGTCCCCGGAAAGCCGAATCGCTCCGCCAGCCGCGCGTTCAGCCGCTCCACCGCCGAGCCGTCTCCGTCGAAGAGCTCGAGGAAGGTCGCTTCCGTGCCCGTGGTGCCACGCGCCCCTCGCAGGCGGAGACCTTCGAGCAGCGTCTCGACCTGCTCGAGGTCCATGAGGAGGTCCTGAAGCCACAGGGTCGCTCGTTTCCCCACGGTGGTCGGCTGCGCCGGCTGCCAATGCGTGTAGCCGAGAGTAGGGAGGGCAGCCCACCGGCGGGCGAAGCGGGCGAGCGCCTCGATGGCGGCGAGGAGGCGCCTCCGCACCAGCCGGAGGGCATCGCGGTGTTGGATGAGCCCGGCGTTGTCCGCCACGTAGGCGCTCGTGGCGCCGAGGTGGAGGAAGGCCCGGGCCTGCGGGGCGACCTCCCCGAAATGGCGTATGTGCGCCATCACGTCATGGCGCAGCTCGGCCTCGAGCGTCGCTATCCGCTCCGGGTCGATTCGTTCGCGCGCCGCGCGCATCGAGGAGATCGCCTCCTCGGGGATCGCCAGCCCGAGCTCGCGCTCGATCTCGGCGAGGGCGATCCACAGGTCGCGCCACAGGAGGGCTTGCCGGCGTGGAGAGAAGATGTCGGCCATCTCCGCCGACGCGTAGCGATCGATCAGCGGGTGCGGGTACCGAGCACTAAGGGGTGGCAAGTTCAGGAGAGCCGGAAGGACGTGGAGTACGCCGTGCGGCCGCGGTAGAACACCACCGTGATGTAGCCGCGGCCCGCGTAGTAGCGGAAGAGCTCGTTCGCGCGCTGGGTATCCGTCACCTCGTTGCGGTTGATGGAGACGATCACGTCTCCCTCCCGCATCCCCGTCGCCCGGACCGTCCTCGGGTCGATGGCGATGATCATCGCGCCGGCGTCGACCCGGAGCCGCCGCTCCGCGGCGATCTGCGGCGTCACCGTGATGAGCTGCAGACCCCGGAACACCTCGACCCGCTCGGCCATCTCGGACGGGAGCTCGTGGATGCGGAGGGATGCGGTCCGCGTTCGGCCGTGCCTCCGATAACGCACCGTCACCTCGGCATTCACCCCGGCGTCCAGCAGACCCACCTCCCAGTCCAGCGGGCTGGCGATCGGTCGCCCGTCGAGTGCCACGAGGACGTCGTTCGGACGCAAGCCCGCGCGGTCGGCGGGGGAGCCCTCGGCCACCCGCCGCACCACCGTCTCCCCGCGTAGGGTGTCGGAGTCGAGCGCGATCACGTCGATGCCGACCCACGCCCGCCGTATGCGCCCGAACTCGCGGAGCTCGTCGGCGATCCGCAGCGCCCGATCGATCGGGATGGCGAACCCGAGCCCCTCCGAGCCCCCGGAGCGCGAGAAGATCGAGGAGTTCACCCCGATCACCTTCCCGTCCGCGTTCACCAGTGGGCCGCCCGAGTTGCCCGGGTTGATCGAGGCGTCCGTCTGCACCATATCCGCGTATAGCACCTCGCTCCGCATGTCCGATCGGATGTCTCGTCCCACCCCGGAGATGACCCCGGTCGTCACCGTAGCCTCGGAGTTCGCCAGCAGGTAACCGAACGGATTCCCGATCGCTATCGCCGGCTCTCCCACCATGAGATCCGAGGAGGTGCCGAGTGGCGCCGGCGGGATGCGTCCCGACGGGACCTTGAGCACCGCGACGTCCGTGAGCTCGTCCGAGCCGAGGATCTCGGCGCGGTAGATCCTCCCGGTCGCATCCGCTACCACCACCGAGTCCGCATCGCGAACCACGTGATGGTTCGTCAAGATGTGGCCGTCCGTGTCGATGGCGAAGCCGGAGCCTAGCCCCTGCACCGTCCGTTCGAACCCGCGCGGCACGAAGATGTCGAACAGGCTCCGCGGGATCACGCGCTCGCGCCGCAGCACGGTCACGCTCACCACGGACGGGGTGACCCGCCGGGCCGCCTCTACGATAGGCGTGAAGCGCCGGCTGGCCTGCGAAAGGGTGGCCTCGCGGCTCTCCCCCTCGGGCGACAGGGAGCTGCTCCACGGAGCAGCCCGGCCGATCTCCTCCGCGCTCTCGGCTCCGCTTCGTGCGGCCGTCTGGCCGCTCTCCCCGGCAGCTTCGGTCATCGGAGCGGGGCTGCGGGAAGCGAGGCCGGAGAGCCGCCCCTCGCCGGCGGGTCGAGCGGCGTTCTCCACCGACGAGTCCTCCACTTTTGACGCGGAGAGCCCGAGCGCCAGACCGAGGAGGAAGGCCGCCAGGAGGGCGACGAGCACCCACACGACGGCGCGGCGCTTCCCGCGAGGCTCATCCATGGGCGAGAGAGCGTCGAAGCGGTGACACGGACCCGTGCTCGTGCTGCGCGGAAACCTCTCCGCACACGCCGGGGATGCCGGCCGGCCGGTTCCACCCATCCGGGTAGCGAACGCCCGTGAGGTAGAGGCCGTATGGTGGGGCGGGCCACGGAGGGCGAACCCCCGCGGAGCCGTGCAACAGGGCCCCGATCTCCTGCTCATCTCGCTGGCCGGACGCGACTTCGACCAGCGTGCCGACGACATATCGTACCATGTGGCGAAGGAAACGGTCCGCCACGATGAGGAACACGAGGTCGCTCCCGGGGGTGCGCCACCACTCCGCCCGTTCGACCCTGCACCGGGTCCCTCTCTCCGGTTGACCGGAGCGGGCGAACGACTCGAACGACCGCTCCCCGAGGAGGAGCGGCGTCATGGCGCGAAGCACGCCTTCGTCGGGTGGCCGGCGCGGTACCCAGGCCCGCCCTCGCCGTAGAGGAGAGCGCGCGTCATGACCGTCCGCGATCAGGTACTCGTACCGCCGCCCCGTGGCGTCGAATCGGGGATGGAAATCCGCTCGCGCGACGCGGGCTTTTTCGATCCACACGTCCTCTGGGAGGTTGGCGTTGAGGGCGCGGCGAAGCTCCGCGGGCTTCCAGCGCGACGGTGCGTCGAATGCGACTTCCTGCGCGGCCGCGTGGACCCCGGCGTCGGTGCGGCCGGCGGCGTTCACCCGCACGGGCTCCTTCGGCGTGCTGAAGAGGCGTGAGAGCTCGGCCTGCAGAGTGTCTTGAACGGTTCGATGCGTGGGCTGCGACTGCCAGCCGTGAAAGGCCGATCCGTCGTAGTGGACGGTGGCTCGTATCCGCACGCGTGCCCGCTGCCGCACCCGGGCAAGCTACCGGCCGCGCGAAGAGAGTGTCAACCGAACGGTGTCGGTAGTCCGCGGCGGAAGGGAGATCGGGGGCCCGATCGACCGGCGGCGCGGCCGGCTGCCGCAGGCCGGGGAGCGGGCGCGCGCTTGGCCCCCGGGGGTCCCGACGAATACGTTCGAGCCGAGGTGGTGCCTCCCGTGCGCCTCCGGGTCGAGGGCGGGTGCCCGAGGCGTCGCGGCCCGCGCGGTTTCCAAGCCGGCCCGGGACAGGCAACGCAGGAGGTTTGACTTGCGGGAGTGGATCCGGAGGATCGGTGAGGGGGAGGCCCTCACCATCGATGAGGCGGAGGCGGCCTTCGATGAGATCATGCGGGGCCGCGCCACCCCGATCGAGATGGCTGCCCTCCTCGTCGGGCTCAAGGTGCGGGGAGAGACCGCGGATGAGGTGGCGGGCGGCGTTCGCGCGCTCCGGCGGGCCATGGTCCCCGTGCCCGCGTCCCCGGACCGGCTGCTCGACACCTGCGGGACGGGGGGCGGGACGCTGACCACGTTCAACATCTCCACCGCGGCCGCCCTGGTCGCCGCCGCCGGAGGCGCCCGCGTGGCCAAGCACGGAAACCGTTCCTTCACCTCGCGCTCGGGCAGTGCCGACGTGCTCGAGAGCTTGGGTGTGCCGATCGAGCTGCCGCCCGCCGCCCTCTCCCAGATGCTGGAAGAGGTCGGCTTCGCATTCCTCTATGCGCCGCGTCTGCACCCGGCGATGCGGCACATCGCCCCGGTCAGGGCGGAGCTCGGCATGACCACCGTGATGAACGTGCTCGGACCGCTCGCCAACCCTGCCTCCGTGCGTCGGCAGGTGGTCGGCGTCGCCGAGCCCCACCTCCTCCCCCTGGTGGCCGGAGCGATGCGACGCCTCGGGCACGAAAAGGCGCTCGTCGTCCACGGGGAGCCCGGCATGGACGAGCTGAGCCCGCTCGGCCTTTCGCGCGCCGTTCTGGTCGAGGCCGGCGAGCTCGTGGAGCTTACGTTCCGTCCGGAGGAGTTCGGTTGGTCCGGCCTCGAGGCGGCCGGGCTCGCGGGAGGGGAGCCGGCGGAGAACGCGCAGCGCGTGGAGGGCGTGCTGCGGGGGAAGCTGCACGGTGCCGCCCGCGCCGCGGTCGTGCTGAACGCCGCCGCCGCGCTCTACGTCACCGACCTGGCGGCGGATCTCTCCGAGGGAGTGGAGAAGTCGAACGCGCTCATCGACGACGGCGCGGCGTGGGAGTCGCTGCAGCGGGTTCGGGCGGCGAGCCGACGGCTCCTGGCCGCTGATCGGTGAGGATTCGACCGATCGATGAGTCGGACCGGTAGCGCGGCTCAGTACTTTCGGATCACCCCGATCACGATCCCCTGCACCTGCACGCGCTCCGCCCGGATGATCATGGGAGCAAGGGAGGGGTTCGCCGGCTGGAGCCGCACCATTCCGTGGGCCTCGCGAAAGTATTTCTTCACCGTCGCGCTCTCGCCATCCAACAGGGCGATCACCATTTCGCCGTTCTCGGCCGTCTCCCGGGCCTGCACGATGACGTAGTCGCCATCGCGGATCTGCTCCTCGATCATGGAATCGCCCCGGACGCGCAGGACGTAATGCGCCGCCGAGCTGGAAACCATGTCCTCCGGGACGGCAATCATCTCCTGCTGCTCGATGGCCTCGATCGGCTCGCCCGCGGCCACGGTTCCGAGAAGGGGCAGGTCGACGGCGGCGAGACGCATCTCGGTGCGGGAGAGTTCGATGGACCGGCTCTCGTTGTAGTTCTTCCGAATGTAGCCCTTGGCCTCGAGGTTCGTGAGGTGCTCGTGCACGGTGGCGAGCGATCGGTAACCGAAGAAGGCGGCGATCTCCTCGAAGCTCGGCGAATATCCGCGGGCGTCGAGAAAGCTCTCGATGAAGTCCAAGATCTCCTTCTGCCGCTTTGTGAGCGCCATCCGCATCCTCCGAGAGATGGTCGCAGGCCGAGCCGAGACCGAACGGAACCCGAAACGAATGTACCCGAACAGGAACCGAAAAGCAAGCGGAGGCGGGTCCGGGGTGCGCCGGGTGGCGCGGCCGCCGAGGTTGGTAATTGCGGCGAGGCATGTCTATGTTGGCGCGCCGTACCCCGGCCGCTCGACGCCCGGTCCGGTGGGACAGGAGGGTGAGTCACGAACCGATCAGGCACGACTGGTTTGATCCTCCGGCAGATCCTCGAGTCGAAGCGGGTCGAGGTCGAAGAGCTTCGCGGTCGCGCCGCGGAGCTGGCGGAACGGGCCGCCGCCGGCCCGCCGGTCCGCGACTTTGCCGCGGCGGTGCGTAGGCGGGGGCGCGTGTCGGTGATCGCCGAGTTCAAGCGTCGCTCGCCTTCCGCTGGCGAGCTGGCTCCGCGGGCCGACGCGGGCCGGGTCGCCGCGGCCTACGAGGCGGGCGGCGCGGCGGCGATCTCCGTGCTCACCGACGCTCCCTGGTTCGGGGGCTCTCTCGAAGACCTCGCCGCAGCTCGCGCTGCCACTCGGCTTCCCGTTCTTCGGAAGGACTTCGTGCTGGACTCGCTCCAGGTCCTGGAGGCCCGGGCCCAAGGCGCCGATGCGATCCTCCTCATCGTCCGGCTGGTTGATGACACCCGGCTCGCGGAGCTGCTCGATGTGGTTCGGAAGCAGGGGATGGCGGCGCTGGTGGAGGTGCACGAACCGGAGGAGCTGAAGCGCGCCCTGGCCGCCGGCGCCGAGCTCATCGGCGTGAACGCGCGTGACCTCTCGACCTTCGATGTGGATCTCGAGGCGAGCGCTGCGATCCTCCGCCGCGTTCCCCCGGAGCGGATCGCGGTGGCCGAGAGCGCGATACGGGGTCCGGAGGATGTGCGCCGCGCCGCGGCGGTGGGAGCGGACGCGGTGCTCGTCGGCGGTTGGCTGATGGAGCGTGACCCGGCCCGTGCCGTCTCCTCCCTGGTCGATGTGCCGAAGATCCCGGGAGTCAAGGTGTGCGGAATCCGCCGCGAGCGGGATGCGGCGGCCGCGGACGCCGCGGAGGTGGACTACGTCGGGTTCCTGTTCGGCGAGAGCCCGCGCCGCGTGACGGCCGCGCGGGCGAGCGCAATTGCGCGGGGGCTCCGGGCGCGTGCGGTCGGAGTGTTCGTGGACAGCGAGCCGGCGGAGATCATGCGGGTTCGCGAGGCGGTGCCGATCGAGGTCGCCCAGCTCCACGGCCGAGAAACGGTGCGCGAATGCGGGCTGCTGCGCGATGCAGGGCTTCGGGTGTGGAAGGCGATTCGCCCCCGGTCGCCGGCAGAGCTCCTGGAGCTCGCCGGTCGGTACGCCCCGATCGTCGATGGCCTCCTAGCCGAGGGGTTCTCCTCCCGCGCCGCCGGGGGGACGGCCACGCCGCTCCCCCTTGAATGGTGGGATGAGCTTCGCGACATCGCCGGCGGCGTGGCGGTCATCCTGGCCGGCGGGCTGACGCCGGAGAATGTGGCCGGGGCGGTGGCCGCGGCGCGCCCCGACCTGGTCGACGTGAGCAGCGGCGTGGAGCGCAGCCCGGGGGAGAAGGACGCGCGGCGCATCCGGGCCTTCGTCGATCGGGTGCGGGGCGGCGGTTGAGCGCGGGTCCGCGGGACCGGTCGGCTGCGGGAGCGGGATCGCCGGAGGGGACGGAGCCGTCTGCCGCCGCGGCGATGGGGGAGCGCTTCGGCCCGTACGGCGGCCGCTACGTGCCCGAGACGCTCATCCCCGCGCTCGACGAGCTCGAGCGCGCGTTCCACGAGGCGATGGCCGATCCCTCCTTCGGCGCGGAGCTCGATCGTCTCCTCCGCTCCTACGCGGGCCGACCGACCCCGCTCTACCGGGCCGACCGACTCTCGGCCGAGCTCGGGGGGCCCCGAGTGTGGCTGAAGCGTGAAGATCTCGCGCACACCGGTGCGCACAAGATCAACAACACGCTCGGCCAGGCGCTGCTCGCGCGCCGCATGGGGAAACGGCGCATCATCGCCGAGACGGGAGCCGGCCAGCACGGCGTAGCCACCGCCACCGCCTGCGCTCTCCTCGGGCTGGAGTGCGTGGTGTACATGGGGGAGGAGGACATGCGCCGGCAGGCGCTCAACGTCGAGCGAATGCGCCTGCTGGGAGCGGAGATACGACCGGTCTCGGCCGGCAGCCGCACGCTGAAGGACTCCACCAACGAGGCGATTCGCGACTGGGTCGACTCGGTGCGCACGACCCACTACGTGATCGGCTCGGTCGTCGGACCCGCTCCGTATCCTCGCATCGTGCGGGACTTCCAGCGGGTGATCGGCGACGAGGTGCGCCGCCAGATGGCCGAGCTGGGGACGTCTCCCGCCGCCGTCTTCGCCTGCGTCGGGGGCGGTTCCAACTCCATCGGGATCTTCACGGCCTTCCTGGAGGATGTCGGCGTCGAGCTCGTCGGAGTGGAGGCGGCCGGCGAGGGGCTGGAGACGGGGCGGCACGCCGCCTCCCTGCATGCGGGCCGGCCGGGCGTGCTGCACGGGTCGTACAGTTACCTGCTGCAGGACGAAGGCGGGCAGGTGAGGCCCGCGCACTCCGTCTCGGCCGGCCTGGACTATCCCGGGGTGGGTCCGGAACACTCATGGCTCCGGGACACCGGACGGGTCCGGTACGAAGCGGTGACCGACTCGGAGGCGATCGACGCCTTCCGAACGCTGGCGAGGCTGGAGGGGATCATCCCGGCGCTCGAGCCGGCACACGCGATCGCCGCCCTCGCGCGCGAGGCGGAACGCTGGACGGAGCGCGCGGTGCTGGTCTGCCTGAGCGGTCGTGGCGACAAGGATGTCGCCGAGGTGAACCGGTTGGTGGGGGAGTGGTGAGCCGTTCCCGCGCCGCCGGAGCGGGATCGCCCGGCCGGCTCACGGCGGTGTTCAGCGAGGGAGCGCGCGCGGGCCGGCGTGCCTTCATCCCGTATCTGACGCACGGCTATCCGACCCCGGCGGACACGCCCCGCCTTCTGGAGCGACTGGCTGAAACGGGCGCCGACGTGATCGAGCTCGGGGTGCCGTTCAGCGATCCCCTGGCCGATGGGCCGACGATCCAGCGGGCGAGCTGGGAGGCCCTCGGGCAAGGGGTCACGCTGGAGGGGTCGCTCCGGCTGATCGCCGAGATGGCCGATGCGCTCCCGCCGATCGTGCTCTTCTCGTACCTGAACCCGATTCTCGGGATGGGGCTGGATCGTTTCTGCGAGAGCGCCTCGGCCGCGGGTGTGGCGGGGATCCTCGTCACCGACCTGCCGGTCGGGGCGGACCCGGAGCGGGAGGGCAGGCTCGCGGCTGCCGGCCCGGAGTTCATCCGTCTGGCGGCGCCGACCACGAGCCAGGCGCGGCTGGAGGAGATCGCGCGCCGCGCGTCCGGCTTCCTCTACTACATCTCCCGTACGGGCGTGACGGGGTCGCGCCCCTCGCTGGCCGGCGGGCTGGCGGAGGAAGTGGCCCGCCTTCGGAGGCGCGTGAGGCTCCCGGTGGCCGTGGGTTTCGGGATCTCTACCCCGGGACAGGCGCGAGAGGTGGCCGGGGTGGCCGACGGGGTGGTCGTCGGCTCGGCGCTCATCGAAGCGCTGGAGCGGGGGGAGAGCGGGTTCGTGGAGCTGGCGACGTCGCTCGCGGAGGCGGTGCATGAGGTCGGATGAGCTCCGCCGGCTCAGGCGGGTCTCGTCGGGGAGCGGCGCCCGGCCTCCGGTGCGTCGGGGGGCCCGATGGGTGGGCGCGAAGCCCATGCGGCCGCTGGCCGTGAGGCACGGCCACCGAGGATGGGCCTGCGCGGGTTCGAGCCAGGCATGGCCTCGCCTGGGACGTCCCGAGGCGCTCGCCTTCGCGGCGATGCTCGCCGGCCTGCCGGCCGGGGCGGAGGCGCAGGAGGTGAGGGTCGATCGGGCCGTGCGGACCGCCCTGGTCGAGGCGGGGCCCGGGGAGCGGGTCCCGATCCTCATCGAGTACGAGGCCGGCGAGTTGCCCGTTCTCTCGCGGGTGGACGGGCTCCAGCGGCGCGCGGCGGCCGTCCTGGCGCCTCTCGCGGCGCTGGAGGGTCCGGGGCTCGAGGTGCGCGAGCGCTTCTGGATTGTTCCGGCCGCGGCAGCCGAGGCCGACGCTGAAGCGGTGGAGGCGCTCGCGAGCCAGCCCGGTGTGCGGCGGGTTTACCTCAACGAGCGGTTGCCGGTGACCCTGGAGCCGGCCTCTTCGGTGACAGTCCCACCCGCCTTCACCTCCGACGCGATGCGCACGATCGGGGCGGACGCCGTATGGATGAACGGGATCACCGGTGAGGGGGTCACGGTCGCGCTGTTCGACACCGGGGTGGACGGGGAGAACGCGATGCTGGCTTCTCGCTGGCGCGGCCTTCGCACGGGAAGCCGCGCGAGCTGGTTCGATCCGTTCCGTCGCGCCTCGGCGCCCCAGGACCTGATCGGGCACGGCACGCAGGTGGCAGTGACCATGGCGGGGGCGCTGCCGGCGGGGGACACGCTGATACTCGCCGATGGCACGCGCATCGTCGCGGTCTCCGATGTGGATGTGGTGACGGGGACCGCGCCGCGCGCCGAGTGGATGGCCGCCCGCATCTTCGACACGTTCGGCGGGGGCCTGTTCACCCGGCGCTCCGTCATCCTCCAGGCCTTCCAGTGGGCGATGGACCCCGACGGCAGCCCGCTGACCGATGACGCCCCCGATGTGATCAACAACAGCTGGGGGATCATCGGCGACCCCGAGATGTTCGACCAGTGCAACGACGTGATCTTCTCGGCGATCGATGCGGCCGAGGCGGCCGGAATCGCCGTGGTTTTCGCGGCAGGCAACGCGGGTCCGGCGAGCGGGTCGATACAGGCGCCCGCGGGCCGCGACGACCCGGAGCTCCGCAGCTTCGCGGTCGGCGCCACCTCGGGGACGGATACCGACGTGAGCGTGGCGAGCTTCAGCGGGCGCGGGCCGTCCCCGTGCGGCGGCGGGATCAAGCCGGAGATCGTGGCGCCGGGCACCGTGCCGGAGGTGCGGGCGGCGGGCCGCCGGGCCGCGCGGCTCACCGGCTTCGGCGTTCAGGGTACCTCCTTCTCTTCCCCGCAGGTGGCAGGCGCTCTGGCCCTGATCAAGCAGCTTCGTCCGACGATCACTCCCGAGCAGGCGAAGCGGTTTCTCCTCCAGACGGCACGTGACATCGAGGCGCCGGGGGCCGACAACGATGCGGGCTTCGGACTTCTGGACGTCCCGGCGGCCGTCCAGCGCGCGGCCGTCTCCTTCGCCGGAAGCTTCCTCCAGGTCGCCGGGGTACGGCTCGCGCCGAGCGAGGCGTACATCACCCTCGCCAACCGTGGGAACCGGGAGTGGCCGGGCGGACGCCTGGAGGTCTCCGGCCCGAGGGGGATTCGCTCCGAACGGGACATCGGTCCTCTCGGGCCGGGGAGGAGCCGGGGCTTCCGGATCCCCTTCCAGGTCGGGGAATGGGAGGGACGGCTCGCCGTTCTCGTCACGGCGTACGACCTGTCGGGTGGCATCGCTCTCTCCCGCGCCGTTCTGCTGGCCCCCCCGAACCAGTTCGGAGGCTTCGTCCTGGCGGAGAGGGGGTTTCGGGCGAGCGGGAACGACTTCGGTCGCCTCGGCCGCATCGCCCGCGTGCCCGGTTTCGAGTGGCAGGGCGAGGAGCTGTTGCCGGCGGGCTCTTTCTTCGTGGCCGGAGCCGGGCTGCTTTCCGACGGGATCTATGCGACCGTGCAGGGTCAGCCCGAGTTGAAGAGCCAGCCTCCGGCGGCCGAGACGGACTGGGCTCCCGTGCGCGGCCTCACGGATGTGGGCGAGAGCACGGCGGACGTGCGCTTCGATGATTTCGAGGCCCTCAAGCCTATCGGACTGCAGGTGGACGCCCGGCTCCGTGTCTCCCAGGAAGGGGGGGTCGGCGCGCTCGCCATCACCGCCCTCATCACGAACGCGAGCGGAGTTCGGATTCCCGACGTCGTGCCCGGCGTGTTTGCGGACTGGGATCTCCCGGGGGGCGAGCGGCTCCGCTGGTCGGCGGAGCTCGAGGCGTTCATCACGGAGCCCCGCGGCGCCGGCGGGCCGATCACCCTGCTCGCCGCCGACACGACGCCCGTCGGAATGGCCGACGTGCCCCTCGGCACACCCGGGGCCTCGGGTTTCTACGAGATCGCGAGCGGAGTCCTGGCGGATGACGAGTTCGACGAGGCCGTGAAGCTCGACCTGGCCCGGGGCGGGTCGGACGACGGCCTGCCGGGCGCCGGCATCGCGACCGACCGGGCCCCGCTGCTCAGCGCCGGCCCCTTCGATATCGCGGCAGGATCGAGCGCGCTCGTCCGCTTCTGGCTGCTCGTCTCACAGAGCGAGGAGGCGGCAGCGACACGCCTGGCCCAGCTTCGGGCCGAGCCCCCCGAGCCACCCTCCCTGGCCGAGGAGTTCGTGGCTCTGCCGCCGTTCCCGAACCCCCTCCGTGTCGGCGTGGGAGCCATCACCTTCCCGTTCGAGCTGCCGGCCTCCATGCGCCGGCCGGGCGCGGTGATGCGCTTTGAGCTGTACGACGTGGCGGGCCGACTGCTCGTGGAGCGGCGCATCCCGGTCGATCCGTCTTCCTCGCTCGTCGCGCCCCGCTGGGATGGCCGCCTGGCCGGAGGGAGGAAGGCCGCCGCCGGAGTTTACCTCTTCGTCTTCCGACTCGCGGGCGAGGCGCGCTCCGGTCGGATCCTGCTCCTCCGCTGAGATGATCGGGCCGAGCACGGCTTCGCTCAGCTCGCTCGCCCTCCTGCGGCCGCTCCCACCGCGCCGGTACAGCCGGGCGGCTCAGCCTTGCGCCTTCAGGCGCTTCAGCACGGCGGGATCCGGCTCGACGAAGAGGGTCTTCACCCGCTCCGGGATGACGGCCCCCGGCGGCGCCTTCCGCGGCTTCCGGACATGCTTCCGGCGGGTCCAGTCCACCGCCACGGTGCCGCTGTGTCGGGCCTCGCTGTTCAGCGCCGCCGCGACGGCGGCCTCGATGAGATCTCGCTGGGGTGGGTTCTCCTCTCGCCGGTCCCAGCGGAGGATGACGTGCGCCCCTCTGACCTGTCGCGCATGCAGCCAGATGTCCTCCGGCGAGGCGTGGTGGAAGGTGAGCTCGTCGTTGGCGCGGGCTCCCCTGCCGACCCGGATCTCCAGGCCGCCGGTGGAGCGCAGCCGGCGGTACGGCAGGGTAGCGGAGACTTCGTCCCGTGTGGCCTCCGGCGCCTCGGGTCTCCCGCCGGCCAGCCGCCACAGCTCTTCGCTCGGGCCGCTCGCCACGACCGCCTCCAGGCCGGAGCGTACAAGCGTGACCTCTTCGCTGGCGCGCGCGAACTCCCGCGGCAGCAGCCGAGCCGCCCGCTCCCGTCGGCGCGCCGCCGCGTAGTAGCGCTCCGCGTTCTCGACCGGGCCGAGCGCCGGATCGAGCTCGATTTCCACGGATCCGCCATCGTATCCGGGAAGGGTCGCCCGGGGCGCGCCTCGTCGCACCGCCCCCTGGTGGGCGAGGAGCAGGTGACCCATCCGCCTCAGGTGGTCCGCATCGGGTCCGCCGAGCTCCCGTTCGAGCGCCGCGCGCCGCCGCTCCAGCCTTCGGAGGCGCCTCTCGAGTGCCCGTTGCAGGGCGCCCGCCTCCGCGTCGGTCGCTAGCGCGCCGGGGCGTGGCGTGGCAGCGCCCGCCCGGTGCTCCGGGGGCCAGGCGCCCGCGTGCTTCGCCGCGTGCTCCATCGCCTCCAGAAGAGAGCCGGCCGGAGTCGCTCCGGCTTCGCCGAGGCTCGAAGGGTAGGGCTGGCGTCCCCACCGACGCTCGAGCAACCAGCCACCGCTGACCCCCGCGCGTGGCCGGCCGGCACCCACCGCCTCTCGCAGCCCGAGAAACCTTTCGTGCGAACCGCGCAGCACGTCGCCGTCGGTGGAAGAGGCGGCGTCGGCGAGGATGGCATCCACGTTGATGCCGCTCGACCAGCCCACCTCGCGAAGCGCGAGGGCGCGGCGCTCCGAGGGGGGCACCGGCTCGAAGAGCCGCACCCACTCGTCGAGGGCCGGAGGGGAACCGATCCAGCGTCTGCTCGACGCAGGCGCACGGTACGGCGCGCCGGGCTTCACCGGCCGAGAGCCGACCGTGCCCGTGCGCAGTGCGGCCTCAATGCGGTTCGTCGCGGCGGCGACCAGCAGCACGTTCCGGCGGTTCGGGCGCAGCTCCGCCATCACCCGGTAGGTCGGCTCTCCTCCCGACGGGCCGACAGAAAGGATGAGAAGCCGCTCGTCGGGGGGCGTTCGGCAGTCGAGGAGCCGAAGGCGGCGGAACGGGAAGACCTCTCCCTGCACGGCGCCGGCCGCTCCGCCGAGCAGGTAGCCGCTGGAGGGGTGCAGGAGGAGGTGGAGCGCGTCGCCGTCGGCGAAGAGCAGCGAGGCCGAGTCCCGGTCGCGGCCGAGGACCAGGGCACGCACCCCGGAGCCCGTCCATCGGACCTCGATCTCCGCCGCCAGACAGGCCGTCAGGATGGGGTCGTAGCGCACCGACATCGCGTTCCTCTCGTCTCTGTACCGCCGCGCCGAATCCCCTGCCCGCACGGCCCGACATTCCATCCCACCCCGCAAACCCACGCGCGCCGTCCTCCTGCCGCCGCGCCCGACCCTTTCGCTGGTGTGGGAGGGTGCCGCCGGTATATTGATGCGAGCACGAAGAAGCTTCCACCCGAGACCGAGCGTCCGTGTCCTCCACTTCGCAGCCCGGAAGCGAGCGCCGCCGGGTCACGACTCGGCATTTCTACGAGATGAAGGAGCGGGGCGAGAAGATCGCCGTGCTCACCTGCTACGATCACCTGTTCGCTCGCATCCTGGAGGCCTCGGCCGTGGACGCGGTGCTGGTCGGCGACTCCGTGGGCCAGGTGATCCTCGGCTATCCCTCCACTCTCCCGGTCACGCTCGAGGAGATGCTCCATCACGCTTCGGCGGTGCGGCGCGGCCTGAACGGCCCGCTCCTGATCGTCGACATGCCCTTCCTCAGCTACCAGGTCAGCGACGAGGACGCGCTGCGCAATGCGGGGCGCGTGCTGAAGGAGAGCGGGGCGGAGGCCGTGAAGCTCGAGGGGGGAGGGGAGGCGGTCCTCGGCCGCGTGCGCGCCCTGGTGACGGCGGGGATCCCCGTGATGGGCCACGTCGGACTCACGCCCCAGTCGGTCCACCAGTTCGGGGGGTACATGTTGCGGGGCCGCAGGGAGGAAGAGGCGGATCGCATCGTGCGGGAATCGCGCGCGCTCGAAGAAGCCGGCTGTTTCAGCCTCGTACTCGAGATGGTGCCCTCCCGGCTGGCGGCCCGGGTGACGGAGTCGGTGGGGATCGCCACGATCGGGATCGGCGCCGGGCCGCACTGCGACGGCCAGGTGCTTGTTCTGCCGGACATGCTGGGGCTGAACGAGGGATTCCAGCCCCGCTTCCTTCGCCGCTTCGCCGAGCTCGGCGAAGCGGCACGCTCCGCCGTCGAGGAGTTCGTGCGGGCCGTTCGCGCCGGCGACTACCCCTCCGAATCCGAGTCGTATGACGCCTGAGGCGGTGGCGGCGCGGGTCGTCAGCTCGTCCGCCGAGATGCGCTCCGAGGTCGAGGGGAGCCGGCGCGCGGGACGCTCCGTCGCCTTCGTGCCGACGATGGGCTACCTGCACGAGGGCCACCTCAGCCTGGTGGACGTGGCACGCCGGCATGCGGACGAGGTGTGTCTATCGGTGTTCGTCAACCCGACGCAGTTCGGGCCCGGCGAGGACTTCGACAGGTACCCCCGCGACCTGGAGCGGGATGTGAGCCTCGCCGCGGAGCGCGGGGTCCGATGGGTGTTCGCCCCCTCCCGGTCGGAGATATACCCGCACGCGCAGACGGTGTGGGTGGATCCCGGGCCCCTCGCGGAGCGGCTGTGCGGGCGGACGCGACCCGGTCACTTCCGCGGCGTGCTTACGGTCGTCCTGAAGCTCTTAGAGATCGTGCGTCCGGACGTGGCCGTCTTCGGCCGAAAGGACTTCCAACAGTCCGTCCTCATCCGCCGGATGGTGGAGGAGTTCGCTCTTCCCATCCGGGTCGAAGTCGCGCCGATCGTTCGTGAACGGGACGGGCTGGCCCTCAGCTCGCGCAACGCGTACCTGAGCGGCAAGGAACGGGCTCGCGCCCTCTCCCTCTCCAGGGCCCTCCGTCGCGTCCGGGCGGAGTTCGCGGCGGGTGCTGCAGATGCCTCTTCCCTCGCCGCGCTGGCGCGCCGAGTGCTCGTCGAAGGCGGGGTGCGCGTCGACTACGTCGAGATCGTGGACCCCGTGCGCCTCGATCCCGTCGACACGGCGGAGCCGAGCTCGATGTGTGTGCTCGCCGGCTACGTCGGCCCCACGCGCCTCATCGACAACGCACCGCTGGGGGAACCGTGCAGTCTGTGAAGGATGGCTTCCACCCGATCGTGGCCGCGGCGGGAGAACGCGGCGAGCTGCCGGAGTGGGCGCGCTGCGGACTGGAGCGCCGGGGCCACGCCGAGCGGGTCGCGAGGCTCATGGGCCAGTGGGCGGCGGCGAACGGCGCCTCCGAGAAGGAGCGCGTGCGATGGCGGGCGGTGGGTCTCCTTCACGACGCTCTCCGCGATGCGCGATCGGAAGAGCTGCGTCGTCTGACCGACGCCCCGTGGCCGGTTCACCTGCTGCACGCCCCGGCCTGCGCGGCCCGGCTGCGGGACGCCGGGGTCGGCGATGAAGAGCTGCTGCAGGCTGTCGAGTATCACAGCATCGGGCATCGGAATTTCGGCGATCTCGGAGAATACCTGTATCTGGCGGACTTCCTGGAACCCGGGCGCGAGTTCCTGCGCGAGGAACGCGCCTCGCTCCGGGCTCGCCTTCCTGCGGAGCGGAGAGACGTGCTGGCCACGGTGATCGCGCTCCGCATGAAGAGGGTTCTCGACAAGAAGCGCGCTATGCTCCCGGAGAGCGTCCACTTCTGGAACCGGGTGGTCGGATCGTGAAGGCTCGCCTCCAGATGGCTCTCCTCGTCGTCGTGCTGCTCGGGGCCGGGGTCCTGCTCGGCTCTTTCTGGCTCGAGTGGCGGCACACGCGCCTCGGCCCCCTCCCACGTCGAGCCGAGATGGTGGGAACGGCGCGGTCGCTCGACGCGACGCTCGAAGAGCCCGTGCGCGTCGAGGTGCTGAACGGTGCCGGAGACAGGGGGGCCGCGCAGCGCGTCTCGGAGTGGTTGCGCGCACTCGGTTTCGATGTCGTCTTCTACGGCAACGCGTCCCGATTCGACCACGTTACGACCACGGTCCTGGATCGCTCGGGAAGAGACGGCGCGGCCCGGGAGGTGGCGGACTCCCTCGGCGTGCAGACCGTCGTACGCGACCCGGAGCCGGAGCTGTACCTCGACGCGACGGTGATCCTGGGCACCGACTGGCCCGCCCTCCTCGCTGCGCGAGACTCGGTCCGTCGCGTACACGGCAGAGATCCCGTGCGCCGGCGTCCGTTCTGAAACGCGCCGACGGAGCGATTCGCTCCTGCGCCGGTGGACGGTTCTCTCCTGCGCCGGCGGACGGTTCCGGCCGGCCTCGTCCTCTGCCTCTAGCCCCGCGCCTTCATCCCGGCACCTCGCCACGTCTCGGTCCGCGCCTGCCCCGTGGCGTTGGACCGCGAAGCGGCCGCCGGCGGGGCACCGTGGTCCCCCTCCACGGCCGCCCGCTCTCGCTCGAGTCGCAGCTGCCCGCATGCGGCGGCGATCTCCCTCCCCCGCGGCTGGCGGACCGCCGCCGGAACTCCCTTTCGGCCCAGGAGGCGCGCGAAGGCCTCGATTCTGTCACGCGGAGCGGGCTCCCAGCCGACCTCCGGGATCGGGTTGAAGGGGATCAGGTTCACGAAGCCCGAGAGACCCGTGAGCAGGTCCGCCAGCTCCTCGGCGAGCCCGGGATCGTCGTTGAGCCCGCGGATCATCACGTATTCGAAGGTGATGCGTCGGCGTGTCGCCGCATGGTACTCTCGCAGCGCCTCGAACAGCTCCGGGAGGGGATGACGCCGCTCGACCGGAACGAGCCGGAGGCGGAGCTCGTGGTTCGGGGCGTGGAGGGAGACAGCCAACCGGAAGGGCTCCGGCCGCCTTGCCAGAGCCCGGATGCCGGGAACGAGCCCCACGGTGGAGACGGTGATGCGACGCGCGCCGAGGCCGAACCCCTCGTGCAGCACCCGCAGGGAGACGAGGAGCGCATCGAGGTTCGCCAGCGGCTCCCCCATCCCCATGTACACGACGTTCGAGATGGGCACCGCGAACTCCTCGAGCGAAGCGCGAAGGGAGTCCCGATACTGGGCCGCGATCTCGGCGGCACGCAGCTGCCGGCGGAAACCGAAGTAGCCCGTCGCGCAGAAGCGGCAGGCGAGCGCGCATCCGGCCTGCGAGGAGAGACAGAGGGTGATCCGACCGCCCGAGGGGATGAGAACGGACTCCACCTGCTCTCCATCCTCCAGGACCCACAGGTGCTTGACCGTACCGTCGCTCGATCGCGAAGTGAACGCCGCCTCGAGCGGCGTGAGCGAAAAGCTTTCCGCCAGGCTCCGACGAAGGCCCGCCGGGAGGTTGGACATCTCATCGAAACGCACCGCGTTTCGCGCGAACGTCCAGCCCGCGATCTGATCGATGCGGAACTCCGGCTCCCCGCGCTCCCGCAGGAAAGACCCGAGGGATCGACGAAGCTCCGGGAGGGGAAGGCCGAGGATCTCGATCGCCCCGCTCGCGCGTCGTTCGGTGGCCGACATCGGCGGGCAATGTGGTACCGGTCGTATCGCGATGCCATGGCCGTCTATCCACCGCCGCCGGCTGGTCGGGTCTCCCTTGGGAGGCGAGCGGCCCGCTTGCCGCGGCCCGGAAGGCCCCGGTATACTCCGATCCGTTCGTCGGGCCGTGGCTTCCGCTCCCGGGGAAGTCTTCGCACAACGCGCGACCTTGGCCTGCCCTTGCTTCTGGCGGATCTTCTCACACAGGAGCGAATCAGGATCCCCCTTTCCTCCCAGGACAAAGAGGGGGTGCTGCGCGAGCTTGCGGCCCTGCTCGCCGAGGCGAGCGGCGTGCCGGAGGAGGAGCCGGCGATCCACCGCGCGGTGTGCGAGCGCGAGGCCGTGCTCAGCACCGGGATCGGCGGCGGTGTGGCGATCCCGCACGGCAAGACCGGAGTCGTCGACGGACTCTACCTGGCGGCGGGTACGGCGCGCCACCCGATCGACTTCGAGGCCCTGGACGGCCAGCCGGTCCGGCTGGTGTTCATGCTGGTCGGGCCCGCCTCTTCCGCGGGGCTGCACGTGCAGGCCCTGAGCCGCATCAGCCGTCTGCTGAGACACGCGGCGCTGCGGAAGCGCCTCCTCGCGGCAGAGACCCCGGCGGAGTTCGTCCAGCTGGTTCGGGACGCGGAGGCCCGATGACCGCGGCGCGACCGCACGGGACTCGCCATCGGCCCGGGAAGGAGCTCGGACACTGAGCGCACAGGGGAAGGAGCAGACGGGAGCCGCCGGGGCGGCCGCCCGGGGCGCGACGGCCTATCGGGATGCGCCGTGCGGGACGCTGGACCGGAGCTGGGACGGGCGCCGCGTGCGCGTCGTCGGCTGGGTTCACCGCCGGCGCGATCTCGGGGCGCTCGTCTTCGCGGACCTGCGTGATCGCTCGGGCATCGTCCAGCTCTCGTTCGGCCCCGGGTGGACCCCCGGCGAGGGGATGGAGCTCGCCGCCGATCTGAACGGGGAGGATGTGATCGCCGTCGACGGGCTGGTGGCGCCGCGGCCGCCGGCCGCCGTGAACCCCAACCTCCCGACCGGGGAGATCGAGGTGCGTGTGACGGGGGTCCGGCGGCTCTCCCACGCGGCTCCCCTGCCGATCCTCGTCGCCGTCCCGCCCGAGGAGCCGCTTCCCTCCGAGGAACTGCGCCTTCGGCACCGGGTCCTCGACCTGCGCCGGCCGGCCATGCTCAGGCATTTCGAGGTCCGCCACCACGCGACCGCCGCCGCGCGCGCCGCCCTCGGGGAAGAGGGGTTCCTGGAGGTGGAGACGCCTCTCCTCACCCGCCGCACCCCGGAGGGAGCCCGGGACTACCTCGTCCCGAGCCGAATCCACCGTGGGGAGTTCTATGCGCTGCCTCAGTCCCCACAGATCTACAAGCAGCTTCTCATGGTGGCCGGCTTCGACCGCTACTTCCAGATCGCCCGCTGCCTGCGTGACGAAGACCTAAGGGCGGACCGGCAACCCGAGTTCACGCAGATCGACGTGGAGATGTCGTTCGTCGACGAGGACGACATCTTCGGCGTGTGCGAGCGCATGGTGGCCCGGATGTGGCGGGAGGCCTCGGGCGGAGAGCCGCGCGGCCCGTTCCCGCGGCTGCGGTACGCCGATGCCCTCGAGCGATACGGGACGGAGAAGCCCGACCTCCGCGTCGCCTGGATCCTGCGCGACTTCACGCCCATTCTGTCCGGGATCGGCTTCGGCATCTTCGACGCCGCGGCGCGGCAGGGGGGACGGGTGCGGGGCTTCGTCGTGCCGGGTGGGGCGAGCCTGTCCCGCAGGCGGCTGGACGCATGGGACGTGGCGGCCCGCGAACACGGGGCGAAGGGCGTGGTGTGGCTGAAGCGCAGCGAGGAGGGATGGTCGGGCGCGCTGGCCAGGTTCCTCGCCGATGCGACGGGGACGCGGCTGGCGGCGGAGCACGGCATCGAGCCGGGAGATCTCGTCCTGCTCGTCGCCGGCCCGGACGCGGAAACCCACGCCGCGCTGGATGCGCTGCGTCGTGGCGTGGCGGAGGAGCTGGGAGCGGTGGCGCCGGATGAGAGCGGCTGGCTCTGGGTGACAGATTTTCCACTCTTCGAGCGCGACCCGGAGACGGGAAAACCGGTACCGAGTCATCATCCGTTCACCCTTCCGAGGGACGCCGATGCTGAGCGGCTTCGGGAGGACCCGTTCAGCGTCACGGCACGCGCCTACGACCTGGTGTACAGCGGAACGGAGCTCGGCAGCGGGAGTATTCGATGCCATGATGCGACGCTGCAGCGCGCGATCTTCGACGTCCTCGGTCTCACCCTCGACGACGTCGAGGAGAGGTTCGGCTTCCTCCTCGAGGCGTTCCGATACGGGGTTCCGCCCCACGGTGGATTCGCGCTCGGCCTCGATCGCGTCGTTACGCTCATGGTCGGCGCCTCGTCGATTCGCGAGGTGATCGCTTTCCCGAAGACGGCGGCCGCTCGGGCTCTGCTGGAGGGCGCACCCTCCGCGGTGTCGTCCGAAGATCTGATGGAGCTCGGCATACGGATAGCCGACTGAGCGGCCGCACGGGGCGACCCCGGTCGGTGGTGGGCTTGCGCCCCGGCGCCCCCGGCGCGGGCGGCTTCCGGTGAGCGGCGAGTCGGTCGAAGCTCCGGTGGTCCAGCATCGCCTTTCGGCGGAGGGCGCCGATGAGCTGTTGCTCGCGGGGGTCAACGACGCGCACCTCAAGGCGCTCGCCCGTCTGAGCGGCTGCCGCGTGATCCTGCGCCGCGACGAGCTCATTCTCTCCGGATCTCTCGAGTCCGTCGAGCGTGCCGCACCCACCGCGGCTCGCATGATCGAGCTCGCTCGCCTCCGCCGAGCCTTCGATTCGGCGCACGTCGAGCGCCTGTACGGGGAAGGGGGGAAGGCATCGCTCGAGGAGACCGCGGCGAAGGAGGAGCCGGCGGTGGTCCTGCCCGGTGTGCAGAAGGCGATCCGTCCCAAGTCCGCCGGCCAGTCCGCGTACCTGCAAGCGATCCGCTCCAATGACATCGTGGTGGGAATCGGCCCGGCCGGTACGGGTAAGACGTACCTCGGGGTCGCGATGGCGGTGGATGCTCTGGTGCGCAAGCGCGTACGTCGAATCATCCTCACCCGGCCGGCCGTCGAGGCCGGCGAGGCGCTCGGCTTCCTTCCCGGCGACATCCGGGAGAAGGTCGATCCCTACCTGCGTCCGCTGTACGATGCGCTGGAGGACATGATGCCGGCGGATCGCGTGCAGCGCGCGATCGGCGATCGCACGATCGAGATCGCCCCCCTCGCGTACATGCGGGGCCGGACCCTGTCCGACGCCTTCCTCATCCTGGACGAGGCACAGAACTCGACCACGGCCCAGATGAAGATGTTCCTGACCCGTTTGGGCCTGAACTCAAAGACTGTGATCACCGGGGACAAGACGCAGATCGACCTCCCGCGTCAGGAGGAGTCGGGACTTCTCGAGATCGAGGCGATCCTCTCCTCGATAGACGGGATAGAGTTCATCTACCTGGATGAGAGGGATGTGGTTCGGCACCGTCTGGTCCGGGACATCATCCGGGCGTACGCCGGGCGGGGCGGCTCCGAATCCGCGACGGGCGGGGCGCATGCCGGCAAGGCGCCGCCGGAGCGGCGGCCGAGCTCATGAGCGGCGCTCGGGCCCGCGGCGGGTGGCGGGACGCCGCGTCAGCGATCGACCGGGAGCCGGTCGAAGGATGGCGGGACCTCCTGGTGCATCACGGCTTCCGCGGCGTGACCGTGCTGGGCATCGCCCTACTCGTCCCGCTCTTCTTCCCCCGCGTCCCCCTCCCCGACTTCGCGCTGTTGGAGGAGGGCATGGTGGCCCCCGAGGACGTGATCGCCGAAATCGGCTTCGCCGTGCCCAAGTCGGCCGCCCAGCTCGAGGCCGAGCGGCGCGAGGCCGAGCGGGCGGTCGCCCCGATCTTCGCCCTCGATCCGACGGCCATCGATTCGGCGGTCGGCCGGGTCCGACAGTTCTTCGCCGGGCTGGATTCGGCGATCGCCGACTCGGCGGCACCGGACAGCGCCGACGTCCGGGCCATCCTCGTCAGCTACAGCGTTCCGGTCGACTCGGCGCAGGTGGCCTACCTCCTTTCCACGTCGAACCGACGGGAGCTGGAAGACGCGCTCGAGGGCGCCTACCGAACCTCCCTGCCGGGGGGGGTGTCGCGGGCGTCGGACATCGCCGCCGTGCGGACCGGGCAGATCCTCGTCCGCGGCCCCGAGGTGGATCGACTGGTTCGACGCGACTCGGTCCTCACGGCAGGTCGGTTCTACGAGCTCGCTATCCACTCCGCGCCCGCCGCAGCCCCGGCCGCCGGCATCCAGCTCTACCAGACGCTGCTCGTGCGCTTCAACGAGCCCAGCCTGCGGCCCGACGGTCCCGCCACCCAGGTAGCTCGGCGCCAGGCGCGAGCCGTGGTCGATACGATCGCGGGGTTCGTGCTGGAGGGCGAGCGGATCGTGTCGGCCCACGAGCGGGTCACCCGGCAGGACATCGCTCGGATGCGCGCTTACCATGCGGAGCTGATCACGCAGGGGCTCGCGGGAGGCCGTGCCGGTTTCGCGCGGGGTTTCGGTGGCGTACTGTATTCGCTTGTTCTGCTTTTGATTGTAGCGGTCGTTCTCAAGCTGTTTCGACCTACCATCTACGCACAGGCGGCCGGCTACCTGATCGTCATGTCGCTCATCCTGCTGGTCCTGCTGGCCGCGAGCGCGATCGCCCGCAGCGAGATCCCCCACGCGCTGATTCCGATCGCCTTCGCCGGTCTGCTGCTGGGCGCGCTGTACGATGGCCTGGTGGGCCTCGTGACCGTGATGGCTACGGCCGCGCTCCTCGGCGGGCAGACGCCCTTCTCCGGGATCACCGTGCCCTTCCTGGTCACGGCCGGCGGGGCGGCCGCCGCACTGGGAGTGCGTGGCGTGCACCGGAGAGCGCAGAGCTGGATCCTCATCGCGGGAATCACCGGTGCCTACCTGGTGGCGGGAACGGCTCTGGTGACCATGCGCTCCTTGCCGTTCGGAGAGCTGGTCGAGATGACCCTGTGGGGTGGCGTGAGCGCGACCCTATCGACCGTGCTCGCTATCCAAGCGGTGCTACCGGCGCTGGAGAAGCTGACCGGTATCACCACCGATCAGACGCTCCTGGAGCTCTCCGACCTCAACGCGCCTCTCCTCCGAGAGCTCTCGAGAAAGGCGCCGGGAACGTATGTCCACTCCATCAACGTGGCCAACCTCGCCGAGACGACCTGCGTCGCGATCGGGGTCAGCCCGCTGCTCGTGCGGGTCGGGGCCTACTATCACGACATCGGCAAGATGCTCCAGCCGGAGTACTTCGTCGAGAACCAGCCGAAGGGACGAAACCCACATGACAGGCTGCCGCCATCGCGGAGCGCCGAGATCATTCGTGAGCATGTGCGAGACGGGCTGAGACTGGCCGCCGAGCACCGGCTGCCGCCCGTGATCCGCGATTTCATCCGCGAGCATCACGGTACTCAGCTGATCTCCTATTTTTACGACAAGGCGAAGACCGAGGAGCCGGACGGCGACCTGGATCCTCGAGACTTCGCCTACGCGGGTCCGAAACCACAGACACGAGCCTCGGCCGTGCTCATGCTGGCGGACTCGGTGGAGTCCTCCTCCCGCGTCCTGCAGGATCCGACCCCCGACCGGATCAGGGCCCTCATCGAGCGGATCGTCGAGATAAAGACGAGCGAGCGGCAGCTCGATCAGTCTCCGCTCACCCTCAAGGACCTGGACGTGATCAAGGCCCACTTCGCGCGTGTGCTCATCGGGCTGTACCACAGGCGGATCGAATACCCCTCCGGAGTCGGGGCGGGACCCCAGGGAAGAGGGGCCGGCCCCCGCGCGCGCGGGGCGAAGCCGGATGAGGGTGGGCGGCTCGGCGGGACGGCCGGCGTTCCGGAGGCAGCAGAGACGGGTGTCCCTCCGGATATCTCTTAGCCGGCTCGACGAATGGGCGGAGCTCGGGTGCCCATCGGACCGGCTGGAGGCCGCGGCCAAGCTCGCCCTCGGCACCGTGGCGGAGCCGCGCGACGCGGAGATCTCCATCACCTTCGTCGAGGACGATGAGATCCGCAGGCTGAGCCGTGAGTACCTCGGCCGGGACGTCTGCACCGATGTCATCGCCTTCGACCTCGGGGATGAATCGGCGATCCTCGGCGATGTCTACATCGCCCCGTCCACCGCGCGCCGCAATGCCATGGAGCTCGGTGTCCCGCCGGAGGAGGAGCTGGCGCGCCTGGTGATCCATGGTGTGCTCCACGTGCTGGGACACGAGCACCCCGAGGGCGAGGAGCGATACGCTTCCGCCATGTTCGTCCTTCAAGAGGAGTTGCTCCGGCGCCTCCCTGCTGACTAGTCTCCGGCTCCACCGATCGCGACACGACCTCACTCGGAGCGAGAGATCTCGAGCGTGATTCGCCGCGCCACCTCGCGACTCAGGCGATATCTGATCACCGGACTCATCGTGATCGCGCCGGTCGGCGTCACGGTGTTCGTGCTGACGTGGCTCTTCCAGACGCTGGATGAGATCCTCGGCCGCTATCTACCACCCGAGGTACGT
Source organism: Gemmatimonadota bacterium (assembly GCA_046758745.1). GTDB lineage: Bacteria > Gemmatimonadota > Gemmatimonadetes > Palauibacterales > Palauibacteraceae > JBHIAV01. The sequence goes on from JBHIAV010000001.1 coordinate 115,526, forward strand.
TTCCCGGGCCTGGGGCTGATCGTACTGCTCCTCCTGCTGGTGGTGGTCGGGTGGGCTTCGCAGAGGGCGGTCGGCCGGAAGATGCTTGCCCTGTGGAACTCCTTTCTCTCCCGGCTCCCCCTCGCGCACAAGATATACAGCGGCTCCTCCCAGATCGTGCAGGCCGTGCTGGACCGCGAGGAGAAGGTGTTCCAGGGCTGCGCGCTGATCGAGTATCCGAGCCCGGGCTCGTACTCGCTCGTCTTCGTCACCGGTCGTGCCCCGGACGAGGTCGAAGCTCGGATCGGAGGAGCCGGGATCAGCGTCTTCCTCCCGACGGTTCCGAATCCCACCACCGGTTACCTGTTGATAGTGCCCGCGGAGAGGATGCAGCTCCTCGAGATGAGCGTGGAGGAGGGGCTCAAGATGGTCCTGTCGGCGGGCGTGGCCGTCCCGAGTCCCGAGGGGGCGCCGCGCGCCGGTCTCGACGTGGACCGCTTGACGGGCCGAGAGGAGGTGGGCGGCGGATGAGCGACACGACCGAGCGGATCCAGCAGCTCCTGCCGGCGGTGCGCGAGCTGCTGGCGCGTGACGACTCCGAGTCGCTCCGCCCGTACCTGGAGACCCTCCATCCCAGCGACCTCGCCGACCTCATCGAGCACTTGGAGCCGGAGGAGCGGGTCCACGTCCTCGGCGCGCTTCCGACCGAAGTGGTCTCCGAGGCGCTGGCCGAGATGGAGGAGGTCGAGAAGCCGGCCGAGCTCCTGACCCGGCTCGAGCCCGAGCGGATCGCCGAGATCGTCAGCGAGTTGGCCGACGACGATGCGGCCGACCTGATCGGGGAGCTGGAGCCCGAGGAGCAGGCGAGGGTCCTCGCCGCGATCCCCGACGCGAGCGAGATAGAGGAGCTCCTGCATTACGCGGAGGACACGGCCGGCGGGATCATGACGACGGAGCTGGTCGCCGTCCCGTCAGGCCTCACCGCAGGGGAAGCGATCGAGGAGGTCAGGCAACAGGCGGACGAGATGGCGGACTTCTACTCCATTTTCGTGGTCGACCCGGACAGGTGTCTGCGAGGAATCGTGTCGCTCCAGCGACTCGTACTCGCCGATCCGTCGAGACCGATCCTCGACATCACCGAGGAGCCGCCCGCCGTCGTACCGGTGCACATGGACCAGGAGGAGGTGGGGCGGATCCTCTCCCGCTACAACCTCGTCTCGATCGGGGTCGTCGATCCGCTGAAGCGCCTCGTCGGGAGGGTGACCTTCGATGACGTGATCGACGTCATCGAGGCCGAGACCACCGAGGACATTCTCCGATTCGCCTCGGTGTCGGATGAGGAGGAGGTCCGCGGCTCGACCGGGGACGCGGTGCGCAGCCGTCTCCCCTGGCTGCTGGTCAACCTGGTCACCGCAATGGCCGCGGCTTCGGTGGTGTTCGTGTTCAAGGACACCATCGAGAGACTGGTGGTCCTCGCCGCCGTGATGCCGATCATCGCGGGCATGGGTGGCAACGCGGGAACGCAGGCGCTCGCGGTAACGATCCGGCGCATCGCGCTCGAGAAGGAGACGCCCCGCGAGCGCTGGTCGGTGGTCGGCAAGGAGCTCCTCGTCGGTCTGGTCAACGGGCTGGCCATCGGCCTCATCGCATCGGCGGCGGGGTTCCTGCTCCCCGAGGCCGGCCCGGTGTTCGGCCTGGTCGTCCTTCTCGCCATGTGGGGGAACCTCATCGTCGCCGGCCTGGCGGGCGCGTTCATCCCGATCCTCCTCGAGAGTCTCGGGATCGACCCGGCCGTCGCCTCGTCCGTCTTCGTGACCACACTGACGGACCTGTGCGGCTTCTTCCTCCTGCTCGGCCTGGCCACGGCGATCCTCCTGTAGGATCGTTCTCCGGCGGAGCGACGCCGCTCACGCGACCGGAGGCGCGGCGCTCCCTGCCGACCCGGTCGGGATCGGTCCGTCGGGGTCGACAGCCGGCCGAAATGCTCCTCCTGCGATGGGTTGCCCCATGGCACCGATCCTGCACCTCGACGTATCATGCTCGGGCCGTCGTGTGGCGGATCCGTCGATCCCAAACGAGGAGCGCTCCCGTCCATGTGCAGAATGCGCGCAGCCGCGGCTTTTCTCTCCCTGATCCTGGCCGGCGGATGCGGCGGCGGCTCGCCGACCGGGCCGGGGGGTGGCGGCGGCGGGGGTGGGGGTGGCGGCGGGACGACGTCGCTCCAGCTGATGAGCGGGAACAACCAGAGCGCGGGGACCGGCGCCGCGCTCGGGTTGCCCCTCGTCGTCCGCGTGAACAACTCCTCGACGGGTCCCGTCATCGGCGCCACGGTGACGTGGACGATCTCGCAGCAGCCGGCGGGGGCCTCCGGGGCGGCGGTCAGCCAGCCGAGCACCACCACCGGCGCCGACGGCCGGACCTCCGTCACCTTCACCCTCGGCTCCGAGGCCGGGGCGTACGAGGTGACCGCCTCGATCGCGGGTTCCTCGGTCGCCTTCGCGGCGACCGCCATCCTGCGCGTGCCGACGACCGTCGCCTCGGTGTCGGGGGACACGCAGACGGCGATGGTGAGCACCGAGCTCCCGGACTCGCTGGTGGCCGAGGTGCGGGACCAGTTCGGGGAGCTGATGGTCGGCGAGACCGTCGACTTCACGATCTCCAGGGGCTTCGGCGGCTCGCCGTCGGTGAGCCCCGCCAGCGCCTCGACCGACGCGGGCGGCCGGGCGGCGACGAGCCTCACGCTGGGTAGCAAGAACGGAACGTACGGCGTGCGCGCCGATGCCAGCGGAGCCTCCGTGGAGTTCACGGCCATCGCGACGGGCGGGGCCGAGGACCTGATCGGCATCACCGCCGTCTCCCCCGACACGGTGACCGAGGGTGGGAGCGCCACCATCACCGGCTCCGGCTTCAGCGCCACCGTCTCGGAGAACTCGGTGTCGTTCGACGGGCGGGCGGCGACGGTGACCATGGCGACCGCCAGCTCGCTGACGGTGACCGTGCCCACCTTCACCGATCAGTGCCTGCCGCGCCGCGCCACCTCGGTGCTGGTGGCGGTCGGGCCCGACTCCTCCTCCGTCTTCGCCTCGCAGATCAAGCCGGGGCTCCCGGAGCTGAGCCTGGCGCCGGGCGCCGACACGGTGCTCTCGGGGCCGTCCGAGGTCGGCTGCGCCTTCCTCCCGCCCCACGCGGCGGGGGCGGAGTACGAGGTGATCGCGGCGGTGACGCCGTCGGGTCCCCTCGGCTTCACGTCTACGACGACCTCGGTCAACGGCCGAGGTCCGGTGCTCTCCCTCATCGGGCCGCTGGCCGCGGTGGAGGGAATCGGCCGGCGAAGGACGGCCGGAACGGCGCTTCGTCCCCCCGGGGCCCGCTCTGTCTCTGCGGACCCCGCGCGGGAGCCGTGGGCCGTGCAGTACGCGTGGGACCTCCATCTGCGGGAGCTCGAGCGTCCGCTGCGCTCGTCCGTGCGGGCGGGCGCCGGGTTCGGGCTGCTCGCCTCGGCCGTCCCGCCGTCGGTGGGCGACAGCGCGGACTTCCAGGCGTCGTGCGCCAGCGGCGCAGCGGTTCGCGCCGTCGTGCGCAGCGTAGGAAGCGCCGGGGTCGCGTACGAGGACACGGTGGTGGCCGGGTCCGCGTTCAGCACGGCGCAGTACGACTCCATCGTGGCCGAGTTCGACACCCTGATCTTCGCCACCGACACGACGTACTTCGGCGCTCCCGGGGACACGGACGCCAACCAGCGCGTCATCATGCTCTTCACCCCGGAGGTCAACGCCCTGACCACGGGGAACTACAGCGGCGGTTTCGTCGGCGGGTTCTTCTGCGCGCTCGACCTGATCAGCGGCGTGGGCAACGACGCGGAGATGTTCTACACGGTCGTCCCGGATCCGATGGGACAGTTCAACGGCGGCGGCGGGACGCTCGACGCGGCCACCGTCCGCTTCAACACGCCCAACATCATCGGGCACGAGTTCCAGCACCTCATAAACTTTCAGCAGGGGATCGGCGGCGCGGACGATGTGTGGCTCAACGAGGGGCTCTCCCACCTGGCCGAGGAGGTGAACGGTCACGCGTGGACCGGCCTCTCGCCGGGCTCGGAGCTCGCGGCGGCGGACTTCACCAGCCCCACCCTCTTCTCGCAGTGGTACCTGCCGCAGTTCCGAAACTTCTCGCGCTACCTGGCCGATCCCCCCGGCGCGGGTGGCCTTCTGCTCCAGGCCGATCCGGGCACGTCCGGGGACCTGCCCGGCTCCTTCCGGATGCGCGGGGCCGCGTGGGCGTTCGTCCGCTACCTGCTCGACCGCTTCTCCACCCCGGCCACCGAGACGTCGTTCACCCGCTCGCTGATCCAGGGGGCCGGGCCCGACGTCTCCAACATCGAGTCCCTCACGGGAGTGGCGTTCGAGGATCTGGTGGCCGACTTCAACGCCATGCTCATCGTCGAGGACCGGTCGGACCTCGGAGGGGCGCCCCGCGCGGCGCTGGGCCTCACCTCGTACCGCCTGCGCAACATGTATGACAACGCGGTCGGCGGCTTCGGGCTCAACTTCAGCGGCAGCACCGGCTACCTGCTCACTCCCGTCGCGGCGAGCCTCGAGTCCACCAGCGCCAGCAACCGGGACATCTTCACGGCGACGGCTCACTTCCTCACGCTGTCGGCCGGCGCCGCGTCCGGCGGCACCGGGGTGCGGCTCAGCAAGCAGGTGGGGCCGGACCTGGGCGCCACCACCGAGCCCCGCGTGGTGATCATTCGGACGAAGTAGCGCGGCAGCGGAGACCCCGCCGGGAGCGCGCTCCGGCCCCTGGGGCGGGAACCGATCCAGAGACGGGTCGCGGGCGCGCCTGGGCCGCCGACAGGCGCGACGGTCAGGCACGGCTTGCCGCCCCCTCTCGGAGCGCTCACTTTGGCTCACATGAGCGAAAGCACGACAGGAGAGGACGTTAGCGGCTCGCGGGGCGAGCTCGTGGACCGGTTCCGCGCCGGGGAGGAAGGAGCGCTGGCGCGGGCGATCACGCTGGTCGAGAACCAGGCGCCCGGCTTCGAAGCCCTCCTCGATGCCCTGCGCGAAGGAGTCGGGCGGGCCCACCGCATCGGGATCACGGGCCCGCCGGGGGCGGGGAAGTCCACCCTGGTCGCCGGACTGGCGCGCCTGTACCGCGACCGGGGGGAGCGGGTCGGCGTCATCGCCGTGGATCCTTCGAGCCCGTTCACCGGAGGGGCGCTCCTAGGCGATCGCGTCCGCATGAGCGAGCTGGCGACCGAACCGGGGATCTTCATCCGGTCGATGGCCAGCCGAGGGTCGGCGGGCGGTCTCGCCACCTCGACCCGCGAGGTGGCGGACCTGATGGACGCCTTCGGCTTTGCCCGGATGATCCTGGAGACGGTGGGAGTGGGGCAGTCGGAGCTGGAGATCGCCACCTCCGCCGACAGCACCGTGCTGGTGCTCGTACCGGAATCGGGCGACGGGATCCAGACGATGAAGGCCGGGCTGATGGAGGTGGCGGACCTGTTCGTGGTCAACAAGGCGGACAGGCAGGGTGCCGACCGCCTGAGGAAGGAGATCGAGGTCTCGAGGGCGCTGAGCGCCGGATTTGCCCTCCGCGGCGTCCCCCCACACCACGGAGTGGAGCTCAGCCGGATGGGTCGAAGACGGGGGGTGAGCGGACGCGGACCGCGAGGCACGGCCGCGGCCCATGAGCTCGATGCGGCCCGGTGGAGGGTGCCGGTGCTCATGTGCGTCGCCTCCAGGGGGGAAGGGCTGGACGAGCTCGCGGCGGCGCTCGACGAGCATCTGGAGTGGCTTCGCGGCTCCGGGAGGCTCGCCGACGGGCGGCGAGCCGCGCTCCTCGAGCAGGCCCGCTCCGTTCTCACCCGCGCGGTCGAGCGAAGGGCGCGCGCGTGCTGGGACGCGTGGCTGGAGCGGGAGGGGGGAACGACGCGGCTCGAGGACACCTCGCCGTACGCGCTCGCCCGGAAGCTCTACCGGGAGCTGTGGCCGGACGGAAACACCGGTCCGGAGGACGGACCGGCGGCGTAAGCGCGATCTGTCGCGCGTCGCGCTCTACGGCGCGTGCGGCTCAGGGCCGGAACGTTGCTTGCAAGCCCGTCGTTGGGCCTTTCGGAGCGGCTCCGACCCTCGCCTCGGAACGAGTGCGGGAGAGTGCGGTATACTCCGGCCCCGGCGAGCGCACCGACGGGGGCGGCGCTCCGGGTGGGAAGCTCTCCAGAAAACGTCGACGGGGACGATAGATGGCTCACGTGCTGGACGGGGACAAGCGCGCGCCGGACGACCTCCGACGGGAGGTCGAGCGCCGGCGTCGGGAGCTGGCCGCGCTGGAAGCGGAGCTCGAGCGGTGGGAGAAGAGCTTCGACGCCAGCGAGCAGCGCACGGAGACGGACTTCACCACTGTCTCCGACTACGCCGTGAAGCCGCTGTATACTCCGCTGGATACGGCGGACGACCTGTACCGGCGCGACCTTGGCCTTCCGGGCGAGTACCCGTTCACCCGCGGGCCGTACCACTCGATGTACCGCACGAAGCTGTGGACGATGCGGCAGTTCGCCGGCTTCGCGACGGCCGAGGAGACGAACCGCCGTTACAAGTTCCTTCTTGAGCGCGGGCAGACCGGCCTCTCCGTGGCCTTCGACTTCCCAACCCTGATGGGCTACGACTCCGACGACCCTCTCTCGGAGGGAGAGGTTGGAAAGTGCGGCGTGGCCATCTCGAGCCTTGCCGACATGGAGACGTTGTTCGACGGCATCCCGCTCGACCGTGTCTCCGTGTCGATGACGATCAACGGACCGGCGATCATGCTCTACTGCTTCCTTCTCGTCACGGCGGAGAAGCAGGGAGTGCCGTTCGAGCGCGTCCGGGGGACGATCCAGAACGACATCCTGAAAGAATACATGGCGCAGCATGCCTGGATCTTCCCGCCGAAGCCCGCGCTCAAGATCATCACCGACATCTTCAAGTGGTCCTTCAGGCAAGCACCGCGCTTCAACACGATCTCGATCTCGGGCTACCACATCCGCGAAGCCGGCGCGACCGCGGTCCAGGAGCTCGCGTACACCCTGAAGAACGGCTTCACCTACGTGGAGGAGGGAATTGCACGCGGGCTGGACGTCGACCACTTCGCGCCTCGCCTCTCCTTCTTCTGGGATGTGCACAACGACTTCTTCGAGGAAGTGGCGAAGTTTCGTGCCGCGCGCCGCATCTGGGCCCGCCACATGCGGCAGACGTACGGGGCGACGAGGAAGAACAGCTGGCGGCTTCGCACGCACGCCCAGACCTCCGGCGTGACGCTCACCGCTCAGCAGCCACACAACAACATCGTGCGAGTGGCCTACCAGGCGCTGGCGGCGGCTCTCGGCGGTACCCAATCCCTACATACCAACGCGATGGACGAGACGCTCGCCTTGCCTACCGAGCATGCCGTCCGGGTGGCGCTTCGAACGCAGCAGATCCTCGCGTACGAGACCGGTGTCGCCAACACCATCGACCCGCTGGCCGGCTCGTATTACCTGGAGAAGCTGACGAACGACCTCGAGGCGCAGGCCGAAGAGATCTTCCGGGAGATCGATGAGCTGGGTGGTGTGGTGGCCGGGATCGAGTCGGGATACTTCCAGGCGCAGATCGCGGCCTCCGCCCGGCGATTCCAGGAAGAGGTCGAGTCCGGGCGTCGGATCATCGTGGGCGTCAACGAGTTTCTGGAAGAGGATGAGCCCCCGCTCGAGGTGCTCAAGATCGGGGAGGAGGCGGCGGAGACGCAGTACCGCCGGCTCGCCGAGGTGCGCGCCCGCCGGGACGATGCCGCCGTGAGAGCCGCGCTGGCACGCCTCACCGCGGCGGCGGAGCGGGACGGGAACCTGATGCCGCCGATGCTGGACGCGGTCCGCGCCTACGCCACCTTGGGAGAGCTACGGGAAGCTCTTGTCACGGTGTATAGCCGCTTCCACGAGCCCGTCGCCTTCTGAGAAGCGGGCGCGGCAAGCGGGCGCCTTCGGG
>JBHIAV010000002.1:0-113440 GCA_046758745.1 Gemmatimonadota bacterium
ACCATCCCGGGCCGGACGGGGGAAACCATCCCGGGCCAGACGGCCCGGGGCACTCCGGAGAGGGGAGACGGGGCGCGCGACCGCCGGCCAGAGGAGGCACTGGCGCCCGGAGGAGAGCCTGAGGGAGGGCAGGTCGCCGGGCCCGCGGAGGACACGGTGATCGTCACCTCCCCCCTGTTCACTCTCCGGTTCTCCACGCGCGGGGCGACACTCGTCGGCGCGTCGCTGCACCGCTATGAGTCCTACGCACCGAACGGTGAGAACGGTAGGCCGGTCGAGTTGATCCGACCGGGCGATCGCCTCTTCGAGTACGGCATCGCCGTCGGATCGGACACGCTCATCCTCGCCGACCGCTCTTTCGAAGCGAGTGTGATGAAGCTCGAGCTGGAGGACGAGGGGTCCATCGATTCGCTCGTCTTCCGCTACCGGGTACCGACGAGCGGTCCCGAGGTCGTCTTCGCGGTCACTCACACGTTCGACGCACGGCGCTACCTGGTTCGGACAACCGGCCGGCTGGAGGGCTTCGAGGGCCGCGGCTACTCCCTCCTCATCTCGCTCGGTCACGGCCTCAAGACGAACGAGGCAAACCCTGCGGAGGACCTCCGGGAAGCGCAGTACGTGGTGAACGGGCGGAGCGGTGGGATCCGGGCCACGCGGCTGGACGAGATCGATCCCGGCGAGACGCGCGCGGCCGGGGGCGGGCCGTTCACGTGGGTGTCCGTGAAGAGCAAGTACTTCCTGGTCGCGCTCCTCGCGCCGGCCGGGGGCCCGGGGTTCGGAGGCCTGCTGGCGTCGGGGACGCCGGAGGAGCACTCGGCCGGGCTGGTAGCCTCCCTGCCGGTGCCGGCGGGGAGCCCCGGCTTCGAGTACGGCGCTTATCTCGGCCCGCTGGACTACGCGCGCCTCGAGGCGATCGGAAACGACCTACAGAACGTGAATCCGTACGGGTGGCGCTGGCTGCAGTGGCTCATCCGCCCCCTTGTGGCGATCGTCATGTGGGTGCTCACCTGGCTGCACGACGCCCTCGCCCTCGCCTACGGCTGGGTGCTCATCCTCTTCGGCATCCTGATGCGGGTGGTGCTCTTCCCGCTGTACCAGAAGTCGATGCGCTCCCAGATCGAGCAGATGCAGATCCAGCCCCTGGTGAAGGACCTCCAGGCGAGGTACAAGGAGGATCCGCAGCGCCTGCAGCAGGAGATGATCAAGCTTTACAAGGAGCATGGGGTGAACCCCCTCTCGGGGTGTCTCCCGATGATGCTCCCGATGCCCGTCCTGTTCACCCTCTTCTTCGTCTTCCGGGGCACGATCGAGTTCCGGGGCGAGCCGTTCCTGTGGCTCCCGGATCTCTCCCTGAAGGACCCGATCTACGTCATCCCGCTCGTCATGGGCGCCTCGATGTACCTCCTGCAGTGGATCGGGCAGCGGGGGATCGAAGCGAACCCACAGATGAAGGTGATGACGTACGTGCTCCCGGTGGTCTTCACCGTGCTCTTCCTGAACTTCCCCTCGGGCCTCAACCTGTATTACGCGACGAGCAACATCGCGTCGCTTCCGCAGCAGTGGTATCTATCGCGCGAGCGGCGCGCGGCGCTTAGGAAGCGTCCGGCGAAGGCGTCGCCGAAGGCGGCGTCCTCGTCCACCACAGCTAGCGGACCACCGTGAAGAGAATCCCGGCGAGAACCTCGCTCTCGCGGAAGAATTGCTCGGCCCTAGACCGTCCCGCCCCGAAGACGACGGCGACCCGGTACCGGCCTCCCCCGAACGCCAGTCCGGCTTCGGAGGCGAAGATCGGGTTCCAGCCCAGCTCCTCCCACAGGAACGCATCAGCTGCGAAGAAAGGGAGAAAGGGTCCTCCGCGTATCCCGCGCCCCCTCCACTCGAATCCGAGGCGGGCGGAGAGCCGGTCGAGGCTCTCGGATCTGCGGAGGAGAACGCCGGGACCGGCGTAGACGAGCAGACCCGGCAAGCCCTCGCCCTGGAGGAGGAGCTCGATCCCCTCTCGGCTAGTCGAGACGGACTCCCGGCCCGTCCGCTGCAGGAACTCGTCGCCCAGGTGCGAGCTTGCGTGGTAGAGCTCCGCACGGGCCGCCAGCTCGCCGAGACGAGCGCGAAGCTGTAGGGCGAGCCGGAAGTGGACTTCGATAAACTCGTTGTTGCTCCGCTCCAGGTCGAAACGGGAGAACATGCCTCCAACCACCGTCCCGGCCAGCCGGAACGGCGACGCGCGATCGCGGCGGATCCAGAACGGGATTCGCTCACCGAGGTCGACCTCGGCGATCCACCGATCGTCGTTGCCGCGAGAGGTGTGAAGGGGACCGAGGCGCACGGCGGGTTCGGTCGCCGAAGCCGCGGGGGTCCGGAAGGGGAATCCCGTGTCGTCGGTGCGCGGGTCCGCCGTTTGGGCATGGAGCTGCGTGGCCCCGCGGGCGAGGACGAGAGCGGCGACGAGGGACAACGCGGGGGCGAGAGCGAGTGGGCCGGGGCGCCCGACAGCTGCTGCTGCGATGGCCAAGACTCCGCTCTCCTGGACGGCGAGTTCACGGCCACGCGTCCAGGTACGGCCTGGACTTTACCTAGTCACTTTACGCCGCGCGCTGACAACGCGGGCAGATGTAGGTCTTCCGGCCGAGGAGGTTGATGGACTTTAGCTGGTTCCGGCAGCGGGGGCAGGGCTGGCCGGGCGCGCGGTAGTTGATCAGCCATCCGGGATCGGCGTGGGCGGCCTGCCAGTGCAGCGTGGCGCGACGGAGGACCCGCTGGAGGTACCTGTGGACCCGGGTGAGCTGCTGCTCGGTCATGTCGCCCACGCGCAGGTCGGGCCGGTAGCCGGCCTGAAAGCAGATCTCGTCGGCATATTCGTTGCCGATCCCTGCTACGACCTGCTGGTTCATCAACAAGCCCTTCAAGGAGCTGCGCGGGTGATCGGCGGCCAGACTGAGAAAGAGCGCCGGGGTCAGCTCCTCGCTCAAGGGATCGATGCCCAGCCTCTCGAGGGTACCGAGCCCGGAGAAGTCCATGCCCTCGACCAGGTGGACCGCGCCGCCGCCGCTGGGCACGCTGTAGCGGAGTTCCCGCCCCGCGGCGAACTGAAGGCGGATCTTGCTCTCCTCGCTCGGCGGTGCGGTCTGGGACTCGAGATAGATCTCCCCGTCTGATCCCAGGTGAAAGACGAGGCTGTAGCCGGAACGGAAGCGGAGAACCACGTACTTTCCATGTCGCTCCACCACGTCGATCGCGTGTCCTCGCACCTGCTCGTTGGCCAGTTCCAGGTCGACCTCCACGCAATCGGGATCGTCGATCAGAACGGCGGAGATCGTCTTCCCGGTCGCGTAACCGGAGAAGGCATCAATCATTCGCTCGACGTCGGGAAGCTCTATCATGAACGGTGTCCTCCCGTGAACCTGTGTGGACGCTCCTACCCGGGAGGAGGTGGAAAGTGCCGGTCGGCCCGTCGGCGTCACCCGATGATTCGGAAATCCGGCGGTAGCCGGTCGCTCGGGGAGATGCGGGTGAGCGCATCGACGCGTGCCAGGCGGGGCCCGGCGGCAAGAAGCTCCGCGAAGCGGGCGACGGCCTCGGGAGAGCCCTCGACGTGGACCTCGACGCTACCGTCCGGCCGGTTCCGGGCCGTTCCCCGGAGGCCGAGGGTTCGGGCGGCGTGAAGTGTCCACCAGCGGAAGCCCACACCCTGCACCCTCCCCTGGACGAGGAACGCCGCTCTTTCGGCCTTTGTTCGGTCTGGCAGATCCTCCATGGTGGGAATAGTAGCACGGACGGTGGGGCGGGGCGCGGAAGCGGCTCGAGTATGGGAAGGGGAAGGGAGGGAGCGTGCGGTCGGAGGCCGTGGCGATCGGAGGAGGCGCGACGCCGGCTGCGAGGCGGGGAACAGGGCGGGGCGGGGCGGGGTGTGAACCCTTCTCCTCACCTCGCGGCTCGCTCGGGTCGGTCGGATGTCGCGCAACCCGGCCATAGGCGGAAGCGCCAAGGGGACGCTAGCGGGCGAGGTGGACGCGGTCGGGGGTTAGGAGGAGGAGGCCGGACAGGGGGGTTGTAGGGGGTCGTCGCCGGCATCAACGCGGGGCTCAAGGCACTCGGAGGGGGGCGCGGGTGCCGGGGCGCGAGGAGGCGTAGCTGTGTCCGGATGGAGCACCTGCGCTGACCGTCGTGGAGCTGGAGATCGAGTACGCGCGCACATTCAGCGGGGGAGGAACGGGCTTCCGGTCTCGGCTGCCGGGAAGCCCATCGCCTGCCGCCGGAGGCGGCGTACCTCGAGATGGCTAGGCTCCCCTATATGAGGCCAGGCAGAAGCTCGACCCGATCCGCCCCGCCACCTTGGAGCACGCGAGCCGGATTCCTGGCGTGTCGGCCTCCAACGTCCAGAATCTGTCGAGCTCGGAAAGGCCGAGCTGCACAGCGAGTCAGCAAGGACTCCGCTTCTGTTTCACGTGAAACGGGTGCTGCGCCTGAATGAGGGGGTGCCCCTGGCCGTCAGACCGTGGACGCCCGGGCGCGGGCGCCGGAGGCCCGGGGCGGCGGCTGCGGGCGGTGTCCGGGCGGGGCCTGCCGAGTGCGCCCCCGTTTCACTTGTGAAACGGTTTCTTGGCGGCCGTCCCGCGGGCCGATTATATTGACCACCCGCGGCCTCGCCCCACTCAGGAGGCCGGGCACGCCGCATCTGGCCGACCGCGCGGCGCCGAAACCGTTTTCGGGAAGCTAAATGCCCAGAGTCATTTCGATCGCCAACCAGAAGGGTGGGGTGGGGAAGACCACGACGGCGATCAACCTCGGGGCCTCGCTGGCGATCGCGGAGAAGCGAACGCTCGTCCTGGACTGCGACCCGCAGGGGAACGCGACCTCCGGGTTCGGCATCCGAAAAGAGACCGAGGAGCTCACCGTCTACGACTGCCTGGTCAACGGCCGACCGATCGTGGACGCGATCCGTAGGGGCGTCCACTTCCCCACCCTGGACGTGGTGCCGGCCAGCCGCGACCTGGCAGCGGCCGAGGTGGAGCTGATCGACCGCGCGAACCGGGAGCGGATCCTGCGGCGGATCCTGAAGCCCGTGCGGCAGGAGTACGACTACCTCCTTATCGACTCGCCCCCTTCCCTCGGACTCCTCACCCTCAACACTCTCGTGGCGGCCGATACGGTGCTGATTCCGATCCAGTGCGAGTTCTACGCCCTGGAGGGCCTCAGCCAACTGCTGAATACCGTGCGCATCGTGCAGAGGAACGCGAACCCCGACCTTGGGATCGAAGGCGTGCTGCTCACGATGTTCGACTCTCGCCTTAACCTGTCGAAGCAGGTAGCGGCGGAAGCGGAGGAGTATTTCGGCCCGAAGGTGTTTCGTACATATATTCCGCGCAACATCCGGCTCGCCGAAGCCCCCAGCTTCGGGAAGCCGATCGCCCTCTACGACGTCCTCTCCTCCGGCGCGCGTGGCTATCTAAGCCTGGCGCGCGAGCTGATCCGACGTGACGAGCAGGCAGAGAAACGGTGGCAAGAACGGAATCGCGTCTCGGCAAAGGTCTAGGAGCCCTCCTGGGGGAGTACCTGGACACGGAGGGGGCCGATGCCCCCCTCCGTCAGATCGACGTCTCGCGGGTGCGGCCGAATCCGTACCAGCCGCGAGCCGAGTTCCCACCCTCCAGCCTCGAGGAGCTCATAGAGTCGATCCGGGAAAACGGCCTTCTCCAGCCCCTTGTCGTCCGCTCGGCTCCCGGGGAGGGGTGGGAGATCGTCGCCGGGGAGCGCCGGTGGCGTGCCGTGCAGCAGCTCGGCTGGAGCGAGGTGCCGGCCATCGTGCGGGAGCTCCGCGATGAGCAGATGCTGGTGTTGGCGCTGGTTGAGAACCTCCAACGGGAGGCTCTCTCGGCCATCGAGGAGGCGATCGGATACCAGCGGCTCGTCGATGGGTTCGGTCTCACGCAGCAGGAGGTGGCCGAGCGCGTGGGGCGGGACCGGTCTACTGTCTCTAACGCGTTGCGACTATTGACGTTACCGCCTGCTGTGCGCGAGCTCCTGGCGGGTGGGCAGCTCACCGCCGGACATGCGCGGGCGATCCTCGGCGCTGGCGACGAGACGGAGCAGATAAAGCTGGCGAGAGAGGTGGTGCGGCACGGTCTTTCCGTTCGGGAGACCGAGCGGCGGGTCCGCAAGGCCCGAGCCGCCGGGGACGGGGGCTCGGAAGACGGACGGGGCCGGGCTAGGGCGGCGGGCGGCGCGGCGGATGCGGTGGCCCGCCGCGCAGAGACACTGCTCTCCCGCAGGCTGGGGACCCGGGTCGGGATCCGGCTGCGGAGCGCCACGGCAGGAGAGATTCGCATCGACTTCCACGACGCCGAGGATTTCGAGCGCCTGGTGCTGCGCTTGCTGGGCGATGAGGCCGGGGAACTCTTCGGCGAGGCGTGAGCAGTGGGAGGCCGGAGATGGAAGGTGATCGTCATCCGGCCGGGCGCGGCCCGGTCTCTCGGCGTGGAGCTTCGCGGGCTGACGGCGGCGGTGGCCGGCGCGCTCTTGCTGGGGGTGGCAGGGGGCGGTCTCTTCGCGCTGGGTGGTCGAGCCGAGCGTGGGCGGGAGGCGGAGCGCGTGGCGAAGCTGGAGGGTGAGGTCGCCCGCCTGACCGAAGAAAACGCGAAGGTGGCCCGGCTGGCGGGGCGGCTCGACAGCGTGGAGGCGAAGTATCGGCGTCTGCAGAGGGTGATGAGCGGGGATATCGCGCCCTCGGGTAAGGACATCTTGCTCCCGCGGTTGGGGGGCGGCGGGGAGCGGGGGATGGGCGGTGGGGTAGCGAGGCCGTACGAGCCGACCATGTGGCCGCTGGCCGAGCGGGGCTTCGTCACCCGCTCGTTCGGGGACACCGCGGAGGCACCGTTCGGTGGCCACGTCGGCGTGGACATTGCGGTCCCCGAGGGCTCGTATGTACGTGCGAGCGGGGCTGGGCAGGTTACGGAGGTGGGGGAGGACACGGTATACGGGCGTTACATCCGCGTCGGGCATGCGGGAGGGCTCTCGTCGCTTTACGCGCACAACTCTTGGCTTTTCTACGCGGCTGGGGACTCCGTGCAGCGCGGGGAGGTGATCGCCCTGACCGGCAACACGGGAAGCTCGACCGCTCCACACCTTCATTTCGAGATCGAGCGGGCCGGCGCGCCCGTCGACCCGCTGGAGTTCGTATCCGGAGCGCGTTGACTGGAAACGGGGAGGAGAAGTCGATCATGACGAAAGACACGCCGGAGACGTTGAGCCGCGAAGTCGGAGACGTGGTGTCCATCGTCGGCCCCGGGATGAAGATCGTCGGGGACTGCTCCAGCGATGGCACGATTCGCGTGGAAGGCCGTGTCGAGGGATCGGTCAAGGCCGCGAAGAGCGTGGTGGTCGGAAAGGACGGTGCGGTGATCGGCGACATCGTCACCCAGGACGCGATCATCGCCGGACACGTCAACGGCAGCATACAGGCCGAGAGCCGCGTGGAGCTGCAGGCCACCTGTCGCATCGAGGGGGACATCCGGAGCCGCCGCGTGAAGCTGGATGAAGGCGGCCGGGTGGACGGCAAGCTTCACATGGGGGCGGAGCCGGCCCCGACCGCCGCGGCGCCGCGGCCGATGGGTGCCCAGGCGCCGGCCGCCGCGAAACCGGAAGTGGCGAAGAGGGAACCACCCCAGCCGATGAGGACGGGCGCCGGGCGCTGAGCCACGCCCGGGCGCACCCTCCGAGGGTCGCTTGTCCACAGCTCTCCACAGTGGGCGAGGACGGGGGTAGGGCCGCTTCCCGCTTTTCCACACTGCCGGAATGGCAGTTTCGGAGGCGCGGAGCCGTGCGGCAGAGGGGCCGGAGTTCGGAGCGGCGGCACGCGGGCCTCCACGGGCCGGCGCAGCGGGCCGAGAGGATGAGCCGGAGCCAATGAGCGAGAGCCGATACCTGAGGGGAGCGCCCATCGAGCCGGACCCGATCGACGGGAGCGAGACGGCGGTCGAGCTCATCGAGCGTACCTTCCTCGCCTACAACGCCGCTCGGCTGCGCGAGGGTTGCCGGCTACTCGTGGAGAAGATGCTCGAGCCCGACACCACCGTGGGCCTCAGCATCACCGGGGCGCTGACGCCGGCCGGCCTCGGCATGGCGGCGCTCATTCCCCTCGTCGAGGCCGGGTTCATCGACTGGGTCGTGACGACCGGGGCGAACCTGTACCACGACACGCACTTCGGGCTTGGGCTCGAGATGCGGCGCGGACACCACGAGGTCGACGATGTGGCGCTGCGAGAGGAGGGGGTGGTCCGCATCTACGACATTTTCTTCGCGTACGATGTGCTCCTCTCGACCGACGCCTTCTATCGTGAGGTGATCTGCCAGGACGAGTTCCAGCGCTCGATGGGGAGCGGGGAGTTTCATCACCTCCTGGGGAGGTACGTGGCCGAGCGGGAACGGGCGCTCGGCATGGCCGGTAAGTCCTTCCTCGCGGCCTGCTATCGGGCCGGGGTGCCTGTGTACACCTCCTCGCCTGGCGACAGCTCGATCGGGTTGAACATCGCGGAGACTCGTCTCGCCGGGTATCGCTGCCAGATCGATCCGTCGACCGACGTCAACGAGACGGCGGCGATCGTGCTCGATGCGAAGCGCGCGGGCGGCCGGAGCGGGGTGCTCATCTTGGGGGGTGGGAGCCCAAAGAACTTCCTCCTGCAGACGGAGCCCCAGATTCAGGAAGTGCTCCGGCTCGACGAACGGGGGCATGACTACTACCTCCAGGTGACGGATGCGCGGCCGGACACCGGCGGACTCTCGGGCGCCACCCCCGGCGAGGCGGTCAGTTGGGGGAAGGTGGACCCCGACCGACTGCCGGATGCGGTCGTGTGCTACTGCGATGTGACGATCGCGCTGCCCCTCCTCACTGCATATGCGCTGGGAAGGCGGGAGCCTCGCCCTCTGCGGCGACTCTATGACCGCCGGGAGGAGGTGGTGGCGCGGCTGCATGAGGAGTTCCGGCGGGCGAGCAGAGCGCCGGCACAGGCGACCGCCGCCGCCAGACTGCATCCCGAGCCCTGAGCCGGATTCCATGTGTCGCGTAAGCCTTCGCGTCGGGACGGGGCGGCGCGCTTGATCTCCAACCTCCTTCTCTTCACGGTGGGCCTGGCCGCCCTCACCCTCGGGGCGGACTGGCTCGTACGGGGCGCGTGCCGTGCGGCCGAGAGCGTGGGGATGAGTCCGCTGGTGATCGGCCTCACGGTGGTCGCCTTCGGCACGTCCGCACCGGAGCTGGTGGTATCCGTGGCGGCGGCGCTGCGCGGCCAGCCGGGTCTCGCCATCGGGAACATCATGGGGTCGACGGTCGCGAATGTGGGGCTGATCGTCGGTCTGGGAGCGGTGATCCGCCCGATCGATGTCCACCGGCGGCTGCTCGTCCGCGAGTCGCCGCTCCTCGTCTTCGTCCTCGCGATCGTGATGGTTCTCTCCTACAACGGCGCGCTGGGGCGGCTCGACGGGCTGGCCTTGGTCACGGGGTTCTCGATCTATCTCCTCTTCCTGATGCGCTGGGCGCTGGAGGAGCGGTCGTCGAGCCCCCGTCTTCGAGGCGTCGGACGCTCCCCCGGGGGGGACGACGAGAAGCCGGGCGTAGGCGCGCCGGCCGGCGAGGGGAGAGACGGGGAAGCGAGGGAGCCCTCCGGGCCGCGCCGCAAGGGGTTGCTTGAGTGGCTTCGCGTCGGTGCCGGGCTCGCCCTCCTTCTCCTCGGGGCGGATTGGCTGGTCGATTCAGCGACGGCGATCGCGCGCGCCTTCGACGTGCCGGAGGAGGTGATCGGCGCCACGATGGTGGCCGTCGGCACCTCGTTGCCGGAACTGGCCTCCACGGTGGCGGCGGCGGTGCGTGGGCTCGGCGACGTCGCCGTCGGCAACGTCATAGGCTCCAACGTCTTCAACCTCGGCCTCGTGCTCGGGACCGCAGCCCTGGTCGCGCCGCTACAGCTCCCCCCCCGGGCCGTGGTGAGGGAGGTGGTACCCGCGCTCATCTTCTGCATCGCGCTCATCCCGCTGGCATATACCGGCGGCAGGATCCAACGGGGAGAGGGGGGGCTGCTCCTGCTCGGCTACGCGGGATTCATCCTGTGGATCCTGTAGGGGCCGTGGCGCTTCGGCTCTCGCAGCAGCGCGACATCCGCTGGCCGCCTTGTAAAGCGCCTCGGTAAAGGTTAGGTTGGAGCTTGGCTATGGCCACCTCCGTGAAGATCAGCAGCAAGCACCAGATCGTGGTCCCACGGGAGGCGCGGGAGGCGCTCGGCCTGGAGGCCGGGGCGCGGCTCCTGGTGTCGGTTCGTGGGGACGGGGTGATCGAGATGCGCGTCGAGCCACGGGACCTGGCCGGAGAGCTGGAAGGTCTCCTCGCGGGGCTGAGGGCCGGGCCGGACCTGTGGCCGGAACTGCTGGATGAGTAACCGGGCGCGCTTCCGGGAGCTGTTGGCCGAAGCGGGCCGCGTGCACATCGACGCGCCGGTGATCGCGTACCACCTCCTGGCTCACCCCGCGTACGTCGAGCTGACCCGCCTCCTGTTCGCCGGACTCCGGGCCGGAGAGTTTGGTGCGCAGACGTCGGCGCTCTCCCTCTACCAGACGCTGGTCGAGCCGTACAGGCGCGGCGACGGCAAGCTCGCTCTCCTAGCCGAGCGATACCTCGGCGCGATCCCGGGTCTGGAGATCCTTCCCGTGACGGGAGCAGTGGCCCGCCAAGCGGCCGAAGTCACGGCCCAGCTCGGCGGCAGGGTGGAGCGAGCGGTACAGATCGCGTCTGCCCTGGTGGGTGGCGCGGCCCTCTTCCTCACTTCGCGGTCCGGCCTTCGCCGGGTCGCCGGGATGCAGGTGATCAGCCTGGAGTCCTTCGCCGCGCGCTCCGGTGCCTAAGGGTGCTCCCGGTCCCCGAGGCGCACGGCCCGCCCTGGCGTCCGAGGGCCGCCGCCGCCGCGCCAGGACTTCAGTCGGCGAACTCGACATGCACCTCGGGGAGGATCCCGGCCTCGGCGCCGCGGGCGAGGAAGAGCCGCACGGCCTCGCGTCCCGCCTCGCCGTAGTCGAGGGTGCGCTGGTTCACGTACATGCCCACGAAGTCGTCGACCTGGCGTGGGGAGAGGCCACGCGCGAAACGGAGAGCGTAGTCCAGAGCTTCGGCACGGTGGTCGAGCGCGTAGCGTATGCTCTCCCGAAGATGGCGCGAGATCCGGCCTATTAGCTCGGACCCGAGGTCCCGGCGGATCACGTTGCCGCCGAGGGGAAGGGGAAGGCCCGTCTGCGAATGCCACCACGCTCCGAGATCGAGCAGGAAGGTGAGACCGGAGTCTGCGTAGGTGAGCTGCCCCTCATGGATGATCAGACCCGCCTCCACGCGTCCCGTGGTCACGTCCTCGAGAATGCAGTCGAACGGGCGCACGACGGTTGCGACTCCCGGCTCCCACAACCGGAGCGCGAGGTAGGCCGAGGTGAGCTCTCCGGGCACGGCGATCGTCGCTCGGCGGAGCTGCCCCTCGCTCAGCTCGTGGCGCGCGACGATCCGCGGCCCGTACGTCTCCCCCATGCTGGCTCCGTGAGGCAGGAGGAGGTAGCGGTCGGCGAGGTAGGCATAGGCATGGATGGAGACGGCGGTCACCTCGAGTTCGCCGCGCCGGGCGCGCTCGTTGAGCGTCTGAATGTCTTGCAGCTCGTGCTCGAAGCGCAGATCGCCGGTATCGAGGAGCCCTTCGGCGAGTGCGTAGAACATGAACGCGTCGTCGGCGTCGGGGCTGTGCGCGACCCGGACGGTGCGCACGGAGCCGCGTGTCGCGGTCTGGGTCATCGGCCCGAGTGCGTCGGTTCCCTCCTCGTCTGTCGGCCCGCTTGCCGAGGGTCCCGTAGCGGAAGGTGGCGAAGCTAGGCTCGGGGCGCCCCGGGGGCCAGGGAGCCGGAGTCCACCCGCTACAGGGGCCGGAAGAGGAGCCCCGACGGGATCTTCGGTGCGAAATACGTCGTCTTCGGCGGCAGGCGGCGTCCCGCCTCGGCGGCGCGCCACACATCCTCCAGCGCGACGGGGGCGAGAAGGAAGACTCCCCCGTCGGCCCCGGCGTGCGCGACCGCGGAGTCCGGATCCCGGTGATAGGAGAGCAGTCCCTGCCGCTGTGCACGGTCCGCGTCCAGCGCGAACAGGGGATCGAGGACGAGCCGCTCGAAGATGACGCTCGGGATGCGCGCTACGGCCTCCTCTCCGGGACACGCTCGGTTCGTCTCCGTCGGCGGGGTGGCGTCGCCCTTCGGACGCAGGAGCCACGCCCTTCCCCTGCCGGGCTGCAGGAATACCATGGCCCCGGCCACTTCATGCGCGGCGGCGGCGGCCGCCTCCGGGCTCGACGCGACGAGGGGCTCCAGGTCGAAGGCTGAGCCCAAGAGACGCTCCCACTCCCCTCCCTCGGGAGCGTGCCGGAGCGTGCGGTGGGTGGGGTGAATGAGAAGGCCGGGATCACCCTCCCCGACGACGCAGGTCAGCACCGAAGAAGCCCTCTCCCGGTGCCCGAGTCGCCGCCGGACCTCGAGCGCCGTCTCATAGCGATGGTGCCCGTCGGCGATGAGGAGCGGTCCTTCTCCGGCCGCATGGCACAGGCACTCGCCGAGGCCACCCGCAGGGAGCCGCCACAGGTCGTGCACCACGCCGTCGGGCGTCCGACCGGAGAGAACCCGCCGCCCGGATTCGCCCTGGGAAACGGAGTCACGCAGTCGCCCGCTCGGGTCCCGAGCGATCAGGAAGATCGGGGAGAGCTGCGCCCGGCAGGCGAGAGTGAGCCGGAGGCGATCTTGCTTCGGCGCCGAGTGCGTCTCCTCGTGCGGGAGGACCTCCCCCTGTCCGAAGGGCGAGAGGCGGAGGGCCGCGAGGATGGCCCGGCGCTCGTGCCGTGCCGCGCCCAGCTCGAAACGCTGACGGTAGGCGTAGACAGCGGGCTCGGAGTCCTCCTGGAGAATCCCCTCTCGCCGCCATGCGTCCAGAAGACGCGCTGCCCGCTCGTAGCGTCCCGGCGACTCCCCTTCCGGAAGGATCAGGTGGACGCAGTTGTGGGGGCTGAGATTGCGAAGCTCCCGGGCGGCCGCCTCGTTGATCACGTCGTACGGGGGCGCCAGAAGCGCCGAGGGATCGCCCGCGGAGCTCGAGTAGCGGAGAGCCACGAAGGGTCGGAGCTCAGGCACCTGTTCCTCCCGCTTTCACGAGGCAGACCGCCGGTGTAACCTCCCCGGAGCGACGCGAGCGGGGCTGCCTCGGGGAGGCGCCCGAAGGTGCGAAGCTCGACCTGCTGCCGGACTCGGGCAAGGGCGTTCAAGCTTCCCGCCCGCCGCGCCGCCCAAGGCGCCGGCCCCGCCCGTTCCCGGCACGCGGGGCCCTCGGCGGGAGGGCGTGAGGAGTACGTGAAGGGAAAGATGAGGCGATCGATCCACGGCCTGCTCGTGGATCTCGACGGGACCGTGTACCAGGGCAGCTCCCTGATCGAGGGGGCGCGGGAGACGGTCGCGGCGCTTCGGGAGCGAGCCATGCCGTTTCTCTTCACCACCAACACGAGCCGGAAGTCGCGCCGGGATGTGACGGAATTGCTACGCGGGCTCGGTCTCGACGCCTGGGAGGAAGAGATCTTCACCGCTCCGACGGCGGCGGTGGAGTGGCTTAGAGCCAAGGGGCTGCGGCGCGTGCAGCTGCTCGTTCCAGAGTCCACCCACGCCGATTTCGGCGAGTTCGAGATCACCGACCGGGGGCCGGAGGCGGTGCTGGTCGGCGACCTCGGCACCGGCTTCACCTTCGAGAGGCTCAACGAGGCCTTCCGCAGCCTGCGGGCGGGGGCGCGCTTGGTGGCGATCCACCGGAACCGCTTCTGGCTGCCGGAGGGCGGGCCGACGCTCGACGCCGGACCGTTCGTGAGAGCCCTCGAGTATGCCTCCGGCACGGAGGCGGTCCTGGTGGGGAAACCCGCGCCGGCCTTCTTCGCGGCGGCGGCCGCCCGCCTCGGCCTGGCCCCGGCGGAGCTGGCAGTGGTCGGCGACGATGCCGAGAGCGACATCCGGGGAGGGAGGGCGGCGGGCCTGTTCACCGTCCAAGTTCGGACGGGAAAGGGCGACCCGGCCCTTGGGCCGGGTCCCGGCGGCGAGAAGTCGGCGGGTCGCGTCATCCCCTCCCTCCGCGAGCTGCCAGGGTGCCTGCCGGGAGCGGGCCGGCGTTCCTGGCCTCCTCTGCACGGGCCGGAACCGGCTCCGGCCGGCTCGGCGCATCCGGTGGTCTTGCCGAGCCCCGCGCAGCGGCGGCCCTAGCTAGCGTCACGGCGGTGGCGACCCTCGCCGGGCTCATCGGGGCGGTGGCGACCCTCGCCGGACTCGTCGCGGCGGCCCTGTCGCTCCCCCCGGCTGCCCTGGCGCAGGCCCCCCGGGCCCTCGTAGCCGTTCCGACGCCCGAGGCCTACCTCGGCTTCGAGCCCGGCGAGGATCGGCGACTCGCGGAGTGGGGGCAGATCACGGGCTACCTGCAGCGGATCGCCGAGACGAGCGACCGGGCCCACCTCGACACGATCGGGCGGTCCACGCTGGGCGCGCCGTTCATCCTGCTCACGCTCAGCGACCCGTCGAACCTCGAGAGGCTGGAGGAGCTGCGCGAGGTGCAGGCCCGTCTCGCCGACCCGCGCCGCATCTCCGACCCCGACGAGCGGGAGGATCTGCTTCGGCGGGGGCGCGTCGTGATCCTCCTCACGACGGCCATCCACTCCACCGAGGTCGGGAGCTCGCTCGTGCCGCTCACCCTGGCCTATCGCCTCGCCGCCTCCGAGGAGCCCGACGTTCGCCACATCCTGCAAGAGGCCATCGTCCTCCTCATCCCCTCGTTGAACCCGGATGGAATCGACCTGGTGGCGCGGTGGTACCGGAGCACGATCGACATGCCGTGGGAGGGTACGGAACCGCCCTTTCTCTACCATCCGTACGTGGGGCATGACAACAACCGGGACTGGTACGCGTTCACGCAACAGGAGACGCGCATCGTCGTCCGCGAAGTGTACGGGGCGTGGCACCCGCAGATTGTGCACGACATCCACCAGCAGACGGCCGACGGGAGTCGCTTCTTCGTCCCGCCATGGCTGGATCCGATCGAGCCGAACGTGGACCCGCTCCTCATCTCGGCTTCGAACGCGCTCGGCACTGCGGTGGCCTGGGAGCTGCACAGGCAGGGCAAGTCCGGCGTGGTGGTAAACGCGTCGTTCGATGCGTGGACGCCGGCCCGGGCGTACCCGCACTACCACGGCGGCGTCCGCATCCTCTCGGAGACGGCGAGCGCCCGTCTCGCTTCGCCGATGAAGATCAGCGTCGATCAGCTGAGCCAGGAGCGCGGATTCGACCCTCGGCGGGCGTCCTGGAATCACCCGCGGCCATGGCCGGGGGGACGCTGGGGGCTCGACGACATCCTCGTATACATGGAGTCGGGCGCCATGGCACTCCTCCGGCACGCCGCCCGCTACCGGGAGCAGTGGCTGCGGAACTTCCTCGCGGTGGGGGAACGTGCCGTAGCGGGGTGGGAGAGCTGGCCGCAGGCTTGGGTCCTCCCGGCCGGGCAGGAGGAGAGCGAGGGGCTGCATGAGGTGCTGCGGATCCTGGTGACCGGCGAGGTAGAGGTCGTGAAGACCAGGGGATCGTTCACGGCGGACGGGCGCCGGTTCGAGGCCGGGAGCTACGTGATCGACATGCACCAGCCGTTCGCTTCGTTCGCCCAGGCCCTCCTCGCCCCTCAGGGCTACCCGGAGTTGAGGGAGAGCGAGGACGGTCCCCTCCTCGAGCCCTATGACGCGACGGCACACGCGATCCCGCTCCTCATGGGGGTCCAGGCCGTTCCGGTCCACCGACGTCTCTCCGTGAGCGGCGAGCGGGTGAGCGCTCGAGATCGGCCCGACCCTCGCGTGGAGGGCCTCTCGGACGATCCGGGGGTTCTGGTGGGACTGTATCAACCGTGGTTCCCCTCCATCGACGAGGGGTGGACGCGATGGCTGTTCGACCGCTACGCGGTCCCGTACGAGACGCTCCGCAACGGCGATGTGCTGCGTGGAGGCCTCATTCGCCACTTCACCGCGATCGTTCTCCCGTCGATCGGTCCCGTCACGCTCCGGGAGGGTCGGCCGCCGGGTTCCCTGCCCCAGCGGTACGTGGGAGGTCTCGGGGAGGCCGGCGCGGCGGAGCTGCGCGCCTTCGTGGAGGCTGGAGGGACGCTGGTGGCGCTGGACAGCGCCGCCTCGTACGCCATAGACGCCCTCAGCCTGCCGGTGCGCGACCTGCTGGAAGGCCTGGATCGGAGCCGGTACTTTGCCCCCGGCTCGATCGTGCGGCTCGAGGTGGACACGTTGAGCTGGCTCGGTCGCGGCATGCCGGCGAGGACGGCGGCGTGGCTCGACGGAGGGCTCGCCCTGGAGCCGATGGGCCCCGAGGTCCGGGTGGTGGCCCACTATGGGAGAGCGCCGGTGCTGCTCAGCGGCCTGCTGCACGGCGCGTCCCACCTCGGCGGCCGCGCGGCGATGGTGGAGATTCCGCTGGGGGAGGGCCGGGTGATCCTGTTCGGCTTCCGGCCTCAGTACCGGGGACAGTCCATCGCCACCTACCCCCTCCTTTTCAACGCCCTCCGCCGCCGGGCCCGCTCCTCCGGCTCCGGGGCTCTCCGCTAGGCGCTCGACACTACCAGGCCATCATCAGGGATGTGGCGCAGGGCAGGAGGCGGTGTAGCGCTTCCTCACCGCGAGAGCTGGTCCAGCGCCATCATGAGCGCGAAGCCGAGAAGGAAGCCGAGCGTCGCCAGGTTGACGTGGCCGCTCCGCGTCGTCTCGGGCAGGAGCTCCTCCACCACCACGTACAGCATCGCTCCGGCGGCGAAGGCGAGCCCGTACGGAAGCGCATGGGAGCCGAGGGTGACGAAAGCGGCGCCGCCCACGGCCGCCACCGGTTCGATCGCAGCGGAGAGCTGGCCGTACCACAGCGCCCTCCCGCGGCTCATCCCGTCCCTTCTCAGCGGAAGGGCGATCGCGAGCCCCTCGGGGATGTTCTGGAGGCCGATGCCGAGCGCGAGCACGATCGCCCGACCCAGGTCGCCGCTCCCGAAGCCGAGTCCGACGGCGAGCCCTTCGGGAAGGTTGTGGATCGTGATCGCCGAGATCAGGAGGGTGGAGCGCCGCCAGGCGACCGACGGCCCCTCGGCCGTGGCCTCGTCGGGGAACTCCGGGTGCAGATGCGGGATGGCCCGGTCGAGCGCCCATATCCCGGCTGCGCCGAGACTCAGGCCCGCGACCGCCCGCCACACGCCTCCAACGTCGAGGGCGGGGACGAGGAGCGACCAGCACGAGGCGGCGACCATGATGCCGCCGGCCGCACCCATCATCCCGTCCATGAGCTTCCGGTCCACGCGACGCACGAAGAGGACGGGGACGGTCCCGCACAGCGTGAGAAACCAGGTCAGCAGGCCGGCGAGGGCGGCTTGCTCGAGCGGGTGGAGCGAGGAGAGCCAGGAGGGAGCCACCCGCTACCGCTCGACGTGAGGCAGCTCGATCAGCGCCATCGCCCTCGCTCCGTTGCGGGTTGTGGACTGTCTCCGTCCCGCCGCTCGCCCTCTCCACTACCGCCCGGAGATGGTCTGAGAGCCGGCCGCCTCTACGCGAGGTCTTCGGGGAAGTTCTCCAGTACGTCCGTCAGCCTGTTCAGGAAGAACGCGGCCATCGCGCCATCCACCACCCGATGGTCGTAGCTGAGACCGAAGTAGGCCCGGTGGCGGATCGCAATCACATCGTTCCCGAACTCGTCCTCCACCGCCACGGGTCGCTTCTCGATGACACCGGTGCCGAGGATCGCCACCTGCGGCTGGTTGATGATCGGCGTGCCGAACAGGTTTCCGAACACCCCGACGTTGGTGATGGTGAAGGTCCCGCCCTGGATGTCGTCGAAGCCGAGGGTCTTGCTCCGCGCCTTCTCGGCCAGCTCGTTCGCGCCGGCCGCAAGTCCCATCAGGCTCAGGCGGTCCGCGTTCTTGAGCACCGGCACGATGAGTTCCCTGCCATCGTTCACGGCCACCGCGATACCGAGGTTGATGTCACGGTGGTACACGATGCGGGAGCCATCCACGGAAGCGTTGAGGATCGGGTACTCGAGGAGACCCTGCACGACCGCCTTCATGATGAACGGCCCGTACGTGAGCTTGATGCCCTTCTCCTCGAAGCGGGGCTTGAGCTTCCTCCGCAGCTGTACGACGCGTTCGAAGTCGATCTCGCTCACGGAGGTGACGTGCGCCGACACCCGCTTGGACATGAGCATGTGCTCCATCGTGCGGAGCCGGACGCGGTTCATCTCCTCTACCCGGTCGCCCTCGCGGATCGGGACTTTCGGGATCCGTATGTCGAGGACGGCGCCATGAATCGGGACGCGCATCACGCCGGGCTCGGCCGGCGCGGCGGCGGGCACCTCGGCGGCGGGCACCTCGGCGGCGACCTCGCGAGCCTCGATGAAGGCGAGAAGGTCATCGCGTGTCACCCGGCCGGCGATCCCGGTCCCCGGCACCTGGGTGATGTCCACGGAATGCTCGGCCGCGATTTTTCGCACCAGCGGCGTCGACCGCGTGCGAAGGCGCTCCTCCCGGGTAGCGGGCCCGCCGTCGGTGGTGGGGGGCGCAGGGGCGGGTGCCAGAGCGGCGGCCACCGGTGGAGCGGGCGCTTCGGCCGCGACGGCAGGAGCGGCGGCCGGGGTCGGTGGCTCGGCGGCCACCGGGGTTCCCTGCCCGCCTGCGGCCGGCGCTTCCGGTTCGGTCGCTGCGGCGGGCTGTTCGATCCCTGCCGCGGCGCCGGCTTCGGTGTCGATGCGTGCGACTACCGTGTTCACCTCTACCGTCTCGCCGGCTTGCACGAGAACCTCGACCAGGGTGCCGCTTGCCGGTGCCGGGATGTCGGCATCCACCTTGTCGGTCGATATCTCGAACAGGTCTTCATCCCGTTGGACCGGCTGCCCTACCTCCTTCAGCCACCTCGTCAGCGTGCCCTCGGCGATGGACTCGCCCATCTGCGGCATGATCACGTCTACCTTGGCCATCGCGCCCTTCCTGTCTCTCTTCCGTGCGGCCGCGGGAGCGGCCACCCACGGGTCACGCCGTAGGAGCGTGGGCGACCGGCCGCCGCCCGGCCGGGACGGCGGGTCTCAGTACGCCAGCAACCAGCGGGCCGCCGTCATGATGTCCTCCGTTTGGGGCAGGTGGTAGTCCTCGAGCGGCGGTGAGTACGGTACCGGCGTGTCGAGGGCGGTGACGCGCCGGATCGGAGCGTCGAGCCACTCGAAGGCCTCCTCGCAGATCTGCGCGGCGATCTCGCCGCCAAACCCGCCGAAGCCCGATGCCTCGTGCACGATGAGGGCGCGGTTCGTCCGCTTCACGCTCTCCATGATGGCGGCGGCGTCGAGCGGGCGCAGCGAGCGCAGGTCGATGACCTCGAGCTCCGATCCGTCCTCCTGCGCAATCTTTTCAGCCGCCTCCAGCGACTTGTAGAGCGTTCCTCCGTACGTGACGACCGTGAGGTCGGCGCCGGGCCGCGCAGTCCGGGCCTTCCCGATCGGCACGAAGATCTCTTCATCCGTCGGGAGCATCTCCTTCACCCGCCGATACAGGAATTTGTGCTCGAAGTACAGGACCGGATCGGGGTCCCGGATGGCGGCGCGCAGGAGCCCCTTGGCGTCGTACGCGGTGGCGGGGGCGACCATCTTGAGGCCAGCCACGTTGGCGAAGTACGACTCCACGTTCTGCGAGTGGAAGGGGCCGGAGCGCGCCCCCCCTCCGCAGGGGCCGCGAATGACCAGCGAGGCTCCGATTCCGGTCCGGTAACGGAGCTTGGCCGCGAAGTTCACGACCATGTCGAAGGCGGGAGCGATGAAGTCGATGAACTGCATCTCGGCGATCGGACGCAGGCCCATGTGGGCCGCTCCGATGGCCGCCCCGACGATGGCGGCCTCGCTGATCGGCGTGTCGATCACCCGCTCCGGCCCGAACTCCGAGAGGAATCCCTCGGTGATCTTGAACGCGCCGCCGTACACCGCTATGTCCTCGCCCAGGATGAAGACGCGATCGTCCGTCTTCATCTCCTCCCACATCGCCTCGCGGATCGCCTCCAGGTAGGTGGTCTCCTTGAGACGTGGCCGCTCCTCTCCCGTCGGCCGTGCGGCCGCCCGCGTCATCGTCTCTGCCATGAGACTCCGTGCAGTGGCGGTTGGGGTCTCCTCACGCCCGTCTCTCCGCTACGCGCCGACCAGGTCGGAATAGACGGCCGTGCGGCGTGTCCAGGGCACCGAGGGATCTTGGGTGGGAGCCCCGTACACCTCGGTCCGCGTGCTTTCCGGCTCCGGCATGCTGTCGGCCAGCGCTTCCTCTACCGCAAGATCGAGCTCGCCGTCCACTCCCTCCCGAACACCGCGTAAGCTCGCTCCGGACTCGAAGCCGTGCTCGATCAGGTATCGCTCGAAGCGCGCGATCGGGTCGCGGCCGCGCCACGCCTCGAGTTCCCCGGCCGGCACGTAGTGCTGCGGATCGTGCTGGGCGTGACCGCGCATGCGATACGTCTCGGCCACGATGAGGGTGGCTCCGCCACCCCGCCTCGCACGGTACACGGCGTCCCGTGTGGCGTCATACACCTGCAGCACGTCGTTCCCGTCCACCCCGACCGTCGGAAGGCCGTATGCCTTCCCAACGTCCGTCCACTTCTCGGCGACCGACTCTCGCTCGCTTCGGGTGGCGAACGCCCACCGATTGTGCTGGAGGATCACCACCAGAGGGAGGTCGAGCGCGGCGGCGAAGTTCATCCCTTCATGCGAGGCGCCCGTACGGCTCGCGCCGTCTCCCTGATATGTGAGACACACCCGACGTTCACCGCGGATCTTGAAACCGAGCGCCACCCCGTTGAGGACGCAAAGCTGGGTGCCGAGCGGGCTGACCGGCCCGAGAAGGCCGAGCTTCGGCACCGTGAAGTGGGTCGTGTTGTCCTTCCCGCGGCACAGCGAAGAGGCACGAGCCATGTACTGGAGGAGCATGTCGCGGGGGCCGAGGCCGCGAACGAGGAGCGCCCCCATGTCGCGGATCGACGGGGAGAGCCAGTCACCGGGCTCCAGCGCGTACGCGCTTCCGACCGCCGTCGCCTCCTGGCCCAGGCTCCGGTAGAGCCCGCCGACGATCTTGCCCTGCTTGAAGAGACGCTCGAACCGCTCCTCGAGCTCTCGCGTGAGGTAGAGGAACCGGTACAGCTCCCGCAGGTCCTGTGCACTCAGTGAGCTCAGCTCGCCGCTCCTCACCGCTTCGGGTGTTCGTGCGGTCCTGTGCGCGCCCGGGATCGCACCGACCGGTTGGCCGAAGATAGGCGCGCCGCCCGCAGAGTTCAAATCGGCCCGCGAGCCTTGCGCTTTACGTCTCAGTAAAGGGCAGCTCGCCCACCCGCACGCCGGGTTGCCCCCCGGGTGTTGCGGCGAGGGCGGCCCCGGGCTCCACCTCCCGGCGTACGTATCCGAGGGCGATGGGGCCGAAGCGGGGTGAGCGCACGGCCGAGGTGACGGCGGCCACTTCCCGCTCCCCGGCGAAGAGTCGCTGCCCGGCCTCGGGCCGATCCTCCCGGAAGTGGAGTCCCCGGAGGTGCCGGTTCACGTGCCCGCGGTAGTGTATGCGCGCCACCACCTCCTGGCCGGTATAGCATCCCTTCGTGTAGCTGATCGCCCGCTCCTCCTGGCCCGTCTCCTGGGGGAGGACGTCGAGGGAGATCTCCGCGCCGTACACGGGGATGCCCCGCTCGACGCGCCAGATATCGTACGCCTCCTGTCCGGCCGGTCCTCCGCCGGCCCTCCGGGCCCCTTCGGTCAGGGCGGCCCACGTGTCGGCCAGCGACGCGGCAGGGAGATACAGATCGAAACCGGGTCCCTCGATCTCCTCGCGGCGGAGCGCTGTCGCCGTGGTACCTCCGCCGAGGGGAAGCTCGGCGGCTTGTAGGGGGGCGAGCGAGGCCGGGTCGAAGCCAGGCTCGCCGACCTGCCCCCCTGCGGCGAACGCCGCCACCAGGACCTCGGCCCCGGGTCCGACGATGCCCAGACGGCACACGTCGTCGAGCGGCGACAGCGTGGCGAGGTGCGGCGGGAGGTACTTGCGGAAGTGCGCCTTCGCCCCGTCCGCCGCAGCGCCGGGGAGGTCGAGCCACAGCTCGCCGGGAAGCCTCAGGACGCGCAGGTCCGCGATCGGCCGCCCCTTGGGCGTCAGGAGGAAGGCATACGCGGCATGGCCGGGGGAGAGCTTCGCCACGTCGTTGGTGACGAGCCCACCCAGCATCTCGGCGGCTCGCTCGCCTTCTACCCGCAGCAGGACGCGATCCGGGTTCGGGACCACGGCTGCGGAGGAGGTGAGCGACGTGTACTCGGCCGGCGGGTCGCCGAAGGAGAGGGGGACGGCCGTGTCGGCACCGCTCCAGGCCTTCCTAAGCTGCCCCCAGGCATCCTCGTGCATTGCTGCCGCTGTCCTGCAATCCCCGCCGGAGCCACGCACCCGCTCGAATGCCGCCCCGGGGCCCCGGCCGAACGGTCTCGAGATGCCGAGAGCCCCCGGTCGCCGGAGCGGCGCCGGGAGCTCTCTCGCGCTTGCCGGCTAAGCTGCGGCGGCCCTCGCGCCTAGCGGGACGCCGTCGTGGCCGCCGGAGGGGCATCCGTGGCGGAGGCGTATTCCACCACGAACGTAACCCGGCGGTTCTCGATCCCGCTCTCGCCGGGCCCGTGGGCGCCGGCCCTCACCTGACGGGTCTCGCCGTACCCGACCGTCTTGATGCTCCCGGCCTCCAGACCGGCCGTGCCGGTCAGATAGGCGGCAACAGTCTTCGCGCGCCTCTCGGAAAGGTGCTCGTTGTAGGCCGCCGGGCCGGCCGGGTCCGCGAAGCCCTCCACGGTGACGAGGGCGTGCGGGTAGTAGCGCTTCACCACGCTGGCGAATCGGTCGAGCACCGGCGCGTCCACGGAGCGGATCTCCGCCCGGTCGAACTCGAAGTGGACGGGCGTGGCGAACCGGATCCCGTTCTCCAGCTCCTCGATCCTCACCTGGAAGTCCGAACGGAGCCGATCCAGCGCTTGCCGAAGCCCGTCGAGGTCGCTCCGCAGCCCCGCGATGTCGGCCTCGTTCGTCGAGATCCGGTCGTCCTGCGCGGACATCTGCTCGCGGATGTCGGCCACCGTGTCGTTGAACTCGTCCCTGCCGACCTTGTTGCAGCCGGCCAGCCCCGCGACCAGCACGGCGGCGCCGATCAGCAGCGGACCATGGTGCGTCGGGTTCACTCCGCCTCCTTTCGTTGGCTCGTCCATGGCCCCCGGCGGTCATCCGCTCGTCGGAGGACGCGCGCCGGGACCGTCGGATCCCGCTTCCGTCCGGATCCACCGAAGATGAATGCTTCAGCCGGCCGGGTGCACAAACCGTACCATACTGCTCCCAAGAAGCGTGCCAAGCTACTGCTTTGCCGCCCGTCCGGCGACCTCTCGTACCTCGGGACCGGCTCCCCGTTCCCCGATTCTTTCGAAGGACCGAGCAGCACCCCGCCTCACGCCCGCCCCTTGGCGCGCGACTGCCGGTACCATGCGACAGAGCGGGTCCATCCTTCCACCGTCGAGGTGGTGGGGTTCCACTCCAGCTCGCGTCGGATCCTCCCGCCGTCATACGGGTCCGGGTTGGCGAGGAACCACACGCGCGCGCGGTTCAGCCGCGGGCGTCGGTGCCTCCCGAGCGCCGCGAACGCCGCCTCGAGTACGCTGCCCACGCCCCGCAGCAGTGCCGGGGGGAGCGGCACGAGCCGCAGCTGCCCCTTCTCGCCCGCCGCGATTGAGAAGAGCTGACGCTGGGTCAGGCGGCCGTCCCCCGTTACGTTGTAGGTGCGGCCGACCGCCACCTCCCGCTCGGCCGCGAGCCAGAGGGCGACCGCCACGTTTCCCGCGAAGACGATGGGGAGAGGGTTCTCGCCGTCTCCGACCACGGGGAGCACTCCGTAGCGCGTCAGCTCGACGATGCGCCGCGTGAAGTGCCGGTCTCGCTCCCCGACCACGACGGCCGGACGAAGGATGGTCCACGGGAGCCGCGACACGGGCGTCGCGCGCACTACAGCCTCCGCCATCCGCTTCGAGCGCTCGTAGTACGCGTCTTCCCGCACCGGGAGGTCCGTGGGCGTATCCTCGTCGATGGGAAGGTGATCGTGTTGGCTCGGCGCGCCGTACACGGCCACCGTGGAGACGTGGAGGAATCTTCGCACGCCTGCGTGCAGGCTCTCCGCGAGGATGTTGCGAGTCCCGTCGACGTTGGGCGCTCGGTAGCCCTCCCAGGGGGCGCGGATCCCAAGGTAGGCCGCAGCGTGCAGAACGACCTCGCACCCGCCTGCCGAGCCGCGCAAGGATGCCGGATCGGTCAGGTCTCCGAGCACAAGCTCGCACCCGAGGCTCTCCAGGAACGAGGTGTCGCTCGCCGGTCTGACGAGCGCTCGGACGCGCCAGCCCCGCTCGGACCACAGGGACGCGGCATGGCTTCCGACGAGTCCGGTGGCACCGGTGATCAGGATTCGGGGCATGGCTCGCTGCGTCTGACTCGGGACCGGCCACGGCGCATCGCGGGCTCAACGGCCTCTCGTGGGTGGCCGAGGCGCGTGTTGCGCGCCGGGACGGCCGACCGGCAAGCCCGCAGAATGGAGCCGGCGAGGCCCGTTCGCCAGCCCCACGGGTCGACCCATTCGGCAGCGATACGGGCGGAAGCTCGGGCCCGGGGCAGCGCCGTGTGAGGCGCGTGGGCGTGCGTCGCACTATGTTTTCGGCGGTGGTCGAGCCGGCGCCGCCGTGCCGAGCGAACGCCGGGTTGCAGTTCGAGACGGAAAGGGACGAGCCGATGCCCGATTTTCGCGCTGCCCTGGAAAGCGGGCGCGTGATCCTGTTCGATGGCGCCATGGGGACGGAGATCTACCACCGCGGCGTCTTCCTGAACGTGTGCTACGACGATCTCTGTCGTCGCTCCCCCGACATGATACGCGACATACACGAAGCGTACAGGAAAGCGGGGGCCGAGGTGCTGGAGACGAACACCTTCGGGGCGACGCGCGCCCGTCTGCTCGGCTTCGGGCTCGATGACGCGGTCGCGGAGATCAACCTCGCCGCCGCACGGCTGGCCCGCGAGGTGGCCGGGGAGGAGCTGTTCGTCGCGGGGAGCATCGGCCCACTCGGCGTGCGGCTGGAGCCGTTCGGGCCCACGTCGGAGGAAGAGGCACGGGCGATGTTCGCCGAGCAGGCGGAAGCGCTCGCCGAGGGACAGGTGGACCTCTTCGCCGTCGAGACCTTCAGTGACCTGGCGGAGATCCGGCAGGCGGTAGCCGCGTGCCGCGAAGTCGGAGACCTGCCGATCCTCGCGCAGATGACCGTGCAGCTCGACCGAAAGACCACCTACGGCGCCACGCCGGCCCAGATCGCCCGCGAGCTGGAGGGCATGGGCGTTGACGCCGTCGGGCTCAACTGCAGCGTGGGACCCGCCCTCCTCCTCGACGCCGTGCGCGCGATGTCGGAGGTGACGGACCTCCCGATCTCGGCCATTCCGAACGCGGGCCTCCCGCAGGACGTTCAGGGGCGGAAGATCTACGTCGCCTCTCCCGAGTACATGGCGAGCTACGCCCGAAAGCTCGTCCAGGTGGGTGCGCGCTTGATCGGCGGGTGCTGCGGGACGGGACCCGAGCACATCGCGGAGATCGCCAACCAGATCCGCGCCGTGTCGCCGCGTATCCCGCGCCTATCCGTTCCGTCGTCCTCCAGGGCTGCACCTCCGTCCTCCGCCGAGGATCGTCCCGCGGTCAGGGTCGTCCCGCTCGCCGAGCGCTCGGCGTGGGGCCGCAAGCTGGCTACGGGCGAGATGGTGACCAGCGTGGAGATCCTCCCGCCGCGCGGAGCCGATGCCACGCCGATGTTACAATCCTGTCGCTGGCTCAAAGCTGCAGGGGTGGACGCGGTAAACGTTCCGGACGGCGCCAGGGCGATGATGCGGATGGGCGTGATCGCCGCCGCCGCGATGATCGAGCGAGAGGTCGGGATCGAGACGGTCATCCACTACTGCTGCCGGGATCGGAACCTGCTCGGGATGATGAGCGACCTGCTGGGCGCCCAGGCACTCGGCCTGCGCAACATGCTCCTCGTCACGGGCGACCCGCCCAAGATGGGACCGTACCCGGACGCGACGGCTGTCTTCGACATCGACTCGATCGGGCTGACGAATCTCGTCGCGGCGCTCAACCGGGGCGAAGACCTCGGCGGGAACCCGATCGGTCCGCCCACCTCTTTCGTCGTCGGTGTAGGGGTCAACCCCAGCGCCGTGGATGTGGAGCGTGAGATGAGCCGCTGGTACTGGAAGGTGGACGCCGGCGCCGAGTTCGCGGTCACACAGCCCGTGTTCGACGTGGACTGCCTCGTGAGCTTCCTCGAGCGGATTGAGCGGGAGGGGACCCGCATCCCGATCGTCGCGGGGATCTGGCCGCTCGTCAGTCTGAGGAACGCAGAGTTCCTGAACAACGAGGTACCGGGCATCGAGGTGCCGGACCGGATTCTCGAGCGCATGCGTCGGGCCCAGGAGAAGGGAAAGGAGTTCGCCCGCGCGGAGGGATGCGGGATCGCGCGGGAGATGCTGGAGCAGGTGCGGGAGCTGGTGGAGGGGGTGCAGGTGAGCGCACCGTTCGGCAAGGTTCCGTATGCGCTCGACGTTTTCGCGGCTCTGGACGGTTTCCCCACCGTCGAGGAGGTGGAGCGACGACTCGGGTAAGAGGGAGCGGGTCGATGGCGCGATCCCGGCCAGCCGTGTTCGTCTCGCAGGTGCTTTTGGCGTCAGGCCTCGCGGAGTACGAATGCCCCGCCTGATGGCGGTCCTGTACGATCGGCTCCTGGCCGGCGCCGAGGACGCGTGTCTCGGGGAGTGGCGCGCGGAGCTGGTGGGCAGTCTCCGCGGAGAGGTGCTGGAGGTCGGGGCCGGGACCGGCGCCAACCTGGATCACTATCCTGCGGAGGTGACGCGTGTGATCCTCTCGGAGCCGGATCGGCACATGCGCGCGCGGCTGCAGCGGAAGCTGCCGGCAGGTGACGGTCGGTTCGAGGTGATCAACGCTGCCGTGGAGGAGCTGCCGCTTCCGGAGGCCTCCCTGGAGGCGGTCGTGGCGACGCTCGTCCTCTGTTCGGTCGGCGATGTCGATCGGGCACTCTCGGAGATCCACCGGGTCCTCAGGCCCGGCGGCCGCTTTGCGTTCATCGAGCACGTGGCGGCCGAGGAGGGGACGGCGCGCCTGAAGTGGCAGCGGCGGGTCGAGCCGGTCTGGCGCCGCTTGGCCGGCAACTGCCACCTGGCCCGGCGCACGGGAGACACCATCCGCGCGGCCGGCTTCGACGTGGAATGGATGAAGGACGAGGAGATCGGGAACGCGCTGCCGCTCGTCCGGCCGGGGATTCGGGGGATCGCGGTCAAGTCCGAATAGTCCGCCGGCTGCCCGCCCGGAGCATCGCGCCACCTGTCAGCCGATGACGAACATGTTGACCAAGTACCTCGATAGAGAGGTTCGAAGGCGCCCTCCCACGGTGCGGCTCCAGGGCCGCATCCTCTTCCTCACGGAGGATCCCGAGCTCATTCGGCGACAGCTCGCAGGTGAGGATCTCGAGTGGGATCCGTCACTGAAGCTCCGGGATGACATAAGCACCGACGAGATCACTCCCGCCTGGGTGTGCTACTACTTCGACGAGAAGCTCGGGCAGTACCCCTACGTGGGCCTCCGCTGCGGCGGCGAGTACCCGATCGCGAGCGGCGAGGTGGCGCGCGGTGGCTTCGTCGCCTCGGTGTCCGGCAAGCGCCGTGGGAAAGGGTCGAGCCGCGAGGCCTCACCGTACGCCGAGCGGGCAGCCGGAATCCGCGTCGTAATCGCCGAGAACATCGAGCGCATCTACCAGGAAAACTGCGAGAACCTGGGGGTCCTGACCACCACGGACTTCTCGATCATCGAGCGGATCCGCCGCGCCGAGGAGATCCCGCTCGAGGCTTTCATCGGCCAGGCGCGGCAGATCGAACGCGACATCATCGAGTACGGGGGGCTGCTCGACTACGCCGTGGC
Organism: Gemmatimonadota bacterium; assembly: GCA_046758745.1. Classification (GTDB taxonomy): domain Bacteria; phylum Gemmatimonadota; class Gemmatimonadetes; order Palauibacterales; family Palauibacteraceae; genus JBHIAV01. The sequence goes on from JBHIAV010000002.1 coordinate 28,149, forward strand.
TCGCCTCAAGGGGCTCGTGCAGGTACCGGAGATCCGCACACCCGGCGGCCGCCCCATGACGATTGGCGAGAAGATCCTCGCCCGCCACTGGGTCGGTGACCTGTCGGCGGGCGAGATCGGAGTGCCCGCGGTGGCGCCGGGCGACACCGGGTTTGTCCGCACGGACATCCGCTTCAGCCATGAGTACGTGACACCGATGGCCTCCACCTTCTGGGAGGAGTTCGCCGGCGAGGACGCGGGACTCAATGATCCCGAGACCATCTACTTCTTCCGCGACCACCTGGCCTTCCTCGACCAGGTGATCGGCGAGGAGAAGAAGGAGAAGGGACTGCTGGACGCGGCGCATGCCCTTCACGACCGGCAGCGGGAGTTCGCGGCGAAGCGGGGGATTCGCTTGCACGGCGACCTTCCGGACCGCACGGGGAGCGAGGCCATCTGCCATGTGAAGGTGCTCGGGGAATACGCGCTCCCGGGACAGGTGATCGTGGGGAGCGACTCGCACACGCCGCATTCCGGCGCGATCGGGTGCGTCGCTTTCGGCGTCGGAACGACCGCGCTCGTGAGCTCCTGGGCCACCCGGGACGTGCGCCTCGAGGTTCCCCCGTCGGTGAGGATCGAGATCGCGGGAGAGAGGCCCGAGAACGTTACCGCCAAGGACTTGATGCTCGAGATCCTCCGCCACCCGTATGTGAGGAGCGGCGAGGCGATCGGGAAGATCGTGGAGTACGCCGGTGGGGCGGTCGAAAGGCTGAGCGTCGACGAGCGCGCCACCCTCACCAACATGGCGGCCGAGATCGGCGCCCTCACCGGGATCGTGGCGCCGGATGAGGTGACGGTGGCGTGGCTCGTCACGCGCCGCGGAATGGACCGCGCGCGGGCGGAGTCGCTGATCGAAGGGCTGACGAGCGACGACGGAGCGGAATACGAGTGGACGATGGAGATCGACGCCTCGGCTCTCCGCCCCATGGTGGCAACCCCCGGCGACCCCGGCAATGGGATCCCGGTCGACGAGCTTGGCCGGGACGTGCGGGTCGACATCGTGTATGCCGGCTCTTGCACGGCGAGCAAGCGAGATGACATCGATATGGCGGCCCGCGTGGTCCGGCAGGCGCGCGAGGAGGGACGCCGCGTGGCGGAAGGCGTCGAGGCCTTTCTCCAGTACGGCTCGCTCGACGTCGAGGACTACGCGCGCCGGATGGGCTACGACGCGCTCTTCCGCCAGGCCGGCGTCACCGTCCTCGCTCCCGGCTGCGGTGCCTGCATCAACGCCGGCCCGGGGATCAGCCGCACCGCGGAACAGGTGACGGTGAGCTCGATAAACCGGAACTTCCCAGGCCGTAGCGGGCCTGGGAAGGTGTTTCTGGCGAGCCCCTACACCGTGATGGCCTCCGCCTTTGCGGGTCGCATCGTGCCCTTCGAGCCCCGGAAACCCGCCGTCGTGTAAGGGCGGATCAGGCTACGCCATCTCGCGCAGGGCGGCAACGATCCTGTCCTTCGCCCACCCGCGGATCACCGGCTTCCACGCCCACCCGAACAGCGATGCGAGCGCTCCCGGGCGGATCTCGGCCAGCAGTCGGTCCGCCTCGCGCTCGATCAGCGCCTCGAGCTGCCGGCGCGACTCGGGTGGGATCGAGTCGAAGGAAGGCTCGAGCTCCACGACCTCGTATGCCGCCGCCTCCTCCGGCTCGTAATCGATGACGTCGCCGAGGTGCTGCTCGATGAGTCGGCGGGCGTCGCGGCGGCCCGCGCGAAAGTCGTTGGCCCGCCACTCACGGTTGAAGAAGCCGCCGAAGTTGCCCATGAAGTCGCCCGAGAGCTGCCCGCTCTCGGCCGGTGCCACGAGGTAGAGGGCCATTCGCTCCTTGTCCCGAAGCCCGCACGCCGCCTCGAGCACGAAGATGAACTTGGCGAGCCGCGCGCGGCCGACCCGGCTCTCCTCACGCGAAAGCACCGAGGCGTAGCGGGGGTCTTTCTCGATCCGGCGCTGGTTCTCGTCCAGGTACTCCAGTACAGGATCCCCCGGTCCGGAGGCGGTGGGAGCGCGGCGCACGGTCACCTTCATCTCGGCCACCCGCTCCGCGAGCTCCCCGATCCGCCGGCCGAGCACCACCGCCTCCGGATCGCCGAGTCGCTGGTTCATCTCGGGGATTCGCTCCACGATCGCCTGCAGGATCTCCAGCCGGACGTTGACCTTGTTGGCGCGAATCCAGTCCTTCGCGGCCCCCTGCCCGAGGACGGCGCTCGCCAGCAGCCCGGCGAGCTGCGCGGGAGAGCCGGTGATCCCGGCCCCGCCGTCGTCCTCGCCTGAAGCGCTGCGGAGCGAAGGCTCGACCATGATGTACCGCCAGTCCGCTTCTCGGTGATCAGGCGACCGCTCGACCAGCCGCTTGGCGAGTCCGAGCGGCGTGTTGTCGAACAGGCCGCCGTCGGCGTACCACATCTCCACCGTGCCGTCCTCCGCCGCCTCCGGCAGGCGGGCGCCCGGATAATCGGCGATGCGTCGGCGGAGGCGACGAGGCGGGAACGCGAATGGGAAGCTGCCGGAGGCGAGGGCCGCCTCCCGGATCTCCTCCCAAACCGGGTCGCCGGCCCGGTTCTCCCTTCGCAGCTCGAACTCGATCCAGTCGGCGTACAGTCGCGTGCCGTAGAATCGGTCGGGAACATTGAGAAAGCCGTACCGGAAGTCGTACCGGACGCCGCGGAGATTGGAGAGGGTGAGCGCGAGCCTGAGGGGCTCGCCCAGCGTCTCCGATGGCTCGTCGTCGGAAGCAGGGTCTGCGGCGATCAGGGCGTCGGCGAGCTGTTCGACGGCCGAGGCGTCGAACCACCCGGAGCGGTCCGATCGGTCCGGGTTCAAGAGGGCGGCCGCATCCGCCCCGTCGACCCAGGCACGCTCGATCCACGGCAGGAGATGCACGTTCACCGTGACCGCGCGCGCCACCAGCCCCGCCGTGAGGGCTCCAGCGGAAGCTCCGGTCACCACGTCGAGGGTGACGCGCTCCCGGGACCGGTTGCCCATGAGGGCGCGGAGGATCTCGGTCGCGGCACCGCCGACGTAGCTACCGAGGGAGGCGCCTCCGCTCAGAATCAGGGCGACTCTCGTCATCCTCCTCCGTGTCGTGCATGTGGAACGCCAAAGTGCGCGGGCGCTTGGGAGGCGGCAAGCGCCGGGGACGGCTCCTGATGCCCGGTTGGTTTCGAGCGATTCGGCGGCCGAGACAGGGAACGGGAACCGGCGGGCGAGCTCCTTTGTTAGTGAATTTCGGGACGGACGCTCAGCGGCCGTCCGTACGTCTTCGCGCCCAGCGGTTCGAGCCTCGCCGCGAAGTGTTGGAGCCGTACGGGCGGCCCCTCTTCTTGCCCCGCTACAGCCTCACTCCTCCGGAGTCGCCGGTGCGACCGGCGGCACCTCGATCTCGAGCAGGCTGCCGGCGTCGAGGCTCTGTCCGGCCACGTACAAGGACCAGTGGAGGTGTGGGGCGGTCACCCGCCCTGTCGCTCCCACCTCCCCGATGACGTCGCCGGCCTCCACGAGGTCGCCCTCCTGAACAAGGATCCGCGAGAGGTGAAAGTAGCCGGTGTAGAGCCCGACGCCGTGATCCAGATACACGGCCCCCCCGGCGAAATAGAGGTGGTCCGCCAGCGCGACGCGGCCGCGAGCGGCGGCGCGCACGGGGTCGCCGGCGCGACCCGCGAGATCGACCCCCATGTGGCGGCTCCGAAGCTCGCCGTTGAACACGCGGCGCTGGCCATACGGGCTGTTGATGCGTCCCCGCCGGGGCCAGCGGAACCCACCCTCGATGAGCCATTCGGGCGTGACACGTGCGAGGGTCTCCCGGACCCGGGCCCGCTCGCGCTTGATCCGCTCGAGGGCCTCGGGCGTCGGAGAGGAGAAGCGGGGGTCGACGCGGAGGCGGGTCGCGGGGAAGGTACGCGACCTCACATGGATCGTGGTCCGCTGCTCGACGGCGGAGTCCGCCGCCACCCCGATGCGCAGCGACAACTCCACGGGGCCGGAGAGACCGATGGGGATCGGCGCCACCCCGAACCAACCGCTCCCGAGCCGTGCGAACCGCACCGGCCGCCCGTCGAGGGAGCCCTCCACCGCCTGGGCGACGCGCCTACCGGCGGGCTCGAACAACCACACGCCCACTGCGGTCCCCTCTGCGGGAGCGGCGGGAGTCCAGCGGATCCCGAACGGCCTGATGGCCGGGAGGGATAGCTCGATGGGGGTAGGGCTGGGGAGAGCGGCCGACGCGACTCGCGCCACGATCGTCGCCCGCTGGCCCTCGCGGGGCTCGGCGTCACGCCGGGCGGAGTCGGAGGTAGCAGCCGGGGGAGCCGTGGGCCGGGCGGCTCCGGCGCCGGGCGGCATCCGCTCCGCGGCGGCGCCAGCGCACCCGGCGAGCGCCACTATGCCCAGCGCGCACCCGGCACGCGCCGCTATGGCCAGCGCGCCCCGCAGGGCCGGGCGGCCCCGGATCGGCATTCGCTCGCTCATGACCGGGCAGAGGATGGCCGGTCGGGAGCCGCCGGGCAACGCAGCGGCCTCGCACCGCGAGTGATGGCAGGCCGTGCGCGCTCGCCCGCCGGCAGCTGCCTCCATCCCGCTCCCGAGCGCGAGCTTCCAGCGGGCGGTGTCGCTTCCCGAGCGTCGGCATCGGCATTGGCCGGCGCGGCTGCCGCCCCCGTAACATGGAGGGGGGCGTCAACTGCCTCTCATCGGCCGTGGAGTGCCCGCAGAGGATCCGGAGAGAAGCGATGAGCGGACGAAGCACGGAGGGAGACGGCCCGAGAGCGGGGATCGAGCCCGGGAGGGGCGAGCGCTTCGCGGACCTCCTCCGAATGGCTCTCGGGGTGACCTTCGTCATCGGCGGCGCCAAGCTCGCGTTTGCGGCAGACCCTCGGGCGCTGGCGGCGGCGTACACCGACCCTGTGTCCGGCTGGATCGCCCCCCTTTTCGTCGATAGGATCACCGCCGATCTCGGTCTCTCCGTCCCGGGGTTCCTGCGCGCGCAGGGATTCGTGGAGATCGGTCTCGGGGCGGTTCTCATCGGCGGCATCTTCACCCGGATCGCAGCGGTCCTGGCCGGTGTGCTCTTCTGGTCCTTTGCCGTTGCTAACCCGGCGACCGGGGAGATACGACTCAGCCGGGACATTGCCCTCATGGGGAGGCGGGCGGACGGCGAACGATTTGGTTGCCCGCCCTGCAACCCCCCGGTAGCTTTGATTCGCTCAGCCCGACCGGGCCGAGATCCCGCTGGACTGCGAACAATCTCGAACCACGGTCAGCCCACATGCACGTTTTCGCGAAATGCGAGAACTTCAGCACCGCCGAGGATCTGCGGCAGCGGGGGCTCTACCCCTACTTCCAACCGATCGAGGAGTCGTGTGATACGGAGGTGGTGATCGGCGGGGAGAAGAAGATCATGGTCGGCTCCAATAACTACATGGGGCTGACCCACGATCCCCGCATCATTGAGGCCGCGAAAAAAGCGCTCGAGCGATATGGCAGCGGGAACACCGGGAGTCGCTTCCTGAACGGGAACCTGGACCTGCACGACAGACTCGAGGAGGAGCTGGCCGACTTCATCGGCAAGGATGCGGCCCTCGTGTTCAGCACGGGATATCAGACCAACCTCGGAGCCCTCGGAGCGCTGATCGGTCGGAACGACACCGTCTACCTGGACAAGCTGGATCACGCCTGCATTCAGGACGGCGCCCGCCTCGGCTTCGGCGAGGTACAGCGGTTCAAGCACGCCGATCACCGGATCCTGGATCGGATGCTCTCCTCCGCGAAGCCCTACCGAGGAAAGCTGATCGTGGTAGACGGCGTGTACAGTATGGAGGGAGACATCGCCGATCTCCCCACCCTAGTGGAGCTGAGAGAGAAGTACGATGCGGGCCTGATGGTGGACGACGCCCACTCGCTCGGGGTGCTGGGACCGAGCGGCGCCGGGACCGCCGAACACTTCGGCCTCACCGATCAGGTAGACATCGTCACGGGCACGTTCAGCAAGTCTCTCGCCTCCATCGGCGGGTTCGTCGCCGCTTCCAGGGAGATCATCGACTACCTCCGGAACAACTCCCGGGCGCTCATCTTCAGCGCCAGCATGCCTCCATCCGCGGTTGCGACCGTGCGCACCGCCCTTCGGGTCATTCGAGAGGAACCGGAGCGGCGAGATCGTCTGTGGAGTAACGCACGCAAGATGATGGAGGGGTTCCGCTCCATCGGCTTCGACATCGGCCCCACCGAGACGCCCATCGTCCCGATCCTCATCGGTCCGATGGAGAAGACCTTCCGTATCTGGAGGGAGCTGTTCGACGCGGGCGTCTTCACGAACCCGGTCGTTCCACCGGCCGTCCCCGAGGGCAGCTGCCGCCTGCGAACGAGCTACATGGCCACGCACACGGACGAGCAGCTCGAGTACGTCCTCGAGTGCGTAGAGCGGATCGGGAAGAGACACCAGGTCGTGTGACCGCTCACCGGAACGATATCCGGGTCGTTCCCGTCAGGAGCCGGACGGAACGCCGCGCTTTCCTCCGCCTCCCGTACCGCATCTATCGCCGCGACAGGAACTGGGTCGCGCCTCTCCTGCACGACATGCGCGTGATGCTGGATCCGGAGCGTCATCCCTTCCATCGGCACTCCGAGGTGCAGCCGTTCCTGGCGGTCGAGGGCGGCCGCCCGGTAGGGCGGATCTCGGCCATCCACAACCGCCGCCACGTCGAGTTCCACAGGGAGCCGGTCGGATTCTACGGCTTCTTCGAGTGCGTGGACGACCAGGCAGTGGCGGACGCGCTGTTCGATGCGGCGGGGGCGTGGCTGGGGGAGCGGGGGCTGGAGACGATGCGGGGACCGACGAGCTTTTCCACGAACGAGCAAGCCGGCCTGCTCATCGAGGGGTTCGATCGACCGCCGGTCATCATGATGCCGTACAATCCGCCCTATTACCCGGTCCTTACCGAGGGGGCCGGGTTCGGGACGGCGAAGACGCTGGTGGCGTACGTGCACGCCGACCAGCGACCTCCGGAGCGCCTGCTGCGCGCGGAGAAGAGGCTCGGCAGACGCTACGGCGTACGGCTGCGGGGCCTGCGGATGGACCGGTTCGAGGAGGAGCTCGACCACATCCGTCGCATCTACAACGCCGCATGGGAGAAGAACTGGGGCTTCGTGCCGATGACCGACGCCGAGATCGCGTTCATGGCCAAGGAGCTGAAGCCCCTCGTGAAGAAGGACCCCGATCTGGTCATGATGGCCGAGAATGTGGCGGGCGAGCCGATCGGGTTCGCCCTCTGTCTGCGGGACTACAACGTGGCGCTCGCGCCGGCGCGCGGGAAGCTGTTCCCATTCGGGGTCTTCAAGATCCTGTGGAAGGTGGCCCGGGCGAAGCGGATCCACGGGGCGCGAGTCCTCACCCTCGGCCTCCTTCCCGAATACCGCGGGCGGGGGATCGACTCCCTCCTCTACCTTCGCATCTTCCGCAAGGGGACAGCGGCCGGAATCACCGAGGCGGAGTTCTCCTGGGTGCTGGAGGACAACGAGCCGATGCGCCGGCCGCTCGAGCGCATCGGAGCCAGGGTGTATAAGCGGTACCGGGTGTACGACCGGGCGCTGTGAGCGTCGCTCCGAGGCGCCCCGCCGCCGGTGGCGTGGTCACCGCCCCCCGGGCGGCGCGCCGTCCCCCGCCGTTGGTGCGCGATCCGGCCGGCATCCGGCCCCACCACCCGCCGGATCTCGCCTGCGGATCAAGGGAATGAGCGAGCGCACCGTCCTCGTCACCGGGGCCACCGGCTTCGTGGGGAGCCACATCGCGGGGGCCCTCGAAGAGGCCGGGTGGAGGGTTCGCTGTGCCGTCCGGGCCACGAGCGACCGCGTTTGGCTGGCGGGGCTACGGGCCGAGCGCGTCACGGTCGATGTTGCGGCCGAGGAGGGCCTGGCGGAGGCCGTGCGCGGTGCCTCTGCGGTCGTCCACTCGGCCGGGCTCACGCGAGCGGTCGACGAGCGGGAGTACTTTCGGGTGAACGCCGAGGGTACCGGGGCGCTGGCGAGGGCCGCGGCCCGGGCGGGAGTGCGGCGTTTCGTGCTGATCAGCAGCCTGGCGGCACGCGGGCCGGACCTTGAGACGGGGCCGGCCGGGTCGGGCGGCCCCGGCGGCGAGATCGGGAGCGAGGCCGTGGCGATGGCATGCGAGGAGGAGGGGGCAGGTGAGGTGGCGGAGGGGGAGGCGGCCCCGGAGGAAGGGGCGAACGAGCGGGTTGCGGAGGACCACCCGGTGAGCGAGTACGGCCGGAGCAAGCGAGAGGGCGAGGAGCTTGTGCGCGCGGTGGTCCGCGAGAGCGGGGGCGAGATGCAAGCCGTGGTTCTCCGTCCCGGAGGCGTGTATGGGCCGCGCGACCGGGCCCTCCTCCCCCTCTTTCGGATGGCGGTTCGGGGCCGAGTGGTGGTTCCGCGAGCCGAGGGCGCCCTACAGCCGGTGTACGTGACCGACGTCGCGCGGGCGGCCCTCCTGGCGGCGGCGGGGCAGGGTGAGTTCGGCCCGTACGCCATCGCCGAACGCGCCAGGTACGACTGGCCGGACGTGGCGGCCGGTCTGGAGCGGGCGCTCGGCCGAGCCGTGCGCCTGCTACGCCTGCCTGCGTGGGCGTTCGAGCTGGCCGGCCTCGCGGCTGAGGGGGTGGCGCGGGCGGCCCGCCGTCCGCCGGCATTCGATCGCCGTCGGGCGGCGGATGTGGCACGCTTTCGCTGGACGTGCGACCCGACGGAGAGCGAGGCCGCGCTCGGCTGGCGCGCCGAGGTGGGGCTCGGTGAAGGCCTGGCCCGCACGGCGGCGTGGTATCGGGAGGCGGGTTGGCTGCGGTACAGGTGAGCCGGGCCCCCGAGGCCCGGCCATGAGCGGCCCGGCGATCGGCGACGAGGGGATGGACGACGAGGCCGACACGGGCCGTCCCGTAGTCGGCGCCGCGGGGTATGCGATCCGCCGGGAAGCCGCGTCGCCGATTGCCATCGACTATCTGGCGATGGCCTACCTGGTGGTCACGGGCGGGCTGGCGGTGCTGAGCGGGACCGCGGTCGGCCTCCGGCTCGCCCTCGCCCACCTGGTGGCCGTCGGGCTTGTGCTTGCGCTCGCACACCGCCCGGTCCCGACCCGGCGTCTGCCGGCGTTCTTCCGCGTCGCCTATCCGCTCGCGGCCATGCCCCTCCTCTATCTGGAGCTGGCCACCCTCAACCAGCTCCAATTCCTGGGCTACTTCGACCCCGTCGTTCAGGGGTGGGAGGCGGCGCTCTTCGGCTCCCAGCTCAGCGTCGATGCGAGCCGGTGGATACCCTCGTTGTGGGTCTCCGAGCTGATGCATATGGGCTATTTCTCTTACTACTTCATCGTGCCGGGCGCGGCGATCGCCGTCTTCATGGGCCGCGAGGTGGCGGGCCTGGAGCGGCTCGCCTTCACCGTATCGCTGGCCTTCTTGGTCTGCTACACCTGCTTCGCCGTCTTCCCCGTGGCCGGGCCGCGCTACGAGTTTCCCCCGATCGACGGGCCGCAGGTGAACGGCGTCTTCTTCGCCCTGGTGCACCGCATCCTGGAAGGAGGGTCGTCCAAGGGAACCGCCTTCCCGAGCTCCCACGTGGCCGCGGCCGTCGCGGCGTGGTTGGCTACGCGGCAGGAGAGCCCACTCGCCTTCCGCATCGTGGCGCCGTTCGCGGCGACCCTGCTGCTGGGCACGGTGTACGGGAGATTCCACTACGGAGTCGACGCGGCGGCGGGGCTTCTCGTGGCATGGTGCTGTCACCGGGCGGCGCCCTGGCTGATCGGCCGGTTGGGCGCGGCGGGCGCCCCGCGAGATGGGCGCACGGGCCGGGAGACCGAGGGGCTTGGCGGAGCGAGCCTCGTGACGGCCGATGCGAGCCCCGCGGCGGCCGATGCGAGCCCTGCGGCGGCCGATGCGAGCCCCGCGGCGGCCGATGCGAGCCCCGCGGCGCGCGCGAATCCCGAGGACGCACCGGGCAACCCCGCGTGACTCTCAGGGGTCCAAGTCGGTGTGAGGAGAGGCGTGACGTGACCGAGGCCCTGCTCGTGGAGCGGGCGCGGGCCGGAGACCGGACGGCCATGAGCGCGCTGTACGAGGCGCATGGGCGGCGGGTCTTCACCGTAGTCCGCCGGCTGGTGGGGGACGACTACCTGGCGGAGGACGTGTCGCAGGATGCCTGGATTCGCGCATTCGAAAAGCTGCACCTGTTCCGCGGCGAGGCCGCGTTCGGAACCTGGCTCCACCGGCTGGCGGTGAACACGGCGCTGAACCGGCTGCGCCGCCACGGCCGCCGGGCGGACGTGGAAGCCTCGGCCGAGGTGCACGCCGGGGAGCGGGCCAGCCTCGACGACACGGTGCTGAACCAGCGCGTGCTGGCGCAGGCCCTCGATCGTCTACCGGATGGCTACCGCCAGGTACTCGTGCTTCACGATGTGGAAGGGCTCAAGCACGAGGAGATCGCGGAGAGTCTCGGCGTGTCGATCGGGACGTCGAAGTCGCAGCTGCACAAGGCGCGGGCGCGGATGAGGGAGATGCTCGCACCGAACTATGAGCGAACCGAAGTTGGCAACGATGTCTGAACACCTAACGCTGGAACAGATCTCGGCCCTGCTGGACGAGCCGGATGCGGGCGCGAGGCGGCTGTCGCACCTGGAGGGGTGCGATGCCTGCCGCCGCGAGTACGAGCAGATGAGCCGTATGCGGATGGCGATCTCGGCGTTCGGAGAGCTGGAGCCACCCGCCGGACAGTGGGAGCGGATCCTCGAGCGGCTGCCGGTGCCGGCCGAGGGAGAAGCGGATGGAGAACGGGTGTCCGAGATCCCGGCCCGGCCGGACATTCAGCCGTGGTGGCAGCGGGCGCGGTGGCCGCTGCAGGCTGCGGCGATCCTGGTCCTGTTGGCAGGAGGGCTCGTCGTCGTTCTGAGGATGGGTGTGGCTCCCGGAACCGAGGAAGGAGATCTCTCGCGGATCGCCGAGACGGCCCCCGTGGGCCGCCCGGTCGCCGAGACGGGCGAGCCGCTCGCGGAGAGAGGGCCGGCCTTCCTCGGAGACCCCGAGGCTGCGTATCTCCAGACCGTGGCGGATCTGGCGGAGCTGCGCTCGCCGGAGCCCGGCGGCAGGGACATTCGGCGGGATCCGGAGGCCGCGGCGGAGCAGCTGGCGCGGCTGGACGCAGTGCGGGATGCTCTGCGCGATGCCCTACAGAGGTCGCCGGCCGATCCCGTGCTCAACAACCTCCTTTTCGAGGTGATGGACGAGCGGGACGTGCTGGCGCGGCAGCTGGTCGAGACGCTCCGTCTCACCGACCTCGAGTATCGTTGACGTGAAAGTGACGCGGAGGTTCGGCAGAGGGACGGCGGCCATGCGACGGGCGGGCCGCGGACTCGCGGCCGGAGCTGCGTGCCTGGCACTGGTCACGCCGTCGAGCGAGACTGCAGGCGCGCAGGAGGCGGTGCCCCCCGTTCCCTTCGCCACCTGGCAGACCGAGCGGCCCGTGCTCGGCGTCTACCTCTCCGAGCGCTGCGAGTCGCCCCGACCCCGCTCGCGGCCGTGCTCGCGTCCCCCCCTCATCACAGCCGTCGAGGCCGGCGGACCGGCGGACCGTGCCGGCGTGCACCCGGGCGACACCCTCATCGCGGTCGACGGGAAGGGCCTCACCACCGAGGCGGGGCGGCGCGCGCTGGCCTCCCTCGAAGCGGGGCACGGCGTCCGCCTGACGCTTGGCCGCGTCGAAGGCGGGCCTCGATCGCTGGTCGTCATCCCGGAGGTATTGAAGACTCGAAGGGCGACGAAGCGGCTGCGGGCCCTCGCGGTGGGCCCGGGTGCGCTGGACGTCCAGCTGGTGGAGGTCCCGAGGTTCAGCTACCGCTTCCCGGGTGGCGATTCGCTCCGTGTCGTGCTCGACTCGCTTACGACGGTCGCCGGCGAGGGTGCGTTCGTGTGGGGCGGTGGGGCGGTGGTCTACTACGTGAGTGGCGATGGCGAAGGAGCCGGCGTCCGGATCGAGGAGTGGACTCCCGAGCGGGTTCGAGTCTTCGTGAAAGGCCGGGCGGAGGAGGAGGCCGCGGCCGAGGCCAGGCGGCACGCAGGGCGGCAGGGCGGCGAGGAAGGGGGCGCGCGGACCGCTGCAGGAGGTGCGGGTGCTCGGACCGAGTTCGGTCCACTCGGCGCTTACGTGTGGGATAACCCCGACCTAGCCAGACGGCTCGAGCTGATACGGGACTCGGTGAGCCGGGCGGTCCGGGTTCATCTCGATTCGCTACACCGCATCATGGCGGCGAGGGGCGGTCAGTTCCGCATCAGGCTGGACTCGGTTCACGCCTACTACCTGAAGGCGCTCCGGGAGGGGACCCGTGGGGCGGTCGTGGCGTCCCAGCGCGACCCGAATGCCCGAGCTCGGCTCGGCCCGACGCGGCGCATCCCTCCGGCGGAGTTCGAAGCGCTCTTCACCATGAAAGCCCGCGCCGCGGGCGCCGAGTTCACGCCCCTCACGCCAGGTTTGGCGGAGAACTTCGAGGGAGCGAGGAAGGGGCTCCTCGTCCTTCGGGTGCTCCCTGGGACCCCGGCCGCCCGGCTGGGACTGCGAGACGGCGACGTGGTCGTGGAGGCCGGCGGCGTCCAGTGCTCGAGCGTATCGGTCCTGCGGGAGGTTCTCTCCCGCGAACTCATGCGCCAGCGGGGCGTAGAGGTGAAATGGATCCGCAAAGGCCGCCCCATGTCAGGGAGAGTAAGCGGCTCGTAACGGACAGCGGCTCCTGACCGACGCGAAGGGTCGCGGGACGGTGGGATGACCGCCGCGATAGGAGAGCTTCAGGTCCGGGCTTTGGCGGGGGGCACGACGCGGACTCGGCCCCTGCATCGCGCCGGCCGAAGCTCGGCCCATGCCACGGCGCCGAGCGCGGCCCGTGCCGCTCACGCGCCTGGGACCGCTCGGGAGCGCTCTCTCCCCGCGCTTGTGGCGCCCCGTCGCAGCCTCGCAGATTCACGGCATGTCGCGCACTTGGGTCGCTGGTACGGCCTCCGCCCCCTCCACCGGGTTCCTCCGCGACTTCCAAGAGCTGGCGGAGGAGCTGCGGTCGCGTTTCCGGGCCTGGGAGAGGGCGCCGGAGCGGTGGAGCGAGGGGTTCTTCTCCGAGCTCGCGCTGCGCGCCTTCGATCTCCAGTTCCGCCGAAACGTTCCCTACCGCAGATTCTGTGAGGCTCGGGGGATTACGCCGAGCGGGGTGAGCTCGTGGAGAGAGATCCCGCCCGTGCCGACGGCCGCCTTCCGGGACGTGCCTCTGGTCGTCGGGTCACCCGAGGAAGCGGCGCTCGAGTTCGTGACGAGCGGCACGACAGGCGGCCCGGAGCGACGGGGCCGGCACCTGGTTCGAGACCCGAAGCTCTACCGGGCTTCGCTGGAGGCTGCCTTTCGAGTCTTCGTTGTGCAGTCCGATAGTCGACTTAGAATGCTGCCTCTTCTCCCGCGCTTTACGAAGGAGCGCGCCTCGTCTCTCGGCTGGATGGTGGAGGCGGTCTGCCAGCGCTTCGGGGAGGGAGAGCCGCCGCTGCCCGCCGGGGCGGAAGGGTTGGATTGGAGTGTAGCGGACCTGGCGCTCACGGCGGCCCTGGAGAGCGGAGAGCCGCTGTGCATTCTGGCGACCACCCTGGCCGTCGATGAGTGGATGCGGCGGCTGGCGCGTGACGGTGTCACGGTGAGGCTCCCGGCCCGGTCACGGCTGATGGACACCGGGGGCACCAAGGGACGGCCGGGCGTGGAGCGGGAGCGTGTCGCGCGGGAGGTGGAGGCGCGCCTCGGCATCGAGCCGCGCTGGATCCTCAACGAGTTCGGGATGACCGAGCTCCTGTCGCAGCGCTACGCGACCCTCGAGGTGCCGGCCGGGGAGGCGGCGGCGGTGCGCGGAGCGGCTTCTGAAGCGGCGACCGACGGCCCACCCCGACGCAGGGCCTCGGCCCGCGATCGGCCGGTGACCAGCGCGTGCGGGCCAGCCGCGATGGCCATCTTCGTCGAAGCGGGGCTGCTGTACGGTCCGCCGTGGCTGCGCACGCGCGTGCTCGACCCGGTGAGCCTGGCCGAGCTTCCTGAAGGGGAGACCGGGATCCTATGCCACTTCGACCTCGCAAATGCGGGAAGCGTGTGCGCGGTCCTCACCGAGGACCTCGGGCGGGTGAGAGACGGTGGCGTCGAATGGATGGGCCGGATGCCCGGGGCGGCGTCCCGAGGCTGCTCCCTCGCCACCGCAGAACTGCTCGCCGCGCAGCAGCGTGCTTGATCTCTGGTACCTCCCCGGGTTCGAGACGGTGTGCGTGCCGGGCCCCGCGCCGGGACGGCCTGCGGAAGGGAGACGCCTGTCGAGGAGCTCGGCGGCATGGCACGTGGGCGCCGCAGCGGCCGGCGCGCCGTTCCGCTCGCCGCGCCTCACCTCCGGGCAGGCGGCCAAGGTGGCGGAGATGGTGCGTGGTGCGGCACTCCAGGCACGCTCGGAGCGGCGAGTCGAGGAAGTCGTCCGCGCGATCGCGGCTGCTGCCGAACGGCTGGCGGATCCCGCGTCGGCGGAGGGTTCGGAGGCAGTGGCCCTCCTTGACGCCGAGCTGGGCTGGCCGGCTGAGCTGAGTTCCGAAACGCTCGGCGGCATGGCGGACGGATGGACCGAGGAGGCGCTTCGCCGGCTGATCGAGTCCGAACTCGGCGACCTGCGCTACCTCGACGGCTTTCAGCCGGAGCCGCCGGGGGGCGCGGACCGTGCGGGAGATGGGGCGAACCGGGGTCGCTGGCGCCGGGCCGGCGGGCCCCCGCTCCTCTTCCAAGTACACGCCGGAAACGTTCCCGGCGTGGCGATCACCGGCGTGATCCGCGGTCTCCTGGCGCGCTCCGGGGTGCTCGCCAAGCTCCCCGAGGACGAACCGGGTCTCCTGGTCCTCTTCGCCCGGGCCGTGGCCCGGCAGGATCCGCTCCTCGGACGGAGCATGGCCGCCACGTGGTGGCCCGGCTCCACGGATACGCCGGCCTGGGGTGAATGGGTAAAGCGTGCAGGCAAAGTCGTGGTGTACGGCGGAGAAGAGGCGGTTTCGGCGGTTCGCTCCCGGGTCACGGGAGGGGTGGAGGTGCTCGCCTATGGGCCCCGCGTGGGAGTCGCCGTCGTCTTCGCGGAGGGGCCCGCCTTCGGGGAGAGTGACGCGGCTACACGATCCGCCGCTCCGGGGGAGGACGCCCGACGATTGGCGCGGGACGTGTGCGCCTACGAGCAGCAGGGGTGCGTGTCGCCGCGCCTCGTCTATGTAGTGGGAGGGCCGGTGCGGCCGTTCGCCGCCCGTCTGGAGCGAGCCCTGGCGGAGGAAGTCGCCCGCATTCCGCGGCCGAGGGCCCGACCCGTCGATGCGGTGGCGATCCGCTCCATGCGAGCTGCGGCGGAGCTCCGTGGCTACGCGGAAGGGGGTGAAGAGGCGGCCGGAGGCGTGCTCGGCGCTCCGGAAGACCTCTCGTGGACGGTGGTGTGGTCGGAGAGACCGTCGATGTCGGGCGAGGCCCTCCCGCGCGTGGTCCATGTGTACCCGGCCCGTGACGTGAGCGAGCTGCTCGAGATCCTCTCGCCCCTGGAGGGTCGGATCCAGGCTGTCGGATACGCCGGCGGCGAAGGGTCCGCGGAGCTGGCCGCGCTCGCGGAGGGGGCAGCGAAACTCGGAGTGAGCCGGCTCACGCCCGTCGGCCGTATGGCCTGGCCTCCCGTCGACTGGCGCCACGACGGCCGCCATCAACTGCTCCCCCTCCTGCGGTGGACGGACTGGGAGTCCGCGGATTGAGTCGGGCCGCCCTCGAAGGGCGGGTGGTGCCGAAGGCCATTCCCCCCTCCGAGCCGGCGGCGACCTGTACGCGGTCGGGGCGGTCCGATACTTTCGCGACCGGCCGCCCCAGGGGTGGGCGGTGCGTGGCGGGGAAGGACTCGGGGCGTCGCAGATTCGAGAGCACGAAGGAGGATGGAGCGATGACGGCGGCGATGGGGGCGGACAGAGGTTCCGGGGCGAAGCGTCTCACCAGGGCGAGCGGGTCGGGAGTGGGGAGAGGCCCCAGCCCGGCGCAGGGTCTCTCCCGGGCGAGGGATCTCCGGCCGGCCGTGCGTCGCTGCACGGTGATAGCGGCCGCGCTTCTCCTGACCTCGGCCGCAGCTTCCGCCCAGGAAAGCGCGGCGCCGGTACCGTCGCGCCCGGCGCAGGGGCTGGTTGTCGACTACCCGGTGTTCCGTCCCGTCGTGCCGCCACCCGGATATCGGGCGGCCATAGAGCAGGGAACCCGAAGCGACGACGGCCGCCCCGGACCCGGCTACTGGCAACAGCGGGTGGATTACCGGATCGAGACGGAGCTCCACCCCACCGACGCCCGCCTGGAAGGCCGGGAGACGATCACGTACACCAACAGCTCCCCTGACTCTCTTCCCCGACTCGTGTTGCACCTGTACCAGAACGTCTTCTCGGAAGGGGTGACGAGGAACCGCCCCGTGGGATTCAAGGGAGGCGTCGAGCTGAAGCGGGTCGCCGTGGCCGGGGTCGATCTGGAGGAGATCACAGGACAGGAGTTTCAACGGCGGATCCGAGCGGGCCTCCGCCGCGAGGGAGGGTATCTGGTCGTTGGGACGATCGCGCATGTCCTGCTTCCGACGGACCTGCCTTCCGGAGGGAGCATGGAGCTCGAGGTCGAGTGGGCGATTCCGATCCCTGACACGGGCGCCTTCCGCATGGGCCACCTGCGCAACGAGATCTTCAACCTGGCCCAATGGTACCCGCAGGTCGCCGTGTACGACGACGTGTATGGGCAGGATGCCTCGCCCTACCTGGGCAACGGGGAGTTCTACACGGAGTTCGGGAGCTTCGACGTGTCGGTGACCGTGCCGGTGGGTTGGGTCGTCGTCGGTACCGGCGTGCTGAAGAACGCGGAGGAGGTGCTGCGGCCGGAGGCGCGCCGGCGTCTGGAAATGGCCGCCAAGTCCGATGAAGTCATCGGTGTCGTTACGGCCGGTGACCGTGCGGAGGGCCGCGCGACTGCTGCGGGGACGAACGGGAAGCTCACCTGGCGCTTCCACGCCGATAGCGTGCGGGACTTCGCCTTCGCAGCCGGGGTCCGCTACGTGTGGGACGCTACGAGCGCACGTACGGGGGATGGGAATCGGCGCGCTCTCATCCACGTCGTCCGGGACCCCGCGGTCGAGCACTGGAAGAAGGGGGCCGAGTACGCGAAGCACGCGCTCGAGTTCTACAGCGACTTCGTGATGCCCTATCCCTACCCCCACGCCACGGTGGCGTACGGTCCCCCGCAGGTAGGTGGGATGGAGTACCCGATGGTCACCTTCATCAACCGTTCGGCTCCCGGTGAGCCGTTCTACAGTGTCGTCGCGCACGAGCTGGGCCACTTCTGGTTCCCCATGATTGTCCAGAACAAGGAGATGGCATTCCCGTGGATGGATGAAGGGATCACCAACTTCGACGAGTCGCTTGCCCGGGCTGACTTCTTCGACAACGAGAACGCCCGCCGCGGCGACATGAGCGCCTACATCCAGGCAACTCGTTTCGGGGTCGAGGCGCCGTTGATGGAGCACACGGACTTCGTAGAGCACGGTTTCGGGCGAGCCGTCGCCGCGTACATGAAGCCGGCGACGATCCTCCACTCGCTGCGTCACATGCTAGGGGCCGAGAAGTTCGACGCCGCGTTCCGCCAGTTCGCCACCGATTGGGCATTCAAGCACCCGCTGCCGTGGGATTTCTTCAACGCGATGGAGCGTGCGGCGGGGGAGGATCTCGACTGGTTCTGGCAAGCATGGTTCTACGAGACCGTGACGCTGGACCAGGCGATCGAGGAGGTCACGCCTACCGACGGCGGGGTGTCGGTGACGGTGAAGAATCTGGGCGATGGCGTCATGCCGGTAGAGCTGGAGCTCGAGCTCGAGGATGGGACCAAGACCCGAGTGACGTGGGAAGCCGAGGTGTGGGCGGCAACCCGGACGGCGACCCGGACGCTGGCCGTGTCGGCCCCGGTCAAGAGGATCGTCATCGATCCCGACAGCTATTACCCGGACACGGACCGCTCGAACAACTCGTGGACGAAGTGACCTGTCTCGGAGGCGACGGGAGACAGAGCCGCTAAGCCAGCTTCTGCAGCTCCTCGAGGAGTTCGGTCCTCGACATCGCGGATCTCGGGTTCAGTCCGCCCCGCCGGTAGCGAAGGATCCCGTCCTTGTCGACCAGCACCGTGCCGCTTCGCTGGATCAGCTTCCATGCCTTCTCGAAGCCGTAGGCCCGGTACGTCCTTCGGTCGGGATCCGAGAGGACGGGGAAGGACATTCCGAGCAGACGATGGACGCGGGCCGCGGCGGCGGGGCTCCCGCCGCCGATGACCAGCGCTGTCGCGCTCTGGGCCTGCAGCTCCTCGGCCATCCGCCCCAACTGGGCGGCGTGCATGAGACACGGCACTCAGGTGAACTCCCGCACGAAGTGGATCACCACGTGTCGGTAGTTTCGGAAGGCGGCCAGCGTCACGCGGCTTCCCGAGCCGGAGACTAGGTCGAAGTCGGGCGCTGGCGACCCGATGCCCGGAGCGACGAAGTCGGGGTTCATCTTCCTCCTCCCGACGGATGGGTTCAGGGTGTGGGCGCGTCCGGCTCTGGCGTCCGCCAGCGCCCGTTCTGTTCCTCGGCCAGCGCGTGTTCAGGCTCGCACCGGCGTCGGTACACCGTGAACGCGCCGACCACGCTCAGGCGGTCGTAGGATTGGAAGATCTCGGCGAAGCGTGTGTCCTGCGAAAAATACTCGACGTAGTCGAACGCAGTCGCGCCCAGACGTGATTTGGTCCGTGCCGACTCGACGATGAGCAGCGCGGGTCGTTCCCGCAGAAGGTCCTCGACCACCACGTTCACCAGCCAGCGCTCCAGCTCCGGCCGCTCATGCGGCGGATGGTAAGGGAAGGGCGACGCCCTCGGCTCTACGTCGGCATACAGCCCGGGCAGGGGCCAGAGCTGCAGGAAGCGAGATCCCCACCTCACGCCCGTCTGGCTGACCAGGGGGAAGCCGACGGGCGCGGCCGAAAGGGCCACCACCGCCTCGTCGGCCGAGGCGTTTTCGCGCACCAGGCGGGCCAGCGCGGGGAACGACCCGCGTGCCTCCGGATGCCGTGCCGCCGTCGCCCCGGAGAGCACCAGGATTCCCACCATGCCGAGGACGGCCATGAAGGAGCCAACCGCGCCGATGGCGCTGAGGTGCTGGCCGGACGGCTCCTCGTGCGCTCGGCCACGTCCCACACGCACCGCGCCCTCGGCCCCCGCCCAGACCGTCACCCCCGCCAGCACCGAGGCGGCGGCGAGCGGCGGGTACAGCTGGTAGGTCCACCCCTTCCCCTGAAGAAACGCCGCCACGGTGAAGCCGGCCGTGGCGAGCGCGAGGACCCATGAGAGTTCGCGATAGGGTGGAGCCGGCCGCAGCAGCGAGAAAAGCGCGAGCGACGCGCCGGCCCAGATGAGCTGCGGGGATCGCACGAGGTCTTCCATGGCGACGTCGAAAGCCCCGTACACCTGGACAACCGCGGCCGCCATGTCGAGGTACCGGGGACTCACCAGAAGGACGACGAGCCCGTACCCCGCGATCACCGCGTAGGCGATGGCGCTCTCCGGCCGCGTCGTTCGCGACCGGTCGGGAGAAGCGCGGTCTGGCCGCCGCCGGACCAGTGCCGCATAGCCGTCGCCAGCGAGAAGCGGCACCAGGAAATGCGGCTTGAGGGCGAAGCCGAGCCCGCCCGCCACGCCGATCGCTGCGGCCGCCAGCCGGGGCAACGTCGCCCCGCTCGCCCGTAGCGCCGTGGCGAGGAAGTAGGGCGTCACCAGCATCAGCATCAGGTGTTCCCGCTGTCCGAACGCTCCGCGCGAGAGGGGGAGGAAGACGAACGCGACGAGCAGCAAAAGGTACGTCACGGTCGGCCGCCCGCCGTCGCGGCAGAGCCAGCGGACAGCGGCGAGCGAGCCGAGGGCGAGCGCGGCGACGAGCAGATTGAAGAACACGAAATGCGAGATCCCCGTGAGCCGGCCGAGCAGGGCCGGCGTGAGGTTGAGCCAGACGATGAGCGGGGGGTTCGTGTCGAAGAGGTCGACATAGAGCCGCGCGCCGTCGAGGACCCGCTCCGCCGAGTACAGGTACCAGGCGACGTCGGGGAGGGGTGCGTCACGGAAGGCCCGAAACAGCCCGGCGGCGACCACCGCGCCGACGAGAAGCCACCCGGCCGGTCCGCGCAGGGGCCGGAACCTGAGGTCGTGGAGAGCGCGAGCCAGCCCTCGCTTGGAGAGCCTCACCCCTTGCCCTCGCAGGGGCGCCGCTCCACCGCCCGGGCCGCGGCCCGCACGCGGCCGCCGCCGTTGACGGCCGCGCTCTGGCGCCCGAGGATCCGAGAATATGAGCGCATCGTACGATTCCTACGCCGTCGCGTGGTCGGGAGGCAAGGACTCCGCCCACGCGCTGCACCGGGCCCGGCGCGGCGGCTACCCCGTCACCTGCCTGTTGAACCTTTACGACGGAGCATCCGGCCGCGTGCGCTTCCACGGCGTTCGGCAGGAGCTCATCGCGGCGCAAGCGCACGCTCTCGGCTGCAGTCTGCATCAGCGCGCCACAGGGAGAGACGATTTCGAGGCCGTCTTCCTCGCTGCCCTGGAGGAGCTCCGCGCCGCGGGGATGCGTGGGGTCGTCTTCGGCAACATCCACCTGGCCGACGTGCGGGAGTGGTACGAGACGAGGACACGGAGGCTCGGCCTCGACCACGTAGAGCCGCTGTGGGGGGAAGACCCGGGCCGGCTGGCGCGCGAGGCCGTCGAAGCCGGCATCCGTGCCACGATCGTGAGCGTGGATCTGGCGCAGGCCGATGCCGCTTGGCTCGGATGCGGTCTTTCGGAGAAGCTCATCCGGGAGATGGAGGAGAGCACGGGAGCCGACCCGTGCGGCGAGCACGGAGAGTACCACACCTTTGTGCACGACGGTCCGGATTTCCGCTGGCCGCTTCGGCTGCGAGCGGGCGACATCTTCGAGGCCGAGAACCATCGCCTGCTCGACTTGATCCTCGACCCGGAGGCCCGATCGGCGGGGCCCGTCCCGGCCGCCCCCGTGGGTCGCAGGGCCGAGCCGCCGGCGAGGTAGCCCGTCTGCACCCCGGGCCCATACCTTCGGACCGGTCCGTGAGTGAACGCAACGTAGAGAGGAGACCGCCGCCCGTGACCGACATCGCCGCCTATCTCGAGACGAACCGGGCACGCTTCGAAAGCGAGCTCGCCGATTTTCTTCGCATCCCGAGCGTCAGCACCCTGACGAGTGCGAAGCCGGCCCTCCTCCGGTGCGCCGAGTACGTTGCGGCTCGGATCCGCGACGCCGGTGTCGACAAGGTCGAGGTCGTGCCCACCGAGGGGAACCCGATCGTCGTGGCGGAACAGATCGTCTCCTCCGACGCCCCGACGCTCCTCGTGTACGGCCACTACGACGTGCAGCCCTCGGATCCCGAGCACCTGTGGACCGCTCCGCCCTTCGAGCCCGAGGTGCGCGACGGCCGCATGTACGCGCGCGGCGCGATCGACGACAAGGGTCAGGTCCACATGCACATCAAGGCGCTGGAAGCTCGCCTAAAGAGCGGCGCTGGGCTCCCGGTGAACACGAAGCTCGTGATCGAAGGTGAGGAGGAGATCGGAAGCCGAAACCTCGAGGCGTTTCTCCACGCGCATTCGGACCGGCTCTCCTGCGACGCGGTGGTGATCAGTGACACGGGAATGCTGGCAGCGGACTGTCCCTCGATCGGCATGGGGCTGCGGGGCATCGCGTACCTCGAGGTGAGCTTCCGGGGACCCGCGACCGACCTTCACTCCGGGTCGTACGGCGGGGCGGTCGTGAATCCCGCCAATGCCCTCGCCGCCACGATCGCCCGTCTCAAGGACGAGCGCGGGCGGGTGACGATCCCGGGCTTCTACGACCGAGTGCGACCGATCACGGAGGAGGAAAGGGAGCAGCTGCGCGCGCTTCCCTTCGACGATGAGCAGTTCCGCACGGAGGTCGGCGCCCCGGCCCTGGGCGGCGAGGCCGGCTACTCGACCCTCGAGCGCCTGTGGTATCGTCCCACGCTGGACGTGAACGGGATGCTCAGCGGGTGGACAGGCGAGGGATCGAAGACCGTGCTGCCCTCCAAGGCCACGGCGAAGATCTCCATGCGGCTCGTGCCTGACCAGGATCCCACCGACATCGCGGAGCGGTTCCGGGCGCACATCGAAGCCCTCGCGCCAGCCGGAGTCGAGGTGGAGGTGAAGAGCTCGCACGGAGGAGAGCCGTGGGCCGCCGATCCGCAGCACCCGATCTTCGACGCCGCCGCGGCCGCCCTGGAGGCTGCCTTCGGGAAGAAGCCGGTCTACATCCGAGAGGGCGGTTCGATCCCGATCGTCCCGATGTTCGAGCGCACCTTCGACGCACCGGTTCTCCTGCTCGGCTTCGCCCTCCCGGGATGCAACGCGCACGCGCCCGACGAGTGGATCGACCTCCGGATGTACGCGCGGGGAATCGAGACGATCGCCCAGCTCTACGACGAGGTGGCCGCCCGCAGGCTCAGGGAGACAGCGCGGGCGTGAGCCGCAGGGAGACGGCGCGGGGTGAGCTGGCTCCGGCAGCCGGCGCGGGGGCGAGCCTGCTCGCGGAGGCGGCGCCCGGGAGAACCGGCCTCGATCAGCGCCCCGCTCATTTCGGTCGTCGTAGCAGCTCGACGCGAAGGTCGTAGGCGGCCGTCAGGAAGGGACGGCTCCGGTCTCCGCTCTCGACCCACCCGATCACCGCTCCCTGCACAACCTGCTGCGGCGTGAAGCCGGAAGGTGTGGTGCGAATCCCGACAAATCGGCTGCCGGCTTCCAGCGTCCCCACGCCGGCGACGTCATAGGCGGCGTATCGCAGCCCTGCGGAGTCGCGCCGCGCCAACCAGAGCAGCTCCTCCTCCGGGTCGCTCAGGATAGCCTGCACAGGCAGGTCGGCGTCCCGTAGCGCCAGGCGCCGGCCCTCTCTCATGGCTGCGACCTCGAAGACGGTGTCCGGCACGTCGGCGGACCAGAGCCACATGCCGGCTCCTGAGGGGGCGAGCCGAGTCTCTCCCTGAGCTACGTCGAGGGCCCGGATGGGCTGGGGGCCCGTGCGGGGTCCGAGAAGGGTGTCCCGCGTGCTGCCCTGCAGATCCGTCCTCAGCAGAAGAAGCGTGGGCTGCTCGCCTTCCGAGGCCATCGCGTACACCAGACTGAAGGGACGGCGCGCGAGGGCCATGGTGATCGGCTCGAAACCGAGGGGAAAGCCGCGGATGTGCTGGCCGGCCGGCGTGTAGTGGTCCACCATACCGGTTGCGCGATCGTACACGAATACGCCGAGATCGGGCGCCACGGCCAGGCGATACGGGTCCACGAGCTCCACCGGCTCCGCATCCAGGTAGCCGAACATCTCGAAGTCGCCAGCCGGCGTGTTGAGGCGCATCACGACCTTCGTCACCGCCTCCGCCAACCAGACGACCTCGCGCGTGCTGGCCTTCATGTCGGCTGGATTCATGATGGGAACGGAGGACGGGGGCTGCGTCCACAGGCCGAGAGCCGGAAGCGCAGCCGTGGGATCATCGATTGACTCGCTGCACGAGAGGACGAGGAAGCCCATCAGGGTCGCCAGGAGGCTCTTGTGTGTCAGTCCTTTTCTCGCGAGCATCTTTCTCTCTCGCAGCCGCTGGGCCGCCGCCTCGGGTAGACCCGGGGAACGCGTTCGACCCTTGCTCCCGGCCGCGGGCTTGGCGGGCGCGCCGGGCCCGTTCCGCTGCTGCCGCGGCCGATGATAGCCCGTTCGGGAGCGGAGTCAATCGGCCGCCCGGCGGTTCACTTCACCGGATGAGAGCCGCGCGGGTGAGCGGCGGGACCGGCCGCGCTGCGCGGCGGCTGGCCGAGCAGCAAGACTGATGATAGACGGTTGATCGCCCTCCCGGATGGTGAGGGCAGTGGAGAGGGGGATGCGGGTCGGGCGGCGAGGCTTCGCACCGGAAACGCTTATGTACCATCTCCAGAGCTTCGGCGGCGTCGCTCTCACCGGTGGAGATGGCTCCAGCATCCGACTGCGCTCCCGGAAACACCTCGCGCTACTCCTCTTCCTGGTCGCGAACGGACGACGGGTGCACACGCGCCGCGAGCTCGCCTCGCTCCTGTGGGACACTCCCCCCGGACGAGCGCGCCATTCGCTCAGCCAAGCGGTCTATGACCTGCGCTGCCGGCTCGACGGGATCATCCTTGGGTTC
Source organism: Gemmatimonadota bacterium (assembly GCA_046758745.1). Taxonomy (GTDB): domain Bacteria; phylum Gemmatimonadota; class Gemmatimonadetes; order Palauibacterales; family Palauibacteraceae; genus JBHIAV01. Next base: position 52,483 of record JBHIAV010000002.1, read on the forward strand.
CCCGGGGAGGAGGTCCAGCTCGATTCAGGCCGAATCCGCTACGACGTCGACGAGCTTGAGCGAGCGGTCAAGGAGGGCAACCTCGGTCGAGCCGTTGAGTTGTACCGCGGCCCGTTTGCCACCAACCTCGACACCACCGGTACGGATGACTTCGAGCGGTGGCTCGAGACCGAGCGAGTGCGCCTCCAGCGGCTCGTTCACCTCTCGCTGCGTCGGTACGTGAAGGAGTGCGACGCCCACGCCAAGTGGGGGGAGATGTGCGTGGCCGCTCTCAAGCTGGCCGACATGGATCCGCTGGACGAGGAGGCGCACCGTGCCCTAATGCGGGGCTTGTGGTTACATGGCGATCGCACCTCGGCCCTGCGCCACTACGAGGAGATCTCCGCCTTTCTGACAAGTGAGCTCCCCGGGGGGATCTCCAGCGAGACGCGGCAACTGGCCGAGCGGATCCGCCACGAGCCGGCCGAGGGGGCGACCATCGCTACGTCTGCCGCCGAGAACCGGCCGCCCCTCGTCGGCCGTGGGCAGGAATTCGAGTTCCTCAAGGACGCAGTTAGGGAGCTTCGCCGTGGTCGGGCGGGGACAGTGGTCGTGCAAGGTGAACCGGGGATCGGAAAGAGCAGGTTGATCCAGGAGTTCGTCCGCTCGGCATGCCTTGAGCCGATCCGCGTGCTTGAAAGCCGCTGCTACGCCGCTGAGAAGGACGTGCCGTACGGCCCGGTGGTCGATGGCCTGCGTCCGATCGCAGAACAGATGGCACGTACTCTCCCGAACGACGGCTGTCAATACACCCGGCTCGGTCACCTCTTCCAAGAGTTTGCGTCCTTCATGCAGCCGGAGATCGAGCACGGCGTCGATCCGAATGCCTGGCGCCGTCGACTGTACGAGGAGGTGGCCGATTTGGTGCGGAACGCCTCGGAGTGGGCACCAATCTTGTGGGTAGTGGAGGACATGCACTGGATGGATGCCACCTCCCGATCCTTACTCCACTACCTGTCACGGAGGTTGGCGGAGCGTCCCTTCATGCTGGTCATGACAGAGCGCGTCGGCAAGACGCATGTCGCTGTTCGTGCGCAACGGCGCAGACCGCCTCGTCCTGGGGAAACGATGGACCTCGTGCTGCCGCCGCTCACCGATTCCGAGATCGGGCAGCTCGTCGCCGAGGCTCTGCCCGAGGCGAAAGAGCACCCGGCGGTCGAGCTCGCACAGAAGCTGGCAGGGGGAAACCCGTTCTACGCGCTCGAGGTATTCCGGGCCGCATTCGCGTCGGCGGAGTGGATCGCCGAGGCCGACACCTGGGATCCCCTCACTGACGCAAGGTTGAGCGATGTCTTCGACATTCGCTTCCGGAACCTTCCGGACGGATCCCTTAGAATCCTGCGAGCCGTGTCCGTACTCGACCGCCACGCTACCCCCCGGCATGTCGCGGCCTTGGCCTCCCTGTCGCTGCAAGGAGCTGCCGACGTTTCCACCGAGCTGTACGAGCGCGGTCTTCTGGTTGACGGAGATTCCGAACTGGATTTCGTCAACGACATTGTGCGGGAGTACGTGTACAAGAGAATGAGCTCCATGCAGCGAGCAGCCCTGCACCTCGCTGCCGCGCAACAGCTCGATGGCGAGCCAGGAATCGGTGCGGCCACATTGGCCAGACATTACCATCTGGGCGACGACAAGCCGAATACCTTCAAGTGTGGGATGCAAGCCGCGACCGAGGCGAGCTCGTCGGGTGGCCATCTCGAGGCTGCCTCGATGGCCACTCTCGCTCTGGCTGCAGCGGGCGAGCGGGACGAGACCCTCAGGGCTTTGCGAATCCTGGCGAGCGCCGAGCTCCTATCAGCACAACTGAAATCGGCGCAGGAGCACTACTCTCGGATTCTCGACCTCGACACCGAGATGTCGCTCGAGGCGAGAATCGAGACGAAGCTACACATCGTAGAGACGATGGCGGAACTGTCAGAGTGGGACGGAGGGCGGGAGTTGCTGAGCAGTCTCGCGGATGAGATTGAGAACATCCCTGAACCTACGGTACAACTTCGAACCCGTGCGGAGACACTTTTCTGGAGCCTCAAGATTGCAATGCGCCAGAACGACTGTGAAGCCGCACGTGCAATTGCCTTGTCTGCACGTCGGCTCCGGGACACGGCAGTCACTGAGGGAACAGTCACCCCTGTTGCCGATGTCTCAGCGCTTTGCTGTGTAGCAGCCTACACCGCTTTCTTTGAAAACGCAGAAGATGCGCTTCAGCTCATTCAACTAGCTGAGAGGCGGATTGGGCTGATACCGGACTACTTGATCGAGAGGGTCCGACTCTTCAGTGGGATGGTCCGGCTACGGATGGCCCTATGGGATGAGGGGGAGCAGGATATCCTGGCGGCGATCGATCTGGCACGTAAACGTAAGGATCTAGTGCAGCTCAGTACCCTATGGAACAACTTGGCTTGCTGCGCTCTCGAACAAGGCGACTGGGATCGTTTCGAAAAGACTGCATCTATGGCAGAATCTATTCAAGAGAAACTACCAGTCCAGCTGGACGTTACGCTGCCATTGACGATCAATCGAGCTAACTCTCTCTTCTATCAGGGACATCCGCAGGCCGCAGGCAAGCTCTATAAGACCGCCCTCGATTCTGCGCTTGGCTTAGGATCTCGAGAGTTCGTACCTGAGCTGATGGCCTGCCGAGGACTGACCGCGCTACAGCTTGGCGATCGCGCAACAGCAGAAAAGATGTGGAACGGCGTCAAGGACTTGGACGCCGCGAAACTGGCAGGTGTCCAGGAACGGTTCAAGCTTGAATGGTTTCGGGGATATCACCTAAGGAACGAAAGCTCCGCAGAGGCAGGTAGTCGGTTCTTCAAGGCTGCAGAAGAACAGGAGTTTCTCGACGTTCCAAGTTACTTGAAGATGCTGTGGCTCGGGTGCCTCTTGTTTCCGAAGTTGACTCGAGAGAGCCTGCGAGAAGCTGACCTGTTGGAACGTCTGAGGGCGGCGCGAATGTGGTGGTTCTCGAAGTTTGCCAAACGTTGGCTCAGAGCAACGGACTACCACGCACGTCGCCTAAGCCGATTCCGCGGAGCGCGAAGCTAGACCTCGCTTGGCAGCGAGGGACACTGGCTTGCTCGGGCCCACTAAGTCCTCAAGGATACCCGTCGCGACAACAACCGCCACGACCTTCGGGTCGAACTGCGTCCCACTGTGCTTCTGCAGTTCCTCGCGAACAACCGTCACAGGAAGCGCCTCTCGATAGGGCCGTGCTGTGGTCATGGCGTCGATCGTATCGCAAACCATGATTATCCTTGCTCCGAGCGGTATTTCTTCCCTCGACAGTCCCGCAGGATAACCCTCCCCGTCGAAACGTTCGTGGTGGTGCCTTACACAGCGAAGTACCTCGCGGTGGATACTACGAATCGACTTGATGATGTCCACTCCCCGATCGGGGTGAGCGCGGATCAAATCTCGCTGTTCGGGCGTCAGAGGTCCTTTCTGTCGAAGGATCTCGCCATAGGCAACGTCGATCTTGCCGATATCGTGCAAAAGAGCGGCTGTTTCGATGATCTGTGCATATCGCGGCCTGAGTCTCAGCGCTCTGGCGATCCTGCTGGCTGCCTCCGCAACTCGGATGGAATGACCCGACGTGTACGGATCCTGTGCTTCGATAGTCTTCACCATCAAGCGAAGCAGGTCTGTGTTCAACTGCTTCAGCTCGAAATTAATGCCATAGCTGTAGCGCAGGCCGATTAGCGGGATAATGGCCAGCAGCACGGCAATAGGTCCCCAGCGTGTGAAGGAAACGGCGACGAGATAGGCAAGAGGGCTCATGGCGATGTCAAAGATGATCAGACCGCCCGTAATATTTCTCCAAGCCTCGCGGTACGTGTGCCCTTCTGTAAGCGACACAACGTATGCGACGGTACCCGTGTTGACGGCGAAATAGGCTAGTACGGCCATGAGAAAGGGGGGAAACGTCTGACGAAAGTCGATGCTTTCCAGACTCTCGACGCCCCCAAACCACCTAAAAACCAGACTTGCCGCAGAGACAGCGAGGACGAGCTGGGCGGTATTGAACAGCTTCTTATAAAAAATCTTGTCGCGATAAAGAAGGAATTCCGAGAAAACCTCCGAGATGAGGGTGACTGTTACGGCACCGGAGGGTCCCAGGAGCAGAACGGCGCCCAGTTCAGGTATGAAGTCCATGGACGTGGTTGAGCCACTCTCTGAGAACTTCAAGTATAGCATCATGCTGACGATGCTTAGCGCTAGGAGAGTTGCGAAAGCAACCACAAGATTGCTGGAAGAGGGGAGGGGGTAGCGCCAGAAAATAAAAGCTGCTGAGAACGCTGCCAGCGTCGCGGCGGCGTAGACTACAACGCGCAGGCGAGTGTCGATGGTCATCTACTGAGGACCCCCAACCCCTGCTATTACCACCTGACCGTTCCACCCCAGCGGACCGTTCCACCCCAGCGGACCGTTCCGCCGAACAACCTGGCAAGCCAGTTGGTGCTGATCAGTAGCATCGAAGCTCACCTCCTTTCGAGTTGAAGACATACCCGTTCGCTACAGGGTATGCTTCGTCTCCGCTCGGAGGTCGCTCCGCTCAGCTCTCGGTGGCGAGCCGCAGAGATTGGGGGTTCCTCTGGCTATCGCATCCCGGTCTATAGGTTTATCTGCGGCGCCAAAACGACTAAGCGCGCTGGGCCGCAAGGCTTCCCACAGTCGACCCAAGAAAGAAAAGCAATTGCAGGCCGCAACGCAACTGGGCGCCGGGGATTACTTGTTCGCTATCCAGCGGTTGGTGGCGTGAAGGCAGGCCAGAACAGCCGCCTCCTCTGGCGAGTCCTGCACTCTGCCGATCCCGGCCAGGCAGACCGTGGTACGTCTGGCGTGGTCGTGAACGACAACCGCGAGCAGGCGACGTCCCAAAGCGTCGATCTGACTCACCCCCTCCAAAGAAAGGGAGGTCTTGTCCCCCGTGGCCTTCTGGATCGCCTGCAGAACAGCGTCGCAGGCGACCTCGAGGCGAGACTTCGCGTAGTCGGGACCCTCGGCCTCTCCGACGTACTCGGTGTCGCCAGAGCGCAGCTGCACCCGGCAGGAGACCTGCTGACCCGTCTTGCGCTCGATGTGGAATCCGTCTAGGAGGAAGCGTCTGGCGCCAGCCTGCGTCTCGGCCTCGGCCTCGGCCTCCGAGACCACGGGGATCTCGGGTCCCTTCAGCCTCGCGACAGAGATCTTGCGGTGGTCTATCTGGAGGCCGAACTCCGCGAGGAGGGCCGATTCGATGTTGCGGACGATCTGTTTCGCCGAGAGGTCAGCGACGCTGAGCACGTGAATCTCATCGATGCCGCCATGCCCATCGGGCACGATCTTCAGGGAGCTCACCCCATCGAGACCCACCAGCAGCTTTTCGATCCGGCGCAAGCCCCAGGGATCCACGCCCCTTGCCGCCGGCTCTCCGGCCTCTCGGCTCATCGAACGAGCTTCCCTCCGATCGCGGGGTGTACAGTGTTGCCTCCGTGCGCCTTGGCAACATAGAGAGAGGCATCCGCCTCCGCCATCAGGGCCTCGCTCGTCAGAACGGACCGCGCCGCCCCTGAATGATAAGCGAGACCAATGCTTAGCGTAACCCCCGCCTCTCCCTGTGGCGTATGAACCCGGAAGGTCTCTGCCTGAGATCGAATCTCCTCGGCCACCCGCGCGGCGCCCTCGGGGTCGGCGTTTACGAGGATAAGAACGAACTCGTCGCCTCCGAAGCGACACGCGATGTCGGTGGCCCGGATGGCTCCTCTCAGGATATCGGCGACACCCCGCAGGATGTCGTTGCCGGCTGCGTGACCGAGCCGATCGTTGATCGGCTTGAAGTCATCCAGGTCGATGAACAAGACGGCGAGGGAGGTACCGCTCCGATTGGCGCGTGCCACCTCCTGAGCCAAGCGTTCCTCGAGTACCCGATACGTGAAGAGTCCGGTGAGGGCGTCATGCATGGCGTCGCGTGACGCCTGCTCGACCTGACGTCCCAGGTAGTAAGGGCAGATCGATAGGGTGGCCCGTCCTCGGGAGATGGCATCGGCGAAGTCGACGCACCTCGCGTGGCCGCAGGCCCCGCAATCCCAGTACGCACCGCCGGGAGCCCTTCCGATTCGCTCGAGCACGCGAGCCGCTTGCGCGGAGTCGGCCGGTGGAAGCGCCGCGGCATTCGGCTCGAAGGAGGCGCTGAGATCCAGAGCCGGCGGAACATCGACTACGGGCTCCCCGGAACGCCCGCCTTCCGCGAGCTCGGCGATCGCTTTGCGCCAGAAAAGGTCCTCATGCCGCCCGAAGGCGGGATGATCGAGGCTGCCCTCGAACGGTAGGACGTCGAGGAAGCCGAGTTCGCGTTCGCTGCTGACCACCGCTTGGGCGACGGCGCTCAGGGCGTGCAGGCCCCGGATCTTGCTGAACCGCCGCGATGAGAGGGACTCCTCCTCAAGCATGGCCAGCGGAAGCCCACCCGCGGTGGAGAGGTGACGGCGCCGCTCCGGCGGGATGCGCTCGAGCGTGAGGGGCTGCCTCTCCGGGTCCGCGCCCTTGTGGATCAAGAGATCCTTCAGCTCCTCGAAGGAGATGCATGCGCTGATACCCTGTTCGTCGCGGTCCGGCCCTGGAGTCGCCAGACCAGCGTAGATGATCCTGTATTCTGGCCCGTAATGGGTGCGAAGAAACCGACCGAGGGCAACGGCAGGCGTGACGATGGGCGCCAGGAAGGGCAGCAGGGCGGGGAGCCTGACTCGGCAGTAGTCGACCACGATGGAGCTGGTGGAGCGGATCCACGTCCTGGGGGAATCTTCCCGCCACAGGCGCAGATACTCGTGCGCCACCAGCTCATCGCCCAAGGTCTCAAAGTATACGCCGTGAAAGCCCGCCCGGAAGCAGGCGTTGATGATCTGCTCTGGCGTGGCCGGGTGGAAACTGACGGCCACTTCGGCCGGTAAGATGAGGATCGCCCGGTCCTTCTCGATGGCTTCCCGCACCTCCCGGATGTCACCGACGACGTCGATAGCATCGTGGTGGCAGGCCGGAACGCAAAGGCCGCACTCGATGCACGTCTCCCCGACGATCCGCACCTCGTTCCCCGAAACGGCGATCGCCTCGACGGGACAGACGCGGACGCAGGCCATGCACGCCGTGCAGTTGTCGTTGACCGAGAAGCTAAGGTTCACGACTGCGTCCGCTCGGTGCGTGTATCATGAAACGGCCCCGATCATGGCGGGTCCGAGGGCCTCTCCGGTGACCGGCGAGGGGTACAAGAAACATACCCGGGCCCAGGTCCCGTGGGAAGCGCGGATCGGTCGTCGGGGTAGGAGTGTAACCACTGTAACGTGTTACTACAACGTACATTACGTCCGTGTGGAAATCGTCGTCTGCTATTCCGGCAGACACGTCCGTGGAGCGGGTGGCCGACCTGTGGCGTCTGGACAACGGGACTCTGTGTCTCCCGAAGAGCGCCTTTCGCACCGAACCGGGCCCCTGAACCGGCCCCTGGGGGGCCCCTGGCACTCGCCCTCTCACGGGGCGGCGTGTAAGATGTGCACGGCAGAGGCGGCCGGTGCTAGCGCGCGGAGCGGTCGACGAACCTATCGGGATCAAGGGAGATGGGTGGGTCTGCACTTCTCAAGAAACTGCTGTGGCGCCTCGACGGTGCCGCCGACAGCGCCAAGGTCGAATTCATCAGCGAGGCCGGCAACCGATGGGAGGCTGAGTTGTCGCTTCACTCCGGTACCGATCCCCAGTCCCCCCGCCTCATGATACTGTTCCGGAACCGGTCCGCCCCGCACACATCGCAGCGCTACAATCTCGCGCCGATCGGGGTGTCCAAGGTCCCCCGTGAGGCGGCGAAACAGCTCAGTGAGGCGGAGCTTCGGGAGCTCCTCGCAACCTCCGTGGAGCTGTAGGAAGCCCGGTGGCCCGGACGATCTACGATGACGGCCTCCTCAAGTGGGAGGTGTACGTCAGCGGCGGGCAGCCGAACTCGAAGGTGGCCGCCCGAATCTTCTTTCTCTGCCTCGACGCTCCGATGACGCCCGCCCGCTGTGTGCTACGGGAAGACGGCGACGTCGCCGCCGCCCAGCGAGCCATCATGGAAATGAGCGACGATGATCTCAGAGAGCTGCTCGCAACGAGCGTCGAAGTCGGCTGACGAGCATGCCAGGGGACGGCCGCGAAGGCTGGATCGAGGTCATCACGGGCGTGATGTTCAGCGGAAAGTCCGAGGAGCTCCTCCGTCGAGTCCGCCGCGCCCTCATTGCGCGAAAGACCGTCCAGGTCTTCAAGTCCCATCTAGACGACCGATACAGCGGAATCCAGACGATCAGCTCGCACGATGGGCGGACGATCGAAGCCGTGCCGACTTCCCACTCCCGCGACGTGGCGGAGCGAGTGAGTGACGATACGCAGGTCGTCGCCATCGACGAGGTCCAGTTCCTCGACCCCGGCATCGTGACGGTCGTGAACAAGCTGGCGGACGAGGGAAGACGGGTAATCGTCTCTGGAACGGACATGGATTTCCGGGGGCTTCCCTTTGGGCCGGTCGGCGATCTGCTTGCCGTGGCCGAGCGGATCGACAAGCTGCACGCCATCTGCGTCGTGTGCGGGGAGCTCGCGACTCGCAACCAGCGCCTGATCGACGGGCGGCCCGCACCCGCCGAGGGGCCGACGATCCAGGTCGGGGGCGCGGAGTCGTACGAGGCCCGCTGTCGACGATGTCACGAGGTGCCGTCGGCCCTCGATGCTCAGATCCGACTCGTCGTGGAGGAGCAAGCTCCCTGAGACGTCCGGGACGACGGTCCACTACAGCGGGAAAGCGTGCACCGCCGTCGCCTTGATGGAGATGAAGACCCTGGTCCCGGGAGCGAGCCCGAGTTCCCTGCCGGCGGCTCGCGTGACCACGGCGATCACTTCCGGCGGACCGTCCATCCGGACTCGCAGCAGGCCCCCGGCCTCGCGTACGTCGGCGACTACAGCGGCGAAGCGGTTTCGCGCGCTGCTCAGTCGAGCCGGCTGCTTCGACAAGAGGAGATCCTCTGGCCGGTAGGCGAGCTTCACGGCCGCTCCGCGGGTGGCGTTCCCGATCGCCCGGATCAGGACTCCGTCCACATCCACCTGCAACAGGCCGCCCTCTTCTCCCGCTACCGTACCCCGCAGCGACAGCTCGGCGCCCGTGGTCTCGGCGATGAAGGGATCGCGTGGGTCTTCGAAAAGCTCAGCCGGGGTGCCGACCTGGACAACCCGCCCCTCGCGGAGCACCGTCACCCGGTCGGCCAGATAGAACGCCTCGTTTCGATCGTGCGTCGCGAGGAGTGTGGCACGCCCCCGGCTTCGTGCAGCTCGCTCCAGATCCTCGCGCAGGAGGAGGCGAACCTCGGCGTCCAGGTTGGCCGTCGGCTCGTCGAGGAAGAGGACGTCGGGGTCGAGCGCGAGGGCCCGGGCGATCGCCACGCGCTGCATCTCGCCACCGGAGAGCGACCGGGCGTCGGCGTCGAGGAGATGCTCGATGCCGAGCTGCCGCGCCGCTTCCTCGGCGCACATCCTCCGCTCGGCCGCCCTGGTGCGCCCGAGCCGAAGGCCGAGCTCCACGTTCCAGCCCACGGACCCCGCCCACACATGCGGCCTCTGAAAGACGGCGGCGGAGGAGCGCCGGAGCGCCGCCTCGGCTCCGGCACCTGCCTCGCCCCGATAGCGCACGCTCCCCGACGCCGGGGACTCCAGCATCGCCAGGACCCGAAGGAGAGTCGATTTCCCGGCTCCGTTCGGTCCCAGCACGGCTAGGATCTCCCCCTCTCTCAGCCCGATCCGCTCGATGGCGAGCACCGGCCGGTCGCCGTAGCGCACCTCGATTCCCTCGCCCACGATGACCTCGTTCCAGGCGTCGTGGCGCGCGCGCGCGGACGTCTCGCCGCGCAGTCGGCTGTAGAGCCGCGAAGGGTCGGCGGTGCGTGCGTCGGCCATCACGCGAGAAGCGGTCTCCGCAGCGTTCCGCGTCCGAGCATGATGAGCACCAGGTTCACGCCGAACGCGATGAAGAGTAGGATGAAGCCGAGCGCGATCGCGACGCCGAAGTTCCCGCGCCGCGTCTCCAGCACGATCGTCGTGGTCATCACGCGGGTCTCGCCGAGGATATTGCCGCCGACGATCATGACTGCTCCCACCTCGCTGATGATCGCCCCGAAGCCGGCTGCCACGGCGGCGACCATGGACCCCCTCACCTCCCGTAGGTGAAGCCACATGGCCTGCCAGCGCGTCGCGCCCAGGCTCCGCGCCTGGAGCCGCACGTCGGCGGGGACGCTCTCGACCGCGGCGAGGGTCACGGCCGCGATGTACGGACCCGCCAGGACCACCTGAGCGAGGACCATCGCGGTGGGTGAGTACAGGAGACCCAGGGGACCGAGCGGGCCGGCGCGGGAGAGGAGGAGGTACACGCCGAGACCTACCACGACGGGAGGAAGAGCCAGCCCCGTGTTCACCAGCGCCACGGCGGAGGTGCGGAGCCGGAAGCGGCCGAGCGCGACGGCGATCCCGATCGGAAGACCGATCAGCGTCGCGAGGAGGAGCGCCGTGCCCGAGATGGCTAGAGATCGGAGGACCACTTCGGCGACGTAGAGGTCCCCCGAAACGAGAAGATCCCACGCATCGCCGAAGGGGTTCATCGGGGCGTACGGCCCGGGGTACGCGGCAGCGGCGAAAAAAGTCCCACGCCGAACCGCTCCCGCCCGAAGGCGTCGATGCGCCGGATGCCCTCCGGCGAAGTGAGCCAGCGAGCGAAGGCGTGTGCCCCGTCGGCGTTCCCAGCGTCGCTCACCTCGATCACCGAATAGAAGTTCCGCAGGAGGGAGTCCCCCTCGACGAGGACCTCGAGGTCGAGCGACCGTCCCATGCCCACGAGCGTCGCGCGGTCGGTGAGCAGGTAGGCCCTCCGCTCGCTCGCCACCTGAAGGGTTGCGCCCATGCCCTGGCCGATCTCGCGGTACCAGGATCCCGACGGCTCCACTCCGGCGGCCTCCCACAGCTCGCGCTCCCGGAGGTGTGTCCCGGAGCCGTCCCCGCGCGAGACGAACAGCGTCTCGAGTCGGGCGATGGTGCGGAGCGCCGCCGCCGCGGATTCAGCGCCGCGGGCTCCTGCTGGATCCTCCGCCGGCCCGGCTATGACGAAGTCGTTGCGCATGAACGGAGTCCGGTCATGCCCGTAGCCGGCCTCGACGAATTCGCGCTCGGCCGCGGGCGCGTGTACCACCAGCACGTCGACGTCGCCCCGGCGGCCGAGAGCCAGGGCCTCCCCCGAACCGACGGCGATCACCTTCACGGAGAGCTCCGGCTGGGCGGCCTCGAACGCGGGGATCAGCTCGTCGAACAGTCCGGAGTCGTGGACCGAGGTCGTGGCTCCGACGAGCAGGGGCCGAGGGCCGCCGCCGCACCCCACCGATGCGAGCGAGAGGAGCCCGAGGAGGAGCGGAGCGCAACGAGCTCGCGGCGGACCACGCCGCTTGCGCCTCACCCGTACCGGATCCAGCGAACCAGCTCCGGAACGTTGGGCCGCTTCCCTTTCATCAGGATCCCGACTCGGTATATGCGACCGGCGAGCCACGCCGCCCCGAAGACGGAGGCGATGAGCAGAGCCACGGAGGCGGCTACCTGCCGCGCGTCGACGTTCCCGACCGTGAGGCGCACCAGCATGAGGATCGGGCTGAAGAACGGAACGAGCGACACCGTGACGGCCCAGGCAGCGTCGGGGTTGTCGATCACGCCCGGGAGGATCATCACCGGGATCACCAGGGGGATGACGAACGGGAGCATGACCTGTTGGATGTCCTGTTCGCTCCCGAGCATCGCGCCGGCCGCGGCGAAGAGACCCGCGTACAACAGGTAGCCGAGGACGAAGTAGACGAGGGCCATGACGGCCAGCCCAATGGGGAAGCGGAAACCGGCGAGGTCGATGCCGAGCCTGGCCAGGGCGGGACCTGCACCCGCCAGGGCGTACAGGGCGAAGGCGGCGAGCATGAGGGCCCAGATCGCCACCTGGGTGAGCCCGACGCCGCCCACCCCCACGATCTTCCCAAGCATCATCTCCCGCGGCCGGACGCTCGACACCATGATCTCGACGATGTCCGAGGTCTTCTCCTCCTGCACCCCCCGGGTGATCATCTGGCCGTAAACCAGGAACATCATATACAGGATCATCGCCATGGTGAAGCCGAGCACCTGGTAGGCTTCCTCCGACCCACCGCGTCCCTCGCGCAGGTCCTGCACCTCCAGTTCCGCGCCCCTCAGCAGCTCCTCGACGTCCACCGATGTGACACCCCGCGCCGAAAGCTCCGAGATGAGAATCGCCTCGTGAACGGCCGTTTCCAACCGGCTCCGGGCCGACATTCCGAGACTTCCGAGGGTGAAGATGGTGACCGCGTGCGACTCGAGCACGTCGGGAGGCACGAGCAGATAGAGATCGAAGTCCTCGGCCTCAAGGTGCGCCGCCAACTCCCGGTTCGACAGATCCCGACCGGCCGGGAGCGGGATCCCATCCATCTGCTGTGTATGGAGGGTCTCCGCGAGGCGCAGCGCCGCGCGTCCCTCCGCGTGGTCGAGGATCCCGACACGGAGGATGTCGCCGCCTTCCTCGTCCTCAAGGAGCAGGGCGGGCAGGAGAATCGCTCCGCCCATGAGGAGCGGGACGAAGATCGTGGTGAAGAGGAACCAGCGGCTGCGGACGCGCTGCACGTATTCTCGGCGGATGATCGCGCGTGCTCGACGATTCAGCATCGGGTGCCGTCCTCGGCCGCAGTGCTGCACGCCGTCCGCCGTCCGGCCCGCTCGAGGAAGATCTCGCGGAGGGAGGGTTCGATGAGCTCGAAGCGCGAGATCCTGACGCCCGCTTCCACCGCGCGCCGCAGGAGCTCCTGGTGGTCGGTCCCGTCGCGCAGGCGGACCTCCACGTATCGTCCCTGGTCGCTAACGCTCTGCACCAGATCCGGGGCGGAGAGGAAGCCACCATCACCGTCAAAGGAGATCGCCACGTCCCGGCGGCCGGCGGCGGACCTCACCTCGGCCACCGTTCCGTCAAGCACCTTGCGCGCGCCGGCGATCATACACACGCGTTCGCACAGGCGCTCGGCGTCCTCGATCATGTGGGTCGAGAAGAGCACCGTGGCCCCTTCTCGCTTCCGTTCGAGGACGATCTGCTTGAGGAGGTCGACGTTGATCGGGTCGAGCCCGGCGAACGGCTCGTCCAGGATGAGCAGATCGGGGCGGTGGAGGATCGTCGCGATGAACTGAACCTTCTGCTGCATCCCCTTGGAGAGGCTTTCGACTCGATCGTCGGCCCGGGCGCCGAGCTCCAGCCGATCCAGCCACCGCCGGGCCTCCCGCATGGCGTCTGCGTGGCGGAGACCCTTGAGCTCCCCGAAGAACGCCAGGTGCTCCGCCACACGCATCTTCTGGTACAGCCCCCGCTCCTCCGGCAGGTAGCCGATCCGGGAGCGGATGTGGTCGTCCACCCGCCTCCCGAGCACTTCGACCGAGCCACTGTCCGGCCCGACGATGTCCAGGATGATGCGCAGGGTTGTGGTCTTGCCGGCCCCGTTGGGTCCCAGCAGGCCGCAGATCGTGCCCGCGGGGACCACCAGGTCCAGGTCGCGAACCGCTTCGGTGTTCCCGAAGGTCTTGGTGATTCCGTCGAGCCGGATCGCCGCGTCGCTCACGCCGGCATGATCAGCCGCGGACGGGGGCGCCGCAAGCCGACCCAAGCCCCCGCAGAGGCCGGAGCCGAAAAAAACCCGAAGATTGCTCCCATGCCCGGCGACGAGGGCGGATTCGGGACCCGCGGCGTGGCTTCTGACCGGGCGGAAGTTGTGGTATATTACCCGCTCACCACCTCACACCTTGAGCCCGGAGGCCCGGCCGGAGGGCCACCGAGCCGCGGACTGTCTTGTCAGCCGCCATCTCCGGGAGGATCGAGCATGGGCATCTACCGAGTCCTCTACTATTCCACCGTCACGGTTGGCAGCGGAGGGAGAATCACCATCCCGCAGGAGATGCGCGAGGATCTCGACTTGGAGGACGGAGACACGCTCACGGCCCGGCTGGAGGAGAGCGAGACGGGGCAGCGTCAGGTCACCCTGTGGAAGCAGGAGCAGGAGTAGGACGAGCCGGGCGGGGACCGGCAGTGGGCCTTTTTCTCGCCCTCTGCGCGATGCCGCGGCAGCCCTTTGGCCCCACGGTGGTGCCGAAATCGCAAGGAGCGGAGGGTGAGGCGACGGGAGCACGAACGCGACCTTGATGAGGCGGCTATCCCTCCCGGTCGCCGAAGTTGATCGCCATCGTCCCGAATAGGAAGTCGACGTAGCCGCACCTCACGAACCCCGCCCGCTGCATCATCGCCGCCACGCCCTCCTGAGCCGGATACCGCTTCAGAGACTCGGGGATGTAGAGATATGACTCCGCGTCACGGTGCAGCAGCCAGCCAGCCGTCGCGGTGCAAAGGCTCAGGTAGCGCAGGTAAAGCCTGTGCAAGAAGGGCGGATCGGCCCGACCGAAGTCGAGGCTGACGAGCCGCCCTCCCGGTCGCAGGCAGCGGCGGATTTCGGCCAGGCAGCGGTCCAGCTCGGAGAAGTTGCGCAGGCCGTACCCGATCAGCACGCGGTCCACGCTGCCGTCTCGGAAAGGGAGATCGATCGCATCGCACTGCAGCCAGCGGACGCTTTGGGCACCGGACCTTCTCCTGCCCTTGTGGAGCATCGCGGCGGTCAGATCTCCGGCGATGACGCAGTGTGGCGGCCGTGAGCCCCGGGCGGCCCGCAGGGCCAGGTCGCCCGTTCCGGCCGCCAGGTCCAGCACCACGTCGTCGGACCGGATCCCGGCCAACTCCACCACCGCCTTCTTCCATCGCCGATGTAGCCCGAGCGACATCGCATCGTTGGTCAGGTCGTACCGGCGGGCTACCCGGGTGAAGAGCGCTCGCACGTAGCGGCGCTTGTCCCCCGGGTCCGCGATCTGACTGCCAATGCGAGCCCGGGCCCTGCGGGACGAGATCCTCTCGAGCGTCGTCCGACTCAAACTACTCCTCGCCCGTGTTCTCGTGGAGCGGCGCCCGTCTACGTCGGGCAGCCGCGTTCATCCGCCCTCCGGCGCGCCCACATCGCCGGCCAGGGCGAGAGCGCGCACGAGAGCCCGCGCCTTGTCCTCCGTCTCCTCCCATTCGCGCTCCGGCACGGAGTCGTGCACGATGCCGGCTCCGGCCTGGATATACGCCCGATCTCCCACGTTCACGATCGTCCGGATGGCGATGGCCATGTCCATGCTCTCCCCGCCGAAGCCGACGTATCCGGCCGCCCCTCCGTACGGACCGCGACGGGTGGGCTCCAGCTCGTCGATGATCTCCATCGCACGGACCTTCGGCGCTCCGGTCAGCGTCCCCGCCGGAAAGGCCGAGCGGAGCGCGTCGAGGGAGGTGAGACCTTCGCGGAGACGGCCGGTCACCTCGCTGACCAGGTGGATGACGTGGCTGTACTTCTCGATTACCATGAAGTCCGCCAGCCGCACGCTCCCGGCTTCTGCGACTCGCGCCACGTCGTTGCGTCCGAGGTCCACGAGCATGAGGTGCTCGGCCCGTTCCTTCTCGTCTGCCAGGAGGTTGTTCGCGAGCGTGACATCCTCGGCGGGGGTGGAGCCGCGAGGCCGAGTCCCGGCGATCGGTCGCAGCGTGACCTCGCGGTCCTCCACGCGCACCAGCACCTCCGGCGAGGAGCCGACGAGCCGCACTTCTTCCAGTTCAAGCAGGTACAGGTAGGGGGAAGGGTTCAGCGTGCGGAGCGTCCGGTATACCTGGAGGACGGGCGCCGGCATCTGCGCGTCGATCCGCTGGGAGATCACTACCTGAAACGCGTCTCCGGCCCGAATGTAATCGCGTACGCGACTCACGGCGTCACGGTAGTTCTCCGCCGAGCGGTTCGATACGAAGGAGACCGCTCGTTCCGAGGCGAGGGACAAGGGACGCAGGCCGGACGGCTGGTTGAGGCGCTCCAGCCACTCCTGCAGCCTTCGCACCTCGTGTCGGTAAAGACCGTCCAGCGCCACGCCACCGTCGGGGATGGGGACGCCGGTGACGGCGAGCGCGCGGTCGAACAGGTTGTCGATGATCAGAACGTGGTCCGTCATTAGAAAGCAGGCATCGGGACAGGGCACGTCCCTCGGCGGCGCCGCCGGGAGCCGCTCGAACCAGCGCACCGTGTCGTAGCCGAAGAAACCGACGGCCCCTCCCCAGAACCGCGGCAGCCCCGGCCAGGTCACGGGTCGGTACCGTCCGAGCCAGACGCCAAACTCGGCCAGCGGGTCGGTGGTGCGCCCGACCTCGCGCCAACCTCGCGTGGGGCTCCACCGTTCCACCCGGTCATCGGTGAGCCGCCACGCCTCGCGCGGTTCGGAGCCGACGAAGCTGTAGCGAGCCCAGCGCTCACCGCCGATCACCGATTCGAGAAGAAAAGCGAACGGCCCCTGCCGCAGCTTGCTGTATGCCGTGACGGCCGTCTCCGTGTCGAAGGGAAACTCGATGCAGACGGGCACGATGTGCCCGGGGCGGGCAAGTGTCCGGAATGTCTCCAGGTCCGGCGCGGGGTCGCTAGCGATCATGATCCTCTCGGTCGGGGACTTCGTCAGTACAGTCTGACCACCACGCCAACCCCGACGAGAAGATCGGTCTGTGAGATTTCGTCGTCGCTGATCCCGGCATCGTAGGAGCCGCGCGTGGCCCGAATTCCCGCCCGGAGCCCCCACCGGTCCGCGATGCGGACGAAGACCGAGATGCGGCCCGAAGCCACCAGATCGGTCGAATCCTCGAGGTCCGGCTCGGCGATCGGATCCACATTGATCCTCCGGAAGCCCAGTCCGAGTCCCCACTCCGGCTGCACGACCGACGCTTCGCCCCGGTCCCGATATCGGTATCGGACGTCGATCACGCCCGCGAAGTACTCGGCATCGCCGAGCCCGCCAGGGAGGACGAAGCCCTGCGCGCCGGCGGACTGGTTCACCTCCATCTGGCTGTATGTGCCCTCCGCGCCGAGGCCGAGGCCGGACGGATGCCACAGGATCAACTCGCCTCCGAACATCCCGGTGCTGGCGAGGTTGGTGTCGAACCCGAAGCGGTTCTCGGTCAGGTTGCCGAGCGGAATGATCGCCCCCCCGGCGGCTCCCAGCTGCACGGAGACCGGGCGGGAAGGCGGTCGCTCCGGGGCATCCGGTGATTGCGCGGCGGCCAAGCGATCGGCGGACACGGTCAGTCCGAGAGCGGCGAGAAGAACAGCGGGGCGAACCGGCGATCGACCAAGGAGCATTTCCTCAACCCCCCCTCGTTTCCTGTCCCAGGTGTTCCGCCCCGCGCGCCGTGCAGCGGCGGCCCGGCACGGTTACGGATCCGCACCTCCGCGCCGGATCGTCTACTTGGCGCGCCCGACCATGACCTGGATGCGCCCCGTCTCCGGCGGAGATCCCCCTCCGTGCGACGCTAGCTCGAGGGAAACGGCGTCGGCGTCGACCGTCTCCGCGAACAGGAAGTATATGGATGTGGAGCTTCCGAGCTCGAACTCGAAGGCGGAACCGACCGGTAACTCCGTCACCGCCAGTGGATACCCCTCGGGGGGAAAGAGCGTCCGGTTCCCCGGCTCTGCCTGGAGCTGGGCGAAGGTGCGCCGGAGATCCCATGTCCCCACCTGGAGGCCGTTCGGGAAAGCGCCCCCCCGAAGGTCGTCGCCGGCCAGGGCGATGGAGAACTCGGCCAGCAGCTCTTCCCACCGACGGCCGGTCGCCGCCTCCACGTTCTGGATGCCGGCCAGGTAGCGCGACCCACCGGTCGAGAGACGGCGGAAGAAAGCGGTCTCGTCCGCTCCGGGCAGCCGGTCAGCCAGCCAGCGCAGAAATATCCAGGCGAAGCCGCGCATCTGCAGGCTCTCGAAGCCGAGCGGGTCCGTCGCGGCGATCGCCGGTGTGGTGGCCGGGCTCACCATGTGCAGGCGCAGCCGCGCGAAGTTGGTGAAGTGGAACGCTCGGAACGCATCCGAGGAGCCGCGGCTGTCGGTGAAGTCGTCGAAGGTCAGGTTCCGGCCGACGGACGCCCCCACGGCCGCGAGCCCATTCACCTCTTCCGCGATGTGGCTCATTCCCTCGGCCAGCCAGATCGTCTCCTGTTGCTCGAACTCCGCGTCGCCCAGGATGAGGCGCTGCTCGGCGCTGATCAGATGTTGGATCTCGTGGGCGGTGATGACCCGGGCGTTGGGGAGTGCCCGATCGCGGCGGAAGGGGTCGGAGAAATCACCCTCCGGGTCCGGAACCGGCAGGTAGACGATTTCGGCCTCGTTGCTGGTAGGACAGCCCTCCCCGTTCTCGTCCTGCAGGCCGCTCTTCTCCGGATCCCCGGAGTCCGCGAGGTCGAGCGCCAGAAAGAAGCCTCCGATGAGCGCTCCGCTACCCCGGGGAGTGAGCCGGTTCACCTGCGGGGTGAAGAGCACGATCACCTGGCCGTTCCCGTCGATGTCGGCCGGTTCGCCGAAATACACGACGTCGGTGGGGAGGGTGACCTCCTCGATCTCACGGCTTAGGAAATCCCAGTCCGCATCCGTGAAGCCGCCCGCCGGAGCGTCGGCATCCTCCACCAGGAGGGCGCGCGGCCCGGAGCTACGCACCACACCGTGGACGACGGCGGCTGTGTCGGTGCATGACACCTCCAGCGTCGCGGGATCGACGGCGAAGGCGAAGCGGATCGTGTCGCCTGGCGCGGCACGAGAGCCGGAAACGACGCCCAGCCGCCCGGGACTTCCGGCGGGCGGCCTGAGCGGGCGCGCACCCGCCCGGAGAAGCTCGCGGAGCGAGGACGCACGCAGTCGCGTCTCGATGTCGGCGCCACCGTGCACGAGCGGCCACACATCCGCGTCGGCCGCTCGCTCCGACAGTGCGAGGCTGGCCGGGATGGGCTCACCGCTCACGCTGGAGGCGGATCGGACGATGAGGCGGAGCGGCGTCCGGCCGCCTTCCGTTGCCGAGGCACTCTGCACGGCGACGAAGTGTTCACGCGCGGTGGGGGGAGAGGCGAAGACCAAGCACCGTATCTGCGCGAGATCCTCGATCAGCCGAGTCTCGCCCGCGGCGAGGTCGATCGGGTCGAGAGCGGGTGAGAGATCCACGAACACGCCGTTGCTCGGCCTCACCCCTCCGGCCAGCACCCGCAGCCCGACGCGCCGCGGCGGGAGGCAGCGGTCGGCGAAGCTCGGCACCTCGATCTCCAGGACCGTCGGCGCCCCGGACAACACGCGGGCGACCACTCCGTCCACGAAGACCTCGCTGCCGGACGGGAGGGGGCCGAAGAGAAGCCCGGAGCCGTACACGCGGGCGCGCTCGCCCGCGACGAGGGAGGATGGAACCACCGAGTCAATCCGCACGCTCGTCGCGAGCTCCGTCACCGCGCGGATCTGGAAGAGCGCTGTGTCCGATGCGTAGGGCTCCGGAACGAAGGCGCGGACGATGTGGTCCCCTGGCTCCCGGCCGACAGTCACCAGCACACGCGCATCGCCGAGCTCATCCGTGTGCACCGTGTCGGCTGTGAGCCGGGCGCCATCGGTTCCCTGCGCGAGTTCCCACACGACCGGGCGCCCCCCCACCGCATCTATGTCGACAGGGAGGACGCGAACCGAGAGCGGCCTGGGAACCTGCGTCCCCACCTCGATTTCCTGGTCGTCTCCGCTCACGATCTGGACCCGCATCACGCCGGCGGGGAGGATGCGGACCCGGAAGACGGCCGCCCGAACCCGTGGGTGGTCGGGGAGGTCGGCCCGCACCCGCACCGTCACGGCGGTCACGTCGGCCACGAAGCTTCCGCGGGCGATTCCGCGCTCGTCCGTGGAGGCGATGGGAGGGTCCACGAAGCCGCCCGCCTGGGTCGGTTGGAAGCGCACCCGCACCGCGGGAATCGGGCTGCCTCCCGATGTCTCCACTCGCACCTCGAGCAGGGAGTCCGACACCTCTCCCGCCACGGCCGCCGGCTCGGCGCTGCCGAGCAGGATGACGCGGGCGGGGTCGTCGGGGCCGACGACCTCCGAGTCGCACGCCCCCGCGCTGACTGCGCTGAGGAGCAGGCTGGTGGCGACACGGATCGTGGGCGCACTGTGCAAGGTGCGCGGGAGCAGCCGTCTCTTCGGCTGGCAGGATCGCATCGGTCTCCTCGGCAGCGGACCGAAGGGAAGCAAAGGCCTCGCGCTCGGACGGAAAGTCAGTGACGCTTCGGCATCGGGCAAGGCATGTCGCCGTGAAGTGGGGAGACGGCCGTTCAACTCCCCGCACCTCCTCGCCGTCTAATCAGATGAACCGCCGGCGATGAGAAGGGTATCGACGATCGGGGTCCGCGATTTCAAACCGGGAGGCGAAAAATGTCTCGAGGCTCTGGGTCAGGCACACCGTGGTACGCGCCCGGCGCGACGGGGTTCTTGCTGCTCACCGCCGCCCTGGGGACCGCGTGCGGTGGGAAGCGAGTGTCACGGATCGATCCGGCGGCGGTCACCGACCTTTCCGGTCGGTGGAACGACACGGATTCCCGCCTGGTGGCGAACCGGCTCATCGAGGAAAGCCTGTCGCACCCGTGGCATGCCCGCTTCGCCGAGACGCACGGCGGCGAGGCGCCGCGGGTCATCGTCGGGACCTTCCGGAACCGGTCCATGGAGCACATCCCGGTGAGCACGTTCGTGCGAGACCTCGAGCGCGCCTTCGTCAACTCGGGCCTCGTGACGCTGGTGGCCTCTTCGGAGGAGCGGGAGGAGCTTCGGGCCGAGCGAGAAGACCAGCAGGAGCAAGCCAGGGCCGATACACGCGCGGAGCTCGGGCGTGAGCTCGGAGCGAACTACATGCTGCACGGGGAGATCCAATCGATCGAAGATGAGGAAGGCCGCGAGAAGATCGTCTTCTATCAGATCGATGCCACCCTCATCGACCTTGAGTCGAACGTGGTCACGTGGGCCGGGCAGCACAAGATCAAGAAGTACATCGAGCGATCCCGGTTCGGGAGCGACTGACGGGCCGGCTCGCGCGGGCTTCGCTGCGAGGGCGAGCGAGGCAAGGGGCTCATACGAGAGGTGAACGATGACCAAGAGGCTGCTGCTACTGGGCGTCCTCGGGCTCGCCGCCTATTCCGCCAAGCGGGTGCACGAGGAGCCGATCATCGAGCAGGGTGACCGGATACCGGATCCGGAGGCGACCGCCGCGGCGACGGCCGCAGGGCAGAGCGAACGCGCCGAGATGGCGAGGGAGCAGGAGGATCTGACAGCGGCTGCGCTCGCCGAGTGCGAGCCCGAGATCTGCGAGGCCGTCGTCCGGGGCGAGGTCGTTCTCGGGATGAATGCGGTCCAGGTGTTCGCGGCGACGCGCACCACGCCGGGCGCGTGGACGGCACGCAGGGCCGGGAATGCCGAGGTCCTCGTGCCTCGCTCGCTCGAGCTCGCCCCCCGAGACGCGGTGAGTGAGCTGGCGGTGGTGCGCCTCGCCGACGGCCGCGTGAGCCAGTACGGCTACCGAGAGGTATCGGGGATGCGGCTCGTCAGCTCGCCGGCCGACGCGACGACGGAGGGCCGCTCGGCCGCCCTGGCGGAAGACCTGATCCGCGAGGGAGACGAGCTCGCCGCGGCTGGAGACCTGGAGCGTGCGCTCGACCGGTACGACCGCGCGAGCATCCTGAGGCCGGCCGACGCGCTGCTCGACTACCGCATCGCCACGGTTCTCGAGAAGACGCTGAGGCCGATCGAGGCCCTGATTCAGTATCAGCTCTTTCTCCACCGGCTGGAGCTGGAACGCATCGAGGCCGAGGGTGACGCGGCGGCCAAGCTCGCGGATGCGATAGCGCACGCGAAGGAGCGCATCATCGTCCTCGAGAAGCACGGGGGATGAGCGATGAGGCCGCGGTCTCGGGCCGTGGCCGGGCAGCGTAGAGACCGAAGGGGGCTCATCTTCGCGGCCATCCTCGCCGTCACGCTCCCGACGACGGGCTGCGCGAGCCTCTTCTCTTCGGGACCCCTCGCGCCGAACGGCCTTCCGCGGAAAGAGGATGCGCTCCGCCGCCGGCTCGCCGCGGGTGACTACGGCGAGGCGCTGTCCGCCCTCGAGCCGGGCGGGGAGATCGACCCCGGGGACGATCTGCTCGCCCTCATGTACCGGGGCCTCGTCGCCCACTACGGGGGCAGGTACGAGGAGAGCAGCGCCTCTCTCGAGCAGGCGGAGCGGGAGGCCGAGGACCGTTATACCAAGAGCCTCAGCCGTGCGCTGCTGTCGCTCATCACCAGCGACCGCGTCCTCAAGTACGATCCGAAGCCCACCGAGCGTCTTCTGCTCCACTACTACGGCGCGCTCAACTACCTGCGAGTCGGCGACATGGACGAGGCGGCCGTCGAGGCGCGACGGCTGACCCATCTTCTCGACCTTTTCGAGGAGAAACCGGTGGGGGCGGAGGAGGGAGCCGTTCGGGGCCTGATGAGGTACTTCGCCGGCGCCGTGTTCGAGGCGAGCGGTGAGGCGAACGACGCGGAGGTGGCATACCGCCTCGCCAGGGCGCGAGGGATCCGCACCGTGTCGGCTCCTCCGGATGCCGGTGCCGACGAGTCGATCGCGGGAACCGGGGAGGTGCTCGTCCTGGTCGAGAAGGGATTCGTGGCGCACCGCATCGAAGAGTCGCTCAACATCGTGCTGTGGCCGCACGAGCTCGAGGTCTTCCAGAGCGGCCCGGAGCCGCTTCGCCTCACTACGTCGACGTGTGTGGTCGAGTACGCGCTCGGGGATCCGGCGGCCCGGCCCGTCGTTCCGGCGGCGGATGTGCCGGCCGCACTCCGCGCCTCCGTGAAGCGTTCGCGGCGCCCCCGGGGGAGGGAGCGGTGCCTCCCTTGGCCGCCGAGACAAGAGGTGGTCGGGGAAGAGAAAGACGAAACGCACTCCGCCGAGGAGACGTCCTCCGGGGGTCATGCGAAGTCCGCCGAGGCCGAAGAGCGCCGCACCAGGCCGTACCTTCTGCGCATCGCGTTGCCGGCGTACCGGCGGAGCGGGGAGCTTCACGCTCCCGTGCACGTCGTGCTGGACGAGGGCGAGCCAGCTCCCATCGCTTGGTCGGCCAACCTCTCGGACGCCGTGATCGCCGAGTTCGAAGCAGGAGCGGTCCCGCTCCTCATCAAGACGCTGGCCCGCACGGCGGTGAAGTACGCGGTGGCCCGCAAGCTGGAGGATGAGGCGCGCGAGGAGGACAAGACTCTCGGCGATATCGTGGGGGCGTTGGCCGATGCCGGCAGCGCTCTACTGGAGCGGGCGGACACCCGGGCGTGGCATCTTCTCCCCGACGAGATCGGCGTGACGCGGCTCCGCCTGCCGGCGGGGGAGCACACGCTGGCTCTCCGCGTCGGACGCGTGGGCACCGGATCCGAGCGACGCATCGCGCTCGGTCCGGTCGAGGTTCGCCCCGGCGCCGTGCGGATCGTCTCCGCGCGCGTGTGGCGCTAACGGCTCTCGCTCCGCCGGGACAGCACCGGCTTCCTTCGCTGCAGCTCCTACTTCCGCCGGTTGGCCGCCTCGCGGCGGCGCGCTAGATTCTCGCGCTTCGCCCACGCGGCACGCCTTCGGCGCGTGCCATCTCGTTCGAAGTCAGCTGTACTTCGGGAACCAGGCGGTGCATGAAGGGAATCGAGCGCGAACGGGTGGGGAAGCTGCCCGTGTGGGGCTGGGCCCTGACAACGGCGCTCGCCGTGTGGGGACTGTACGTGCTGACGCTCGGTCCCACGACTGCCTTCTGGGACACCTCGGAGTACATTGCGACCGCGCACATCCTCGGGATGCCGCACCCGCCGGGGAACCCGCTCTTCGTGCTGCTTGGGCGTGTGTGGATCGTGATGCTCGAGTGGACGGGGCTCGACGTGGCCACGCGGGTGAACCTGCTCTCGGCGACGATGTCGGCAGCGGCTTCAGGGCTGTGGTTTCTCGCGGTGGTGCGGATCTGGTCACACTTTGCCGAGAGCCGTTGGATAAGCGTGACGGCGGGCCTGGTGAGCGTGCTGGTGGGGGCGACGGCGTTCACCGTGTGGTCGCAGTCGACCGTGAACGAGAAGGTGTACACGGTTTCGCTGCTCTTCGTCGCCCTGATCACGTACGTGGCGATGCTGTGGGAGGACTACAGCGAGAGCTGGCGGGGGGACCGGCTGGTAGTGCTTGGAGCGTTCCTGCTTGGACTGGGAGCGACGAACCACCAGATGTCGCTCCTACCCGTGGGTGCGCTGCTCGTCTTCGTCGCATGGCACAGCTGGCGGACGCTGTTGCGGTGGCGGCTGCTGGGGGCAGCCGCGGTCGCGGCGGCGGTGGGGTTCTCGGTGCAGCTACTGTTCGTGCCGATCCGCTCGGCGCAGAACCCCGTGATCGACGAGGCGGACTCGGAGTGTCCGAGCCTCATAGAGGCGGTCACGCCCGCCCTCTACGAGACGGTCGACGGGAGCAAGAAGCTCGCCGTCAAATGCGAGGCGCTGGCGGCCTCGCTGGTGCGCGAGCAGTACGCCAAACCGCCTCTCTCGGACCGACAGGCACCCATCCCGGCGCAGGTGGCCAACTACCTCCAGTACTTCGACTGGCAGTGGGCGCGCACCCTGCTTCCCGCCCCCCGAGCCGTTGTGACCGGGCTCTTCGTGCTCCTCGGGCTGGTGGGCGTGTGGCGGCATGCGCGGGGCGATCCGGACAGCTTCGTGTACTTCATCGTCCTGCTGGCCACCGTCACGGGGGGGCTGGTCTTCTACCTGAACTTCAAATACGGCTACTCGCTATACCCGGAGATCCCGGTGGACCTCCACGAGGTGAGAGAGCGCGATTACTTCTACGTCGTGAGCTTCAACCTGTGGGGGCTGTACGCCGGCATGGGTGCCGTGACGACCTGGATGTGGCTGGCCCGCTCGATTGAGAGAGCGACGCGCCGTCCCTCCTGGAGCGGTGGGAATGTCGCGATCGGTGCCTCGAGGGCCTCCCTGGCGTTGGCGACGCCCGTGCTGATCCCCGCGCTGATCCCACTGGTGCTGAACTTCGACCTGGCGGATCGGCGGGGAGACTATTCGGCGCGGGACTGGGCGTACAACCTGCTGGAATCGGTCGAGCCGTACGCAATCCTCTTTACGAATGGTGACAACGACACTTTCCCGCTCTGGTACCTGCAGGAGGTGGAGGGCATCCGGCGGGACGTGACGGTGATCGTCCACTCCTATCTCGGCACGAAGTGGTACCCGAAGCAGCTGAGGGATCTCACGCGACCGTGCCCCGAAGGGGTCGATCCACTGGAGACGCCGAGCGTGATCGTCTGCCAGCGCCCCTTCGACGCAGAGGCGGCGGTGGGGCCCTACCGGGGCATGCGCGTGATGCCGCCCACCCGATCGATCTTAGCCATGACCGACGAAGAGATCGACGCGCTGCAGGCTTTCGCCGTCGTTCCGCCCGATTTCCCGGGAGCCTCGTTTTCGCCGTCCCTCACGGTTTCGCTGCCCGAGAACCGGATCCTCACCCATCCCGACCTCCTCGTCTTCCAGATCACCCGCCGGTCGCTCGGAGACCGGCCCGTGTACTTCGCCTCGACCGCGCCCCCCGTGTACCAGGTGTGGAATCTCGAGCCGCACCTCCTGCGCCAGGGTCTCGCGCACAAGCTCGTGGACGGTCTCCTCGAGTCCACGGCCGACACGGTGCAGCTGGGAGCCCAGTTCAACGTCCGCTGGATCGACAGGACCCGCACCGAGACGCTGCTGTGGGACGTCTTCCAGCTCGACTACCTCCTCGACTGGGAGATCTGGCCCGAGCCATCCACGCGGGCGAGCATCCCGGCGCAGTATTACCTGGCTCACATCGCCCTCGGCGAAGCGCATTCCCTGCGGGAGCGCCCTTCGGCGGCCGAGGAGAACTACGAGCGGGGCACACGCCTGCTCGAGCTTTCCAACCGCGACGTGCCGTAGGGCCGACGGGCCCACCGCCCCGACGGAACGCCCGGCCTACGGCTCGGCCAGGGACGTTCGCGTCGTCCCGGAACCCGACAGGGAAAGCGCCGGCGCCCCCGGCTGGGGAAGCTCGAACGCGAACTCCACCGTGCCGCGGCTGGCTAGGAACCGGCCGCGCGTAACGTCGAAGCGAACGAGCTGTTCGACGGAGCCCGAGACGCGGGCCGAGGGTCCAGAGGGATCACCCCGGCCGGCGACTAGGAGCTTCATCTTCGACCTCAGCTCGGCGACCCGTGAGCGCCCGAACGCCTGCACCCGTTCCAGGGTGGTCGTCCGCACGACCCGTATCCCTTCGGCGGCTTCGAGGCCGGGCACACCCATAGCGGCGAGGGGAACGGTGTCGGACCAGCTCTCCCCCACAGCGACGGGGAGCTCCGGAAGTACGGGAAAGCCGACCCGCTGAAGCCAGCCCTCCAGTTGGGCCGGCTGCACCTGTGTCCCAGGATCAGGGCCCCCTCCTTCGACGCTTTGGGGCTCGATCCGGGCCACACGACCGGAGCGGGTGACGGCGAGTCGGAAGGGTGGGCTTCGCAGGCCCTCCAGCAACGGCGCCCCCGGGATCGGCGGCTCGCTGCTGAAGTGCAGCCGCGTGATCGCGGCCATGAAGAAAAGGGTGTCCGGAGTGACTTCCTCCGCCGTCTGCCGCAACGTGAGGCTGGTGCGGGTGGTCACGTGGCCTCCCAGCTCGGGCGGCAGATCGAGCGTCATGGTCCCCTCGTGCCGATACTCGAGCGACTCGCCCCGGGCTGCTTCGAGCCGCAGGTGAACCGGCCCCTCCTGCATGAGCATCGACGGCGGCCACCCGAGCAGGGCGAGCGCAGCTCGGCCTACGATGACGGCCGCAACGGCAGACGGCGTCGGCACGCTACCGCCCCAGAACGAGCGTGTCGTCGAAGATCGCGAACGGACTCTCCAGGCTGCGCCGGTGCGCCGCTCGGATGAGGACGCGCGCGCTATCAGTCAGCGATCCTGCCAGGAGCTTTCGGAACTCTCCCTCGTAAAAGGCATCCGGCCTCACCTCTACGGTTCCGTGGGCGAGGGTGGCCTCGGGGTTCGACAGCGAGATTCGGACGGCGAGGCTGCTGTCGGGCGGAAGGCGGGTGTCGGAGAACTCGACCCAGGTGCCTCCCTGAAGGGCGACCCGACGAGCGATGGTGGACTCGGCCGTCGCCCCGTCGATGGGCCTCCCCGCTCCGTCGAGAAGCTCCACCCGGACCACGACCTCGGGCGTCACGTAGGTTGGGAACCGGTGCCCGGTGCCAGAATTGGTGACCCGGAGCGCTAGCTCTCGCCCGGCCGCCCCGGCCTCGTATGGTCCGACCCAATCGATCGTCAGCCCCGACCGTACCATCTGCGGGTCGTGGATGCCCCGCCACACGTGGCGACGGTCGGGCATGTGGCAGCTCTGGCAGATCACTCCCTGCAGCCCATACCGACTCTCCCGCCACTCGACATAGGTGTTCTCGAGCGGCTTGCCGTTGGGAGCCGGTGCTCCCACTTCGAACTGGTGACAGCCCATGCAGAAGCGAGCGTCCTCGAAGAAGGTTGTTCGGTTCACTCCCCCATGAGGCGAGCCGGGTGGAGAGGGATCCAGGCCGCCGCCGCGTCTGGGCGGTCCGTACCGCTTCCAGCCGCGGACGTGGCACGCGGCGCACACGAGTCCTTGGTCCCGAAGCGCCGGGTCGTAGCCCGGGTTCAGCCCGAAGCCGCCGCCCGGGAGGAGAAGCCTCTCGCTCTGCTCGGAGAGAGGCGCGTGGCAGACGAGGCAGGACGCGACGAAGGCGAAGTTGGTCTCTTCCTGGCTCACCAGCTGTCCGGCGAAGCCGGGGGAGAAGGCGGCCGCGTGGATGGTGGTGCGCCAGTCTTCGTACTGCTGCACATGGCAAGTGCCGCAGGCGGACGGCTCGAGCGAGTTCTCGAGCGGCGACAGACCCTCCGGCGGCGGGCCCTGTGCCGGGATGGGCCGCCGCCAGTAGCCCGCGAGAAACTCGGGAAGGACATCGAAGGTGCGCGAGTCCGCTGCCGGCGTCGCCAGGGGGAGGGACGCGGCACCGGCGGATGTCCTCTCCTCCGACGGGCCGCACGCCACTGCCACGGAGAGCCCCGCCGGCGCCAGGGAGCGAAAAAGCCCGACCGCGAGCGGCCGGGCTTTCTCCGTAAGGTGGTGGAGCGCGAGCCGGCTCACCCGCCCGCTCGCGCCGCCGCGTGTCGGCCGATCAGCTCCCGCTCGCGCAGGGATTCGCTGCGCAGGGATTCGCCGCGCAGGGGTTGGCCGCGCAGGGATTCGCCGCGCAGGGGTTGGCCGCGCAGGGGTTGGCCGCGCAGGGGTTGGCCGCGCAGGGGTTGGCCGCGCACGGATTGGCCGCCATCGTGTCCTGAGCGGCACACGGATTGGCGGCGCAGGGGTTCACGGCCGCCGCGCACGGATTGGCCGCCTCCCCCGCCGTGTCCGCCGACTCGCCGGCTCCCCCGCACGCGGCGAGCATGAACGCGGCGAGAGGGGCGACCCAGGCGGCGCGAAGCGCTTTCACCATAATGCCTCCATTGGAATGAGTGGGAACTCCCGGGCCGTGCAGCCGGGGTTCTCGAACTGGCCGAGGTCTAAAAAAAGACCGCTGAACTCCCAGCGGTGGGGAACGCGACCGTCATGCCTCAGGAGATAACCATCAATCTATAAATATGCCACCGATCCGCCGCGCGTCAACTCGGGCGTCGGGTCGAGGCGCCGCACAGATGAACCCGTATCCCTAACCGCCCGCCCGGCGCAAGGGTTCCCCACGCATCGGCTCCCGGTCGTCGATCCGATCCTGAAGACTCCTCACGCCCAGCCGCCTGCTGCGCAGGGCGATGATTGCGTCCGCCGCCGCCGAGGCGGCTGAGAGGGTCGTGGTGTAGGCTATGCCCCGTCCGATAGCTGCCCGCCGGATCATGTAGTCGTCCTTCTGGGCGTGCTTTCCAAGCGGGGTGTTGATGAGGAGCTGGATCTCGCCCGAGCGGAGGAGATCCAGGAGGTTCGGGCGGCCCTCGTGGATCTTGAGCACCGGCGTGGCGGGTACCCCGCGCGCCCGGAGATATCGGGCCGTCCCTTCGGTAGCGAGGATCTCGAAGCCCAGCTCGTGAAGGCGTCGCACGATCGGGGTCGCGTTCGGCTTGTCCCGGTCGTGAACCGTGACGACCACCGATCCGCCCAGCGGCAGGGCTCCATCGGCGGCGACCTGTGCCTTGGCGAAGGCCATCCCGAAGCTGTCCGCAAGACCCATCACCTCGCCGGTCGATCGCATCTCTGGGCCGAGGAGGGGGTCGGCATCCGGGAACTTGTTGAACGGGAAGACAGCCTCTTTCACGGAGACGTCGATGACCTCCAGCTCTTCCGGCATGCCTAGCTGGTCGAGGCTGCGGCCGACCAGAACGCGCGCCGCGACCCGGGCCAGCGGCAGACCGGTGGCCTTGCTGACGAAGGGCACCGTGCGGCTGGCCCGCGGGTTGACCTCGAGGACGTACACGCGCCCCTCGTGCACGGCGTACTGCACGTTGATGAGACCGCGCACCCCGAGGGCCCTGGCGAAGGCGCGCGTCGTCTCACGCATCGCCCGCACGTCCCCGTCCCGCAAGAGGTACGGTGGTAAGACGCAGGCGGAGTCGCCCGAGTGGATTCCAGCATCCTCGATGTGCTGCATGACGCCCGCGATGAGTACCCGCTCGCCGTCGGACACCGCGTCGACGTCGGCTTCGAACGCATCCTCGAGGAAGCGGTCGAGGAGCACAGGGTACTCCGGAGAGGCGCGCACGGCTCGTGCAAAGTACTCCCGCAGCGAGGCCTCGTCGTACACGATCTCCATCGCCCGCCCGCCGAGGACATAGCTCGGCCGCACGAGCACCGGGTAGCCGATGCGACCCGCCGCCCCCAACGCTTCCGCCTCGCTCGTCGCGCTACCCGCCTCGGGAGCCGATATGCCGAGTTCCCGGCACAGCGCCTCGAAGCGCTTCCGGTCCTCAGCGATGTCGATCGACTCGACGCCGGTGCCGAGGATCGGAGCGCCGAGCTCCGCGAGCCCCCCGGCAAGGCGGAGAGGCGTCTGCCCCCCGAGCTGCACGATGACCCCTTCGGGGCGCTCGTGCTCCACGATCTCGAAGACGTCCTCCAGCGTGAGCGGCTCGAAATACAGCTTGTCGGAGATGTCGAAGTCGGTGGAGACGGTCTCGGGGTTCGAGTTGACCATGATCGTTTCGTACCCCTCTTCACGGAGCGCGAGGGCAGCCGACACGCAGCAGTAGTCGAACTCGATGCCCTGGCCGATGCGGTTCGGCCCGCTCCCCAGAATCACGACCTTGGGACGCTTCGTGCGCTCGGACTCGTTCTCCGTCTCGTAGGTGGAGTAGAGGTACGGCGTCGCCGCTGGGAACTCCCCCGCGCACGTGTCGACGGTCCGGTAGACAGGTCGGATCCCGTAGCGGTGCCGGAGCTTGCGGATCTCCGCCTCGGCGACGCCGCGAAGGCGAGCGAGCTCGCCGTCCCCGAAGCCGAGGCGCTTCGCTGCCTTCAGCGTCGCGGCGTCGAGCTCTGACGCAGCGGCCAGCTCTCGGCCGGCCTCCACCAACTCGGCCAGCTGGTGCAGAAACCACCGGTCGATACGGGTTAGCAACGCGATCTCGTCCGGCGACATGCCGGCTGCGAGTGCGCGATAGACCTGGAACGGACGCTCGGCCGTCGGGGTGCGGAGCGCCGCGCGGAGGGACTCTTCACCCTCGTCGGGAAGCCGGTCATCTTCCGGTGTGTCGCCAGGCATCCACCCGGCACGGCCGTTCTCGAGCGCGCGGAACCCCTTGAGCCACGCCTGCTTGAAGGTACGCCCGATCGCCATCACCTCGCCCACCGCCTTCATCTGAACGCCGAGTGTCGGATCGGCCGCGGGGAACTTCTCGAAGGCGAAGCGCGGAACCTTGACGACTACGTAATCCAGGACAGGCTCGAAGCAGGAGGGCGTGACTCGGGTGATGGCGTTCTCGATCTCGTCCAGCCGGTAACCGACCGCCAGCTTCGCCCCGATTCGGGCGATCGGAAAGCCGGTGGCCTTGGAGGCGAGAGCAGAGCTGCGGGAGACGCGCGGGTTCATCTCGATGACCAGCATCTCTTCGCTCTCCGGGTCCACAGCGAACTGGATGTTGCAGCCGCCGGCCTCGACGCCGATCTCGCGGATGGTGGCGATCGCGGCGTTCCGCATCTTCTGGTACTCGTAGTCGGAGAGGGTCATCGCCGGCGCCACGGTGATCGAGTCGCCCGTGTGCACCCCCATCGGGTCGAAGTTTTCGATCGAGCACACGATGACGACGTTGTCGGCTCCGTCACGCATCACCTCGAGCTCGAACTCCTTCCACCCGATCACGCTCCGGTCGACGAGCACCTCGTGGACCGGAGAGCAGGCGAGCCCGACGCGGACCACCTGCTCGAACTCCTCGCGGTTGTACGCGATGCCTCCCCCGCTTCCGCCGAGGGTGAAGGAGGGGCGGATGATGGCCGGAAATCCCACCTCGTCGGCGATCGCGATCGCCTCCTGGAGGTTCCGAGCGTACCCACCGTGCGGCACGGGGAGGCCGATCCGCCGCATCGCCTCCGCGAACTCCTCGCGGTCCTCGGCCGTGCGGATGGCGCGGGCGTCGGCTCCGATCAGCTCCACGCCGTATTGCTCGAGGACGCCGCTGCGATCGAGCTCGAGGGCCACGTTGAGCGCCGTCTGCCCGCCCATCGTGGGAAGGAGGGCGGCCGGCCGTTCCTCGTGGATCACACGCTGCACCCACTCGGCCGTGAGCGGCTCGATGTAAGTGGCATCTGCGATGTCCGGGTCGGTCATGATCGTGGCGGGATTCGAGTTGACGAGGATGACCCGGTACCCCTCCTCGCGGAGGGCACGGCACGCCTGCGTCCCGGAATAGTCGAACTCGCAGGCCTGCCCGATCACGATCGGCCCGGAGCCGATGAGGAGGATCGAGGAGATGTCGTCACGGCGAGGCATGCTCCTACCAGCCCCCGATCATCCGCCTCACTGCGTAGCGGGGCCTGATGTCCACCGGCACCACGGACAGCCGCTCGAGTGCGGCCGCCATCTCAGGCGACATGCTCCCGTACCTCTCCATGAAGGCCCCGGCTCCCTCGTAGTCGCCCGTGGCCTCGAGCATCAGGTAGCGTCCGGCCAGGTCCGCCATCGCGGACGGCATCCTTTCGAGGTTCGCCGCGAAGCGTCCAGTCCCCGCGTCGTATGTGATGGCGCCCGACTCGCGCAGGAAGTTGAACTGGGTGAGGCAGCCGAGGCCGTGCGCCTCGGTGAACCCGAAGCGCACGCAGCGGAACATGTCCGCCACGTGGTCGATGTAGACTTCCTCCTGGAACTCGCGGTCGTACACGCCGCGCTCGGTCAGAACCCGGAGACTGTGCGTGCCGGCCGCGTCCGCTTTGGCCTCCTCGATGGCCGAGTAACGCTCCCTCAGCCCCTTGTTCACCGTTAGCTCCGGCTGGCCGGTCACGTAGTCGGGGCCCAGCCCGTGCGCGAGCTCGTGCATGAGGACGCGGGTGAAGTAGGGCTGGAAGGCGATTCGTGCGGCCTGTTCCCGCGCGAGAGTCGTGGCCGCGATCGGCTTGAGGATCTTCTCGAACTTCGCCCGGATCACGTTGCGCAGCATTACCTTCTTGGAGCCTTCCCGCTCGCGCACCCGCGGATCGTTCGGGAGATTGTAGGCGATGGTCTGGATCCCCGACCGGGTGTCACCGGCCGCGTAGATCTCGTCCACCACGGTTATGGGCGAGCTGAAGGCCCGGTCCAGGTACTTGTGCTCGTCAGGAATCGGGAGGGCGCGCTCCAGGTCGGGGAGGTACCCAACCAGCTCCTGGAGCTTCGCGCTTGCCGCCGGGTCGCGCAGCGAGATGAATGCCTCGAACGCGGCTTTGTAGCCGAACAGATTGTCCTCGTACACCTCGTACGGGCCGATCGTCGGGTCGATGAGGTTGTCCGCCAGTCGCATCCAAGCGACTTCGCTGTCAAAGTAATCGTCCGACAGGAGGGACTCCGCCCGCAGCTCGAGGAAGCGCTTCAGGGATGCGTTGTCGGCGAGCGCCGCGGCCTCGCGGAGAAGCACCGCCGCCGGCTCGAGGTACTCCCGGTAGGCCTCGGAGTATGGGATCGCCCGCAGGGCGTCTCCGTCTCGTCGGATCACCGTGTAGTAGGAGACGAATGCGTCGCGATCCTCCGGATGCGCCTCAAGCCACGCCTCGAACTCTTCTCTGGTCAGGTTCTCCGGGTAGTATCCGGCGCCCGCTGGCTTGGGCGGCACGCGCAGGAAGGGCGCGTCTTCCTCGAGCCGGTCCCACGGCCCGTACATGATGTCGAAGTACTGGAGCGCCTCGGACACGCCGGGATCGTCGCGGCTTCCGGCGAGCGCGGCCCTGATCTGCGGGTTCTGCGTCCACACCTGCTCCAAGAAGACTCGGTCGAGATAGTCGGCCGCCTCGATGAGCCGGCGAACCACCCCTTTCTGCCGAGCGTCGAGCAGCGTGCTGTCGAAGGTGAGGGTGACGGGGGCGAACTGCTTGAGGCGGTCCGAGAGGCCGGGAACTCCACCCGCGGCCACGGAGTTCACGATACCGGCCGCATCGGCCCGCGCTTCGTCTGTCCTATCGGTACCCGAACTGCACCGGGCGAGGGCCGCCACGAGACCGATCGCTCCGGCAAGGCGAAGCGCTCCGTGTCTCAGCGCATGCACCGTTTCACCTCCCGACCGCTCTACGCCACATCGCCGAGGTCAACGCAGGTCCGGACGTCCCCCCCTCTCAGCGAAGGAGCACGGAGACGTCGGCGATGATCCACACCGGCACCGGCGATCCGGCCAGGCGGGCCGGTCGATACCGGAGCTCCGTCGCCGCCTGGAGCGCCGCGCGGTCGAACTCGTCGTGCCCCGATGTCGTGTGCAGCACGGCCCCGGCCACTCCGCCGTCGGGACCGATCAGCACCCATATGAGCGCGCTCGTGTCCGGCGGTAAACGCCGCTCCGTCAGGACGGGAACCAACCGCTCCGAAAGGAGATCCGAGAGCCACTCTCCGGGGAGAAGGACCGGGCTCTCATCATACGGCGTGCTGATCGGACCGCTGGCCGTCAGCGCCTCGAGGCTCGGTGCGCCGACGGCTGGGGTACCGACACCAGGAGCACGGGAGGAGTCGGCCGGGATCCCGGCCGGCGGCTCCGGCACGGGGCCCGCCGCGCCGCCGACACACCCGGCGAACAGGAGACAGGGCGCGATCAGCCCGCTTCCGACGTGCCCGAATCCCGTTTGCGGCGTTCCTTTCGGACGGCGGTGGTCACGAAAAGGGCGAAGCCGCCCCACACGAAAGACACCACCACCACCATGATCGCGATCCCCGTCGCCGTCAGTGTGGCCTCCTGGTGTCGAATTCCGGAACGAGCGCGAATCTAACCGTCTCCGCCGGAGGTCGCACGCCCGATCCCGGTCCGCGCCCTACGTATCGGCAAGAGCGCGCGAAGGGACGCCCACAGCCGACCGATGCTCAGACGACAGGGGCGAACCGCGCCGTGAAGTGGCGGAGGAAGGGCGGCTGGTAGGTGATCCGATAGCCCCGAAGCTCGTCTCGGCGCTCGTGGACTCGGAGAATCGCCTCGACCACGTAGTCGATCTGGCTCTTGGTGTACACGCGCCGGGGGATCGCCAGACGCAGGAGCTCGTGCGGCGCCTGTCTCGGCTCGCCCGTGAGAGGATCCGTCGTTCCGAACATCACGCTGCCGATCTCCACCGATCGAATGCCCGCCTCACGGTACAGCTCCACCGCGATCGATATTCCCGGAAACTCCAGCGGAGCGATGTGGGGGCAGAAGGCAGCGGCGTCGATGTAGACGGCGTGGCCTCCCGGGGGTTGGACGATCGGCACCCCCTGCTCGGCGATGTGCGCTCCCAGGTAGGCGATCGACGCGATGCGGTACCTCAGGTAGTCTGCATCGAGTGCCTCGTGGAGTCCGATCGCCACCGCCTCGAGGTCACGGCCGGCCAAGCCGCCGTACGTCGGGAAGCCCTCCGTGAGGATGAGGAGATCACGCTCCTGCTCGGCGAGTTGGGCGTCGTTCGTCGCCAGGAAACCGCCGATGTTGGCCATCCCGTCCTTCTTGGCGGACATCGTGCAACCGTCCGCGTAGGAAAAGATCTCGCGAGCGATCTCGACGAGCGGGCGGTCCCGGTATCCGTCTTCCCGTTGCTGGATGAAGTAGGCGTTCTCGGCGAAGCGGCAGGCGTCGATATACAGAGGGATCGCGTGCCTCCGGCACGCCTCGGAGACGGCTCGGATGTTCGCCATCGATACGGGCTGTCCGCCCCCGGAGTTGTTGGTGATCGTCAGCATGACGAGAGGGATCCGCCGCTGGCCGGCTCCGGCGATCGTCTGCTCCAGCGCCTCCACGTCCATGTTCCCCTTGAAGGGGTGCTCGGCGCTCAGGTCGAGCGATTCCACGCAGGGGAGGTCGACCGCTTCTGCGCCGGCGAACTCGATGTTCGCGCGCGTCGTGTCGAAGTGCGTGTTGTTGGGCACGAGGTCACCCGGCCGGCAAACGGTGCCGAACAGGATCCGCTCGGCCGCGCGTCCCTGGTGTGTCGGGATTACGTGCTCGAAGCCGAAGATCTCGCGGACAGCCCGCTCGAACCGGTAGAAGCTACCGCTTCCAGCGTAAGACTCGTCGCCATGCATAACGCCGGCCCACTGGTCCGCGCTCATGGCGCCCGTTCCGCTGTCGGTCAGGAGGTCGATGAGGACGTCACGGGCGTGAAGGCGGAACAGGTTGTATCCGGCCTCCGCCACGAGACGCTCGCGCTCCTCCCGGGCGGTCATCCGGATCGGCTCGACGACCTTGATCCGGAACGGCTCGATGATCCTGGGCATACCTGGGCTCAGCCGCGCCCCTCGAGCCCCAGCCGATCCGCGATGCCGCGCATCGCTTCGATGACGAACGCGATGTGCTCGGTCAGCTCGACCCCGAGCGCCTCCGTCTCACGACGGATCGCCTCTCGGTCCACAGCTGCGGCGAACGACCTGTCCTTCATCTTCTTCTTGACGGACTTCGGTCCCAGGTCGGTGACACCGTTCGGACGGACGAGGGAGCAGGCGGTGATGAAGCCGGTGAGCTCATCGACCGCCCGCAGGGTCCTCTCCATTCGGGTCTGAGGCTCGACGCCGGTGTAGTCTGCGTGCGCGAGGATCGCCCGGCACATCTCCTCGGGGTAGCCGCGCTCACGTAGCAGACGGACACCCTCCGAGGGGTGCTCAGTGTCCGGAAGGTGCCCCTCGTTCGGCCACCGCTCATAGTCGAAGTCGTGAATCAGCCCGGTGACGCCCCATAGCTCCGGGTCTTCGCCGAACTTCTCGGCATACGCGCGCATGGCGGCCTCCACCGCGTACATGTGCCGACGGAGGTTCTCGTTGCGCGTGTACTCCTGCATGAGCGCCAGGACCTCTTGCCGGTCCGGAACCGCAGGCATCCCGCCTCCTGACTGTGGGTTCGGGTGATCAGCTTTCGTCGAGCAGAGCGGCGCGCGTCACCGCCTCCGGCCCGAAGCGCTCCGCGAGCCGGTCCACCGCCGCGGCCACTCGGGAATCGACCGGTGGGCTCTCTCCTTCAAAGAGGGAGAGCTGGTCTGGCCCGATGAATTGGGAAACTCCCACTCCGATCAGCCGGATCCGACGGCCGGCCCGGTCGGCCTTTCGGAAGAGGGGAAGCGCGGCCGCCCAGATCCGATCCCCCGTGTCCACGGGAGCATGGAGCGTGACCCGACGGGTCACCGTCTCGAACCCCTCCCACCGGAGCTTGAGCGTCACCGTGCACCCGGTGAGGCCACGCTGCCGGAGCCCCGCCCCGACCTCCTGGCAGAGCTGGAGAAGGGTCCGCTCCACCGCCGTGCGGTCGGCCACGTCCTGCTCGAACGTGACCTCGCGGCTGAGCGACTTGCGCTCACGCTCCGGCTCCACCGGCCGTTCGTCGACTCCCAGGCTCAGCTCGTACAGACGCTGGCCGACCGCCTCGCCTAGACGCCCGGCTAGGATATCCGGACCGAGGCGAGCCACATCCCCGATCGTCGAGGCGCCGAGGCGCCGAAGGACGGCGACCGTCTTCGGCCCGGCGCCCCACAGCCGGTGTAGCCCGAGCGGAGCCAGAAACTCCCGCTCTTCGCCGGGCGGCACGACGACGAGGCCGTCCGGCTTCTCCAGGTCGCTCGCCAGCTTCGCCACGAACTTGCTGCAGGCCACCCCGACCGAAGCGGTGAGCGACTCCGTCTCCCGGATCTCTCGCTTGATCGCGCCGGCGACGGAAGCTCCGTCACCGAACAGGCGGCGGCTCGCGGTGACATCCAGGAACGCCTCATCGATACTGAGGGGCTCAATGAGGTCGGTGTAGCGCCCCAGGAGGTCGAACACGCGGGAGGAGACCTCCCGGTACAGGGCCATGCGGGGACGCAGGTAGACGGCGCGTGGGCAGCGTCGGTACGCCTGCGAGATCGGCATCGCCGATGCGATCCCATACTTTCGGGCCTCGTAGTTGGCGGCCGCCACGACCCCTCGGCCACGCCCTCCCTTCGGATCCGCGCCGACGACGATGGGCCGACCCCCGAGCGTGGGATCCTCGCGCTCCTCGATCGCCGCGAAGAACGCGTCCATGTCGACGTGCAGGATCGTTCGGGCCATGCGCTCCAAGATGCGGGGGCGACTTCGGCAGATCCAGCACCGGCGGCGGGGTGCGGCCGCGCTACGAGGGTGCGGTGGACGCCGAGCGTCGCGGCTCTTCCGCTTCGCGCTCATCGATGATTCGGCGAGCGATCGACGGGTAGTCGGTGATGAGGCCGTCCACGCCGAGGTCGAGCAGGCGCCGCATGCGTCCCGGGCGGTTCACCGTCCACACGAACACCCCGAGCCCGTCACGATGGGCGGCCCGCACCAGCCGTCGCGTCACCACCCGAATGCCTCTGCGCCGCTCCGGTACCATCAAGGCGGTGACATCCGTCGGAAGACGCCTGCGGACCCCGATCTTGCCGAGAAGCACGTATGGCGCCAGGACTTCTTCCGTCGCGCACCGCCAGCGCGCCCGGGCCGCGGCGGGCCGGACGGCGCGGCTCGAGAAGCCTCCGACCAGGATGTTCCGCCCGCCTTCCCCTTTCGCCAGCCACGCGGCGAGCGCCGCTCCGGCTCGCTCGCTCTTCACCTCGAGTACGGCCGGACGGTCGCCGAGCTCGTCGATAGCCTCGTCGAGGGTGGGGATTCGCACTGCTTTCCCGCGGAACGGGAACGTCCTCCCGCCGTCGACGCTGAAGCGATAGCCCGCGTCCAGCGCGCGGAGATCCTCCAGCCAGTACCCCTCCACGGGCCCCGTCTGATCGGTCGTTCGGTCCACCGTAGGATCGTGCAGCAGCACGAGTGTCCCGCAGCGCGCGCAGCGGAGGTCGAGTTCGACCGCATCCGCCCCGGCCGCGGTCGCGTGGCGGAGCGCCGGGAGGGTATTCTCGGGCGCGACGCCGCCGGCGCCCCTGTGGCCGATGACGCGGACGGCTCCGTCGTGGCCGAACATGGACGGAAGTGTAGCGGCGACGTGGGCCGGGCGTCTACCGTCCCTGTGGGCCGCAGGGAACCGAGCCTGAGGTCGGAGGCACGGTCGACGCCGGGGTGGCCGCGGCGCAGGTATGGGTCGAGGGAAGGCCGAAAAGAGGGGGACCGGTCCAGTGAGGGTGCTCATCTGTCCGACGGCGTTCAAGGGGAGCCTGACGGCCGCCGAGGCAGCTCGTGCGATGGCTCGTGGGGTGGGTGCGGCGCTGCCACGGGCCGAGATCATCGTCCTCCCGGTCTCGGATGGAGGACCGGGCCTCCTCGACGCGCTGCGGGCCGGAGGGGCCCAGGAGGTGGGGGAGCCGGCCGGCACGAGGGCGCCGCCCGCCGCTGCCGCGGCCGGTGACCCCCCCAGGGAACCGGGACTGTCCCGGGATTGCCGTCTCGAGAGCATCGAGGTCCCTGGGCCGCTCGGCGCCACTGTCACCGCGCGCATCCTGTGGCTGAGCGGCGCGAGCGCCGCGATCGAGTCGGCGGATGCGTGCGGTCTGCACCTGGTTTCGCCTGGGCGGCGCGATCCGCTGCGCGCGGACACGCTCGGCGTGGGGGAGATGGTGCGCGCCTGTGTGGAGCGCGGCGCGCGACGGGTATGGATCGGGCTCGGCGGATCCGGCACGGCCGACGGCGGGACCGGGGCTGCGCGGGCCTTCGGCTGGCGCTTTCTTGACGCGAGCGGGCGGACCGTCCGACCGGGAGGAGGTGGCCTGGCCCGCCTCGCACGCATCCGGCGCGGGACCATGCCGAAGGCGGAGCTCACCGCGCTGGCGGACGTTGGAAGCCCCCTCACGGGCCCGAACGGGGCGGCGCACCGCTTCGGCCCGCAGAAAGGCGCGAGCGCGGCTGACATCGCCCGGCTCGACGTCGGCCTGGCTCGTCTGACCGAGCGGATCGAGACCGATCTCGGCATCGCGGTGGCCGAGCTGCCGGGCGCGGGAGCGGCGGGTGGCCTCGGAGCCGGGTGCGTCGCCTTCCTCGGTGCCGCTCTGGTCGCGGGTGCGCCTTGGGTGCTGGACCGGGTCCGTTTCGACGCGGTGCTCGACTCGGTCGACGTGGCGGTTACGGGCGAGGGCACGTTCGACGCCGGCAGTCTCCTCGGCAAGGTCACCGGCGAGGTGCTCGTCCGCTGCCGGCGAGCCGAAGTTCCGGCGATCCTCGTATGCGGCAGGGTCGAAGGCCGCGCTCCGGCGGGCGTCAAGATTCGGCAGCGTCCGGGAGCTTTGTTGGGGGGCACCGACCTGGCCGAGCTCGTCCAAGGAGCGATACGCGAGATGGTGTGAGCGGCCCAGCCGGGAGCCGCGGCTCGCCTCAGCGCTCTTCCTCGAGTCGCTGGCTGGAGTTTCTTGCTCGAGCCGCGGCGATGCCCCTATGCTCCCGGTCGCCGGAAGAGCGCGTGTCGCCGGTCGGGACCAGGGCGACCGCGACGAGCCTCCCACCCGACCGGAAAGCGCGCGATGCGACGGGCGAGCTTTCAGCCGTGGAGAACGAAACGGACGACATGAGCGGGACGGCGGGCGAAGAGCTGAAGGAAGCACGACAGGCGGGCTCACCGCCGGAGACGGAGGAAAGCGGGCACCCCTCCGATCTGATGGACAAGCTGGTGTCGCTCTGCAAGCGACGAGGTTTCGTCTTCCAGTCTTCCGAGATCTACGGGGGCGTGGGAGCGGTGTACGACTACGGCCCGCTCGGCGTGGAGCTCAAGCGAAACATCGGCGAGGCGTGGTGGGAGGAGA
The DNA here is from genome assembly GCA_046758745.1 of Gemmatimonadota bacterium. Taxonomy (GTDB): domain Bacteria; phylum Gemmatimonadota; class Gemmatimonadetes; order Palauibacterales; family Palauibacteraceae; genus JBHIAV01. The sequence continues at coordinate 92,890 of JBHIAV010000002.1, forward strand.
TGGTGCTCCGCCGAGAGGACATCGAGGGGCTCGACGCCGGTATCCTCATGCACCCGACCGTGTGGGAAGCGAGCGGTCACGTAGAGGGTTTCACGGACCCTCTCGTCGAGTGCCGGAACTGCCAACGTCGTTTCCGCGCCGACGAGGTCGCAGGCGGGAAGTGTCCTGTGTGCGGAGTCACCGGCCAGCTCATGGAACCCCGACAGTTCAACCTGATGTTCCGAACCTTTATGGGCCCGGTGGAGGACGATAGCTCGGTCACGTATCTGCGACCGGAGACGGCGCAGGGAATCTACGTGAACTTCCGGAACGTCCTCGACGCATCCCGGCAGAAGATACCCTTCGGGATCGCCCAGATCGGAAAAGCGTTCCGCAACGAGATCACGCCTGGCAACTTCATCTTCCGCACGCGCGAGTTCGAGCAGATGGAGATGCAGTTCTTCGTCGAGCCGGGAACCGATGAGGAGTGGTTCGAGACGTGGCGGGAGCGCAGAATGGACTGGGTGAAGAGCCTCGGCGTGACTCCCTCGCGTCTGAGGTTCCACCGGCACGCACCCGACGAGCTGGCGCACTACGCCAAGGCGGCGTTCGACATACAGTACCGCTTCCCGTTCGGCTGGCAGGAGTTCGAGGGGATCCACAACCGAACCGACTTCGACCTGCGGCGACACCAACAATATTCGGGGAGGAAGCTGGAGTACTTCGACACGGCGACGAGCCGGCGCTACACACCCTTCGTCATCGAGACCTCCGCTGGCCTCGATCGAACGCTGCTCGTCGTCCTGGCGGACGCGTATGCGGAAGAGATGATCGGCGGAGAGGAGCGTGTGGTGCTCCGTCTCCAACCGCGCCTCGCGCCGATCGAGCTGGCCGTCTTCCCGCTCGTGAAGAAGGATGGGATGCCGGAGCTCGCCAGGAAGATCGCCGACGATCTTCGCCGCTGGTTCCACCTCTTCCTTGACGAGACCGGCTCGATCGGGCGCCGCTATCGGCGTCAGGACGAGACGGGCACGCCCTTCTGCGTGACCGTGGATGGGAAGAGCGTGGAGGATGGCACGGTGACCGTGCGCGATCGCGACTCGCTGAAGCAGGATCGTATACCCGCCGCCGGCCTGCGGGAGTATCTGACGGATGCGCTCGCCGGGGGCCGGGCGAGCTAGCCGGCGGGTCTCATCTCCATCGGAAGGCACCGACCGGTGAAGGCGCCGCTTCGCTCGCGGCGCGGCCCGCCCGGCATCTCATGAATCTTCATCTGGACGAGATCAGGCACCGAATCGAGCGGCTGCGCAGGGCGCTCCGGGAGGAGGAGCTCTCCGCGCGGCGGGAAGGTGCCGGCGCGCTGGCTCTGGCGCCGCTGTACGGGGCCCACCGGCTTCTCGCGCATCCGGATGCCATTCCGACCATCGAGCGCGAGCTCGCCGAGGCAGAAGGGGTGGAGGAGGAGCGTCTGCGTCGAACCCTCGAGTGGGCCGCCGAGCATCACGTCCGTCGTGCCGGCGCGCCGCTCGACGATGAGTACGCGCAGTGGGAAGGCTCCGCCACCATAACCGTCGGCTCGAGGGAGATTCCCTTTCAGGGCGCAACCGCCGCGGTCGCGGAGACCGAGGACCGCTGCGCTCGTCGACAGCTCGAGGAGGCAAGGCTTTCCCGGCTCGAAGAAGTCATCCCGCTTCAGCTCGATCGACTTGACCGGTGGCGGGGGGCGATCGAGGAGCTCGGCTACGGGGGGCCGGTCGAGGCGTGGGAGCGTGTGACCGGTTGCGGCCTCGCCGGTCTCCTGCAGGAGGCGAGGCGGATCGTTCGGGATACTGAAGAGGTTTACTGGGACCAGCTCCGCTTCCATCTCGAGCGTCGGCTTGGAGTCCCGGTGGCCGCGGCGGAAGCGCACGACGCGCGACGCCTGCACCGGCTTCCGTGGTTCGACCGCGACCTTGGGACTGCGCCGCTTCTGGGCGCTGTGCGCGCGGACCTGGCCTCCCTCGGCGTGCCGCTGGAGGCCGAAGGGCGGGTCGAGCTCTCGGTCACCGCCAGGCCGCGGCCGGGGGACCGCTCCGTCTGTGTCCCGCTTGAGGTGCCGGAGCGAATCGTCCTTCTGTTGACCCCCGGGCCGAGCCATGGGGATCGATCGGCGCTCCTCGCCGCGATCGGTCGCGCCCTTCACGCCGCCTACACCGCGCCGGAGCTCCCGTTCGAGTACCGGGTGCTCGGCGATCCGGCCGTCGCGTATGCACACGCGTCGAGCTTCGCGCAGCTGCTCCTCACACCGACCTGGGTGCGCAGAGCCGGGGGGGTGGAGGAGGCAAGAGCCCGCGAGTACGTGCGCATGGCGGCCTTCCTGGACCTGGCCGAGCTACGGAGCCGGGCGGTACGCCTCGAGTTCGGGCTCGAGCTTCGACAGAGCGAGCACCCCGCCGACCTGGGTGCCAGGTGGGCCGAGCTTCACGAGGTTTCGAGCGGTTTCCGTGGCGACCCGCGGGGTTATCTGGAGATGCTCGATGCATGGTTCGAGGAGGCGCGGTGGCTGCGCGGCCGCATGCTGAGTGCCCTCCTGCTGCGTCGCCTTCGCGACCGCTACGATGAGGACTGGTTCCGCAACCCACGGGCGGGTCACGAGCTGCGCGGATGGTTCGAGGAAGGGACCCTGCGGGACGCGGCGCACCTCGCCGCCCGTCTGGATGCGCCCCGGCTGGACGCCGAGGCTCTCCTCGAGTCTGTCGTGGAGCGCCTGGAGTAGAGGGAGTGGGCAACCTTCGGCCGCCGCTCCACACCGGGCACCTCGCCCTCGCACGGGCGCACCGGGGAGCTTCTCGGGCCCGGCTTCGGCTCGCGGTCGGGCTCGTCCTGGCCATGGGGCCGGTCTTCGCGGGCCCGGCCGTCGGACAGCCTGCCGGCTCCGTATCGCAGCCCGCACTACTCACGCCGGCGGAGAGAACCCGCTACCTGGCATTCACGCGGCTCGAGGAGATGGGGTCGTTTCTCGAGCGGCTCGCCGCCCTCTCGCCGGCCGTCACGGTGGAGCCCGCGGCGACGATCGCAGAGGGAGAGCACGGGCGCCCGATCCTCCTCGTCACCCTCCGCGACCCCGAAGCGGCGCCGTCGGCTGCCGGGCGAACGAGGCCGGTCGTTCTCATCCTGGCAGCCCAGCACGGGGACGAGCAGTCGGGCAAGGAGGCGGCCATGCGGCTGGTTCGCGAGCTCGCCGTCGGGAGCCTGGCGCCGTTCCTCCACCAGCTCGACGTGCTCGTCCTCCCGATGCTGAATCCGTGGGGGGTGGAGTCCGGTAGGCGCGAGAACGAGGCCGGTCTCGACCTGAATCGCGACCATCTCCTTCTCCGCTCCGCCGCGACGCGGGCGGTACACCGCGTCTTTCGGCGATTCCGGCCGCATGTGGTCCTCGACCTACACGAGCTCGGGCCATCCGCCTACGACGTTCAGATCGGCTGGCCCACCCACCCGAACGCCGATTCGGCGCTCGTATCGTACGGTCGCTTCTACCTCCTCCCCTACGTGGCCCGGGCGCTGACGGAGCGCTCGCTCACCTTTCGGGAATACACCGTTCCGATCGGCGGTGGGCCGCCGGCCGAGGGCCGTTCCGCACGGCCAGCTTCCGCCGCCGCGCGCTCCTCCCGCGTTGCCTCCGTGGGCCCGTCTTCCGACATCCGCGCGACGGCCTCCGACACGCTGCCTTTCTTCACCTACGGGCCGATGGAAGGGAGCAACGCGCGCAACGCCTTCGCGCTCAAGCGGGCGGTCAGCTTCCTGCTCGAGACGGCCTCCAGTCGCGGGATCGACGGGCTGGCGCAGAGGACGGAGAGCCATTTCGTCATGTTGCGCGCGTTCCTGGAGATCGTCGCCGCGAGGTCCGAGGAGCTCGTCGGTCTGGTAGAGGGGCGACGGCGGCTGGCCGCGTCGGACCTCGGCGAGGGTTCGGCGGCGGGCGGGGTGACGCTCGAAGCGCGCTACGCGGCCGATCCAGGCCGTACCTCGGTCACGTGGCCTGTGCGCAGCGCCTCGGGAGCGGTAGTCCTCCGGACGATCGATAGGTGGCGTCCCATCGTCCGGCCGGTCCTCTCGATCGGGCAACCCGCGGCTTACCTGCTGGAGCCGAGCGAGCTGGGGCTCGTGCATCTCCTTCTGCGCCACGGCCTTCGCGTGGAGCGGCTCGCCGAGTCGGTGCGGCTCCGCGCGGGTCGGTACCCCGTGCTCGGCGCACCCACAGCCGCCGCAATGCCGCGCCACGCGAGCAGTGAAGCGATCCCTTCGGCCGGCCCCCGCGGGGAAAGGCCCCCGGTGGCGGGAAAGGCCGGCGTGACCCGGCCAGCGGACGCCGCGACCCTCCTCGAGTGGACGGAGTTGGGGGTGGAGGAGGGAAGCTTCCTCGTCCGGGTGGCCCAACCCGACGCAATCCTGCTCTCGACGTTGGTCGAGCCGTACTCGAGCGACGGCTGGTACCGAACGCGGGAGGAGGCGCCGGAGGGCGCGGCGGGAGAGGGAGCGGCGGCCGCGGCCGGCAGGTATTATCCGGTCCACCGACTCGAAGAGCCCTTCGAAGGGAGAGCGTATCCGTACCGACCGGAGTGAGCCGGGCAGGCGGCCGCCCCGGACCCGACGCCCCGCCGCGTCCCGACCGAGACATCGATCGAGGCCGGCGTGAGCCTGCTGAGCAGAGCTTGTACGTCGGTGGCCATGGGGGCGGCCGGCGCTCTCTACCTCACGGCGATGATCCGCCGCAACCGACGCCTCGTCCCGCCTGCCGTCAATGACCGAGACGAGCGCCCGCTCGCCGACCGGCGGTTCACCTTCTCGGACGACGAGACCGTCACCTTCCTGGATGTGGGCGACGGTCCGCCCGTCCTCCTCCTGCCCGGCGCCGACGGGATCAAGGAGACCTTCCGCTACCAGATTCCCGAGCTGGCGCGGCGATATCGGGTCATCGCGACGGACCTCCGCGCCCGCTTCGCTCCCCAGGATGGCTTCGACCGCCTCGTCCGGGATGCGGTGGAGCTGCTGGACGGCCTGGAGGTCGACCGTGCGTTCGTTCTCGGACAGAGCCTCGGCGGCGCGATCGCCATGCGGTTCGCCGTCCGTTATCCCGAGCGGGTCCTCGGCCTCGTCCTGGCGAACACGCTGGCCCGGGTCAGCTACGCGCACGTGGGCCTCAACCGAACGGGGCTCGCTCCCGCCGCCATGGCCACTACTCGGTACCTTCCGACCGTCCTCGCGCGGCTCTTCGCGCGCGCGTGGAGCCGGCTCGAGGTGTGGATCTTCGATCGCTCGCCCGGAGGTGAGCGGGTGATCGAATACGCGCTGTGGACGGGTCCGCGGCCGACGCCCCCTTCGATCTCGCAGCGACGCGTGAGCCGCCTGAAGGGCCTCGATCTGCGCCCCGAGCTCGCTTCGATCGAGGCGCCGACGCTGGTGCTGAAGGGACCGCGGGACCACTACACCCCTCCCGCGTGGTCCAAGGAGATCGCAGAGCTGATCCCGGGAGCGCTCTACCGCGAGGTGCCGGAGACCGGCCATTGCTGCCACATCTCGATGTCGGAAAGCTTCAACCGGATCCTGCTCGAGTGGCTGGATCGGGTGCTGGACGACCGGGCGACCGACGTGAGAGAGGTGCAGCGGTGATGGAAACCCGCCGGTTCTCCTCCCGCTGGGGCATGATGCTGACGATGCTCGGCATGGCGGTCGGGACCGGCAACATCTGGCGGTTTCCGCGCATCGCCGCCACGAACGGCGGTGGAGCCTTTCTCATCGCATGGGCCGTCTTCCTCCTCCTTTGGTCGGTACCGCTCATCCTTGTCGAGTTCGCCGTGGGGCGGGAGGCTCGGTGCGGACCGATCGGGGCGTTCGCGCGGCTCGCCGGCCGGCGCTTCGCGTGGATGGGGGCGTGGGTCGCGTTCACCGCCATCGCGATCATGTTCTACTATTCGGTCGTCATGGGGTGGACGATCCGCTACCTGTGGGGATCGCTCACCGGGTCCATTCCGATGACCTCACCGGAGGCGGCGACGGGGTTCTGGGAAGCGTACATAGGCTCCGGCGCGGCCGTGCTCACCCACGCGATCGCCCTCACGCTCGGCGCCGTGGTCGTCGCACGCGGGGTGAGAGGGATCGAGTCGGCCGCGAAGCTCCTCATCCCGAGCCTCTTCCTCCTGGTGATCGTGCTCGCCGTACGGGCGGTGACGCTCGAGGGAGCGACGGCCGGCCTGGCGTTTCTCTTCACACCGGAGTGGCGCGATCTGCTGGACGCCGGCGTGTGGCTCCAGGCGCTCACCCAGAACGCGTGGGACACGGGCGCCGGGTGGGGGCTCATCCTCGCCTATGCGGTCTACCTGCGGGAGCGTGAAGACACGACCCTCAACGCCTTCGTCCTCGGCTTCGGGAACAACTCCGTCTCTCTCCTCGCCGGCATCATGGTGCTATGCACCGCCTTCGCCGTCATGCCGGACGCGGCCGACACGATCGTCGGCGCAGGGAACGAGGGGCTCACTTTCATCTGGGTGCCGCAGCTGTTCGGCCGAATGCCCCTGGGGTCCTTCTTCATGGTGCTCTTCTTTCTGGCGCTCGTTTTCGCGGCGTGGACCAGTCTGATCTCGATGATCGAGCTCGCCGCCCGCGTGCTGATCGACGCCGGTATGCGGCGAAGCCGGGCGATCCTGCTCGTGGGGGTGGGCGGGTTCCTGCTCGGTCTTCCTTCCGCGCTGTCGCTCGGGTTCTTCCGGAACCAGGATTGGGTGTGGGGGGTCGGCCTGATGCTCTCAGGACTCTTCTTCGCGATCGCTGTCGCACGGTACGGAGCGGATCGCTTCCGGCGGGCCCTGGTGAACCGGGCGGAGAGCGATCTACCCGTCGGCCGCTGGTGGAACCTGGCGATGCGCCTGGTGGTGGTCGAGGCGATCGTGCTCATGGTGTGGTGGCTGTGGCAGGCCGTAGACCGCACAGACCTCGTGGCGACGTTTACCCCGTTCTCGAGCTTCAACGTCGGGACGGTCCTCGTGCAGTGGGGGCTCGCCATCGCCGTCTTCCTTTCGATCAACGGCTGGCTGGTGCGCCGCTTCGCCGCGCAGGAGAGCGAGGCGGCGCGCACCGCATGACGCGCCGCGGATCGGCCAAGGTGTCCGTCCCCGTCGAGGTCTTCCGTCATGTGCTGGGTCACCTGGCCGGAGGCGTCGCCGTTGTTACCTCACGGGGCTCGGAGGGCGAGCCGAGCGGCCTCACGGCCACGGCCGTGTGCTCGGTATCGCTGGACCCGCCGTTGGTGCTCGTATGTGTGGAGAGCGACAGCAACACCCACGAGGCGATCCGGGCCTCACGGGCGTACGCGATCAATCTGCTCTCGCGGGCGGACGAGACCCTCGCCGACCGCTTCTCGCACGGCCGGCCGGGCAAGTTCGCGGGCCTTGCCTTCGCCTCCGATGTCACCGGCTCCCCGATCCTCGAGGGCGTCACCGCGTACTGCGACTGCACGGTGAAGCGGGAAGTCGCAGCGGGAGACCACACGGTGTTCATCGGGCTTGTGGAGTCGGCCCGGGTGCAGCGCTCCGGCGAGCCAGAGCCGCTCGTGCGCTATCTCGGTCGCTACGCCACGGTCGCCCGCTCGGCCGAGACGCGTGGGCACGGCCCCGAGACACCCGGGCATGGTCCGGAGGCACCCGGGCACGGACCCGAGACGCGTGGGCACGGCCCCGAGACACCCGGACAGGAACCCGAGGTGCGCGAGCCGTGACGCTGCAGGAGTTCCGGACGCTCGCCGCACGGATGTACGAGGAGATCCCGGCTCGGTTCCGGGAAGGCGTCGAGGGAGTGCTGGTGGAGCCGGGGTCGCGAGGCCACCCGAACCTGCCCGGGATCTTCACGATGGGGGAGTGCGTGAGCGAGAGCTGGCCGGACGGGGTCGGCGAGGGCGCCGCGCTTTCCCGCATCGTCCTCTATTATGGATCCTTCCGGGAGCTGGCGCGCGGCGATCCGGCGTTCGACTGGAAGGAGGAGCTGTGGGAGACGATCCTCCACGAGCTGCTCCACCACCGCGAATACGCGGCGCACGAGGAGGGACTCGAGGTCTTGGACTGGGCGATTGACCAGAACTTCCGCCGCCTCGCCGGCCGGCCGTTCGATCCCGATTTCCCGCGTGCCATCCCGCCTGACCCGGACGGGGCTGTGCGGCTGGAATCGGAGATCTTCGTGGAAACTTCGGCGCGGCCACGCGACCGGGAGTCCCGCTTTTGGTGGCGCGATGCGGCCTACACGGTGCGGCTCCCCCCCGGCGACCGGGCGGCGTTCGTCACCGTGCGGAACCTAGCCAACGGCAGGCTGTGCGTGGTCGTGCGGCGACGCCGACCGTGGTGGCGACGGCTCCTCGGCGGCCAGGCCGGGCCCGTCGAGCTCGAGCGACGCGCCCTTCCCGCCCCCACCGGATAGCCGCGGTGGGCTTCCGCATGCTGGGCTCGTTCTCGATCGGTCGTTGGTTCGGATTCCGCATCCGTATCGACTACTCCTGGTTCGTCGTCTTCGCGCTCGTCCTGTGGACGTTCAGCGCGTACGAGTTCCCGAGCCGCCTGCCGGGGCAGGCCAGGGTCGCGTACTACCTGATGGGCGGAGCCGCGGCCGTGCTCTTCTTCCTCTCGGTGCTCCTCCACGAGCTCTCGCACTCCGCCGTGGCACGCGCGCGCGGGATCCCCGTCGAGGGGATCACCCTGTTCATCTTCGGGGGAGTCGCGCAGATGCGGATGGAAGCGAGGCGGCCCGCCGACGAGTTCCTCCTCACAGCGGTGGGCCCGCTCTCGAGCTTCCTGCTCGCCGGGCTCTTCTTCACGCTAGACGTTGCGGTCGATTTCTTGGCATGGCCGCGGCCGATCGGGGCGGTGGCGGCCTTTCTCGCGCTGCTCAACCTGGTCCTCGCCGTGTTCAATCTGATCCCGGCCTTCCCGCTCGACGGTGGGCGCCTTTTCCGCTCCGCCATGTGGCGCCTCACCGGGAACCTGGACACGTCGACCCGGTGGGCCACGCTGCTCGGACGCGGCTTCGGGTATCTGCTCCTCCTGACCGGCTTCTTGGCGGCGCTTCAGGGGTTACTGCTTCCGGGGCTGTGGGCCGGACTCCTCGGGTGGTTCATCGCGAACGCCGCGGGTGCCAGCTATCGGCAGTTCGTCGTACGGCGCGCCCTGGCCGGCGTCCGCGTGGAGCAGGTGATGTTCCCCGACCCGCTCGCGGTGCGCGCGGATCTCACGGCCGCCGAGCTGGCCGACCGATACTTTCTCCGCTGGCCATTCAGCGCCTACCCGGTCGTACAGGACGACCGTCTCGTCGGCCTCGTGTCTCTGGATGCCGTGGCCGAGCTGAGCCCCCAGGCCCGGAGCAGCGCCCTGGTTTCCGAACTCATGCGACCGGCCGAGGAGATCCAGATCGTGAGTCCGGAGGAGACGCTGGACGACGTCCTGGCACGCCTCGAGCCGGCGGACGAGGGCCGCGTGCTCGTGGCACGCGATGGGGAGCTTGTGGGCGTGCTGACCCTGCGCGATATCGGCCGCTGGGTGGAGCGCGCCCGCCGCCTCGGAAGGGTCGGGGAATGGGGTGGGGGCGGAGCCGGCGCCCTCGGGGTCGGAGGCGGGCCACAGGGGGTCGGGAGGTACAGGACGGAGCCCGGCGATTCGGAGTCTAGGCAGACCGGGGCGGGATGGGAGGGCGGTCCGGATGGTTGAGCGGCGTCGGGCCGGAGGGAGGCACGGCCGGGGCGGCAAGGAAAAGGATCCCGGGACGGGTCAAAGCCGAAGCGGGCGGGGCCGGGCCGTGGAGGACGGGTCAGCCGCGACAGCGAGGAGGAAGACCGCCGAGGGGGCGAAGGACGCTGCGACGCCGGCAAAGAAGCGTGGCGGCTCTCCGCCGAAGGAGCCCGCGGCGGGGATCGTGGCGGCGCGTCGCCGGATGGTCGAGTGGAGCGCTCCGATCCTCGCCGAGCGTTATCCCGACACGAGGGTCACCCTCGATTACAAGACGCCCCTCCAGCTCCTCATCGCGACCATCCTGTCGGCCCAGTGCACGGACGAACGCGTGAACCGGGTCACCCCCGCCCTCTTCCGGCGCTACTCGGAGGCACGGGACTTCGCGGAGGCCGATCGCAGAGAGCTGGAGGAGTTGATTCGTCCGACCGGTTTCTACCGGAACAAGGCGAAGCACATCCAGGAGATGGCGCGTTGCGTGGTGGAGGAGTACGCGGGAGAGGTACCGGGCGCGATGGAGGACCTGCTCCGGCTTTCCGGTGTGGCCAGAAAGACGGCGAACGTCGTGCTCAGCAACGCGTTCGGAAAGCTCGAGGGCGTGGTGGTAGACACACACGTGAGGCGTGTGGCGGGTCGTCTCGGCCTCACGGATGAGAAGGACCCGGAGAAGATCGAGCGTGATCTCATGGAGGCGATCCCCCGCCGCCAGTGGCGCAGCTACGCGTGGCGCCTGATCCTGCATGGTCGGAGCCGGTGCTACGCGCGCAAGCCGGACTGCGCCGGGTGCGAGCTGTCCGATCGCTGTCCCGGCGCCTTCGCGTTCGGTTAGACGGTCGGCTGTCGGACCGACGATCGTGCCGGCCGCGGGAGCGGTCGCAGGATCGGCGGGCCCTTCAGCGTGGGGTTCGTGGAGCATGGCCACGACGACGAAGCGAGATGACCTGGACCTCCGCGCCCGCATTCAAGAGCGTGCGCTCGAGCTCGGCTTCGACCAGGTCGGCTTCGCCCCTGCCGATCCGCCCGCCCACGCCGAGACCTATCTCCGGTGGCTGCGAGAGGGCCTGCACGGCGAGATGGGGTACATGGCGCGCGGGGACGCGGTGCGGCGCCGAGTGGATCCGGGCCGGGCCCTGCCCGGCTGCCGGTCGATCGTGCTGGTCAGCCTGAGCTACGCGTCGAGCGGGGAGGAAGCAGGGGCCGGCGACCCCCTGCGCCCGATCGTCGCCCGCTACGCTCGGGGGCGCGACTACCATGATGTCTTCGAAGAGCGCCTGCGCGACCTGGCCGACGCGATCCTGGAGATGGCGCCGGATGCCCGCCTTAAGCCGTACGTGGACTACGGGCCTGTGCTGGAGCGGGATCACGCCCAGCGGGCGGGACTCGGGTGGATTGGCAAGAACACCGTGCTCATCGACCCTGAGCTCGGCTCTTACCTCCTCCTCGGCGAGCTGCTCACCACGCTGTACCTGGAACCCGACGAGCCCTTCACGGCCGATCGATGCGGCACGTGTACGCGCTGCATCGCCGCCTGCCCGACCGGTGCGATCAGAGGACCGCGCGAGCTCGATGCGCGTCTGTGCATCTCCTACCTGACAATCGAGCTCCGCGGGCCGATCCCCGTCGAGCTACGGCCGCTCATCGGAAGCCGCGTGTTCGGGTGCGACATCTGCCAGGAGGTGTGCCCGTGGAACGAGGAGGCGCCGCCCGGAGATTGCAAGACGCTGGCGCTCGGGCGGCCGGTCGCTCCCGAGAGCCTGATCACCTGGGCCGAGGAGCTGCTGGCGCTTGACGAAGAGACTTTCCGTGTGCGCTACCGGGACACGGCGCTCCGGCGCCCCGGCCGCCACGGTCTCCTGCGGAACGTGTGCGTCGGCCTGGGGAACAGCGGCCGAGCCGAGGCTGTCCCGATTCTCATCCGGGCCCTGCGCGACTCCGAGCCGCTCGTGCGGGGGCATGCCGCCTGGGCGCTCGGACAGCTGGGTGGGCCGGAATCGAAGGTCGCTCTCCGGAGGCGGCTGGCTCGAGGGGAGGAGGAGTGGGTGCGGCGAGAGGTGGAGACGGCCCTGGAGGCGACCGGCGCGCCGGGCGCACGGTGACGACGGCGCGACGCGGCGGCTCCGCTCCCGGGCGCAGCTCTCCTCCGCCGAGGAGCCGGATGCGCGGGTGAGGGTGGTGCTCGATAACGCCGCCGTGGCGGGGCGGCTCCCGCCGGCCGAGTGATCCGGCTCGTGGCAGAAGCGCTGGCGGCGTTCTCCCGCGGGGGCGGCATCGCCCCGGCGTTCTCCCTTATTGCGGAGCCCTTCGGGCAGAGGCGCGCTCCGCAAACGCAGGCGGTCTCCCACCGATCTTGACGGCTGGCGCGCTTCCGAGTAGAATTTTAGGCAAGACTAAATTTCGTGCGTCGGTGACCATAAGCCGGCGTGATTGCGGAAGCTGAGAGGAAAGGCGCGGCGATCGTCGGGCGGGGCGTATGAAACCCGAGAAACTGACCCGAAGAGACTGGCTCAAGCTGGGCGCTGTCGGCGTGGCGGGCCTCTCCGGAGCGACTGTCCTCCACCTTGCCGGACGGGGCGGGGCGGCCAGCTCCCTCGCGGCGGCGGGGATCCAGGAGCCGGCGGCCTACGATCCGCACGGGCGGGCGCGGCCGCGGATCGGCGTGTACGGCGATGGGAAGCCGGGGGACGGCTTCGATCCCATGGCCTATCTTACCGACTTCGATTACGGCGAGGTGAGCCGCACTCTCTCCGGACGAACGGTGCGCGAGTACAAGATCGTATCCCTCGACCGCGAGATCGAGGTCGCTCCGGGGGTGTGGTTCCCCGCCTTTACCTACAACGGGCAGGTGCCCGGACCCACGATCCGCTGCACGGAGGGAGACCTCCTCCGGATCCACTTTATAAACGCCGGTTCGGATCCGCATACCATCCACTTCCACGGCGCCCACCCGCCGGAGATGGACGGTCTGGAGCCGATCGTGGAGCCGGGCCAAAAGTTCACGTACGAATTCACTGCCAGGCCCTTCGGGCTGCACCTCTATCACTGCCACGTCATGCCCCTGAAGCGGCACATTCACAAGGGGCTGTACGGCGTCTTCATCGTCGACCCGCCGGAGGGGCGGACGCCGGCGCGGGAGATGGTGATGGTGATGAACGGTTTCGACACGAACTTCGACGGGGAGAACGAGGTGTACGCCGTCAACACGGCGCCGTTCTACTATCATACCCACCCGCTTCGGGTCGGCGTGAACGACCCGGTGCGCGTGTATCTGGTCAACGCCACCGAGTTCGACCCGGTCAACTCGTTCCACCTGCACGCCGCGATGTTCCGGGTGTACCGCAACGGGACGCGGCTCGACCACTACGAGCTCACCGACACGGTCATGCTCTGCCAGGGCGAGCGGCATATCCTGGAGTTGGGGCTCGAGCACGCGGGCCTGCACCTGTTCCACGCTCACCAGAGCGAGTTCGCCGAGCTCGGCTGGATGGGCTTCTTCGACGCCGTGCCTCGACTGGCCGCCGACGCGGGCGTCCCGATGCATCGGTATGGTTGAGCGCGGGCCGGCGGACACCCGGGCAGCGGCGGCGGAAATCCGCCGCGAACCGGTCGGTCTTCGCGGTCCCGCCGACGCCGGCGCGGGGCCCGACCCGGGCCCGGCCGGGCCAGCGTCCCCCGGTCGAGGGTGGCTGCTCGGTCTCGGGCCGCTCGTGCTCCTGGCGGGGCTCGTGGCGCTCTTCCTGCGCTTCGACCCCACCGGCTTCCTTCGGGAGGCGTTCCCGCCGGTGGAGGAGCTGACGATCGAGCGGGTCACCTTCCCGGCGCCGGGCAGGATGGTCGTGCACGTGGTGAACGGCGGACCGGAGCCGGTCACGATCGCCCAGGTGCAGGTTGACGAGGCGTACTGGCAGCACACCGTCGAGCCCGATCGGACCGTGCCGCGGCTGGGCCGCGTCCGCGTCGAGCTAGCATATCCTTGGGTCGAGGGGGAACCGCACCAGATCGGGCTCGTATCCTCCACCGGCCTCACCTTCGCGCGCGAGGTGGCGGTGGCCACCCTCACCCCACGAACCAACGCGCGCTACTTCGGCACCTTCGCGCTCCTTGGCGTGTACGCCGGCGTTGTGCCCGTGATCATCGGCCTGCTCTGGTATCCGTTCCTGCGCGACGTGAGCCGCCGGTGGCTACACTTCTTCCTGAGCCTCACGATCGGACTTCTCGTCTTTCTCGGTGTCGATTCATTGCATGAGGCGCTGGAGTCCGCCGGCCGTGTACCGGACGCCTTCCAGGGGGTGGGCCTCGTCATCCTCGGGGTAGCGGGGAGCATGCTGGCGCTGCGTTCCGCCGGCCACGCCCGCGGCTCGCGATGGGGGAGAGAGCTCGACGATCGCCACACACGGCTCCGGCTCGCCTACCTCATCGCGATCGGGATCGGTCTGCATAATCTTGGCGAAGGGCTCGCCATCGGAGCGTCCTTCGCGGTCGGCGAGATCGCTCTCGGGAGCTTCCTGGTGATCGGGTTTGCCCTCCACAACACCACGGAGGGTCTCGGGATCGTCGCGCCCGTGGCGAGCGACCGTCCGTCGCTCTGGCACCTCGGGGCGATGGGGGGAATCGCGGGGATCCCGACGATCACGGGGGCATGGATCGGCGGCTTCGCCTACACGCCGATCTTCGGGGCGCTCTTCCTCGCGCTGGGGGCCGGGGCGATCTTCCAGGTCGTGGCGGAGCTCACTCGTGTGATCCAGCGACGCGCAGCAGACGGTGTTTTCGCTCCCCTCAACGCGGCGGGCCTCGCGGTGGGGCTTTTCATCATGTACGGGACCGCCCTGCTCGTCGTCGCCTAGCCCACCCGCCCGCCCCCCTCGCCTGATCGAGAAAAGAGACGGGCCAGCCAGTCGGCCACGACGCGGAGCTCCGCCTCGTCGCGATCGGTGAAGGCGGCGATGCGGTCGCTGTCCAGATCTAGTTGGCCGAAGATGCGGCTGGTCTTCCGGTCTCGGATGAGCACCACGAGCTCCGATTGCGTCTCCACGCTGCACGCGAGGTAGTTCTCGAGCTCGTTGACGTTCGGGACGTTGATGTCCCGCTCCTCCGCGACCGCGGCGCCGCACACCCCGACGCCCACCGCGATCCGGTCGTGCTCCGTCGGCCGGCCGATGTAGCTGTGGAGCGCCAGAGTCTCGTCTTCGAGGAGGTAGATCCCCACCCAGTCGAAGCGATCGTCCGCCCGCCCGATCGCTCCCACGGCTTCGCGCAGCAGCGCATCCCTGCTCGCCCCCGCCTCGCGGGCGGCCTGGAGCTCGCGAACGATCGAGCTTCCGTCCAGCATCTCCGGATCCCTCTAGAGCTCGATCACCCGGCCGGGCCGTCCGCCTCGCCTCGCCTCCCCGTCGTCCGCCGGCCCAGCGGGCTCATCGGGCAGGTCTGCCTCGAAGACGGACCAGGAAGTCGGTGAGATCTGCGTCACGACCAGCCGCTCCATGAGCCGGTCGCGGACTCGCCGGATCAGCAAACGCCGGAGCGGCCGCGCGAGCAGGAGAAGGCCGGCGATGTCGGTGAACACCCCCGGAGTGATGAGCAGCACGCCGGCCACCAGGATCCCAAGGGCGTGCAGGAGCTCTTCGGCGGGGAGCCGTCCGGCGCCAAGCTCCGCCCGCACCGCTCCCCAGCTCCGCATTCCCTCTCGACGCGCCAGCCATGCGCCCGCCATGCCGGTCCCCAGGACAAGCCCCAGGGTCGGCGCCAGACCCAGCCAGCCGCCGAGGCGGAGAAGCACGGCGAGCTCCAGGAGCGGGACGAGGGTGAAAGCGAGCAGGAGCCGAAGCAGCGTCATCGGGGCAGGTCCCCCTCTCCCACGGCGCAGGACGCCTCGGTTCGGGTGATCCTGGACATGAAGCGCCGGTGGTCCGCCACCCACCGGTAGGTGGCTCGAGCGATCGGTCTCACCAGGGGGAAGCGGAGCAGCCAGCCGAAGGGGACCCCGCCCGGGAGGAGCGGAAGCAGCCACGCCGCTGCGTCGGCCCCGTCCCACCGCCTGCCGTCCGGGGCCACCAGGTACATCGCCCGCTCCGCGGCCTCCCGCGACACGCCGGTCTCGGCCAGCCTTCGCTCATCTTGCAGCGGGAAGCTCTCCACCCGTCCGTGCCGGTCCCAACGGTGCACCTTCTCCACCACGGCGCGGCAGAAGCCACAGTCACCGTCGAAGATCAGCAAATACGGATCACCTTTCGTCACGCCCATCACCCACAAGATACGTGACCGTCGAACCCCGGCGAGGGCGGACCGTTCCGCAAAGTTGTTCGGCTCCCTCCGCCGACCTCCGCCGCCAACGCATTATCGGCGCGACAGTTGTCTCACGGCACGACTCTGGCAAAAGGAGTCGGGCCGCCACCGCGCCGCGCGGGTCGTCGTCCGCTGCCGCATCCCGGGACGACCCGTCGGGGACGGCGGTCGGCGGGCACATTCAGGGCCAGCGTGCCAAGGAACTGATACACCGCGACCTCGGAGATGAGAGAATGCTGAAGACCGCCACAGCGATCCTCGTCGTGAGCCTCGCTCTGGTGGGCTGCTCCCGCAGCGCGGGCGTGGTGAGCTCACCCCCCGGAGCGAGTCCGGTCATCACGGCGAGCGGCACAGCCGTCGAGACCTCGTCGGAAAAGCGGAGCACGGCCGCCACCCTCGGGATTCCGCCCGGGCACCTGCCGCCGCCGGGGCAGTGCCGCATCTGGCATCCGGGCCGTCCGCCTGGGCATCAGGGCCCGAGCGGCTCGTGCGCCGACCTCGAGCGGCGCGTCCCCCGCGGGTCCTGGCTCGTGTATCGGCCCTCGAAGGACAGGAAGCACGTGAAGGTGTGGGCCTACGACACGGAGAGCCCGAGGGTCATGTGGGTCCGCTGGTTCGATGCGGTGACGGGTGCCTTCGTCCGCGAGGATGGGTCGTAGCGCTCCTGGCGGCCGCCCCGCCATGCCACTCCTCGGCGGTAGGCCGCGCGGAGATCCAGACGAAGGCGCGTTCCGACCCGCCACCCTGCGGCCCCGCCGGGTGTGGATCGCCCCACGCCTTCGCCGTGTCGTGCCGTCATGTGGTGCGGCGGGGTGCCCCGGATCCCTCGCGGCGCTGCGCCCGGGGCCGCGTCGTGACCGGTTCCTGTCGAGCAGGAGGCAGCCCCGCCACACGCTCTTCGCTTCACTGCCGGCAGAATAGGCGGGCGCCTCAACAAGGTCTCAACAGCCGAGGGGGAAAGGTGCCCGATTGGCGGTAGATGCCCGATTGGGGGGAAGAGTGCCCGATCGGGGAAGGGTGCCCGATGGGGGCGGAGCGCCCAAGGACGGCAAGGTGGCCCGGACGGTGCCCGATGGGGGGAAGCCTGCCCAATGACGGGACGGCAACCGCGAGGGGTGCAGCTGTCGCTGCAGGGCGCGCGTCAGGCGCCTTCCGCGATCCGCTCGCCTGCCTGGATCGATCTTCGCGGCCGCTGTCTCCCGCCGGAGATCAGAAGCCCATCGCCGCTCGCACCTTCGGGTCGATGCGATCCGGCGTCCAGAAGGGCTTCCACACGAGGTTGACGCGGGCGCTCTCCACCCCCTCGACCGACTCGGCAGCCTGCTGGGCTCCGGAGAGGATCTGCCCACCGGCCGGGCACCCCGGACTCGTGAGGGTCATGGTGACCGTCACGTCGGCGTCCTCGACCTCGATGTCATACACGAGCCCGAGGTCCACGATGTTCAAGCCCAGCTCGGGGTCCTTGACCTTGCGCAGCTCCTGCCGCACGCATTCCTGGATATCGGCGTTCTCGGCGCTCATGCTTTCTCCGCTCTCCGCTCTCTCCACTCGAGTTCAACCGGCGACCGCGTCCAGCGCGATCTCGGGATTCACCAGCTCGTCGACGATCTCATCGATCTGTGGGCGCTTTCGCACCAGGGCCTGGCAGGCGTCCATCTCCCCTACCGCGTTGATCAGCACGGCGCCGACGATGCGGCCATCCGCGGCACAGAACGCAACGCTCGGGCCTTCGCCGAGCGTCCCGCGCACCACGACCCGGTCCGCTCCGGCCGGCCGGCCGTACATGTTCAACTTGAGGTCGAAGACGGTCGAGAAGAAGTACGAGAGGTAGTCGTAAGCGATCCGGGCGCCCGTCATGTTGCGTCCGACCCGCCGGCCGTGGGCGCGAGCGTGGTCCCAGTGCTCGACCCGTGCCGTCCCACCAAAGATCGGGTCGGGATACCGCGCCACATCGCCGGCCGCATAGATGTGCGCGTGAGTGGTCTCCCCGTATGCGTCCACCACGATGCCGTCACGCGCGGCCAGACCGGCGTCCGCCGCGAGCTCATCGTTGGCGATCATCCCGACGCCGATGACCGCCATCTGACAGGGGATCTCGCTCCCGTCGTCCAGAACGACGGCCTCCAGCCGCCCATCGCCGCGGAAGGCGCGAAGCCGCGAGCCGAGCCGGAACTGCACACTCTGCTCCTCGAACTGCTCCTGCACGAAGGAGGAGAGCTCCGGGGGAAGCAGCATCGGCCACACCCGATCCTCCGCCTCCACCACGATCGACTGCACGCCGTAATGGGCGAGCGAAGCGGAAACCTCCATGCCGATGAAGCCGGCACCGATGAGCACCGCCCGTCCCGCCTCACGCGCCGCCGCCCGTAGAGCCTCCGAGTCCGCCACAGTGCGCAGGGTGTACACGCCGGGCAGTCCGACGCCCGGTACCTCGAGGCTGCGCGCCCGCCCCCCGGTCGCGAGGAGGATGCGTTCCCCCCGATAGACGTTGCCCCGGGCGGAGGTGACCTTCATCTCCTTCGGATCGAGGGCGAGGATGCGTTGATTCGTCTCGAGGGTGACGCGCGCCTGGCTCTCAAACCACTCCTCCGGCTTCACGTGCAGCAGCTCGCGGCCGGCGTCGGGACTCTGGAGGTATTCCTTCGAGAGGGGCGGCCGGTGGTAGGGTGGCACCCCTTCCTCGGTGAGAAGCAATATGCTCCCCTCGAGGTCGTGGTCGCGGATGCCCTCCACGGCCGAGGCCGCCGCCAGTCCGCCGCCGACGATCAGGTAATCGTAGCGCTGCGTCATCTGCCGCTCCCCGATCCGGAGTCCGTCCGCCCGTCCAGCTATCGGTACAGTCTACGGGCTCACTGGTCTGATCTCTAGGTCGCTCACCGTCCCCCGGTCGGAGAGCCGGATGGCCGACACAACCAGGTCGGCGACATCCTCGGCGCGAAGCATCTTCATCGGGTCGGAAGCCAGGTGCTCCTGTTTTCGAAAGAACGGCGTGTCCACAGAGCCGGGGCAGACAGTGATCACGCGCACGTTGTGGGGGCGCAGGTCCAGCATCATGCACTTCGAGATTCCCACGGCCGCGTGCTTGGAGCCGGCGTACACGCTGCCGCCGGCGAACGGGACCTTCCCCGCGATCGATGCGATGTTCACGATCACGCCGTCGCGCTGCCGCACCATCTCCGGGACGAAAGCGAGCGAGCAGAGGAAAAGGCCGCGCGCGTTGACCCCGAACGCGCGATCGAAGTCGCCCGGAGTCAGCTCCGGGAGAGGGCCGAAGGCTCCCACCCCCGCGTTGTTCACCAGCACGTCGGCCGGGCCAAGAAGCTCTCCCACTCGCTCCGCGAAGCGGGTCACGTCCTCCTCACGGGACACATCGGCGGGGACGGCCAGCACCTCGTGTCCCTCCTCGCGCAGCGCATCGGCTGCCGCCTGGAGATCGCTCTCCGTGCGGGCGCAGATCGCGACCCGGCAGCCGGAGGCCGCCAACCGTCGGGCGATGGCGAAGCCGATCCCCGTGCTCCCTCCGGTAACGACGGCGATCCGTCCCTCGAGGTTCATCGGCCATTCCGCATGGACTCGGCCGCCGGAGCGTCGGGCAGCCGGCCCGCACCGCCGCTTCGCGCTTCGGCGCGTGCCGGGCGGCCGCCCTCCTCCGCTACACGACCGCTCGCGGGCGTGAGGGCGAGGTCGAGGAGCTCCACGGGATGGAGTACGGGCACGGCGATCTCCGCGTCCCGCAGGCCCGCGCCGATCTGCATGAGACAGCCGGGATTACCGGTCACCACCCAATCGTACGCCCCGGCGCGCACGTCGTCGATCTTGGGCTCCAGAACACGGGTGGCGAGATCCGGCTGGAGCAGGTTGTACACGCCGGCTCCGCCGCAGCATCGGTCGTGGGACGGGAGCTTCGCCACGTCGAGGCCGTCGATGCGTCGGAGCATCTCGAGCGGCTCCCTCCGGACCTGCTACCCGTGCAGGAGATGACACGACGCATCGTATCCCGCCCGCCCGCGCAGCCGACCCCGCACGGGTCGAGGAGGGGCGGCGAGCAGCTCGCTCACATCCCGCACGCGAGCCGCGAGGCGCTGCGTCCGTTGCTCAAGGCCGGGGACGCCCTTGAGCCATCGCGGGTACTCGCGCAGCGCCGCCCCGCACCCGGCCGAGTTCACGGCGATCCAACGAGCGCCGCTCCGATCGAACGCGTCGACGTTGGCGCGCGCCAGCGCTCTCGCTCCGGCGGCATCTCCGGCGTGTGCATGCAGGGCCCCGCAGCACCTCTGGCCCGGGGCGGCCGCCTCCACGTAGCCGGAGGCGCGAAGCGCCCGCCGGGTGGCGGCGTGAACGTGGCCGAAGAGCCCGCGCATCACGCATCCCTCGAGCAGCGCGAAGCTCGGAGCGGAGCGGTCGTCGTGTGGCGGAGCCCGGGCTCCGGACGACACCGGCATCGGCGCGCTGGCGAGCAGCATCCTGGCCGCCAGGCCGGCCCTTCCGCGAAGCCGGGCCGCTCCCCGAACGAGCGCCGTGCCGCGAAGGACGCGGGCCGCCGCAAAGAGCAC
>JBHIAV010000003.1:0-110261 GCA_046758745.1 Gemmatimonadota bacterium
GCGGCCCGTCCGGTAAAGAGCCCCGCGGCGTCCGGCGGCATCCGGCAGCAGGTACGTAGAGGACCCGGCGGCGCCCGGCGGCGTTCTGCTCCGACGTGGGCGACTGGCGCCCCACGCCGCCCACCACCACAATACGCGCTCGCATCGACGCCGGGGGCGCCGTCCGGCATCGAGCACGGCTTCACACGGGCAGCGCCGGCGGCTTCGGGTCTCTCCGGGGCCACGGTCGCTTCCGAGGCCCACCCGCCAGAGCGACGACGTCATGGGCAGCGAATTCACGCGGCGATCCTTTCTCCGTACCTCGGGCACCGCGTTCGGCTCGGCGTGGATCGCGGCCAACTGGCCCGGGATCCTGTCCGCCCGAGATCACGCCCGCCGCGTGGTCGAGTCGGCCGTGCGGCCGGATTTCGAGCTCCTCACCGCGGCACAGGCCGCCGAAGTCGAGGCGATCGCCGCGCGGATCATCCCGAGCGGCGAGGACGGCCTCGGGGCGCGCGAAGCGGGCGTCGTGCACTTCATCGACCGGGCGCTCACCACCTTCGCCTCCGACCGGGCCGATGACTTCAGGGAAGGCCTCGCCGACTTCGGCCAGAAGGTCCGGGAGGGCCACGCCGGCGCCCCTTCCTTCGCCAGCCTCGATGAGGAGACACAGATCGAGTTCCTGAGGTCGGTGGAGGATTCTCCCTTCTTCGGGAGCGTGTGGTTCCTCACGCTGCTCGGCATGTTCTCCCACCCCAGCCACGGCGGGAACCACGATAAGATCGGCTGGAAGCTGATCGGTTTCGATGACCGTCACATCTATCTCCCGCCGTTCGGCCACTACGACCGCGGCGCCCACCGCCGGTAGACGTGCGCCAACCTGGAGCGATCTGACATGAGGCGACGGGGAGCCAGATATCGCGGTTCGGACGAGGTCGATTTCATCATCGTCGGCTCCGGTGCGGCGGGGGGCGTGATGGCGCGAGAGCTGTCGCGGGCGGGCTTCGGGATCGTGGTGCTCGAGCAGGGGCCGCGTCTCTCCGAGCGCGACTTCGTGCACGACGAGCTCGCCTTCTGGTTCGACTACAGGATCAGCAACCATCCGAAGCGGCACCCGCAGACCTTCCGCCACTCGGCCGACGAGAAGGCCGAGAGGCGGTTCGACATTCCTCCCCTTCTGTACGGGCGGCTCGTCGGCGGGAGCAGCGTCCATTTCACGGCCAACTACTGGCGCTTCCATCCGATCGACTTCATCGAGAGGAGCGTCCTGGGGGAGATCCCGGGAACCGGCTTCGCGGACTGGCCCCTCACCTACGAGAAGCTCGAGCCCTACTACACGAAGGTGGACTGGGAGGTGGGGGTGTCGGGCGAAGCGGGGGTGAATCCGCTCGAGCCGCCGCGCTCGAGGCCGTACCCGATGCCGCCCCTGCCGGTGAAGTCCTCCGGCGTCCTGTTCGAGAAGGGGTGCGAGGCGCTCGGCTTCCATTCGTATCCCGCCCCCATGGCGATCACCTCGCAGCCGTATCGCGGCCGGTCGGGCTGCGTGCACTGCGGCTTCTGCATGGGCTTCGGATGCGAGGTGCGGGCGAAGTCCTCCTCGCTCGTCACCATGATCCCGGAGGCCGAGGAGACGGGCCGGTGCGAGGTGCGTCCCCAGAGCACCGTGTTCCGGATCGAGACGAATCCGGCGGGTCGCGTGACGGGCGTTACGTACTTCGACCGGGAGGGCAACGAGCGGTTCCAGAGGGCGAAGGCGGTCGTGCTGTGCGCGAACGGGGCCGAGACACCGCGCCTCCTCCTCCTCTCCGATTCGAGCCGCTTCGCGGATGGGCTCGCCAACTCGAGCGGCCTCGTCGGAAGGTACCTGATGCCGAACGGACAGGCCCTGGTGGGCGCGACGTTCGAGCACGAGCTCAACGAGTACAAGAGCGTCCAGGTGACGCGCGTCATGCAGGACTTCTACGACGCCGACTCGAAGCGCGGCTTCTACGGGGGCGGCGGGATCGACGCGCGCCTCTTCTACCACCCCATCCTCCACGCGATCGGCGGCAACGGACCGGACGCGCCGTGGTGGGGCGCCGAATACAAGGAGCTCCTCCGCGAGTACCCGCGCAGGATGTACGCGCAGGTCCACACCACCTCACTGCCCCTCGAGACGAACAACGTCACGCTCGACCCCGAGGTGAAGGACGAGTTTGGGATCCCCGCCATCCGGGTGACGCTGCGCGACCACCCGGACGACGTGGCGATGGTCAGCTTCCTCCAGGACCGGGCCGTGGAGATCCTCGAGGCGGCGGGCGCGCGGAAGGTATGGAAGTATCCGTTCGAGGCTACGACGGTCGCGGCGCATCTTCTCGGAACCTGCCGCATGGGCGACGACCCGGGGGGCTCGGTGGTGGACCGGTACCACCGCGTCCACGACATCCCGAACCTCTTCGTCTGCGACGGGAGCAGCTTCGTGACATCGGGGCGGGGCCAGCCGACGATGACGATCCAGGCGCTCGCCTTCCGCGCCGCGGAGCACATCGCGGAGTTCGCGCGGAGGGGGGAGATCTGAAGCCCAACTGAACGCGAGGCGATCATCCCCGCCGCAGCCCGGATCCACGTCGCGTGAGATGCCGAGCTAGCCCGCCTGCTCTTCCACCCAGTGCTCGATCTTGTCGCGCAGCATGCCGAGGGTGACGGTGCCGTCCTCGAGCACGCGGTCGTGAAAGGCCTTGATGTCGAAGCGCTCGCCCAGACGCTCCTCGGCCAACGCCCGGAGTCGCCGGATCTCGCTGCTCCCCGTCAGGTAGGCGGTCGCCTGGCCGGGCACCGCGATGTAGCGGTCGATCTCGGAGGTGGCGCTGTTCACCGACTCGGCCGTGTTCTCCAGCAGGTAGTCGATCGCCTGCTGGCGCGTCCAACCGAACACGTGCATTCCGGGATCCACCACCAGGCGGGCGGCGCGAAGGGCCTCGTTCGACAACATCCCGAGCCGATCGAGGTCCGACGAGTAGAGCCCCATCTCGTCCGCCAGCCGCTCGGTGTACAGCGCCCACCCCTCGCCGACGCCGGAGTTGAAGAAGTAGCGGAGTACCGGATGCACCCCGGCCCGCTCGAGGACCACGGAAACCTGCAGGTGATGTCCCGGATAGGCCTCGTGGAACGCCGTCGCCTCCATCCCGGCCCGGCTGATCTTCTCCGGCTCATAGGTGCCGAGCTGGTACGTGCCGGGCTGCCCTTCGACCCCCGCGCTGTAGAACCCGCCGCCCGAGCGCTTCTGGAAGGCCGGGTAAGGCTTCACCACCACGTCGGCCTGCGGCACGAAGCCGAACCAGTCGGGCACGGCCTTCTTCCCGCGCTCCACGGCGGCCCTCGCGTACGCGAGTACCTCGTCCGCGGTGCGGAAGGTGTAGCGGGGATCGGTTCGGACCTTGGCGAGAAGCTCCCGCGTGTCCCCGGTGCCGAAGCTCCGCGCTCCGATCGCGCGCATCTCCGCCTGGATGCGCTCCATCTGCCGAAGCCCGTTCCGGTGGATCTCCTCCGGCGTGAGGGGGAGGGAGACCCAGTAGCGCACCGAGGCGAGGTAGCAATCGTGCCCGTCCGGGTTGGCGGTGACGCCGATCGCTTCCCGCGCGGCGCTCCGGTACTCGTCGGCCAGGAAGTCCCGGTAGCGACGGATCGCCGGCTCGATCTCCTCCGCGATGACGCGGCGCAGCTCCACCTCGAAGCCCGGAGCGGAGTCCCGCCGCGCCGGATCGAAGAAGGGCGATTCGCCGGGAGCGAGCTCGAGCAGGTCCTCCACCTGCCGCAGGACCGCCTCGACGTTGGACCCAGGGGCCGTGTACCCGAGCCGCACCCCCTCGCGAAGGTTGGCGATCTCCACATCCAGGTAGCGGGGGACATCCCGCGCGCGGGCGAGGGCCGCGGCGCGTAGCTCCTCCGTTCCCACCGGCTGGTGCTGGAAGACCGACGGAAGGAGGAACTGCCACCCCGTCCACGTGGGGCTCGCGTTCCACAGATCCGTGCGGCACACGCGACGTTCCACGGACGCCTCGAGCCGCTCGCGCGCGTAGGCGTACGGCACGGCGGCGGGCGTCCCTTCGAGGTCGGCCGGATCGATCGCCCGCAGCCGGGCCAGCCACGCGTCCTCCCGCGCCTGCCATCCCTGTATGGCTTCGAGGCTCTTGTCGCCCAGCCTGTCGAGGGGCGCGTCCGGATACCCGGCTTCGGGGGCCTCCTCCGGGTACTGGTCGTAGAAGCCGACGACGTACTCCTCCGCCACGGCGAGCGCCTCCTGCACCGCCTCCGCCCCCGCCTCCGGCGGCGCGCTTTCGCCCGTGCCCGAACACCCTCCGAGGATCCCCGCGGCGACGAGGAGAGGAGACGCGGCCGGGACGGCGAAACGAGGAACGGTGATGCGGCGCGAAACGAGACGAGGAACGGCAGCGGGAAGCTCCCAAAGATACGAAGGCATCTACAGCTCCTTGTGGTTCTGAAAGGGACCTGGCGTCACCGTCGATTCCGCGCCGGACGGAGCCGATCCGATCTCGATGAATCTTCCGTCTGCGCCCCGATCGCCGACAGTATGAAGCGCGCGACCATCTCATTCCCGGCTGGCGTGGCGTGTCCCCACGTGTCGATCCACACGGACCCCCTCACGCCGTCGAAGACGCGGCCCGCGTAGTGGAGACGCTCGCGCCGTGACGCCTCGAGTTCGATCCGCTCGTACGTCGACGCGAAGAGATCGCGCAGGGGCGAACCCAGCGGAACCAGCCAGTCGAGATCCGTGATCAAGCTCCGCTCGTCGGCCGTCAGGGGCTTGGCTCCGGCCAGGATATGCGGCTGCCAGAAGAAGTGGTGCTCGAAGCCGTACGTCTCGGCCAGCGAGCCCACCATGCGGAGAGCCTCCAGGTAGCTCGCCGCCACTTGCCCGCCGAGCTCGTCCGCGTCCACGTCCGCCGCACCGCGGCGGGCGCCCATGCCGAGCCAACCCGCGAGCCGCCGCATCAGCCGCACCAGGTTGAGCTCCAGGAGCCACGAGGCGAGCGCCGGCCGTGAGCCCTCGAAGCGGGCGGCGATGTCGGGGAGGTTCTGATGCACGAGCGGCTCGCCCGACTGGTGCGCGGCCAACACCTCGTTCACGCCGTGGTAGAAGACGACCAGGTCGGGGATGCTCCCGGCCTCCAGCTCGAGCTCGAGCTGGATGAGGCTCTGCGTCACCACGTAGGCGTTCTCGGCGAAGTTCACCACGCACACCGGCGCCTCGCGCCGGCCCTCCAGCCCCGCCTGCAGGTAGGCCGGGATCGTCCCCCAGTCGGGTGCGCCCCACCCCCACATCGCCGAGCCGCCGAACACGAAGACCCGGTAGGCGCCCGGGACGCACCGGGCCCCGGGCGTCACCCGGGCGCCGTCCGACCGGATGTTGATCGCCTCGCCGTGGAACGGAGGGCTCCGCCAGAGCAGGTAGGGCTCGTACCTCTGGCGAACGGCCCGCTCGTGCTCCTCCCAGTATCGCTCGCTCCACTCCTGCTCGGCGTAGTACGGCAGGGACCGGTAGTGCGCGATCAGATCGTGGGCCGGGCGGATGATCCGCGCCAGCCGGGCCTGGATGGCCGGGGTGGTGGCGAGCGCGACGACGGCGGTGGCGCCGATCTCGAGCAGGGCGAACAGGATCACCGTGTTGAGGAGGAGGAGCGCCGCCGGTCCGTGCCACCGCGCGAGGCGTCGCCCGGCCAGGCCGGCCAGGAGGAGGGCGAGGCCCGCCGCGAAGAGCGAGGCCTTGCTCGTGGACGCGAGGAGGGCCGCGAGGAGGAGCGCCCCGCCTGCCCCCATCGCCGCGCCACGCGCGAGCGCGGGGAGCCGCAGGCCGCTACCGGAGGCGGGGGGGCGCATCGCTCCCGGCACCCCTGTCGGCACCGCTCCTGCCGCCTGGTTGGCTCATCTCCCGTTCATCGAGACACACCGGGGTAGGCGGTCATCCCGCCGGCGGTTCCCGAGCCGACGCTGACCACCTCGTCGCGCTTACGCCGGGGGTGAATCGACGTCGAGAACGCGGTCTCTACCGGCCGGCACTCGCCCTCATCGAGTCGCGCTTCGCCCGAAACTCGTTCCCTTCGCTCCAGTTCGGGAAGACCGTCTCGTTGGCGAGCCGGTATCCGACTCGGAGGAGCAGCCTGAGATCCTGCACCGCGCCCGACAGATCCCAGCTCGGATCGTACTCGTCCGCCGGCTTGTGGTAGCGCTCCGCCGTGTACTCGTCCCGTCGGGCGCGTCCCCACTCCTCCCCGTGCTCGACGTTGTCGATCCCGGGATCGGCGTACAGGGCCGGCACGCCCCGCTTCGCGAAGGAGAAGTGATCGGAGCGGTAGAAGAAGCCCTTCTCCGGCTCCGGGTCGGGACGAACGACGCGCCCCTGGGCGGCCGCGGCCTCGGCGAGGTAGCCGTCGAGCTCCGAGTTCCCGAGGCCGACCACCGTGATGTCACGCGTCGGGCCCCAGATGTTCACCCCGTCGATGTTGATCGCGGCCACCGTGGGGGCGAGCGGAAGGACCGGGTTCTCCCCGTAGTACTCGGAGCCGAGCAGGCCCTGCTCCTCCGCTCCGACGGCCAGGAAGAGGAGCGACCGCTCGGGCCGCGGCTCCAGCGAGGCGAACGCCTCGGCCAGCTCGAGGAGGGCCGCGATGCCGGAAGCGTTGTCGAGCGCTCCGTTGTAGATCTGGTCGCCCGATAGGCTGGGGTCGCGTCCCAGGTGGTCCCAGTGCGCCATGTACACCACGTACTCGTCGGCGCGCTCCGAACCGGGAAGCAGGGCGAGCACATTGTGTGTGGTGGAGCGCTCCACCTCGTTCCGGATGGAGATCGAGGCGGTGAGCCGGAGCGGGACCGCACGGAAGCCCGGCTGCGCGGCGGCGGCTGCCTCGGCCTCGAGATCGAGGCCGGCCTGGGCGAAGACCCGGCGCGCCGACTCGAGGGTCAGCCACCCCTCCACCTTCACCCGCGACAGGTTGTCATCCGCGGCGACGAGGCCGAACTGCGGTCCCGACCAGCTCCCGCTCACCACCTCCCACGGGTAGCCGGCGGCGGCCGTCCGATGGATGACGAACGCACCCGCCGCGCCCTGGCGCGCCGCTTCCTCGAACTTGTAGGTCCATCGGCCGTAGTACGTCATCGCCCGGCCGCCGAACAGCTCGGGATCCTCCGTGGCGAACCCCGGATCGTTCACCAGCATCACCACCGTCTTGCCGTGGACGTCGAGCCCCTCGTAGTCGTTCCACCCGTACTCCGGCGCGACGACGCCGTAGCCGACGAAGACGAGCTCGGAGCCGTCGAGCGCCACGCCCTCGACCACCCGCTTCGTCCATGCCATGAAGTCGGTCCCATAGGCGAAGCTGTTCGCCCTGCCGTTCCCCTCGATTTCGAGCCGCATCGCCGGATCAGCCGTGATCGAGACGAGCGGCACCTCCTGGAACCACGAGTCCCCGTTCCCCGGCTGGAGCCCCAGCCTCTCGAACCGCTGGCGCAGGTAGCGGATCGTCCGCTCCTCGCCGGCCGAGGAGGGACCTCGCCCTTCCATCGAGTCGGCCGCCAGATCCCGGACGTAGGTCGCCAGTTCGTCGGCCGTGATCGTCGCCAGGGCGGCCTCGAGGTCAGCCCGGCCCTCCCCGGTCGGCTCCGGCGCGCAGGCTACGAGTGCTGAGAGGGCCAGCGCCGAGAGGCCGCCAGCCCATCGAGAGCTCATCGATCGGACCCCGTGGAGATCGCGGGACTTCACAAGACGCGGGAACGAGGACGCCGCGCCCCGGCACCGGGCCGGGGTGCGCACGGGAGCCAGAGGGAATCCGCTACATCTTCTTTCGATACGTGAGCTCCATCATCTGGTTCTCCGTGCCGTCTTCCGCCACATCATACATGTAGACGACCTCGGTGTCGCCGGACTCCACGGAGACGGCTTTCATCGTCTTCCTCTCTCCCGTCACCGGATCCGTGTAGTGGCCCAGCAGGACGAGCCGGCCCTGGTCGTCATAGTCGCCCGACATCGTCTGGATCCCCGTGCCCATATTGTCGACCCAGGCGCTCACGTATTTCTTCTCGACGTTGTCGTACCCCGTGAGCCCCATACCCTCGAAGGGTTGCCCGAAGAACATCCCCTCGTAGTGTTCGACCGCGTAGCGGCCGCCCAGGATCATCTTCCGCTCCGCCTTGCCGGTGCTGAGCATGGGTTCCGCGCCGGGCGTAATCCAGAACTTCGTGTCCACCTCGAACTCCCCGACCCAGGCGGCCAGCTTCTGGTGCTCCGCGCCGGGGCTGGCGGCGGCCATGTACGCGGCCATCTCCGCCTCCGTCGGCATCTCGGCTTCCTGCGCCGCGGCGAGCGCCGGAGGGAGCGCCACGACGATCATGGCGAGGGTCGACGGTATTGCGTATCGCCTCATGAGTAGCCTCCTTGGTGCGAGGAGTTGCCTGGGAAGAGCCTCAAAGAAATCGAGGATACCCCGGCGCCGGCAGCCCGACAAGCGTGGGCGCGCACCCGGTGGGGGCCCGAGAAGCGTGGTCGCACACCCGGCGGCGGGCCCGACCCCGGCAACGATCCCCACGAGCGGTGAGGTCGACATGCTGAAGCGGTTCGCGTGCGGCGCCGGTGTCGCCGCAGTGACCGGCGCGCTGCTACTCGCATCCATGATGCCGACCGCGGCTCAGCCTCCCGGCCGCCTGGCCGGGGCACCGACGGAGGCTCCGCTCTCCGGCCCGCTTCGGGACCCCCTCGCCGACACGGTCCTGCTCCTCCGACCGGCGCGCCTGTTCGACGCGGCGGGCGGCATCGCCCGCCTGGGGTGGGTCGTCCTCGTTCGCGGGAGCCGCATCGCCGACGTCGGCCCGGCCGCCGACGTCCCCGCGCCGGCGGGCTCGGAGACGATCGACCTGCCCGGAATGACTCTCCTTCCCGGCCTCATCGACCTGCACTCGCATCTCTTCCTCCACCCGTACGACGAGACGCCGTGGAATGATCAGGTGCTCAAGGAGTCGCGCGAGGAGCGGACGATCCGCGCCGTCCTCCATGCGGAGCGGGCGCTGATGTCCGGATTCACCACCCTTCGCGACCTCGGCACCGAGGGGGCGGCCTATGGCGACATCGCGGTGCGGGACGCGATCGCCCGGGGTCTCATCCCGGGGCCCCGCCTCCTCGTCGCCACCCGCGCCATCGTGGCCACGGCGAGCTACGGGCCGGGGCCGCGCGGCTTCTCGCCCGACCTCGACCTCCCGCAAAGTGCACAGGAGGCGACGGGCACTGACGAGATCCGCAGGGCCGTGCGCGAGCAGGTCGGGCACGGGGCCGACTGGATCAAGGTGTACGCCGACTACCGGCGCGGGCCGAGAGGGGAAGCGGTCCCGACGTTCAGCGAAGAGGAGCTGCGCGAGCTGGTGCACGAGGCGCGCTCGGCGGGCCGCCGCGTGGCGGCTCATGCCGCCTCGCCGGAAGGGATCCGAAGAGCAGCGCTGGCGGGGGTGCACACGATCGAGCACGGCTCCGAGGGGACGGCGGAGGTCTTCCGGCTCATGGCCGAGAGGGACGTCGCCTATCTCCCGACGCTCTCGGCCTACGCCGCGATCGAGGAGTACTTCGGAGAGTACCGGGCGGGCGGTCCCCTCACGCCCCGTCTCACGCGGGCGCTCGAAGCGTTCCGCCTCGCCCTTCGGAGCGGGGTGACGATCGGCCTCGGGAGCGACGTGGGCGTCTTCCCGCACGGAGAGAGCCGCCGCGAGCTGGAGTGGATGGTGCGGGGCGGGATGACGCCCGGGGAGGCGCTCCGCGCCGCCACCCTCGTCAACGCACGCATCCTGGGGATGGAGGAAGAGCTCGGGGAGATCCGGCCCGGACTGCTCGCCGACCTGGTTGCCGTGCGGGGCGATCCCACCGAGCGCATCGAGGCCGTCGGCGCGGTGGGCTTCGTCATGAAAGAGGGTGTGGTGTACCGCGGACCCTGACCGCCACTCGCCGAGCCCGAATCGATCCGGCATCACCGCTGCAACGTTTCTGGAGAGGGAGCCGTGAAATCGGCGGCCCCGCGCCGCAGACCGGGCAGAGCGAGCGCCAGTAGCCCGGCAGACGCTCCCGCGACTCCCGCCCCCATGAGGAAGGCGACGGGCGGGCCGAACGCCTGCCATACCACCCCGAAGATGAGACTGGCCGGGAGCGCGGCGATCCCGACCGCAGCGTGGAACGCGCCGTACGCCCGCGCCCGGAGGACCGCCGGCGCGAGGGAAGAGACGAGCGCCTTCTCCGGGGACTCGGTGAGGCCGAAGAAGAGTCCGTAGACGAGGAAGAGACCCCACGCGGCGGCCGGTCCCCCGGCGAACGCGAAGCCGGCATAGGTGATCGCGTACACCAGCCACCCGATCACGATCACCCTCCCGGGACCGAGCCGGTCGGCGAGGACTCCGCCCGGGACGCTCCACGTCATCTTGCTCACGTGGAAGGCACCCCACAGGAGCGGAAGCGCCGCCGCCGACACCCCGAGCTCCCCGGCCCGGAGAAGGAGGAAAGCGTCGGAGGCGTTGCCGAGGGTGAAGAGGAGGAGGATCGCCAAGTACCGGAAGAAGTCGCTTCCGAGATCCCGCAGCCGGCCGCCCTCTTCCGTTTCGAGCGTGCCGGGTTCACGGGCGGCCGCCGGCCCCAGCGCCCGCAGCCGGCCCTTCTCCGTTTCGAGCGTCCCGGGCCCACGAGCGGCCGCCGGCCCCAGCTCCCGCACCCGCCACGCGAGCACGAGCAGCGCCGCGGCGGCGGGGAGGGCGGAGAGCGCGAACACCAGCCGCAGCCGGCCCGGAAAGACGAGCAGGAGGAGCGCCGCGATCAAGGGTCCGGCGAGCGCGCCGGCGTGGTCGGCGGCACGGTGCACCCCGAAGGCGAGGCCGCGCCGCTCCGCTTCGACGGAGTCGGCCAGCAGGGCGTCCCGGGGGGCGGTGCGGACCCCCTTTCCCACGCGGTCCGAGAAGCGGATCGTCAGCACGTGCCAGGGGGCTGCGGCCAGGGCCATCAGCGGCCTCGCGGCCCCGGCGACGGCGTATCCCCACCCTACGAGGAGCTTGCGCCTCCGGAGCCGATCCGACAGCCAGCCGCCCGCGAGCTTCACCAGGCTGGACGCGCTCTCCGCGACCCCTTCGACCAGCCCGAGGAAGGCGGGACCCGCGCCCAGCGTTCCGACCAAAAAGAGGGGGAGGAGCGGGTAGATCATCTCGCTCGCCGCGTCGTTGAGGAGCGAGATGAGCGCGAGCGCGCCGACATTGCCGTGGAGGAGGCGGCGGAGCGTGGGCCGGCGAGTCGGAAAGCTCATCTCCTGCCGCCTTCCGGCCGGCCTTGAAGCCGTAGCCGCGAGGATCCGCTGCGGGACCGCCGAACCCACACCTCGAGCGGGCGACCGGCCCGGAGAGGGGAGGCGGGCCCGGCTTCCTCCTTCATCACGCGCCCTCCTGGTTCAGAGCGGCGTCGCGAAGCCCCGCACACCGTAACCTCTCGCTCGTGGGCAAGGCGAGCCGGACGGACCAGCGGCGCTCCGCGGCCGGCCCGGCCCGGCGGCGTGATGCTCGGCGCACGGAGCCAGCCCCACTCCCAGGCCTCGTATCGGCTGCCACATGCAACCCGGGCGTCGCCCGGCGTGTTACCCCTCCAGACCCGGAGAAACTCTTCCCGCCGACGAAACGGAGACGACATGATGCGCACCCTGTCGCGACGAGACTTTGCCCGAACGCTCGGCACGGCCGCCGTGGCCGCGCCGCTTCTCCCCGAATCGCTCGCCGATCTGCTCCCGCGCTTCCACGGGAGCTTCTTCAAGTGGAAGAAGGTGAGCAACCGGGTTCGCGTCGCGTTTCGGGGCGGCGGCAACGCCATGCTCGTCTCGAAGGGAAAGCGCGCCGTCCTCGTCGACTGCAAGAACTTCGGGTTCGGCGGAATCCTCCGGCACGAGGCGGAGGAGATCGGCGGTCGCCTGACCCACGTGATCAACACCCACCATCACTCGGACCACACCGGCGGCAACCTCGCTTTCGCGGGAGAGGTGGAGCACATCGGCCAGGCCAAGCTGTCGGCGCGGGTCGTCGCCCTTACGGAGCGGCTTCGGGACCGGGTAGCCGGCAGCCCGGAGCAGTGGGTGGCTCAGGTGCGTGAGAGCTGGCGCCAGCAGTCTGGGTCGGAACCGGATGCCGAGTTCGTCGAACGACTCGAGGCTTTCGCGCGGCGCGTGGCCTCGCTGGAGCCCGCCCGGTCCGCTCCGTCGACCGGCTTCGACCGCGAAGCCGAAGTGCGAGCCCCGGCCGGACGCTTCGAGCTTCGGCACGTGAGCAACGGGCACACGGACAACGACGCGTTCATCCATCTCCCGGAGGAGAACCTCGTCCACGCGGGCGACCTGCTCTTCCATGAGCTGCATCCGTACATCGACGTGGGGGCTGGCGCGACCACGGAGGGGTGGCAGCGCTGTCTGGAGGCGCTGATCGACTTGTGCGACGAGCGGACGGTGGTCGTCCCTGGCCACGGTGAGATCACCGATCGGAGGGGGCTCCGCAGACAGTCCGAGTACTTCGACCGGCTGCGCGAGCTGGTGGGTGAGGCGATGGGAGAGGGGCGGTCCCGGGAGGAGATCACGGAGCTGAGGCCGGCATGGACGGAGAGATACGGCCACGAGGAGTTGCGGTCGCACGCTCTCGGCGTCGTATACGACGAACTGTCGGCAAGCTGATCTCGCTCCCGCCGGAGCGAGCGGCCGCGCCCGTCGAAGCGCTTCCGCCTAGATCTCGATCTGCGTCCCGAGCTCGACGACCCGATTCGGCGTCAGCCGGAAGAAATCGGTGGGCGACTGGGCGTTGTGCGACAGCACGGCGAAGAGCCGCCGGCGCCACCTCGCCATGCCGGGGCGGCGTACCGGGATCAGCTTCTCCCGCCCGAGGAAGTACGTGGTCTGCATCGGCTTGATATCCAGCCCGCACTCCGGGCTCGCGAGGGCGTAGGGAACGTCGGGGTCCTGCGCGAAGCCGTAGCGCAGCGTCACGCGAAAGATGTCGGCCCCCAGCGGCTCGACCGTGACCCGCCGCTCCCTCGGCACGTAGGGCACCTCTTCCGTCACGACCCGAAGGAACAACACCCTCTGATGCAGCACCTTGTTGTGCTTGAGGTTGTGAAGCAGGGCCGGCGGCGTGCCCCTCCCGCCTCCGTACATGTACACGGCCGTTCCCTGCACGCGGGTGGGCGGGTTCGTCTCGACCTGCCGAACGAACAGATCCATGGGCAAGACACGCGAGCTCATCCTCTGCGCCAGGATCCTTCGCCCCGTGCGCCACGTCGTCATCATGACGAAGACGGCGGCGGCGATGACGAGCGGGAACCAGCCGCCGTGTGGGATCTTGGCGAGGTTGGCGCCCCAGAAAGAGAGGTCGGCGATGAGGAAGGAGGCGACGAGGCCGGCCGCTGCCCAACCGGGCCATCCCAGCCGGGCCCGCGCCACGAAGGCGAACAGAATGGTGGTGAACACCATGTCGGTGGTCACCGCGACCCCGTAGGCGGCCGCCAGCGCGCTCGACGTGCGGAACCCGAGGACGAGACCGATCGAGGCCACCGCCAGGGTCCAGTTGATGCCCCCGATGTAGATCTGTCCGATCTCCCGACTCGAGGTATGCTTGACGCCGACTCGCGGGAAGTAACCCAGCTGGACTGCCTGCCGCGTGAGCGAGAACGCCCCGGAGATCACCGCCTGCGACGCGATGACGGTGGCGACCGTCGTCAGCACCACGAGCGGATACAGGGCCCACCCCGGCGCCATGCGGAAGAAGGGCTGCTCGAGGGCCGCGGGCTCCGCCAGGACGAGCGCCCCCTGACCCAGGTAGTTCAGCAGCAGCGACGGGAGCACAAACGCGAACCAGGTGATCCGGATCGGCCGGCGGCCGAAGTGACCCATATCGGCATACAGCGCCTCCCCACCCGTCACCACCAGGAACACGCTGCCCAGGACGAGGAACCCTTTCGTTCCGTTCTCCATGAAGAAGCGCACGGCGTGCGTGGGGCTGAGCGCCGTCAGCACGGCGGGGTGCCTCCACAGCTGTGCCACGCCGAGGAGAGCGAGTACGCCGAACCAGACGAGCATCACGGGCCCGAACACGGCACCGACCGTCGCCGTGCCGCGTCTCTGGAAGGCGAACAGGGCCATGAGGATCAGCACGGTGATCGGGATCACGTACGGGGAGAGGACAGGGGCGGCCACCTCCAGCCCTTCCACGGCGCTGAGCACGGAGATGGCCGGCGTGATCATGCTGTCGCCGTATAGGAGAGCCGCCCCGAACAGGCCCGTCAGCATGAGGAGCCTGCGCCGGCCGCGGGGTTCCGCGAAGGGCGGCATCACCAGGGCGGTGAGCGCGATGATCCCCCCTTCGCCGCGATTGTCGGCTCGCATCACGAAGGCGAGGTACTTGACGGAGATGACGACGATCAGCGACCAGAAGATCAGCGACAGGACGCCCAACACCCCGGCCGCGTTCGGCTCGACTCCGTACGAGCCGTGCAGCGACTCCCGCAGGGCGTAGATGGGGCTGGTGCCGATGTCGCCGTACACCACGCCGAGCGCCGTGAGAGAGAGGACGGCCAGATATCGGCCGCGGGGCTGGTCGGCTGGACGAGCTGTCGTGACGGCTTCTCCGAAAGCGGTGCCCCGGTCCGGGGGAGGGCCAATGTTACGGGATCCGGCGTCCCCGGTCGAGGTGGTTGGGCAGGTCGGCGGGTCGGCGGCTCAGTAGTCGGTCGTCACCGTCCGGTGGTGCGGGGCGTCCACGCCGAAGCCGCGCCGCCACAGGAGGAAGTCGAGGCGCATTCCGTCCAGCTCGGCTCCGAGTTCGCGGGCCCGCTCCACGAGCAGGTGGCAGGCCGCCACCGTGGCGATCCGGATCTCCGTCTCTTCCGGACCTCCAGCGGGGAGCGGAATCAGACTGTGCACGCGTCGCGCCAGTTCATCCGAGTACGCGATCACTCCCTCCGCCCGTAGAGCCCGCGGCAGCATATAGTCGGCGTACACCGTGAGACGCTCCGGGGCCTCGAGCCCGGCCGCGCCGAGGGCCACGCGACGGCCGTGCAACATGCCCGCCGCCAGCTGCGCGCGCTTGAGGAAGGTGAGCCGGACTCCTGAGTGCACGCGGCTGTCCTCGTAAGAGGGGAAGGTGCGGGCGAGAAAGCGGGCGTGTCCGGAGGCATCGGCGGGTGCCGCCGCCACCGCATTCTCGAGTCGACCGCCGAACTCCCGGTTCAGGTTACGGCCGATCGCCTGCAGGATGGCGATCCGCCGCTCGCGGAGCTGGAGCGCTCCGCTACCCTGCTCGAAGATGCGACGCGGTCCCTCCGGTCCCTCCTCGACGAGGTAGCGACCGTCGCCCAGCTCGATGCCGGCGTCGAGCGCGTTGCGCAGGGCGCCGAAGAGCGCCATGGCGTCCACCTCGCGGCGGCCGCCCGCCTCGACGCTCCACATCTCCTCGCCCTCGGGTACCCAGTAGCAGAAGTTGATGGCGTTGCCGAGCCACACGATCGCATCGAGATCCGGACCGGGCTCCTCGGGAAGGTGGAGGTGCTCCCAGGGCGGGAGCGCCGGCGGGTGGTCGCACAGCTCGCGGGCGAGCTCCCCGATTCGGCCTGTGTCGAGCGCGACGTGGCGCAGGGCGCTGCGGAGGAGCGCGCAGGGACGGCCGAGGCGATCGATCACGGGATTGCGGGGAGCACGGAGAAGCGGAGAGTCAGGGCGTGACACGCCCGTCGCCGGCCAGTTGCGTGGGGTGATGGTATCCGCACGGCGTCGGGAAGATCCGGGGGGAACCTTTCCGGGACGCACGGCCTTGTCCGGACGGACGGCAAGCACGCAAGATGAGCCGCAATCGGAGGGAGAGACCCTGGTGAGATCGGCGATGATCGGGATCGTGCCGCTGGCCGCACTGCTGCTCGCGGCGGTGCCCGGAGCTGCCGCCGGCCAGACGCGCGAGGCGCGCGGGATCGAGCTCGGGGCCAAGCCGGAACCCGTGCAGATCGAGGACCTGGACGGGCGGCCGGTCGATCTCGGCGAGTATTTCGAGAAGGGGCCCGTGCTGCTCGAGTTCTGGGCCACCTGGTGCGGGAACTGTCTGGCCCTCCATCCGCGCATGCTGGAGGCTCACCGCCTGTACGGGGACCGCGTCCAGTTCCTGGCCATCGGCGTCGGGGTGGGCCAGACGCCCGCCACCATCCGCCGGGTTCTGGCGCAGCGTCCGGTCCCCTTCCCCACTCTATGGGATGGCCGGGGAGAGGCCGCGCGGGCCTTCATGGCGCCGGCCACCTCGTACATCGTGATCCTGGACGCGGACGGGAAGGTGGCCTACACTGGCCTGGGCAGCGACCAAGACGTCGTGGCCGCGGTACGCGGCGTCCTGTGAGCTATCCCTCCTCGATCTCCACCGGCGGCGCGATACGCTCCAGCGCCTCCCCCAGCTCGGTGTAGGCCATCGGGTCGATCTCGCGGAACGGGGCCGCCCGCCACGCGACCCGCCCGTCGGCATCGATGATGTAGAGAGTGCGGTTGTCGATGAACCCGCCGTCCCTCGTGCGGCGCACGGCGCCGTACCGGCGGCCCACCACCGAGGCGCTGTCGCTGGCGA
Organism: Gemmatimonadota bacterium; assembly: GCA_046758745.1. Taxonomy (GTDB): domain Bacteria; phylum Gemmatimonadota; class Gemmatimonadetes; order Palauibacterales; family Palauibacteraceae; genus JBHIAV01. The sequence goes on from JBHIAV010000003.1 coordinate 16,615, forward strand.
AGAGCTGGGGAAAGGCCTCGTCACGGGCCCACGAGTGGAGCGCTTCCGGCGTGTCGGCGCTGACGGCGAGGACGACGATCCCCCGACCCCCATGGAAGAGACTGGCGTACTGGTCCCGGTACGCTCGCATCTGGATCGTTCACCCAGGCGTCCGGGCCTGGAAGAAGAAGGCGAGGACGACGGTCTGACCGCGGAAGTCGCTCAGCCTCACAGGATCCCTGAGGATCCCGAAGCGGGTGGCGCCGGGAAGGGCGAAGTCCGGCGCCATATCGCCGACTTCGAGAAGGGGATACTCCTCGACCTGGCCGGACGCGGCGCCCGGTAGCGACAGCAGCGCGACGAACGGAAGCGCGGCCCACCGAACCTCGATCATGCGATTCAGCCCTGCTCTGATCCGAGAACGCCCAACGCGGCGGGAGCGGTAAAGCTGGGCCTTCGTCCGCGTCGCCGCCAGCCGCTCCGTGTCGCGGCCCGGGAGGAGCGCCGCGTTCACACGGCTCTCTACCTCTCGGCCGCGACCACCGGCCCCTCCTCCCAGTTCTGCACGCTCGAGATGTCGGGCATCCCCCAGCCCTCCCCGTTCCACCCTTGGAAGCCCTCCAACCGGAAGGCCCAGAATCCGGTGCTCATGTCGCTCACCACGATGAGCCCATCGGCGTTCCGCACGTCCACCCCGAAGGCGCCGTTGCACATCTTGTCCGAGCACATCCCGGTCTTGTGCGGTCCGAGGTAGGTGTCGTAGTAGCCGACCGTCACCGGATTCCTCGGATCCATCATGTTGAACACCTGGAGGCCGTCCTCGTACCCGGATACGAAGACGTACGGCCAGCGCACCTCATGGTTGTGAGAGAGGTTGTGCCAGTCGGCGGTCCATGCGGCGATCGGCTGGGTGATCGTCGCCACCTCCCCGTCCAGGGCGGGTTTGAGGTCGAAGATGCGGAGGGGGGCGTACTGGTACTCGGTCTCCGCCACCGCGTAGCGGCCGTCCGGGGTGGGGGTGAAGGTGTGACCGTAGTTGATCCCGTTCGCGCCGGTGATCGACGCGATGAGCTTCGGGTTCTCGAGGTCGGACGCGTCGAACACGTAGTAGCCCCCGGTCCCTCCGCCGTAGAAGCGGTCCTGTCCGCTCGGCGGGTGGTAGCCGACGTACAGATCGTGGTAGCTCCCGCTGCCCCCCTGGGAGAGCGGATTGTCGGGGAGCGGGATCGTCGCCACGAGCACGTCGTCCCGGTCGCCCTTCACGAACCTCCCGAGGTCGTACACGTTGGCCCGCGGGGCGCTAACGGTGGTGAAGAGGAGCACCCGACCGTCCGAGTGCTTGTAGATGAAGATGTTGTGAAAGCCGACGGGCGTCTCCGGCGCACGGAGGCGGCCGACCTCCTTCACCTTCGAGACGTCCGGGAGCCCCGTCACGTCGAACACGATGGCGCCCACGTCGCCGTCCGGGCCGCCCGGGAAGAACTGGGTCGACTGCACGAGGTAGTACCGGCCGTCGTACTTGAAGTACTTCGGATCCATCCCGCCCAGCCCCTGATGCAGCTCCACGTTCTCGATCCGCCACCGGTAGATGCGCTTGGCGTTCCGCGGGTCACGCAGATCGATGATGTCGAAGCCCTTCTCGGAGCCCTGCATGCGTCCCACGTACGCGAAGGGACGGGAGAGCTCCTGCTCTATCGCCACATCGCTGACCGTGAGCGGCGCGCCGAGCGGGATGTGCGACAGGACCTCGACGTTCGGGCTGCGGGCCGGGAGCGTCTGGCTCTGTGCCGCCCCCCAGACGGGCGAAACGGCCACCAGGCCGGCCGCGATCGAGAAGGCGGCGATCCGGCCCGCCGCGGTCCGCTTCGTCATGGAAGTCACCTCTCGCCGGGAGTCGTGCATCTTCGAATCGTATCTCGAAAGAGATTTATATGAATAGGGTCAACTTTCCCAGCTAGGCCGAATAAAGTAGTGCCAATCACTCGCCGGCCGGGCCGCGCTCGACGGTGAACGTCGCGTGCATCCCCGCCTCCAGGTGCTCGGCGATGTGGCAGTGCATGATCCACGTTCCGGGGTTCGAGGCGTCCACCAGCACGTCGACCGTCGAGCCGACCGGAATGACGACCGTATCCTTCCACGCCAGATTCCGGCTCCGCACCCCATCCCGCTCGAGGACCAGCAACCGCTGGCCGTGGAAGTGCATGGGGTGCTGCATCGGATGGAAGGCGCGGTTCGCGTTGTGGATCCGGATCTTCACGACATCGCCCTGACGGAACCGCCAGTCGATGTCCCTGTTCTCCTTCCCCGTCCTCACGTCGCGCAGGATCCAGGTCACCTGATCCCCGCTCGACGCGTAATTCATCATCGGCATCGCATCGTTCCACTCGACCGGCGGGTAATAGAGGGTGTCGAGCACCATCACCTGCACGATCGTCCGAGAGATGTTGCCGACCCGCATGGTGAGGAGCAGCTCGTGGTCGGGAGGGCGGTCGAAGAATGGCCGGTAGCGGTCGATGTCCGCGATCACCGAAGCGTGCTCTCGGAGGGTGGCGAACGAGGCCGAGTAGTCCGCGTCGGTCGGTTCCCTCGTCACCGAAACGATGCCGAGCGTATCGACCCGTGGATAGAAGATGGCTCGGAAGTGATCGATCGCCTGGATCCGATTGGTGATCGCGAACTCCCCCGGCCCGTCGAACCTGGCCTCCACGATGTAGCGCTGCGCGGGAGCCAGCACGACGTTGTCCACCCACTCCTCCCGCTCGAAGCGGCCGACGTCGGCCCCGACCAGCTTCAACCGCGCTCCGCCGAACACCAGGTTGAACATCCGCGTGTTCGAGACGTTCGTGAGGAAGAAGCGCACCACGTCGCCCTTCCGGACGGCGAGGTCGTACTTCGGGTCCCCGTTCACCAGGAGCACGTTGCCGAAGCGCCCCATCAGGGTGTAGACCGATCCCTCCTTTCCGAACGGGAAGAGCCCCTGCTCGTCGACCAGGAGGTCGTCCAGGATGAGCATCTCCTCCCGATTCGCCGGGTTGAAGTAGTCGGGATCGGGGGAGTCGACCCGGAGATTCCCGTACAGGCCGAGGTCCTGTTGGATGTCCTCCCTCAGGTGCGGGTGGTACCAGTAGATCCCGGCATCCGGGAAGCGCACCCGATACACGAACGAGCCGCCCGGAGGCACGGGATCCTGGGTCACGCCCGGCACGCCGTCGTACCGGTTGTCGAGCCGGACGCCGTGCCAGTGCACCGTGGTGGGCAGGTCGATCCCGTTCCGGAAGTTCACCACGATCTCCGCTCCTTGCGGCACGCGGATGAGGGGGCCCGGATACTGCCCGTTGAAGCCATACATGGTGAAGGACCGCCCCCGGATCGTGCGGCGCACGAGCATCGCCTCGAGCTGTAGGGTGTCCCCGTCCGCGAGCTCTACGACCTCGCGGAAGACGGCTTCGGGAACCGCCCCGGGGGCGATGCCTGCGCCGGGGAGGAAGGGGGCCACCCCCGGCTTCAGCCGCATCAGCTCGGGAAGCATCGGCATCGAGGTGGTCATCGGCGGCATGCGCCACTTGGCGGAGGAGGAGCCGGCGGTCCCCGAACGCATCCCCGCCATGGCGTGTGCCTTCGCCGGACCCTCGGTTTCGGCAGGAGCGGAGGCCGCCGGACCCGCCGTTTCGATAGACGCGGGCGCCGCCACAACCTCGGTGCGAGCCGCCACCGCGCGCGCCTCCCCGCCTGCCTGGGCGCCGGCCGCGGCCCTCGGCGAGACCAGGATGAGCCCAGCCGCCGCAGCGAGGAGGGGCTTTCGGCCGGCTACCCGAACGAGGCCCCGGACGCGAGGCGCGGACGAACGGCTCAGCAAAGGGCGGTATGCAGCTCGAAGATCCCGTGGCCGGCCATCATGTGCATGCGGCCACTCGGGGAGAGGCCCGTCAGGTAGATGGGGCCCTCCCATGTCTCGGTGTCCGGCGAGGGCTCGGCCGTGACGAAGAGAAGGAACTTGTTCCACAGGATTCGACCGGAAACGGCTCCCTCCCCCACCGGACCGAGCTTCAACGTCTCGTCCAGCTCCGGGGTCGTTGCCCAGGCGACGTAGGTCACCCCCGGCCTCGGCCGGAGGCCCCGCGCGACCAGCGTCACCTCGTACACGTACCGTCCGTCTTCGGCCACCGTCACGCCGAAGGGAGACGCCGCGAAGGTGAGCTCCGCGTAGCCCGACGCAGCGCCGGCGCGCGCCGTCGGAACGAGCTCCACCCGGGTCGGATGGATGGAAGAAGAGATGAGCCGAAGGCACGCGGAGGGACGCTCGGCGCCGGGCGTGCCCCCCGAGAGATCTGCGACGGTCCGGCCACCGGGGGCATGGCTCGGCCCGGCGGGAAGCAGGATGCCGATCATCAGGAAGAGAGCGGGCGACGAACCATGCAGTCGCCGCTTCACGGCCCTGATGCAGTCGGAACGCTCTGTTCTCGTCTCGTCCCCCTCATGTCTACGAGACATGTACGCCCGGGTACCTCGCCGTGTTTCGGGGCGGGGCGGCTTGATCGTAGCACGGAGACATGGCCGACCGGAAGTCCGTAGGTTGGATACGCCTCGGCGGCCGCGGGTTTGCTCGCCGCAGGAGCCCACCATTGCCTACCTGTGGGGCGCGCTTCGACCCTCCCCCACGTGCGTCAGGCCGGAGAGCGCTCCCGTCACGATCCCTTCGGCCCGTGGTTCTCCACCAGGTAGTCGATGAGGATCCGCTGCTCCTCCTCGGTGATCCAGCTCGCCCCGTATCTCTCGACCATGTCGCGTACGACCCACTCCCAACCCGTCCGGTCGAGTCGCTGCGAGCGCGGGAGCATGAGGCTGTGGCAGGAAGAGCACCTCGTCTCGAAGAGCTCCGCCGGCGTGAGCGTCGCCGTCACACCCCTCGCCTCGTCGGCAGCGGCAGGAGCGGGAGCATCCGAGGGTGGGCGGGCGGGCGGTGCGGCGGCAGGGGCCGATCCGCTCTCCGGAGGGACGCTGGCGCACCCCTGCCCGGAGACGCCGACTCCGCCGACCAGCGCCACGAGGATCGGGAGGGAGGATCGCCTCACGCCTCGACGAGGACGGGTACTCGGTGCACGACGTTCCCCAGATAGCCCTTGGGGTTCCAGGGCTGCCGAAGGGGCTGGCCGCTTCCGTCCCGGTCGAAGGCGCGGGCCCAGATTTCGTAGTAGCCGCGCCGGCCGAAGCTGACCTCGGTCTCCCATCTCTGCCAGGCGTACCTGTTCGGAGGATCGGCGAGTGTCACCTCCTCCCACGTGATGCCGTAGTCGGTGGAAACCAGAACGCGCGCCACCTCCCGCTCGCCCGCCCACGCGTGCCCGGCCACCGGAACCCGCTCGCCGGTCGCGAGTCGGCTGTCGGCAGCCGGATGGGTGATCAGCGACTTGATGATCCACGAGGTGGCTACCACCATCTCCGACTCCGGCGGGACGGTGCCGGGAGGCACGGGGTAGGCGGGCACCCGATAGGAGTACCCTGTCATCTTCTTCGAGTCGTGCTGACGGTCCCGCACCCAGATGCGGGTGAGCCACTTCTGCGAGCAGCTGCCGATCCATCCGGGAACCACAAGGCGGACCGGATAGCCGTTGAGGGGAGCGAGATCCTCCCCGTTCATGGCGTACGCGATGAGCGTGTGCTCCTCCATGGCCTTGTCGAGCGGCACCCCTCGGGAGAACGGAGGCTCGGTGCCGAGCTGCGGATCCTCCCCGTAGTGCGCCGTGTACACCGCGCTCTCCCTCAGGCCGGCGCGATTCAGGACGTCCCGAAGTCGCACGCCCGTCCACTCGCTGCACGCCACCGCGCCTCGCCCCCACGGATTCCCTCGCACCGGGGGATCGAAGAGAGCGCGCCCGTTGCCGCCACACTCGATGACGAGCCGCAGCGTGACGCCCGGCATGGCCCGGAGATCCGCCAGGCTGAGGCGGAGCTCGCTGCGCACCTCGCCGTCCACCGTCAGACTCCACCCCTGCGGGTCGCGCCGCTCGGCCCGCTCCGGCACGAGGCCGTTGTTCCGCACGAAGTGGCGCTCCGTCGGGGTCACCGGATCGTCGAGGAGATGCGGGGGGAACTCTCCGTTCACCGGCCGCGTGTTGTGTACGATCATGCCCGGCTTGCCGGGGATCTCGGCCTCCTGGCCGGTCTCCTGCGCCCGTCCCACCCGCGCTCCCGCATCGGTCGAACCGTCCACCGTCCTCGGCGCCGCGCCGTCAGCCTCATCGGCCCAGGCGATCGGGATCATGCCTCGCCGGAAGAGCCCCTTCATCACGGTGCCTCGGCCGGCGCCGATGCCGGTGAGCAGGGCGGCCGTCCCTCCGGCGAGCCCGAGCAGCCGTCGGCGCGACACCACCAGGCCGAGGCGCTCGACATCTTGCGGGTCGGCGTCCGCATCTTCCAGCATGCCGCGGAGGTCGTCCCAGCTCGGCTCGTCGTTCAGATCGTGCATGCCGGCTCCCTCCCTACCCTATCGTCACGTCGCGTCCCCAACGCCGTCAAAAGCTCGACGGCGTCAGAACCCCGACGCTCTGCCGCCGCCGACAATAGCCCGACTGCCGATCGGGGGCGAGGCGCGGCAGCGGCGTGAATCCAGGGAAAGGAGAAGGCAAGGTTTTCATTCTCACGCCAAAAGCATCTCCCCCATGGCCGCTTCGAGCCCGTCGCATCGGGGGGGAGTAAGCGGCCCGGCTCTTGCAACGAACGAGAGTGGAGTTTCTCTTTTGCGGCGCCAGAGACATGAACCCGTCGGACCTCTTGATCCTCGTGTTCGGACTGGCGGCCCTCGGTGTGGGGGTCCCAAAGGCAGCCTCCTGGGTTCGCCGTCCCCGTCTCCATCTGTATGTGGAGAGATCGGGCGCGGCCGATCGGCTGCGGATCGGTGCGCAGATCGCGAACCGGTTTCTCGTGCGCGTCGAGAACACGGGTCTCTCGCAGGCCCGGGCCTGCCGCCCCACCCTGGATACGATCGATTACTGGGACGGAGAGCGTTGGCGGCCGCACCTCGGGTTTCCCTACTCGATCGGGCTCGCATGGGCCGACCGCAACCTTCCGAACGCGATCGACCTCTACCCGTCTTCGACCGCCGACCTCGTCCTCGGTGTGGCGGTGCAGGGAGAGTCGGCGTTCCGCCTCCTTCCCCCGGTCACCATCGCGTCGGGAATCCTGCTCGAGTACCCGGCCGGCGTTTACCGGCTCGGGGTCTCCGTGACGACCGGCGCGGGAGAGGTAGCACGCTTCGCCCGGCACTTCGTGGTGGAGCACGGTGGGGATTGGGAGGGGGTGCGCGTGCGGGCGGAGGGGCCGGAGAGCGCGGCGTATCAGGTCGCGGCGGCCTGAGCTGGCAGGCCCTGGAGCGACGCGCTCCCGGCACCGGCCGGTCCGAGCCAATCCCCTCCCATCCGCCTGAGCTGGCAGGCAGCCCTGGGGCGACGGGCCACCGGTACCCCGGGTCCGAGCCAATCGCCCCATCCTCGTGAGCCGAGCCTTGCGCGAATCGGTGCGCGCGTAATGCGCCGCGCCCCCGCGGTGACCCCTCGACGCCACGACCACGCTCCGGTATCCTGATCGACACCGACGTCCACGACTGGGGTTGCCGCGGCCCTCTCGCGGCTCCGGCCGCGGGTCCCCGGCACTCGCGGCCACGTCGAGGCGACTTTCGAACGCGCCGGTTTCGCTCGAGGAGGATGGCAGTGCCGGATACGCTCACCATCATAGACAATCGAACGGGAAAGAAGTACGAGCTCCCGATCATGTACGGGATCTATCCGGAGCACAGCGCCGCAATCCGGGCGCTCGACCTTCGAGAGATCAAGGCTTCGGAGAAAGACCTCGGCCTGCTCACGTACGATCCGGGTTTCACGAACACCGCCTCCTGCAAGAGCTCGATCACCTTCATCGACGGCGGAAGTGGGATCCTTCGCTATCGAGGATACTCCATCGAGGAGCTGGCGACGAAGAGCTCGTATCTGGAGGTCGCCTACCTGACCCTGAACGGGGAGCTGCCTACGAGAGCGCAGCTCGAAGAGTGGGTCCACAACATCACGCACCACACGATCATCCACGAGAACATCAAGAAATTCATGGAGGGGTACCACCACGATGCCCACCCAATGGGCATGCTGGTGAGCACGATCGCGGCGCTCTCCACCTTCTATTCAGACGCCCGCAACATCATGGACCCGGAGGTGCGAAAGAAGCAGGTATACCGTCTGATCGCCAAGGTCCCGACGATCGCCGCCTTCGCCTACCGGCACGGCATCGGGATGCCGTATTCGTACCCGGACAACGACCTGAGCTACACCGGGAACTTCCTCAACATGATGTTCAAGATGACCGAGCTGAAGTACGAACCGAATCCGGTCATCGAGAAGGCGCTCGACGTCCTCTTCATCCTCCACATCGACCACGAGCAGAACTGCAGCGCCAGCGCCATGCGAGGAGTCGGGAGCGCGCACCCGGACCCGTACGTGTGCGTTGCGGCGGCCACGGCCGCGCTGTACGGCCCGCTACACGGCGGCGCCAACGAGCAGGTGCTCCGTATGCTCGAGACGATCGGTCGGGTGGAGAACGTTCCGACCTACATCGAGCGTGTGAAGGCCGGAGAGTTCCGCCTCATGGGCTTCGGACACCGGGTGTACAAGAACTACGACCCGCGGGCGAGGATTCTTAAGGAGATGGCAGGGGATGTGTTCGAGCAAACGGGCCGCAATCCCCTTCTCGACGTCGCGCTCGAGCTCGAGAAGATCGCGCTCGAGGACGAGTACTTCGTGAAGCGGCGTCTCTACCCGAATGTCGACTTCTACTCGGGGATCATCTACCAGGCGCTCGGCTTTCCCATCGACATGTTCCCCGTCCTCTTCGCCATCCCGCGTACGGCCGGATGGCTGGCGCAGTGGCAGGAGATGCTCGAAGACGGCGACCAGCGCATCGCCCGGCCGAGGCAGATCTACACCGGCTCGGACGCACGCTCCTACGTGTCGATCGACGAGCGCGGTTAGCCGTTGTTCTCCCGCCGCTCCGACTCGGGCCAGATGCGCTCCGCCTCGAAGAGAGACTGCTGGGCGGGCGTCGGCGCCGGATAACGCACCGTCCCGCCGTGGAGGACCTCGGCGTCGGGGTGCAGCTGGTGCGGCTGCGTGCGGCCGGGACCGAGGATGTGCACAACGCTGGCGCCCCGCGCGACGAGACCGTCGGAGAGGAGCCAGCGGTGACAGCGCCACGGCAGAGCCTCGGCGCACATGACGGCCACGGCGCGTCGTATACTCTCATCCAGCAGCCGCGTCACCGCGGCCGCGAAGGCCGGTGTCGCCATGTGGTCCGCATAGGCCCGGAATCCGGGGCTCCTGAGCGCGAGGTTCGGCGAATTCGGCCCCGGCAAGCGTCTCCCGCCGAGGTCTTCCTCGTGCCGATACTCGATCCGGGAAGCCGCCAGGTCCCGCGTCAGCACTGCCCGGCTGAAGTGAGGATGACGGCGAGATCCGGGGAACCTTCGGACGTCCACCAGGACCCTCACGTCATGCCCGCGCAGCAGGCGGAGGAACATCTCGGTGGAGCGGGTCGAGTGTCCGATGGTGAAGATGGGATGGCCCAAGTCGCTCACGCGCGTTGCTACGCGGGCCGGGTCGGTCCGTTCCATTGACGCGCCGGGCCGACGGGACGACGGCATCTTCCTCGGCGCGGAGAACTTCCCGTGCCGCGGCCCAGATGGTGAGCTCCGGGGTGGCGGTCTATCTTGTCCCTCGGGTCGTGGCACGGATCCGTCCGCGTAGGAGCCTACGATGAGGCTGTGGGTCGGGACGAGCGGGTACAGCTACAAGGAGTGGAAGGGAAGCTTCTATCCCGAGAAGATCGCGGCGGACGAGATGCTCCGGTACTACGGCGAGCGGCTCCCCGCGGTCGAGATCAACAACACGTTCTACCGCCTGCCGAGCGAGAGCGTGCTGACCGCGTGGGCGGAGCGGGTGCCGGAGGACTTCCGTTTCTCCATCAAGGCGTCCCGGCGAATCACCCATATCAAGCGTCTGAAGAACGCGAGCGACGAGACGACGTACCTCCTCCGCGCCCTGGCCATTCTCGGCCCCCGGCTCGGCGCCGTCCTCTTCCAGCTCCCCCCGAACCTGCGGAAGGACCTCGCCCGGCTGGAGAGCTTCCTCGACCTCATTCCGGAGGAGACGCCGACGGCCTTCGAGTTCCGGCACCAGTCGTGGTTCGACGACGAGGTGCTCGAATGCCTGCGATCTAAGGGCCGAGCGCTGTGCGCGGCCGACACGGACGAAGCCGATCCTCCGGCCGTCATCGGGACCGCCCGGTGGGGGTACCTGCGGCTCAGGCGCGAGGAGTACTCCGACACCGACCTAGCGCATTGGGCGAATCGGGTCGCGGGCGAGGGGTGGAAGGAGGCCTTCGTCTTCTTCAAGCACGAGGAGGCGGGGGCCGGGCCGCGTCTCGCAAAGCGGTTTCTCGAGCTTTTATAGCCGGCGCCGCTGCTCCGCGAAACACGGCTGCTCGACACACAGACGACCGGCTAGTCGGCAAACAGCTCAGGACGATGCTTGGCGATCCACTCGTGGAGGCTGTCCAGTTGGGTTTGCGACAGCGAATTCGGGTCCGTCTCTCGAAAGCTCGGAATCACACAGGCGGCCGCCCGCCACAGCAGGTACTTCCGCGTCATGATCTGTCGCTCGGCGGTCAGCGGTTTCAGGCGTGGAACATCCTGCATCGGCCTGATCAGCGTTCGGTAACTGAGCACATCTCGCCGGGAGAACCTCTTCGGTATCCGATAGGCCCGACCGCCCAGCTCGAACGCGCCGTCGCGACTGATGGTAATCCCCATGCTCCCCCAGACTATCGATACCCTGGTCCGGTATACCCGCCAGAGGCCTCCGGTATCCGCCGCAGTTGCATGAGTCCTCGCATCTGCCTAGCCGACCGCGGCTGCCCCCCGTTTGCACTACCGGATGTCACCCCAGCACAGCCCGCCGACGTGGCGGCGTGCCCACACCGGGAGGTGCCCGCACGGTTGGCGGCGATCATCCACCCGGCGACGGTGACCTGTCGCGCACGGTGATCAACCGTCCTCGAGCAAAGCCTCCATCTCATCCATGATCTCGTTCATGCGCTTCACGAGCGCGCGATACGGCTCCGGCTTCGCCATATCGACGCCCGCGTCGAGGAGAAGCCGGTAGGGATAGTCGGAGCCACCGGCGCGCAGGAGGTTCTTGAAGTTCTCCACCGCCGACCCCCCCTCGGAACGGATTTTCTCATACATGGCCGTTCCCGCAGCGAGCGACGTGGCGTATTGATACACGTACATGTTGAAATAGAAATGCGGCACGAACATCCACTCGTTGGAATAGAGGTCATCGACGACCACGACACCGTCGTCATGCCCGTGATACCGCTTGAGGATCTCCCCATATATCTCCGATATCCGTCTGCCTGAAAGCGCTTCCCCTCGTTCCACGGCTTCGTAGAGCGCCAGCTCGAACTCCGCGAACATCGTTTGGCGGAAAAAGGTCCCGCGTAGCTGCTCGAGACCGGTTCCGAGATAGTAGAGCTTCTCTTCCTTGCTCCGTGCGTTCTCGACCATGTAGTGCTGCAAGATCAGCTCGAGAGTCGTCGAGGGAATCTCGGCGATGAAAGTGGCATAGGAGGCCGTCTCGAAGGGCTGCCTCTGCTTCGCGTACAGCGTGTGCATGGCGTGGCCCCACTCGTGGGCGAACGTCGAAACAGACTCATAGTCGTCGTTGAAGTTGAGAAGCAGATACGGGTGCACGTCGTACGCGAAGCCGTTCATGTAGGCTCCGGAGCGCTTGCCCTGTTGTGGGAATACGTGCATCCACCGCTGGTTGATCGCATCGCGCTGCATCTCCACCCAGTCGTCCCCCAGCACCGACATGGCCTCCAAGGTGATCGTCTTCGCGTCCTCGACCGTGAACTCCTTTTCGAGTGAGACGAGGGGGGGATAGATGTCGTAGTAGTGCATCTGATCGATGCCGAGCATCCGTTCCCGCAGCTTGAAGTAGCGGTGAAGCGTGGGAAGCGCCCTGTTCACCTCCTCTACGAGCGTCCGGTAGACTGCGGGCGGGATATTGTCCTGGAATAGCTCGCGCTCCAGGACGCTCTCATGCTTGCGAGCTCTGGAGAGGAATACCTGAGCCTGAAGATGCGAGTTGAGCGTCATTCCGACGCTGTTCTGGAACTCGCGCCACTTGCCCCAGAAGGCGTCGAATACCCTCTTCCGGTCCCCTCGGTTCTCCGCCTGGCGGTGAAGTGAATAGCCTTGAGAGTCGAGCCGTACCTTCTCGCCCGTCGAGAGGGTGATGGTGGGCCACGGAATGTCGGAGTTGGCCAGCAAGCCATAGACATTGTACGCGGCGCCGAGGGGCTGCCCGGCTGCTGCCAGCACCCGCTCGGCCTCGTCACCCAGGGTGTGAGGTGCATTCCGCAGAATGTCATCCAGCCGATAGCGAAAGCGCTCGAGCCGTGGATCCTGGTCCACGAAGCCCATGATCTTGTCACGCCCGACGCGGAGCACCTCCGGCTGATACCAGGCGGTGGCCTCGGAGAACCTGTTGAACATGGTCTGCGCGAGCTGGCGGCGTTCCTGGGTTTCCGGCAAGCGAAGGTCCTCATCCGCGCTCAGAGTGGCGTACACGGAAACACGGCCCGCCTTCTTCAACGTCTCGGAGATCAATGACGAGGCTGCGAGAAGCGCCTCCGGGCTGTCGCCGAGCGTTCCCTTCTTCGCTTCAATGTCCCGAAGGGCCGCCAGCACCTCCTGACGGGCCTGCTCCCATGACTCCACCGACGGGTAAAGATGGGTGAGATCCCAAGTGTAGGCGGGATCGGTCCTCGGGCGCTCTCCGGGGCCGGCGGCTTCCTGAGCGAGGGCCTGTAGCGGCAGCGCCGCCGATATGGCAAGGGAAGCGCCCAACAGCCCGCGGAAAACGGGCGTCAGACTCCGGGCCAAGAGCATGATCCCCTCCCGCGGGACATCAGCACGGCACCCCTCACGATTCCCCGCAACCACCGGATCGGTTCCACTGCGGCTACCCGGCCTCCTCGGCCGCCAGCCGCTCCAGCATCTCCTCGTGCACCGCGCGGGCGGCGTCGCCGAACAGGACGAAGAGCACCCGCCTCACACGCGTCAGGCGCGGCACCTCATCGAGGATGGTGCGAAAGGCCACCTCGGCCGCTTCCTCCATCGGATAGCCGAAGGCTCCGGTGGAGAGCGCCGGGAAGGCGATCGAGTCGATCCCGCCCTCGTTCGCGAGGCGGAGGGCGTTCCGGTAGCAGTCGGCGAGCAGCTCGTCGGATGGCTCGTCGATCCCATACCGAGGGCCGAGGCAGTGGATCACGTGCCGGTTGGGGAGACGATGGGCACGAGTGATGACGGCCTCGCCCGGCGAGATGGGCGCGAGAGGTCGGCACTCTTCCTCGAGCCCGGGACCGGCCGCGCGGTGGATCGCGCCTGCCACCCCGCCGCCCGTTCGGAGCTGGGCGTTGGCGGCGTTCACGATGGCCGCCACGTCGGGTTGGGCGGTGATGTCGCCCTGGCGGATCTCGATCTGGATGCCCGAGACGGTTCGGATCATGGCAGCGCTCGCAGGCTCCACTTCGACGCCGGCCGGTCCGCTCCAACATTCCCCGAAGCGGCCCTCCCGAAAGCCGGGCCGGTTACCTTCAATCCCCTTTCCTCCGGTCCCCTTTCCTCCCGAGTGTCTTCTCCAGGTAGGCGCGAATCGTATTGTGCGTCCCCGGGTCCTTCCAGGCCGCGGCCACATCCTCCTCACCGGCCGCTCGGGCTCGCTCGATGGCATCGAGGCTCGGCTCGAGGATCTGGCGCTTGGTGATCTCGAACGCGCGGGCCGGGATCGACGCGAGCTCCGCCGCCACCTCGCACGCCCGGTCGAGCAGGCGCTCCGGAGGGACGACCTCGTCGACGAGGCCGCGCCGCTCCGCCACCTCGGGCGTGACCGTATCGCCGCGGTGGATGAGGGCGCGAAAACGTAGCGGCGCGGTGGCCGAGCGGACGATCTCGAGCGCCGCCCGCGGAAAGGGGACGCCGACGCGGAGCTCCGGAAGGCCGATCGTCCCCTCTCCCTCGGCCATGATCCGGTAGTCGCACGCAGAGGCGAGGACGCAGCCGCCGGCGATCGCATGCCCGTTCAGCGCCCCCACGACCGGTCGCGGGAAGGTGAAGAGCCGTAGCATCGCCCGCTCGAGGGCGGGGAGGAGCGCGGCCACGTAGGGCGCTCCCCGTTCGAGCACCTGGAAGAGGTCGACCCCGGCGGAGAAGATCGAGCCGGTCCCGGTGAGGACCACGGCGCGGTGGGCCTCCGAGTGCTCGATCGCGTCCAGCTCCCCGACCAATGCCCCGCACAGCTCGAGGTCGAGGGCGCTCGCCTTCCCGTGGGCGAGACGGATACAGGCTATCGGCCCTCTGTCATCGCGGACGATCACGTGCCCTTACTCCCGGCGGGAGGCTGTGCGCCCGCACCGCCGATCCAGGCGAGGCCAGCCCTCGGGCGGCGTGGCAGGGACCTCGAACGGAGCCCGGACACCCGACCCTCGTCAGCCCTCGGCAGGCTCCGTGGGAACGGGCTCCCAGATGTAGTCGCGATGCGAGCGGATCATGTCGCCGAACTGCGTCATGGCGCCCGACTCTTGGAGTCGCTCGACGAAGCCTTCGAAGAAGTCGTCGATCGAATCCCAATCCTTGAAGAAGTAGAGGATCTTCCAGTTGTGCTTCCCGCCCGTGTGGTGGCGGAGGACCACCCAACCACCCAGGGTGCCGTTCTCGACGGCCTCATTCAGCGCCGGGGCGGCGACTCCATCGAAGAGCTCGTTCCACTCGCCCATCCGGCCGGCCGCCACCTGGAATAGCCCGGTCTGCAAGTAGGCGAACTCTTCACGCGGCGGGGTGTTCGGACCAACGCTCCAGATCTCGTCCCGGTGCCCGACCCCGAGCTTCCCCCACTCCTCCCACTCTTCGTCCGACATGCGAGCCCGCATGCGCTCGAAGAAAGCCCCGAATCCGGCCTCGATGTCCGACCACTCGTAGAAGCGCAGCGCGCTGCGCCAGTTGTAGTTGTCACCGTACACGTGCGTGAGAGCCGCCCAACCCTGAATCGTCCCTTCCTCGCGCAGCTCCCCGAGGACCGGCGCCACATGCCGGTAGTAGATCTCCCTCCATGCCGGCATCTGGGAGCTGGGAACCTGGAAGTAGGACTCGTAGACGATGGAAGGCGATCGTTCCGACGCCTCCTGGGGGAAGGCCGGCGCCGCCGAGAGCGCGAGGGCCGCGGCGAGGATGGGAACCGTGCGTCGCATGTGAGCCTCCGGTCAGGTGGAGTTCGCACCATCGGGAACGGGAGAGGAGCGGCAACCTATCTTCCCGCCTCCCGCCGTGAAAGTGGCCTGCAGGGCCGCGCCGGGAGGCGAGCCCGGGCCGGGGTGGATCCAGCCTACGGCGCCTCGGCCCAGCCTGTGGCCGGCCTCCGCGCACCCCGCGCCCCAGCCGATCCTACGCGGCGTCCACGCGCGCCGCCCGCGCTCGCTCGAGGACCCGCTCGGCCTTCCGCCTCGCCGCGTGCGCGGGAGACTCGCCCGACGCGGCGGCATCGGCGAAGATCTCCGCCAGGCTGTCCCCGACCCGCACCACTCGGGCGCGAAGCTCCGCGTCGTCCGTCACCCCGCCGTGCATGAGCCCGAACGCGATCGCGCCGCCCGCGTTGACGATGTAGTCGGGGGCGTACAGAATGCCCCGCTCGTGCAGCCGGTCGGCGTCCGACTCGGATTCGAGCTGGTTGTTCGCCGAGCCTGCCACGATGTGGCAGCGCATCCGAGGGATGGTCTCCGAATTCACGGTCGCCCCCACGGCGCACGGAGCATACACGTCGCACTCGGCCCCGTATACCTCCTCGGGCGGCACCACGCCGGCCCCGATCTCGGCAGCAAGCGCTTCGGCCTTCGCGGCGTCGAGGTCGCTCACCAGGAGCTCGGCGCCGGCTCCGGCGAGAAGCCGCGCGAGGGGAGCGCCGACGTCCCCGACTCCCTGAACCAGGACCCGCCGCCCTTCGAGGCCCTCGTGCCCCAGTGCGTGTCGGACCGCCACCAGGATGCCGGTGAAGACCCCCAGCGCAGTGTACGGTCCCGGGTCCGCGCTCTCTCCCTCGGGGCCCGACTGGCCCATGATGTAGCGGCACTCCTCCGCCATGATCCCCATATCCGACGGCGTGGTACCCAGGTCCTCGCCGGTGGCGAAGGCACCGTTCAGCGAATCGACCAGACGGCCGAACCGCCGGAGGAGCGCCTCGCGCTCGGGGCCCACGAGGGGGTGCGGCACGGCGAGGACGCCCTTCCCACCCCCGAACGGGAAGTCGATCGCCGCCCACTTGTATGTCATCCCCTCGGCGAGCCGCATCGCATCGCGCAGGCCATCCTCGGGAGTCGGGTAGCTCTTCATTCGGCACCCACCCACCGGCATGCCGAGGGTCGGATCATGCACCGCGATGAAGAACCAGGTCCCCGTGGCACGGTCGTGGCGGGTCACGACGGCGTGCCCGTCCCACCCTTCGATCAGTGTCCGCATTCGATCGGACATCCGGTTCCCTTCTGTTTCTTGGCGTGAGCCGCCTCGAGCCGGGGCGGCGACCCGCGGTCCCGCCCCGCTTGCTAGGCGACCGCCGGACCTGCCGCGCCCGCGGGCTTCACCGCGTAACCCATGAACAGCACGGACTTGTCCTCGCTCTCTCCGAGATCCATGCGACGCGTCGCCTCCACATATGTGAGCCGACCGCGCTTTCGCGCGCGCAACGCACGGATCGTCCCCAAGGGATTCGCCCGTGGCCTGAGCCCTGTGAGGCCGCGAGGCTCCAAACCATGCCTGGTGAGCAGCGCCTGCAGCTCCCTCGGTTTGATGAACATTCGCCAGTCATGGAGGTGCGGCGGCATGAAGCTCGTCCAGCTCCATTCCTGAAAGAGCTTGATCACGATCAGCTTGCTTTGGAAGGTCCGGTTGATCGTGTCGTACAGATAGACGCCACCTGCCCTGAGCACCCGGGCGCTTTCCGCGATGACCTGCTCCAGGTCGTCTACATGCTCCAGCACGTCGCAGCAGTACACGATGTCGAACGCAGCGTCCTCGAATGGAAGGGCTTCACCGCTACCGTGCCGGTAGTTTATCTCGCGCCCCACCTGCGCGGCGTGAGCCCGCGCGGCAGCCAAGGATTTTTCGGAGGGATCGACGCCGGTTACGGCGCACCCGAGTCCCGCGAACTCCTCGGCAAGAATCCCGCCTCCGCACCCGACGTCCAGCGCCTTCAAGCCCTTGACGTCAAGCCCGAGATCCTCGAGTAGAACCCTTCGCATGTAGCCGAACCGGCCTGGATTCAGCGCCTTCAGAACATGGAGGAATCCGGCCTCGTCCCACCACGTGTCCGACAACCTATCGTAGAGCTCGTTATCGACGGGCATGACAGCCTACTCCGACGCTCTCGACCCTCAGCCGGCCGGTCATCGACTCGCCTCCTCGGCTTCCCAGGAACCCGAAGTGACGGCCGTCACCCGCCGGACAGAGTCTTGATTCATCCCGGCGCGGCGACCAGAGGACGGACCCGCTCCTCGTCTCAGGGCGTCCTCCCGAGCCTCTCGGAGAGGGCATTCAGATACCGGCGCAGCGTACCATCGTAACCAAACACGAAGCGGGCCATGAAGCGGAAGATCGGGTTGTAGATCTCTCCCTTCTCGGTGATGGTGACCCGGGTGCCGGTTCCTTCCGGAACGAGGTCGTACGTCCAGCTCCCGCCGAAGGGCAGCTCTGGATCGGCGATCACGGTCACCATGTGGCGCGGGGGATCGATCTCGGTCACCTCGTACGTCAGCCGTCCCTGCCTTCCGACCTCGACCCACACGGGATGTCCGTTGCGGTCGGGAAGGCGTTCCATCCGCTTCACACCGGGTCGCCACGCGGGCGCCTCCTCGAACGCCGTGATCACCGCCCACACCTCCTCGGGCGGGGCGTCGAGGGTCGCGCTGCCGGAGGCCACGTGTCTTTCCGGGAGGAGCGCCCCCACGATCCCGACCACGCTGACGAGCGCGACGACAAAGGCGATCGCGATGAGAACCCACTTCATGACGTGTCACCCCTTTCTTCGATGGGCGTCTTCCAGCTTTGGCCTCCCGGCTCCTCGGGCGGCCCGTCACCCGCCGCGTGCCAGCCGTACAGCCGTTACCACGAGACCGATCCCGATGATCGCGCTCAGGCGAGCCAGCCACGCCGCGCGTCTCCGGAGGGACGCCGCGAGCGGAGTGCCGGGCTCGACCCGAGAGGCGCGGGGTCCGATCGCGAAGTCATGCAACGCCTGAAGGACGAGCATCGCGACGACCGCAGCCAGCTTCCATGCGAGGGCCCGGCCATACGCCGTGGACCAGAACGCCGCCTCGCCGAGCAGCTCCCAGCGGAGGATCTCCCGGAAGTGGAGGTTGGCCGTCCCGGTGACGAGCAGGACGACGACCGCGATCCACCCGGCGAGCCGGTAGCGCTCACCGAGCGATCGAAAGAGCTCGGCGCGCAGAGACTCCGGTTCCACCCGGCGGAGCACGGGCGCGCCGACGGCGGCGAGGAAGAACATGCCGCCGAGCCAGAAGAGGGCGGCGAGGAGGTGGAGCGTGACGCTCAGTTGATAGAGCGACACGCCGGCGCTCTCTTCCCGATCGGCCGGAGCGGAGCCACCGCTCCCTCACCTCTCACCTTCGACTCCTCGGAGGGTGATCTCCCGGCTCGCCCACTCTTCACACGGGCCACTCCTCCCCGCGCCAGCACATCTCCCAGAACCGCCACTCGTAACGGCTCGAGAGGACGAAGAGATCGGTCAGACGCCGGCGCTTCTCCGACCCCACCCCCTCGACGACCCGGTTCGTCTCGGCCTGCAGCCACTCCGATGCCTCGCAGAACTCCCGGGAGGTGTACTGCGCGATCCAGTCGGCGTACCGCTGATCGGCCGGGGGGCTCGATTCGGCGAGATGGGCAGCGATGTGCGCGTAACCCCACGCGCAGGGGAGGAGAGCGGCGAGGAGATCCGCCATGTCCCCATCTGCCGCCGTGCGAACCAGAAAGTCCGTGTACGCCCGGGTCGTCGGCCACATGGGCTCGGCCTCCAGCTCCTCGGCCGAGATCCCGAAGCGGGCCGCGTATTTCCGGTGCAGCTCCATCTCCGTGTTCAGGGTGAGATGGAGGGCGGCGGCGAACCAGCCCATGGACTCCAGCCGGTCCGCCTTCGCGGCCCCCCATGCGAAGATGCGCGCGAACTCCTTGAGGTACAGGTAGTCCTGCCTCACCCATCGGCCGAACAGCCCCTCGTCCAGCGTTCCGTCGCCGATCCCGACGACGAAGGGATGGCGGAGCTGGGCCTCCCAGATGGGCCGCGCGGCCTTCAACAGCTGGTCGGTGAACGCCACCCCTCAGCCGCGCGTCGGAACGGGGCGCACGCCCGCGGCGGCGAGCCCCGGGAAGGACTCGAGGCCCGGCCAGCTCTCGCCCTGCATGGCGAGCTCCCAGAAGGCCACCTCGTACTTCGTCGTCACCTCGAACAGGTCGGCCATCCGGGCGCGCGCGGCGGGTCCGACCTCCCCCGCCAGCGTGTCCAGCTCCCCCTCCAGGTACATGACGTACTCGCGAAACGACTCCCCACCCCACTTCTCGACGAACGGGTACCAGGACGAGGACGGATCGATGCCCTCCTTCACCACGCGCCACGAATCGTGGTACGCCTTCTCGGCCACATAGTACACGGTGTACGCCTCCGCGTAGCTCGCCGCATACGCCGTGGCGATGAGGAACTGCACGTACGCATGACAGATGAAGGAGGGGGGCGTGCCCTTGAGCTCGACTCCGAGCGCGGACGCGCGCTCCTCGAACAGACGGAGCTCCTGATGGAGCGCGGCCAACGCGTTCGTCAGCGGCTCACGATGCCGCGCGGGAGCGCGGGGGATGAGCGCCGCCGTGAAGGGGATGGCCGCCTCGACGAAGAGGTAGTCCTGGCGCATCCAGGTGGCGAACTTCTCGGGGGGGAGGGTCCCGTCACGCGTCTCGCGCAGGAACGGGTGGGCCAGCATGAAGTCCCACAGCGGCCTGAGCCGCTCGAGCTGCTCGGCGCAGAATCCCATGTTCGACTCCCTCCGCCGGCATTACCCGGGCAGGTTCAAAGGGTGTGATCTCAGCGGGCGGATCATACCGGCAGGGGCGCGTGGTGAAAAGGAGCCTGGAGGACTTCCGAGCGTTGGCCGGCCTGCCGCGACCGGCGCTACATTGGGTGCGAAACTTTCCGACCGTCAGCGGGAGGAGAGCCATGCGACTGGAAGGAAAGCGCGTCGCGTACCTGGTCGAGGAAGGCTTCGAGGACCTCGAGTTCTGGGTGCCCGTGATGCGGCTGCGCGAGGAAGGCGCGGAAGTGGTGGTCGTGGGAACGGGTCGGCAGGAATCGTTCCGTGGCAAGCATTGTCTGAAGGCGACCCCCGACACCACGGCGGATGACGTGCGGGCGGAGGACTTCGACGCGGTGGTGATCCCGGGCGGATGGGCCCCCGACAAGTTGCGGCGATTCGAGAGCGTCCTCAGGCTCGTGCGCCAGGCAGCCGAGCTGGACCGGGTGGTGGGCGCGATCTGCCACGCCGGATCGGTTCCGATCAGCGCCGGGATCGTGCGCGGCCGCCGGGCCACCGGTTCCACGGGAATCAAGGACGACCTCGAGAACGCCGGCGCGATGTGGATCGACGAGCCCGCGTTTCGCGACGGCAACTTCGTGTGGGGGCGCGTGGTGGAGGACATCCCCGACTTCTGCCGGGAGCTGGTCCGGGCGATCGCCACGCACGTGCCGAGCGCTCCACGGGCCCAGGCGGTCGGTTGAGCTGAGGCCGAGCCGCCGCCTATCCGGCCTCCGGTACGGGATCGCCGGCTCCGTACTGCCGCGCAACCGACGAGCCGCCGCCCTTACCCCTCCTTCTTCTAGGCCTCCGGATCGGCCTTCGCGTCCGTCGCCCGCGGCGGCCCGGCGCTGGACACGAGCACCGACGGATCGGCTCTCGCCTGCGACATCAGCCTCCCTTCCCCAGAACGGCCAGAAGGTAGTCCCGGTTCAGCCGGGCGATGTAGTCGACGCTGATCTCTTTCGGGCAGGCGTTCTGGCAGGCCCCGTGGTTGGTGCAGTTGCCGAAGCGCTCCCGATCCATCTGGAGGACCATCTCCAGCACCCGGTCGTAGCGCTCCGGCTGTCCCTGCGGGAGCAGACCCAGGTGGGTGACCTTCGCCGAGGTGAAGAGCATCGCTGAAGCGTTGGGACACGCCGCCACGCATGCCCCGCAGCCGATGCAGGTCGCGGCGTCGAACGCCCGGTCCGCGTCCTCCTTACCCACCGGGATGGCGTTCGCGTCGGGAGCGCTCCCGGCGCGCACGGAGATGTACCCGCCCACCTGGATAATCCGGTCGAAGGCGCTCCGGTCGACCACGAGGTCCTTCACCACGGGGAAGGCGGCGGCGCGCCACGGTTCGAGCCACAGCTCGTCGCCGTCCCGATAGTGACGCATGTGGAGCTGGCACACAGTGGTGGCGGGGAGGGGCCCGTGCGGCCGGCCGTCGATCACGAAGCCGCACGAGCCGCAGATCCCCTCGCGGCAGTCGTGGTCGAAGGCGATCGGCTCCTCGTCCCGCTCCACGATCTCCTCGTTCACCACGTCCAGCATCTCGAGGAAGGACATGTCGGGACTCACCCCGCTCGCCTCGTAGGTGACGAAGCGTCCCTCCGCCGCGGGGCCGGCCTGGCGCCACACGTGCAGGGTGAGGCGCATCACACGTAGCTCCGCCGGGAGGGATGGACGTACTCGAACTGGAGCGGCTCTCGGTGCTCGATCGGCTCCCTCTCCGGACCGGTGTACTCCCACACGGTGACGTGCGAGAACTCGGCGTCGTCCCGCAGCGCCTCCCCTTCCGTCGTCTGGTGCTCCTCCCGGAAGTGCGCGCCGCACGACTCGTCGCGCGCCAGGGCGTCCCGACACATGAGCTCGGCGAACTCGAGGAAGTCGGCCACCCGCCCCGCTTTCTCCAGCGACTGGTTGAGCGTCTCTCCGTCTCCGGTGACGCGCGTGTTCTCCCAGAACTCCTCGCGGAGCTCGGGAATGCGGGCGAGCGCCTCCTTCAGTCCGCTCGCGTTGCGCGACATCCCGCACCTGTCCCACAGAACGCGTCCGAGCTCGCGGTGGATCGCGTCGACCGTTCGTTCCCCATGAAGCGCGAGCAGTCGGTCGAGGCGCCTCCGCACGTCCTCCTCGACACGGCGCACCTCGGGGTGGTCCTCGGGAACCGCCTCGAGGTTCGCCCCGGCGATGTAGTGGCCGATCGTGTACGGGAGGATGAAATAGCCGTCCGCCAGACCCTGCATGAGGGCGCTCGCTCCGAGCCGGTTGGCGCCGTGGTCCGAGAAGTTGGCCTCCCCGATCACGTGCAGGCCGGGGATGGTGCTCATCAGGTGGTAGTCCACCCACAGCCCGCCCATGGTGTAGTGGGGGGCCGGGTAGATGCGCATCGGTACCTCGTACGGGTTCTCTCCGGTGATCTTCTCGTAGATCTCGAACAGGTTCCCGTACCGCTCCTCGATCGCCTCGCGGCCGAGTCGTCGGATCGCATCGCCGAAGTCGAGGTAGACGCCGCGGCCCGTCTCGCCGACCCCGCGCCCTTCGTCGCAAACGTCCTTGGCCCGGCGTGACGCCAGGTCGCGCGGGACGAGGTTGCCGAAGCTCGGGTAGAGGCGCTCGAGGTAGTAGTCGCGCTCCGACTCCGGGATTTCCGAGGGCTTCCGCCGGTCGCGCTTCTCTTTCGGGACCCAGATCCGTCCGTCGTTACGAAGCGACTCGCTCATCAGGGTGAGCTTCGACTGGTACTCGCCGCTCTGGGGGATGCAGGTCGGGTGGATCTGCGTGAAGCACGGGTTCGCGAACCCCGCCCCCCGCTTGCAGGCCCGCCACGCCGCGGTGACGTTGCACTTCATCGCGTTGGTGGAGAGGTAAAAGACGTTGCTGTATCCTCCCGTGGCGAGCACCACCGCGTCGGCCAGCCACGTCTCGATCTTCCCGCTGCACAGGTCGCGAGTGACGATCCCGCGCGCCGCCCCCTCCACCACGACGAGGTCCAGCATCTCGTGCTGGTTGAACATCCGGACCTGGCCGGCGGCGACCTGGCGGGAGAGCGCCTGGTAGGCACCGAGCAGGAGCTGCTGCCCCGTCTGCCCGCGGGCGTAGAAGGTTCGGGAGACCTGCGCTCCGCCGAACGAGCGGTTGGCGAGGAGGCCTCCGTACTCCCGCGCGAAGGGGACTCCCTGGGCGACGCACTGGTCGATGATGTTCAGGCTGATCTGTGCCAGGCGGTACACGTTGGCTTCGCGGGAGCGGAAGTCGCCCCCCTTCACCGTGTCGTAGAAGAGGCGGAAGACGCTGTCTCCATCGTTCTGGTAGTTCTTCGCCGCGTTGATCCCGCCCTGAGCCGCGATGCTGTGGGCGCGTCGCGGGCTGTCGTGGAAGCAGAAGCACTCCACCCGGTAGCCGAGCTCCCCCAGCGTGGCGGAGGCAGAGGCGCCGGCGAGTCCAGAGCCGACGACGATGATCTTGTGCTTCCGCCTGTTCGCAGGGTTCACCAGCTTCATCTCGAAGCGGTGCTTGTCCCACTTCTCCTCGACGGGGCCGGAGGGGATGCGCGGGCGCAGCTCCATCTCGCGTCTTCCCGCTTACCGGACGATGCCCGCGAGGACCGCGGCCGGACCCGAGAGGAACCCCGCGACGATGAGTATCGCTAGCGCCGCGGCGAGCGGTCGGCGGTGACGGTTGTACCGGGGGTGGTTGGCGCCGAGCGTCTGAAAGCCGCTCCACACGCCGTGGTAGACGTGGAGTCCCAGGAAGATCATGGCGGCCGCGTAGGCCAGCGCCACCGGCCATGTCTGGAAGCCGGTCACGAAGTTGTGGTAGGCGTCACCCGGGATGAAGTCGCGGTGCGCGGTCCCCCACGTGAAGTGCATCAGGTGGTAGATGACGAAGGCCGTGATGATGACGCCACCCCAACGCATGGTTCGCGACGCATAGCTGAATTCGATCGACTCGGTTTTCCGGTATCCGACCGGGCGCGCCGCGTGGCTCATCCGCGAGAGCTGGATGGCGGCCGCGATGTGGATCGTCACCGACACCAGCAGGACGATCCGAAGGATCCACAGGAGCTGGCCGTGGCCGAAGATCGGATAGCCCGCCTCGCGGAGGAACTCGGCGTACGCGTTGAACTTCTCAGGCCCCTGGAAGACCTTGAGATTGCCGAGCATGTGGACGACGACGAACCCGACGAAGAGGTACCCGGTGATCGCCATCGCCGCCTTCTTGCCGACCGAGCTGCCGTACACAGAAAGGACCCGGCGCATTACCACTCGCTTCGTTGGGGAATGAGCCGGGGGGACAATATCGAGGGCCACGGACCGCAACAAGCAGCCGCCGAGGAGGACGAGGGACGCCGTCAGCTCTCCCAGTAGCGGGCCTTTCGCGGGAGGATCCCCCTCAGCCCGCCGGTGGGATCCGGCACATCTCCCAGGTGGCGCGGGATGACATGGATGTGGGCGTGCTGGATCGTCTGTCCGGCCGCGAGCCCGTCGTTGATCCCGATGGTGAAGCCATCGGGCCTGAGGTCGGCGGCGAGCCGTCCCCTGACCTCCGCCACCAGCTCCCAGATCGCCGCCTGCTCTCCCCTCGGTAGCTCGTAGAAGCCCTCGACGTGGCGCTTGGGCACGACGAGGGTATGGCCCTCTGTCGCCGGATAGAGGTCGGGCACGGCGACGGCCTCTTCCGTCTCGATCCAGATGCGCTCGTCCGGCAGCGGGCAAAAGGGACAATCGCTGTCCATACCAACCTCGAAGAGACCGGAGCCACGGGGGAAGCGGAGCGAGGCGCTCCGACGCTCCGCTCACACCAACCTACCACCCCGCCCGTGCCTCGTCACCGGGAACGTCGGGGCGTCCGGAATGGTTTACCGCCGCACGCCGCTCGCAACGGAACGCGTGCGGGAGGTTTCGAGGCCGCGTAGTTTCGTTCTTCCCGTCTCGCTCCCGTAAGAAGCCGGCCCGCCGGGGGATAGAGTCGGGCGCAGGATCCCCGCGTGGGCCAAGGAGGCCGTATGCGTCCTCTAGGCTGCTCGATGGTGGCGGCGCTGTACGCGGTGGCGCCGGCCCTGGGCGCGGTGGCGCCGGCCCTGGGCGCGCAGGTGTCGGGGGAGAGGACGACGTCGCTCACCGAACTGAGTTCCTCCTTCGAGCGCCTCTCGGCCGCGATCGCTCCCTCCGTCGTGCGGATCCAGACGACCGGTTTCGGACTCTCCGAGGAGAGCCTCCGGGCGGGCTCGTTCGCCCACACGCAGAGCGAGGGATCGGGCGTCATCCTCCATCCCGACGGCTATATCGTCACGAACGCGCATGTGGTCGAGGGCGCGCAGCGCGTTCGCGTCGAGCTGGCCGCCCCTCCGGAGTCGCTTCCCACGGGTCGGTCGATCCTTCGGCCCCGCGGAGAGCTGCTCGAGGCACGCGTCGTCGGGGTGGATGTGGAGACCGACCTGGCGGTGCTGAGGGTGGAGCGCTCGGGCCTTCCGGCCGTCCAGCTCGCCGACTCCGACGAGCTGCAACCCGGCCAGATCGTCCTCGCCTTCGGGAGTCCTCTCGGCCTCGAGAACTCCGTCACCATGGGCGTGGTGAGCGCGGTGGCACGTCAGCTCCGGCCGGGGGACCCGATGGTCTACATCCAGACGGACGCCCCGATCAACCCGGGCAGCAGCGGCGGTCCTCTGGTGGACGCGACCGGCCGTGTCGTCGGAATCAACACCTTCATCTTCTCCCGGTCCGGCGGGAACGAGGGGATCGGCTTCGCCGCTCCCAGCAACATCGTGGCGAGCGTGTTCCGGCAGTTGAAGGAGACCGGCCGCGTTCGGCGGGGCATCATCGGGGTGACGGCCCAGACGATCGATCCGATGATGGCCGCCGGCCTCGGGCTGCCCCGCTCCTGGGGGGTGATACTGGGAGACGTACATCCCGGCGGGCCGGCGGATCGGACCGGGCTGCGAGTGGGCGACATCGTGCTCACTCTGGACGGAAAGCCTATGGAGAACGGGCGGCAATTCGACGTCAACGTGTACCGCAAAGTCATCGGCGACATCACCCGACTCGAGGTGTTGCGCGGCGACTCGACCCTCACTTTCGAGGTGCCGGTCTACGAGCGGGCGTTCGACCCACAGAGCCTGGCCGACCTCGTGACCGAGGAGGAGAACCTGATCCCGGAGCTCGGGATCCTCGGGATCACCCTGGACGCCGAGTTGGCCCGCCTTCTTCCGCCGCTCCGCAACCGCAGCGGGGTGATCGTGGCCGCCAGGGCGCCCGGCGTCACGTACTGGGGAGGGAACGGTCTTCTCCCGGGCGACGTCATCCTCGCGGTGAACGGGATACCCGTGAGCGGGCTGGCCACCCTGCGCTCGGCCATGGGGAGGACCCGTCACGGTGAACCGGTGGTCGTGCAGGTGGAGCGCCGCGGCGGGTTGCGCTACCTGGTCTTCGAGCGGGAGTGAGACGGTGATTCCACCGAAGAAGCGCGATGAGGCAAGGGCCGGAAGGGGCACGAAAGAGGGCGGGCGTCGCGGCGCTGTGGCGCCCCGCACCTTCACGGATCGCAAGAGCAACTCGGAGATGGTCCTTGCCGATTCCGAGCGCACCTTCAAGGTGGTGGAACGCGCGCTCCGCGAGCTGTGGGATGTGGTGGACGAGCTCGCGCGCATCCTCCCAACGCAGCCGGAGTACTATCGCGTCACCATATTCGGCTCCTCTCGCATGAACGCGGGCGATCCCCTGTACGCGGACGTCCGCCGCTTGGCCAAGGAGCTCGCCGGGATGGGGTGCGACATCGTGACGGGAGGGGGACCGGGCCTCATGCAGGCGGCGAACGAGGGGGAGCGGCTCGGAGACACGCTGCAGAGGACGCGCTCCTACGGGCTCAACGTCGAGCTCCCGCACGAGCAGATGCCGAACCCTTTCGTCGAGAAGCTGTACCACCACAAGACCTTCTTTTCACGCCTGCACCATTTCGTGAGGCTCTCCAGCGCCTTCGTGGTCGTGCAGGGCGGGATCGGCACCTCCCTCGAAACGATGCTCGTCTGGCAGCTCTGCCAGGTCAGACACGTGCACGACCGCCCGCTCGTCCTGGTTGGACAGATGTGGAGGGGTCTCGTCGCGTGGGCGCGTGAGTACATGGTGGAGTCGGGCCAACGGCTCGCCGACCCGGAGGACCTCCAGATCCCGATCTGTGTCGACACCGTGGACGAGGCGGTGGAGGTCGTCCGGAAGGACCTGGAGCGCTGGAACGCGGCGAGGGCGGGTAAGACTCCGTGAACTTCTAGGGCGGCCTCCCGCCGCTTGCTGCATGACGTGCGCCCCGGCAACCCCGCGGCGCGCTCGCTCTCAGACTCCTCACGCCCCTCCTTCCATCGCCTCGCCGGGGCGGCGAGGCGGGCAGAGCTTCCGCTCACCAGCAACGGAGATCGGGAATGCAACGTTGCTTCCGCTCAAGCTGACCTGAGTCAGGCCGGCCGGCGACGAGGGTTCACCCCACGGTCAACCCTTTCGCCGCGCGCGGAGTCTAAGCGTTGGGTGTGGGGAGGATCCGGCCGCGTGCGGCGCGGCCGACGCCCCACTACAGCGGGCGGTGGACGCGAGACTCCGGGCGGTGGACGCGAGACCCCGGGGCGGTGGCACCCGCATGCCGGAAGAACCGAAATGTGCCGGGCGTGGAGGGTGGCGAGCATGCGGAGCCTCATCCTGGCGGCGCTGCTGGCTCTGCCGATCGGCAGCTTGCAGGCCCGGTCCTCGTCGACCGAACAAGATCCCGAGACCTCCTCTTTCTTCGAGCCCAACATCCAACCGATCCTCCAGGTGCGTCGCGCAGCCGGCGATATCGAGATCGACGGTGCTCTCGATGATCCCGGCTGGGCCGGAGCGGCGCGAGCCACGAACTTCGCCGAGAACTGGCCGCGGGAGAAGGGAGAGCCGCCGGTGGAGAGCGAGGTTCTGGTCAGCTACGACGAAGACAATCTGTACCTTGGGTTCATCGCGCAGGACGATCCGAGCAGCATCCGGGCGTCTCTGCGGGATCGGGACGAGATGTGGTCGGACGACTACTTCGGTATCCTGCTCGACACGTATGGCGACGCGTCGTGGGCTTACTTCCTGTTCGCCAACCCATTCGGGATCCAGGGAGACTCGCGATTCGTCTCCAGTGGAGGCGAAGATGACAACTTCGACATCATCTACTACACGGAGGGGCAGATCACGGAGACCGGGTACGTGATCGAGATGGCGATCCCCTTCAAGAGCCTCCGCTTCCCGGACCGGCCGGTCCAGGAGTGGCGCGCGACGTTCTGGCGAACGCGTCCGCGGGAAAGCCGTTCCACCTACACGTGGGCCGCCATGGATCGGGATGAATCCTGCTTCCTGTGTCAGTTCGGAACGCTCGCCGGAATGGAAGGAGTGAGGCCGGGCGGAGCGCTGGAGATCATTCCGTCGGTGGTCACCTCCCAGGTAGGGATCCTGCGTGACGCCTCCGATCCCAATTCGGGAATCGAGAACGGGGGCGTGGATGGTGATGGCGCGCTCGGCATTCGCTACGCGTTCCCCAACGGAATCACGGCCGAGGTGGCGATCAATCAGGACTTCAGCCAGGTCGAGTCGGACGTCGCGCAGATCGACGTGAACACTACCTTCGCCCTCTTCTTCCCGGAGCGCCGACCCTTCTTCCAGGAGGGAAGCGACCTGTTCGATACCTTCATCAACGCCGTCTACACACGCTCGATCAACGACCCACAGGTCACGGGCCGCCTGACCGCCCGGATGGGACGAACGAGCTTCGCGTACATCGGAGCCCGGGACGAGAACTCGCCGCTCCTCATCCCGTTCGAGGAGCGGAGCTTCATCGGCCAGGCGGGCAGGAGCTTCACGAACATCGGACGTGTGAAGCAGACGCTCTACTCCAACGCGTACGTGGGCGCGCTGTTCACGGATCGTCGTTTCGAAGGCAACGACGGATCGGGCAGCGTCTTCGGAGCGGACGGCGTATTTACTCTGGGGCAAAAGCACCGGGTGGAGTGGCAGATTCTGGGCAGCCGCACCTCGGAGCCCAACGATCTGAGCCTCACGGATGGCGTCGACCACCTCGATTTCGCCCGCGGGGCGCACACGGCCGCCTTCGATGGGGAGTCCTTCTGGGGCTACGCCCAATACACGAGCTTCGAGCGAAGCGCCCGCACGTGGAACTTCCACTTCAGGTATTCGGCTCTCAGTCCCACCTTCCGCGCCGACAACGGGTTCGAGACGCGGAATGACAACCGCCGGCTCACCATGTGGCAGTCGCTCGCGTTCTACCCGAACAGCTCCATCCTGGACCAGATCCGACCCGGATTCTTCGCCAGGCGCTCGTGGAACTTCGACGGCGTGCGAAAGCGCGATCTGGTGGAACCTACGCTTTCCCTCAATCTGAAGGCGCAGACCTTCCTCAACGTGTGGTACGACTTCGGGCGCGAGCGTTTCCAGGAAATCGAGTTCGACGGCATCCGTCGCTGGGGCGCATTCGTGAATTCGAACTTCAGCGATCCCGTGAAGCTCGGGTTCTTCGTCTCACACGGGCGCTCGATCGCCCGCAACCTCGACACTCCGGTGCTCGGTACGAGCACGGACTTCGAGCTGTTCGGCAGTTTCAAGCCGCACACGCGGCTGGTCATCCAGCCCTCGCTCACCTTCTCCGAGCTCAACGAGCCGAACGGAGACGAGGTGTTCAGCGGGTACATCCTCCGAACGCGCACGAATCTCCAGTTCACGCGCGAGCTCTTCCTGCGGCTCGTAGTCCAGTACAACGACTTCGGCCAGCAGCTCAGCATCGAGCCGTTGCTCACCTACAAGGTGAACCCGTTCACCCTCTTCTTCATCGGCTCGACGCTCGCCTACCGGAACTACGAAGAGCCCGATGTATTCGCTCAGACGGAGCGGCAGTTCTTCGCCAAGTTCCAGTACCTGCTGCGGCTTTAGATGCGGGGGAGCGATCGGAGAGAGGGAGCGCGGCCGCCGAGATAGGCGGATGGCCGCGGGGCCGGCCGCCAGAGATCCGCTCGGCTTACGCTATGCCGGCGGTTCGCGCGAAGGAAACCAACCCCCTCCATCGAGGTAATATGCAGCTGGAGGCACGCCGGCTCGGGCTGGATCAGCGGCCGGAGGGCGTTCCATGCTGCCTCTGCCCGGGCCTCGGTCGACCACCCGAACACCCATCAGAGAAGGAAAATGCGCTTGGGGCGCACGCCCTCCTCGGTGCGGCGTATCGCGCGGAATGGGCCCCACTTCAGGCGTGTCAGCCGGCGATACGATGCGCTGCGGACGTTTCACGGGAGCGTCGTAGAGAGGACCGTCGAAGCTCTCGAGCCGCTCCGGCGACCGATCACCCTGGTCGACGTCGGGGTGGGTACGGGCAGGTATCTCCTGCCGATTTTCCGGCGCCTGGAGGAGGAGGCGCCCGGATCGGTGCGCGCCGTCGGTGTGGACGCGGAATCGGCGATGCTCGAACGGTTCGTGGGGCGGGCCGGTGCCGCGAGCCGCCTGACGGCCCTCGTAGCCGATGGACACCGACTTCCCCTACCAGACGGCGTCGTAGGCGCGCTCCTCCGCTTCAACGCGATACACCACCTCGAGCTACGCTCATTCCTCGCCGAGGCGGCACGCGTCCTCCTACGCGGCGGCCGGTTGCTTCTTTACACGAGGACTCCGGAGCAGAACCGACGCACGATCTGGGGGCGATACTTCCCCCTCTTCGCCGATAGGGAGAGACGTCTGCACTCGGCAGAGCGAATTCAACAGCTGCTCGAGCGGGCCGGCCGGTTCCAGCTCCTCGAGCTCGCTTCGGTGCGGCATGTCGAGCGCACGTCTCCACAGCGTCTGCAAGAGCAGGCTCGTCTCCGGCATTACTCCACCTTCGAGCTGTATACGTCGGAGGAGTTCCGGCACGCTCTCGAGCTTTTCCGGCATCGCCTGGAGGTTGAGCTCGACGGGGAGCGGACGATCGAGGTCACCCATGAGAACACGTGGGTAGCCGCGGAACGTGTCTGATCGGAGACCCTGGCCCGAGGACGTCCCTTCAGGTTCCCTTCGACCTCACGACCACCGTGCGCACGATGCTCATCGTGCAGCGCCTGACGGTTCCGGTCCTACAGTATCTCGAAGCCCACGGCGGGGGGCGTCGCCGGCGCGACCGAAGGAGCCCGCACGGCCCGAGGGGTCGCCGGCACCACCATCTCCGGGATCCGGATCCCCCGGATCTCGAACTCGGGCACGACGATCTCCGGCACCACCATCTCCGGGATGGCGAACTCCGGCAGGACGATCGAACGGGTCGAGATCTCGGGGATCGTGAACGAGGGAATCGTGAACTCTGGGATCACGAGCGGAGCCACATCGAACTCCGGGACCTCGAAGGAGAACTCCTCCGGGCCATCGAATTCGAAGTAGAAGGCCTGCTCGGAAGGAGGCCCGAAGTGAAGGCGGGAGCCCTCTCGCTCGGGGAGCTCGACCGTCAGGCTCCTTTCGCGCTTGTCTCGCAGAATCGTCACCGTGATCGGCCCGGCCTCCGCGTCTCGGACGGCACGGGCCGCGTCGCCGGGATCCTCGATCTCCACGTCGCCGATCCGCGTGATCACGTCCCCCGCCTTGAGCCCTGCTTTCTCGGCCGGCGAGTCCTCGCGCACGGAGGAGATGAGCGCGCCCTTGCCGTCAGACGCGCCGAAGTACTCCCCGAGCTGTTCGCTGAGGCTCTGCATTACAACCCCCAGCCGGCCCCTCTCCGCGTTGATGAAGATGCTGTACGCCCCGCCCGGCCCCACATGGCGCATGCGCTCCTTCATCGACTCGCCCAGCTCCCTCATCTCTTTCATCCGCCGCTCGTGGGCGCGCGCCCACGCCCTCCTCCCCGGACGCTCGCCCAATGTGACGGAGATCTCCCGCTCGTCCCCGTCCCGCCACACCCCGAGCCTCACCGTGCGATCGGCCGGTGTCTCTCGAACGAGACGCCGGAGCTGCATCGCGCTCTCCACCCGGGCCCCGTTCCAGCTCAGGATGATGTCGTCCTTCTCCAGCCCCGCCTCGGAGGCCGGGCTCTCCTCGGAGATATCCGTCAGGAGGGCACCGCGGGGCTCCGAGAGGCCGAGGCGGTCCGCCGCCTCCCGGTCCACCTCCTCGATGTACACGCCCAGGTAGCTTCCGCCGGCACCGAACGCGAAGGCCCGAACACGCGGTTCGGGGGCGTCCTCCTTCTCCTGCGCCCGGAGCGAGGAGGAGAAACCGGCGACGGCGGCGGTGGCGAGCAGAGCGCCGAGGACCAGCAGCAGCCTGCGTCTCATCTTCCTATCTCCTTGCCATAAAGCGCGTTGCTAACCATCCGGCCGCGCCGGCGCCCTCGTCGCCGCGGATCGAGGCGAGCGATCCGCCTGCGATCCGGCGGCCCGAGGATCGGCGCACTACCCTCGCTTTCACACGGTTGGACATACCAGGCGTCCGCCGAGTTGCCCGGACACGGTACGGGCCACTCCCACGCCGGCGACGGGGCGGCGTCCGGCTACGGCGCGGCTACGCGCCGCGACCCGGAGGAGCCGCCACCACGCCGGGGCGGAGCCACGATGCGGATCGCGCCCGGGAGCACCTCGAAGCTCAGAGGCCCTCCGGGACACCTCTCGCCGTCCACGTTGCACTCGCCCGGTGGATCCAGCTCGAGCCGGACGCGGCGGGCCCGGCGCAGGAGGAGGCGGCGGCTCCCGGCCTGGCGCCCGAGCAGGATCCGCAGCGCCTCGGCGGCCAGCCGCGGGCCGGACAGGGCGGGCATGATCATGAGATCGAGCAGGCCATCGTCGGGGCGCGCGGCCGGGGCGAGCGGGATGCGACCCCCGGCGAAGCGTCCGTTCGCCACCACGACCATCACGCTCTCGAGATCGATCTTCTCGTCCCCGTCGAGCTCGACGTGGGTCCGATAGGGCCGTAGCGCTCCCACCTCGCCGATCGCCGCGCGCAGGTAGGCGAGCGGGCCCCACCTTCTCTTCATCACGGGGTCCATGCGTCGGTCGATCGTACCGCCGTAGCCGGCGACAAGCGCGTTCACGAAATGGCCGGATCGAGCGCCCGCCACGCGAACCACATCCAGCCTGCGCTCGGGACCCGCGCGAAGGAGGTCGATGGCCGGCTCCACCCTGCGAGGGATGCCGTAGCTTCGCGCCAGGTCGTTTCCCGTCCCGAGCGGGATGAGGCCGACCCGCACGGCGGGGAAGCCGGGCGCGAGCCCGGCGACGACCTCGCTCACCGTGCCATCGCCGCCAGCGGCCACGATCGTCTCGAACCCGGCCGCCGCCGCCTCGGCGGCCAGCTTCGAGGCGTCGCCGGGCGCACCCGTCACCCGCACCTCGGCGCCGGGGAGCCGGGCGGCCGCGGCGCGCAGGACGGACGGGTCTGTGCCGCTGCCCGACACGGGGTTAAGTATTATGCATGTGCTCATCCTTTCATATCTTGCGGGCGCGGGGCCGGTCGGGGCCATACCGATGCGGCGGGCCGGCCACGCGATCGCGCGGCGCGGCCCCCCTCTCCTGAGAGCGCGTGTCTCCCCCGCGTGTGGTGATCCTCGGAGCCGGCTTCGGCGGCCTTACCTGCGCGAGGGCCCTCTCCGGCGAGCCGGTTCGCGTCATCCTCATCGACCGGAACAACTACCACCTCTTCACGCCCCTCCTGTATCAGGTGGCGAGCTCGCTCCTCAACCCGAGCGACATCGCCTACCCGGTGCGCACCGTCTTCCGCCGCTCGAAGAACGTGCGCTTCCGGGTGGGCGAGGCGGACGGCATTGATTTCGATCGCAAGTTCGTCCGCATGCGCGACGGGGATGTGCTACCGTACGACTTCCTGGTGATCGCGACGGGAAGCGCCACCAACTACTTCGGGATGCGGGACATCGAAGCGGGAGCGCTCGGGCTCAAGGACATGCCGGAGGCGCTCCAGCTCCGGAACCACATACTCCGCTGCTTCGAGGCGGCCTCGCGCGAGCCCGATCCCGTGCGACGCCGGCGGTGGCTCACCTTCGTGGTCGTCGGGGGTGGGCCGACGGGCATCGAGTACGCGGGCGCCCTGGCCGAACTGGTGCGCCTCGAGCTCGGCAGGGACTTCCCGGAGCTGGACATGGCCGAGGTGCGGATCATCCTGCTCGAGGCCACGGGCCGGCTGCTCGCCGCATTCTCGGAGGAGCTCGGAGAGGACGCGCGGCGGCGGCTCGAACGCCGGAGGATCGAGGTTCGGCTGGACACCCCGGTAGAGGCGACGTCCGATGGAGCCGTCCGGCTGTCCGGGGGGCAGACCCTGGAGACGGAGACCCTGGTGTGGGCGGCCGGCGTGAAGCCCGGTGGCTTCGCGGCACATATCGAGCTCCCCGCCACGCGCAGCGGCCGCATCCGGGTGGACGAGTACCTGCGCGTCCCCGGCCGGGAGGGCGTGTTCGCGATCGGCGATGTCGCCGGCGCCGTGCAGGACGGAACCGAGCTGCCGATGCTGTCGGCGCCCGCCATGCAGGAGGCGCGGAGCGTAGCCCGGAACATCCTCGCCGAGCTGCGGGGAAAGCCACCGAAGCCCTTCCGCTACCGCGACAAGGGGATCATGGCGACGATCGGACGGAACGCGGCGGTGGCCGAGATCGGGCGCTTCAAGCTGCGCGGGTTCCTCGGGTGGCTCGCCTGGCTGCTCGTCCACCTCTACTTCATCATCGGCTTCCGAAACCGGCTGTGGGTGCTCGCCGGCTGGGCGTGGAACTACTTCTTCTACGACCGACCGATCCGTCTGATCGTAGGATCAAAGCGCTACAGATAACGGCCGCAGGATCGTGCCGAGATCGATCCGGTCCCTCCGGGTCCTGGGGCATTCTCATCGCTTCCGCCTCGTCCCTTGACGGAGCGGTGTGCATATAGTTAGCTTGAAATGTTAGTTGACCAGCGGAGATCGAACATCGGACCTGGCTGACGCCGGGTTTTTTTTGGCTGGTTGACCACTCCGCTGCGATCCGTCGGCCAGCAGCCGGCGGGCCGCGTGGGAGCGTCCAACGCGGCAAGTCCGCGACAACAGTGGGTCGGTACGTGCGGCAAATCCGGACTCCGATCACACCACCGATTAACAGAGGGAGTACGGCAATGCCGATCACGGGGAAAGTAAAATGGTTCGATGATGCCAAGGGTTTTGGCTTCATCACGCGCGACGATGGGCAGAAGGACTGCTTCGTCCATCATTCCGCCATCCAGAGCGCCGGCTTCAAGTCGCTGAGCGAAGGCGACATCGTGCAGTTCGATGTCGTGCAGGGCCAGAAGGGGCCCGCGGCCGAGAACGTGAGAAAGGTCGACGCCTGAGGAAACACACCTGAGGCAAGGCAGCGAAACGGGCCTTCCTCGAGACCCGAGGAGGGCCCGTTTCGTTTCATGCAAAGAGCAGAGGTGATAGTGATCAGTGTGATTCTAAAGGAAGGCGACAGCCTGGATTGGGCGTTGAAGCAGTTTCGACGCAAGATGATACGGTCCGGACTGTTCAAGGACATGAAGAAACGACGCTTCTACGAGAAGCCCAGCGCGGCGCGGAGGCGCAAGTCGGCCGTGGCGAAGCGAAAGCGGCTCCGTTCCCTTCGGCGAGCCGCGCGTAAGAGATGGTAAGGGTGGCGTGGCGGTGATCTCGGACACAATTCGGAAGACAGCCGAGATCAGGTCCCTCCTTGGATTTCGGATCGGAATTATGCACTTCAACGACACAATTCCGTTTCGGATTGTCTAATCGCAAAGATGCCGGTCGTGGCTTGAATCTACACACGCCCGGCTGATACCGGAGGGCAGGCGCCCGTTGACAGTGCACCGGGCGGCTTCGGTCCAACGCTCGCTCGGCGCGTGTTCGAGAGACTCGAGCGCGGGCAGCAATGCGGGCCAAGGGGGAGTCTAGTGGCTGCCTCGGCGAGAAGCCGGGGGCGGCGGGGCGAGCGAGGCGGGCCGATGCCTCCGGTCTTCAGAGCAAAGCTTGCCGCAGCGACAGAATCTCGCTCCCGCCGAAGGGATCGATCCGGGACGCCACCGCAGGAGGTAGGTGCCGGCCCATCCAGCGAAGGCCGCCCTCTTCCAACAGCTCCGCCACGTAGTTCCAGTCGACGATCCGGGCGAGCCGGCGGACGTCCGGATCGTTCGTCCGCTCCGGACTACGTGAGCCTTTCCGCCGAGCCCTCGCTCTCAGATGCGAGACCGCCTTCGGGATGAATGCGAGCTCCGGCGGCCCGGCCCGGTAACGGACCCCCTCCCACGACAGATCCCGGCATCGCCCCATCACGCTCGCCGGGACCTCCAGCGTCAGCCCCGCTCCCAGCGTGAAGACCAGGGCGTTTTTCCTCTTGCGGTAGCAGGAGACGTCGAGCAGCCCGAGCGGTCCGGTGACATGGACGAAGCCCGTCCTCGGCGAAAGGAGTCGGGGAAGCCGGAGTTCGGATGCGATCGCGACCTCCGACAGCCTCAGCACGCGGATCCTCTCGACGGCACTGAGCACCCGCTTGCCCCTCTCGAAGACCCCTCGCTCGATCGCGGCGTCGACGTCGTGTTCCGGCTGCCGGCAGTTCCCGAGCAACGGCAAGAAGCTGAGCGACCCGGATACGAAGTAGTCGTCGGAGCCTGCCACCGTCTCCAGCAGCCTCTCCAGCAACAACCCGGCGTTCGCGGACACTGCTAGCAGCGGCTCACCTGGGGTCCCCGCTTTTTCCGACCGTCACGCCCCGATGCGGAAGGGACGCCTCCGGGCATGCCCTCGCGCCGCGCTGCGTATCGCGCCGATCGATGGTTGTCGGGGGAGCCGGCGAGGTCGTGCGAAGCATGCGGATCACTTCGGGGCAACCTGTCCGGCCCACTCCGCGCTGACCCGACCGAGCTCCTCGATCACCTCGCCGTCCGAACGTCCCGAGCTCTTCCGCACATGGAACCCGTGGTCCGCTCCCTCCACGACATGGAGTGTCGCGGAATCCCCGAGCCGCTCGCACACCGGACGAAGCAGCTCGAGATCGGCGAGCGAGTCCCGGCTTCCCTGCACGAAGAGCATCGGCTGCGGGACCCGGATGAGGTGATCGGCCCGGTCGGTCGAGGGCCTGCCGGGGGCATGCAGAGGGAAGCCGAAGAAAGCGATGCCGAGCACCCGATCCAATCCGCCCTCCGACGCCGCCAGGGACGTCATGCGACCGCCCATCGATTTCCCCCCCGCGTGCATCGGAAGATCTCCTGCCGCGCCGGCGGCAGCCTCGATCGCCGAGCGGACGGTCGTGAGGAGGATCGGGTGTGGATCGGGCCTCCGACGCCCTCGCTCCATGTATGGGAAGTGATATCGGAAGGTCGCGATTCGGTGGTCGGCCAGCGCCGCCGCCATCGCCTCCATGAACCGGTGTCGCATGCCGGCACCGGCGCCGTGGGCGAACACGAAGAGCCACCGGGCGTCGGGCGGCCGGAGGAGCAGCGCGGACACCTCGCCCGAGCTGCGGGTCGCCTGGAAGCGGATCGCCTCGGCGGCGTTCTGGGCTCCGTCACCGCGGCAGCCGGCGCGGCAGGTCGCTTCGGCCCGCCGCGATATGCTCTCGGTCATTTCTGAATCTCCGGGACGCGGCTAGGCACGAGCCCGTCATAAGCAAAGAGCCAGTCCCCCCGGGCCGGGTCGCTCGTCGTAGGCGCCGGCGGCGGGCACCGCGAAAGCGATGATCGCCCCGGGCCACGAGAGATTCAACCGAGCGCGGACTGTTCGGCATCACCGGCCGCGGCGCACACGATCGGCGCGGGGACGTCGAGCTGGACGAGAGGCGCTTCGACCCGGAGCACTGGACGGAGGGATCTCTCGAGTAGAGGCGCGGGCGGCGCTCAGCCTTCAGCGGAGCCGCTCGCTCAGCCACTCCGCCAGGTCGGCCAGCACCCTGCGGGCCACGGACTTCGAGGGGAGGCGGGCGTAGCCGGCCGGATCACCGTCGGGATCATCTAGAAAGAGGTGGTTGACGTCTGGATACACCCGCACGGTAACGTCCGGATTCCCGCCTTCGCGCATCGCTGCTCCGAGCTCCTCCGCCTGATCCGGGGTGATCTGGGTGTCCGTCGCGCCCTGGAGTATGAGCGCCGGCGACCGCACCCGGCGGGCCTCCGCAAGCGGGTCGTGATCGAGGAACCAGGCGATCCAGGCGTGAACGGCGGCCAGCGAGTCGACCCGCTCCATGGCCGCGGCGAGCGCCGAGTCGCGGGCGACCGGCGCGATCGACGTGTCCCGTTCGATGGCGAAGGCGTTCTGGTAGCGCAGGATTTCCCGTCCCGTTCTGGAGGGTCCCGCCAGGGTGACGATCGCACCGATCGTCGGATCGGTCCCCGCCACCATCAGCGCGATGAGGCCGCCCTCGCTGTGTCCGACGAGGGCGATGCGGGAGCTGTCCATATCGGGCCGCCCGCGCAGATACGCGACCGCCGCCCGGAAATCCTCGGCGAAGTCGGCCGTCGTCGCGTTCCTCACATCGCCCGTGGAGGCCCCGAAGCCGCGGTCATCCATCCGGAGCACCACGATCCCTCTTCGAGTCAGGGTATCGGCGATATCACGGAACGGGCGGTAGCCGGGCACTGTCGCCAGGGCCTCATCACGGTCCTGCAGCCCCGAGCCCGTGATGAGAACGGCCGCCGGGACGGGGCCCGTCGCCTCCCGCGGACGGGCCAACGTCCCGGCCAGGGTGTGGCCACCGGGCCCGCGTACGGTCACCTCCTCCGCCACGTAGGGCGCGTCCGCGGGCGCTGAGTAGTCCGGCGGGGCGACTCGGACCTGCCCGGGGGCCTCGCTCCGCCTGACCTCGACGCCCTGCGAGGGCACGTGCCCCCCCAGGAGACGCCCCGCCGTGTCGATCACGCCTCGGAACTCGACCGGCCCGAGCATCACGCGCACCGAGTCCCCAGGGAGCGACTCGACCCCGGCGGTGATGGTTTGCCCGTTCCCGACCAGGAAGAGTGGCAACTCGACGCTTCCCTCCCCCATCGCCCGAGCCCGGAGGATGACGTGCTCCACCAGAGCGAAGGAGAGGTTGAGGAACGGGATGGCACCTTCGCGGGTGCCGAGTCGCTGGTGCGGCGGGGCCGGCGATCCGCGAACCTCGGCGAACGCGCTGTCGCCCCGAAAGTCGATCTCCGCCGTCATCAACGGCTCCGACCCCGGCTCTGCCGCCGGCCGGATCTCCAGCTCGAAGCGCTCAGCCGTGAAATCCTCGGCGCCCCGGAGCCGGTAGGTGAGCCACCGGCCGGTCAGACGATCGGCGAGCACTCCCTCCAAGGACGGCCCCGTTCGCTCGAAACGCTCCACCGCGATGGTGTCCTCGCCGAGCAGGACGACGAAGCCGGCGGGCGCCGCGGCATCCTGGGCGAGGAGCGGCCCGGCGAGGAGCACACGGCCGAGGAGCATCGCCACCCCGACGCCCGACGCCACCGCACCGAACCTCACCCTACGCAACGCCTTTGCTCCTTTCCCGCCGGAAGGCCACATAGGAGAAGACGAGCGGGACCACCGCGGCCAGCATGACGGCCGTCCCCGCGATCCAGCCCCGCAGGCGCGCCGGGGCGACGATCGTGAGGAGGAACGTCACCCCCGCCCCGACGAAGCAGCGGCCGGCCAGGCGGTGCGTGGCCTTCCACACCGACTCGCTCTCCAGCGTCCACGGCGTTCGAATGCCGATCCACCAGTTCGACCTGACCCGCGGAAGGTAGTTGCCGATCGCAATCAGGACGACGCCGAGCGCGACCAGCATGAGACGCGGTCCCACGATCGGCCAGCCGAGGGCCTCCCCGAAGGAGAGCACCTCGATGAAGGCGATGAGAAGGACGATCCAGTTGACGAGAAGCCAGTACGTTTCGCGGAAGCGCTCGTAGTGCTGCCGGCGCGGATCGATGCGCGGCAGGAAGAGAAGGAGGAGCCACACCAGCAGGCCGAGGCCCGGGAAGAGGAACGCGCCAGGCCACTTCGCCATCCAGCCGTCCGCCTCCCAGCGCAGGTTCCAGTGGGTCGGGATCTCTCGGGGAAGCGAGGGGAAGGCGAGGAGCGAGGCCGCCAGCATGGCGGCGATCACCACCGGGGCGATCCACGGCCGCCTCATCGCCTCTTCCCCACATCGAACAGCTCCATGATCTCCTCCAGCACTTCCTGGAAGACGGTGCTCTCGAGGGAGTACACGATGCGGCGCCCCTCCCGCACCGCGCTTACCAGCCCCGCCTCCTTCAGCACCGCCAGATGGTGCGAAACGGACGCGCCCGTGATCGGAAAGAGCGCCGCGATCTCACCGGCCGGCATATCCCTGCTCCGAAGCACGTGGAGGATCCGCCTGCGAGTAGGATCGGCCAGGGCATGCAGCGTCCGATCGATCGGCAACGGCCTCTCCGGGAGCGGGATGTTTAGACATACATCTATTAGATGACTGTCTAAATAATGTCGGCGTCATATCCGCCCGTCAAGCTTCCGGAGGCTCCGCATCGCCGAGG
This sequence comes from Gemmatimonadota bacterium, assembly GCA_046758745.1. Lineage (GTDB taxonomy): Bacteria > Gemmatimonadota > Gemmatimonadetes > Palauibacterales > Palauibacteraceae > JBHIAV01. Next base: position 57,272 of record JBHIAV010000003.1, read on the forward strand.
TGCCCGGGATCTCCTCTCCGGCCTTGCCGCGTGTGCGCTCACCGGAACGGGGAGAATCTCCCCGCGCCTCTCGACGCCGGCCGTGTGGCGCGCTCGGTTGCCGCGCTACCTGACCCTCGGTTGCCGCGCCCCCGGCGGGGGCCGCATCCTGACCGCGGCCGGCCTCCAGCGAACTGACGGGGAGGGAGAGGCGACGCATGTCTGCGGGGCATTCCGAGGCGGCGGAGCGCGATCGAGGCGCGTGGCGGAGCCAGCTCGCCCTCCCGATCGTGGGGATCACGCTCATGGCCGTCCTCCTCCGCTTGCCGTCCCTCCTGGACGCCTTCTGGCTGGACGAGATCTGGTCGCTCGAGCTGGCGGAGCAAGCGGGCTCCGCCGCGCGGGTGTTCACGGCGCTGCACCACGACAACAACCACTACCTGAACACCCTCTACCTGCTCGCCCTCGGGCCCGAGGCGGCCTGGCCCCTCTTCCGCCTCCCCGCCCTCCTGGCCGGAGCGGGAGTCGTCTACCTGGCGGGACGCCTCGGGGCAAGAGAAGGACGGGCGGAGGGCGTCCTGGCGGCTTTCCTCCTCGCGGTCTCGTACCCCTTCGTCCTCTACTCCTCCGAGGCCCGGGGATACGGCCTCGTCGTCTTGCTCTCCCTGGCCGCGTACGCCACGCTCGCACGTCATCTGGAGGACCGGCGCTTCGCGACGGCAGGGGCTTTCGCCGCCACCGCGTCGCTCGGCTTCCTGTCGCATCTCACCTTCCTGACCGTGTACGCCCCGCTCCTGGCCTGGTCGGCGTTCCGGATCGTGACGACGCGGCGCGGCCTGCGGGAGACGGTGGCCCGCCTCACCGCTTGCCATCTCCTGCCAGTCGCTACCGTCGCGGTGCTCTTCTTCGTCGACCTCCGGCACCTTCGCGCGGGCGGAGGGCCGGACCTTCCGCTCCTCCGCGGGTGGCTCGACGCATACGTCTACTCGCTCGGCGCGCCGCGCACGGGTCTCCTCGGCCTTGTCGTCGTGGTAGGGGGCGCAGCCGCGGTACTGCTGGAGCTCGAGGCGCTTCGGCGGCGGCGCGCCGACGAGTGGATCTTCTTCCTCTTCGTGCTGGCCGCACCGGTCGGTCTCCTGGTGGCGACCGGGACCGGCTACGCTCCGCCGCGCTATTTCCTCGCCTCCCTCCCCTTCGCCCTCCTCCTCCTGGCGCGCACCCTCGCGAGGGGATTCCGCACCGCGCCGGCCGGCCGCCTCGCCGCCGGTGCGCTCCTTCTCACCTTCGGAGTGGGGAACGGATGGCGGATCGGCCGATTCCTGGCCGAGGGCCGCGGAGCCTATCGGGAGGCGGTCGAGCACATGGCCGGGCACACGTCCGCCGCTCTGATTCGCGTCGGGAGCGATCACGACTTCCGGAACGAGAAGGTGCTTCACTATTACGCGCGCTTCCTGCCGGCCGGCAAGACGCTGAGGTACGTGACGGCCGGCGAGCGACCGTCCGCCCCCCCCGAGTGGTACCTCATCCACGACCTGGAGGATGACTTCCGGCCGGAGGTGAGGATCGCGATCGCCAGCGGAACCGGATACGCGCTCCAGGCGGTGTTCCGGAAGTACGGCCTGTCGGGCTGGAACTGGGCCGTGTACCGGCGCGAGGAGCGGGGAATGGGCCGTGGTCCGGCGCGAGGAGGGAGGAGCGAGTCGGCGTCCTACTCGCCGTCCCCGGTCGGGCCGGCCGGCGTCGCGGTTCGCTCCCGTGCGCGGCGGTAGAGCCGGCGGAGGAGGAAGGTGACCGCCAGGATGGTGACGATGGCCAGCCACACGCCTCCGAAGACCGATGCGTCGAGCTGCGCGGCGGACTCACCGACCAGGTACCCGATCGTCCCGATCCCGATCGCCCACACCATGCAGTTGATCGCCTCGCCGATGAGGAAATAGGGCGCCGATACGGAGCTGAGGCCGATCGCCACGGCCCCGATTCGCCGCATCCCGTACATGTACTGGAGGGCGATCACGGCGGTCAGAGATCGGCGGCGGATCAGCGCGTCCATACGGCCGATCCCCGGCCCCCAGCGGGGGAACCAGGCCAGTATCCGCTGGCCGCTGAACACGCGCCCCAGCGTGAAGAAGAGGAAGTGGCTGAACCAGCTGCCCACCGCCGCGGCGAGCCACACCGCGAACGGATCGAGCAACCCCCTGTTGGCCAGGGCGGCGGCGGAGATGAGAACGGTCTCGCCCTCCAGGAACGAGCCGAACGCCACGCCCAGCCAGCCGTACTCCCGCAGGAGCTCGAGGACGGTGGGATCCACGGGGCTGGAGCGGGCCGGGCGCCGCGGGCTATGCGCCCGTTTGTGCGGGCCGAGCCGGCCCGCCGGGGCCGGCCATCCGTCCCGTCACCACCTACCCGACAGCTCGAGGCGCGCGAGCTTCATGCCGACCCTCCCCCGTGATGTGATGCGAAGTGCGAGCGTCGTTCCGTCGGCGTCAGGATGCGGCCGCTCCACCGCAAGGCACAATACCTCGCGGGGCGTGGGGTGGGGCGCGGTGCGGGCCGCGTCCGCTGGAAGAGGCGTCGTCCGACCCGGACGACGGATCCGCTACAGGCCGAGGAGAAAGCGGTGCTCCACCGGGCTTCCGCCCGCGTGCACCACCTTGTCCGGTCGGAAGTCCACCAGGGTGATGCGGTCGCAGCCGTCCGGATAGGACGTCTCGACCCGCCACCGCCGCATGTCGCCGTCGCGCACCTCGGCGATCGTAGCCCTGGTGGGGCGCTCCCGGTGCGGGCAGCTCTCGACGACCACCGCCTTATCGGGCTCCATCGCTGGGCGCTCTCCGCTGGGATTGACAGCCTCCGGACGGGCCGGAGCGTGGATCCGGGTTGCAGAAGCAAAGAGTCTGCCACACCTTGGGAATCAGCTTGGATCAGCCGCAACGTGCTGCAAGAGCGTCGCTTACGTGGCGCGCACATGCCGGGCTGGGTTGCCGCCCTCACCGGTTGCGCCCGACCGGGTGGCGATACGCAACACGCCCCGGTGAGCGGTGCGTGGCGGCTGCCACGTGCGCGCGACACCCGATGCCGTCGTATATTCCCCGCGAAGCGGCAATCCGCTTCCCTCCTACCGACAACCCACTCGCGGGAGCAAGGATGGCGAGCGAGAAGCTTCGGAAGGCTATGAACGAGCAGATCGGGCACGAGCTCTACTCCTCTCACCTGTACCTGGCGATGTCGGTCTACTGCGCGGACCGAAACCTCAAAGGTTTCGCCCACTGGATGCGCCAGCAGAGCCGGGAAGAGGCGGGCCACGCCATGAGGTTCGTCGACTTCCTCCTCGAGTGCGGGGAGCGCGTGGAGCTCGCGGCAATCGACCAACCCCCTGCCGATTTCGGATCCCCGCTGGACATCATGCAGGGCTCGCTCGACCACGAAAGGAAGGTGACAGGGCTGATTGAGAGGCTGTACGAGACGGCGGGAGAGGAGAAGGACTACCCGGCCCAGGTCTTCCTGCAGTGGTTCATCAGCGAGCAGGTGGAGGAGGAGAGCCGTATAAGCGAGATCGTCGAGCAACTCAAGCTCTTTGGCTCAGAGGGCATCGCCCTGCTCACCCTCGACCGGGAGCTCGGCTCGCGGACCGCAGGCGAGGGGGAGGAGTAGCGGGGCGTATGGCTGGTTTTCGCGTCGGGTCCGTACTCGCGGCCTTCCTGGCTCTGGCCCCCGGCCTTCCGGCTCAAGCGCCGGAGGATGAGGAGCCGCTGCCGAGCGGGCTGCCGCAAGCTCGGGAGGCTCTCCCGATCACGCCGGCGGAGGTCCTCCGCGTTATCGAGTACGCGAACCCGCTCGGGATCGCGGTCCGTGAGCTTCCCCGGCAGCTGAGCCGCGCGGAGATCGGCCGCATCCAGGTGGCGCTGGCGGAGCGCGGCTTCGACCCGGGCACGCGGGAGGGAGAGCTGGACGCCGCTACCGCCGAGGCGCTCCGGGCGTTCCAGCAAAGTCGGGGGCTGGCCCCGTGCGGCTGTGTTTCCTACGAGACCGTGACGGAGCTCGGCATACCGGTCGTGATCGTGCTCCGGCTCGCCAATGCGGGGGATTCGAAGGGGACGCGGCGAGTGAGCGCCGCGGAAGCCGGACCGGAAGGAGAGGTCGGGGGCCGGAGCAGCAACGCCTCGGCCGAGGGGTACGAAGGGGCCGAGCCCTGGGCCGCGTGGAGCCCCGTCTATCCGGTCCTCTTCCATCAGCGGGTGGAGTTTCTTCCCCCGGAAGACGGCGAGGGCGCGGTTCCATCGGCGGAGCCGCGAGGGGCCGGAACGACTTCCGGCGGCGCGACGGGTGACCGCGCGGTCCGTCCACCCGGGGTGCGCCCCGCCCCGCCCCCACGCACAGCGCCGCCCCTGCCCGGGCGGATGGCGCCTCGACGCTCGTTCTGAGGAGGCTCCTCCGCGTGCGGCGTGAACGCCGTTCCGAGCACGGTCGCGAGCGCGGATCCGAACGCCGTTCCGAGCGCGGATCCGCACGCGTGCGGGCGCCGGGGGGTGCGAGAACGCTCCGGGCGCGCATGCGCCTTGCGTACCTCCGGAGTGCGAGGTAGACAGGTGAAGGGAACTCGGCACGAGCCCGAGGCAGGAAGAGGGACCCACCAGCGAGGACGCATGTCACGTCTGCGCGCCGCTCTTCTCATCATCGCCCTCGTCGCCTGCGGCCGCCCGGATGCGGGAGGGAGCTCGGCCGAGGGCTCGGCCACCACCGGAGAGCGGGCCCGCGGCGAGATCAAGCATGATTTCGCCGAAGAGCTCGGGGTCAACCTGGCTTCCATGACGCGGACGGCGTCGGGACTGTATTACCGGGACCTCGCCGCGGGGCGGGGGCTCGATGCCCGGCCCGGCCACGTCGTGGTGATCCGTTACACGGAATGGCTCCCCAACGGCGCCCGGGTCAGCGGCCACGACAGGCTCGATTTTCCGCTCGGCGGCGGGAGGGTGATCGCCGGATGGGAAGAGGGGATCACCGGCATGCGCATCGGCGGTAGGCGGCAGTTGGTCATCCCCCCACACCTCGCATACGGATCGCGGGGCCGTGGTGAGATCCCGCCGAACGCGACCCTCATCATGGACGTGGAACTGCTCGAGATCCGGATGTGACAAGTCGCTCCCCGCCCGATGTGAGCCCGCCCGAGCTGGCTGTCGTGCCGTCATTCCTCCAAAGACCCGGCGGCGATGCCCAGGAGGAGGGTCGCGAGACAGCCGCCGCCGTACACGACGAGGACGGGAAGCCAGCTCCGCCACACGAAGAGGGCATACCACGGGGCCACGGCTAGGGTCAGAGGGAAGAGGATCGAGGCCAGGATCAGCCCCCACAGACCCGCCAGCGCGTGCGCGATCTGCAGCCCGAGGGCCAGCCCCGACAGGCCCACCACGCCCCACGACACGTATGCCGTCCCGCGCAGCCACACCGCTCGCCGCATGACCCGCCCTCCTGACTGGGGCCGATTCGACACGGATCGCGGCGCCGGAAGGGGCCTCCCGGTCGCCGCGGTGCGCGGAAGGTGCACCCCTCCGGGTGCGCCGAGCTCCCGCGCGTGGGTTCCGCCTGCAGCTTCCCGGCCAGCTCGGGGTGGAGAGCGTTAATTGGCGGCCGGCAAGTGAGTTGCAGCGGAGAGCCGAGGCGAGAGTGGTCCGGCCGACGAGGAAAGTATTTTCACCGGTTCAGCGCCCGACTGTGGCGGGCACGGAGTGCTCCTGCCTCCCTAGGGCCCCTGGTTCCCGCGGGGCACGAGGGCGACGGCGCGGAGCGGGCCCCCGGAGCCGCCGGCGATCTTCATCGGAAGAGCGACGATGAGAAAGCCCGTGGCGGGCAGCCGGTCCAGGTTTGCGAGGTTCTCCAGACCCGGAACGTCGGCGGCGGCCGCGATGCGGTGAACGATGAAGTCCTGCGAGGGACCATAGTCGATGGACGCGACGTCGGCACCGAGAGCGGCCACTCCTCTCTCCTCTACGAGTAGCCGCGCCGCCGACTCGCCGTAGCTCGGAAAGTGCAGGTTCGAGGCATCCCCCGGGGTGTCATCACCCAGGTACGCCCTCGGGTCCGGCCACCGGGACCCATATCCCGTGCGCAGCAGGACGATGGTGCCCGGCTCGACGCGGCCGTGCCGCCGCTCGAACTCCAGGACATCCTCGGAGACGAGCCGATAGTCCGGCTCCTCGGCGGCTCGCTCCGTGATGTCGATCACCACACCCGGTGCGATGAGCTGCGAGAGGGGGATCTCATCCGTCGTGTGCCGACCCTCACCGAAATGCCTCGGGGCATCGAGGTGGGTACCGCCGTGCTCGGGCGCGCGGAACGCGTTGGCCGCGTAGAAGTAGCCTGCCTCGGTCCACCCGTAGCTCAGTCGCTCGAGCTCGAAGGTGGACGGCGAGGTCGGCCAGTAGACGGTCGCGGAATCGAACGCATGGGTCAGGTCTACGATCTCGGCGCTGGAGAGGTCCACGATCTGGGAGGAGGCGGGGCCAGCCACGAGCCATAAGAGCAAGCCACACGCTCCCAGAGATCGGCGCGCGCACGAGCCGGAGCTCCGCCTTCGCGCATCACAGAACCGAGCGGTTCGCGAGGGCATCATCCTGTCACCTCCTGCGTCGTATTGTGCGCGGATCATCCTGTCATCTTCCCCGACGCGACCGTCCGACCTTCCCCGCGGGCACGAACCTCGGGCCTCTCCCCGACGCGCCGCTCGACGCTCGCGTGGGCGCGCCGCCCGGATGGATGGACGGCTCGGCGCCCGGCCGTCAAGGCGTGTCGACGATTCGCGCTACGCTTTGGCCGGTCGACATACTACCTTGGTCTTGAGCCCGGCGCGTCCCGGAGCCAGGGAGCTACAGGTGGAGAAAGCAAGCCGACGCGCGACCGAGAGGTCGCAGATCCGGGAGGCCGAGGAGAGACCGAAGAGCCTGGGGCGGAACAACTGGCTGGCGGCGGCTCTGTACGTCCTCGCCGCCGAGGGAGTCGCTGGCGTTCGCGTGGAGAAACTGGCCCGCCTGCTGGGCGTGACCAAAGGGAGCTTCTACTGGCATTTCAAGAACCGGAAGGCTCTGCTGCGAAGTCTCCTGGACTACTGGGTGGAGGAGATGACCGACAGCGTCAGCAGGTTCGTCGAGCGCATCGGAGGCGACCCTCGCAGCCGGCTGCTCGCTCTACTCGAGCACATCGAGTTCGAGGGCCGCAACCGCTACGACCCGGCCATGCGAGCGTGGGCCGCGTTCGATGAGACGGCAGCCGCGGTCGTCAAGGAGGTGGACGAGCGCAGGCTCCGTCTCGTGACGCAGATCTTCCGTGACATGGGATTCAGCGACACCGAGGCCGCCCTTCGAGGTCGAATGTCCTACTACTATCTGGTCGGGGAGGCGACCGTCCTCATCCAGGATTCGCCAGCGGACCACTGGGAATTCCTCCGCCTCCGCCACCGGCTACTCACCCACCCCATCTGAGCCCGCCGCCGGCCGGGGACGGCGCCGTCACCATCCGTCGCCCGGTCCCGCACCATTCCTCCCCGTATGGCGAAGCGCCACGGTCTACCCGCCTCGTGCAAGAGTCGCCCGCGCCGCTTCGTACCACTCTCCCTTCGTTCCGTCTTTTGTAAGTCCTTTTCTGAGCGGGGAGTAATCAACCCGGCGAGCCGCCCGATCCCGTTGCTCGCACTGTGAACGAGTCTTGCTGTGGGACCCGGACAAGACGGCTGACAATACGGACACGTATGTCCGATTAGGTTCAGAGCACTGCGGCGAAGGGGGTCCGAGCATGCACCGCAAAGTGTTCTCTGCGCTCGCCTGCGTCCTGCTTGCGGCGGTCGCGGAGGCTCAGGCGCAGTCCAGCGTCGGCGCCACGGCGACGATCACGATTCCGCAGGTCCTCTTCCTCAGCGTCGACGAGACCGCCATCAGCTTCAACCAGCCGGCCGGGACGGATTTCGAGACCGGATGGATCTCGGCGAACCAGGCGAGCACGGTCACCCACAAGGGCAACGTGCAACGGGACGTGCAGCTCTCGGCGGACGTCGCCACATTCACGGCGACCAACGACCCGATCAACAACATCAAGCAGGCCGGCGACTTCGAGTGGTCGACCGACGGGGGGAGCACCTTCTTCGGGATCACGACGGCGGGCACGGAGATCGTGACGGCCGCTCCGAAGGGTGCTTCCAACGTGACGGTGAACTATCGGACGCTGCTCGATTACACGTCTGACGCGCCTGACACGTATACGCTGAACTTCACCTACACGGTCATCCCCAACTGAGCGGCCGACCGTGAGCGTCGCGAGTCGAGGGCGCGGCGGGCGCGGGATGCCGAGGCGACGACCGGGTCCCGACCGGTCGAGCCCCGCACACCGCCGGGGGCGTCGCGTCCGCCTCGCGTCAATCCTCTCCGCTGCGGTCGCCGCGGCCGCACTCCCGCGGGCCGTGGCCGCCCAGTACTCGGTGTATCCGGTCATCGTGCAGCTCGCGGGGGCAGACACGGCCGAGAGCGGGGTGCTGGTCGTCCGGAACGAGGGAGATGCGGCTCTGCGGATCCGTCTGTACGCGATGGACTTCGAGCAGGCGGCGGATGGATCGCACGAGTATTCCGAGCTCGGCACGCATCCGAGGTCCTGTAGGGATCGGCTGGGTGTCTTCCCCGACATGCTGAGCGTTGACCCGGGCATGGAGGGCCGGGTCTACCTGCGCATGGAGCCCGCGATCTCGGGGGACATCTGCTGGTCCGTCGTCTTCGCGGAGACCCCTGCGCCGACGCGATCCGGCCTCCGGATAACGCAGCGCATCGGGACGAAGGTATACGGACTCGCGCCGGGGACGGAGCCGTCGGGTGAGCTCGCCAGCGCCGCGGTGCAGGGCGGCGGCTCGGGGCGCTCCGTGACCTTCGAGTTCCGCAACACGGGGGATCGCCCCCTGCGCCCGGAGGGGAGGGTCGAGATCCGTTCCCTCGAGGGAGCGGTCGCCGCGAGCCAGGAGATCGAGTCGTTCAGCGTGCTTCCCGGGCATAGCAGGCGGGTCGAGGTCGAGATCCCCGGCGGGCTCGCCCCCGGCCGCTACCTGGCGATCCCGATCCTCGACTTCGGCGGGGACTACCTGGCCGGCGCTCAGGTGGCGTTCCGGGTTCGTTGAGCCATGGCCGCCGCGCGGCAGGTGTGCTCGGTCCGACGGCGTCTCGGACGCCCGCTCCTCGCCCTAGTCTCGCTCCTTTCCTTCCCAGCGTGGGCCCACGCTCAGGGCTGCACGGCCGGGCGAGCGGGCACCTTTCGCCTCCGCGTACAGCCCGCAGTGATCGCGTTCGACCCGCCGGGCCCGGCGGACTTCGAAGCCGGCCGCATCGACGCGCAGAGGGAGATCCGCATCGACGTGAGGCCGGAGTTCGGGGGAGGATCGAACTGGACGCTGTGCATTCGTTCCGACAGCCCGGATGCCGGCGGGTACGGTAAGCCGACGTCCGACTTCGAATGGCAGCTGGCGGGCGACGTGATGTGGACGCCGCTCGAGACCGCGAACCGGCTCGTCTACGCGGGGCGCAATCGCCGGCGGGTCATCCTTCTCTTCCGCACGGTCCTCGACTGGGGCCGGGACGAGCCGGGCGACTACGGCCTGCCGCTCACCCTCACCGCGTACCGGCAGTGACACGATGGTGCGTCGGAGCGAGCTCGCGTTCGCGGTCGTCTGGTTCGGCCTGGCTCGAGTGCCGGCTTCGGCGCGGGCGCAGGAGAGCACAGCGGTGCTGCCGGCGATCGACGAGGGCTCGGTCGCCACGGTGCCGGTGGTCCTCCCCGAGGCCCTGCTCGAGGACGGGGGAGCCGACGCGACCGACCACGTGATCCGCTTCTCGGTGGAACCGGCGGGGGGAGTGCGCCTCCTCGGTGCCCCGGCGGGCGCGTTCACCTGGAGGGACGGCGACCCTCCCTTCTTCCCGCTCACCTTCATGGTCCCCCGGCGCTTTCCCGCCGGTCCGTTCCTCGCCGCGCGGGTCCTCTTCCGGGGCGGGACCGGACGGGAAGCGAGGATCGAGGTGCGTGCCCGCACGAGGCGTCGTCGGGATGTCCGGCTCGAGCTGCGGCCGATCGATGCGTCCCTCCATCCGGGCGGGACCGCCCGGCTCCGCTACGTCCTCACGAACCGCGGCAACGCGGAGGACACGGTGCGGCTGGCAGCGACGGGCCCGGCGCTCGATGCATTCGATCTTCCCGACACGGTGATCGTACCGCCCGGCCACCCGGCGGCGGGGGAGTTCCGAGTACGTGCCCGGCGGCGCGCGGCACCGGGAAGCACCGCCCTCGTCCGCCTCGAGGCGACGGACCGTGAGCCCCGCGTCATGGCGACCGCCAACCTGACGGTGGTGCGTGACCCGGGATGGCTTCCCCATCTGGTCCACCTCCCGGCCACGGTGTTCCTGGGAGGCTCCGTGGTCCCGGGATACGGAAGCGGAGGGGGTGGCGCCGTCCTGAATGTGCAGAGCGCGGGTCGCATCGGAAGTCGGTCGTCGCTCCGCTTCTCCTACCGAAAGACGCCTGAGGACGGCGGCTCGCCGATCTTCGCCGGCGCCGCCTTCGGACCCCGCTTACAGGTCGGGATGGAGCACGGCGCGCTCGGCCTCACGGCAGGCGATGTAGTGGCTTCGACCGGTCACGTCTTCGGACGGCAGCATCCGGGAAGCGGCATAGAGGCGAGGTGGCGTGGAGAGCGGCTGTCCGTGGTCGCCGTCGCCGCCCGCCCGAGGGGACCGCGGGGAGGACTCTCCGGAACGCTCGGATCGGCCGTGGTGGACTACGGGACTCCATTCGGAAACGTCGGCTTCGAGTTCGACTACCAGGAGCGGCCCGGCGGGCCCGACGGCCGCGGCACTCGGGTAGGGGGTGGCGTGATCCGGTACACGTGGGAAGGAGCCGGCGCGCACCGCGTCGCTGCCGAAGCCGGACCCATGTGGGTGGCCGATGCCGACGGGGCGACGGCGGGGCTCGCCGCGGATCTCCGTTACGCGTACGCGGGGCTGCGGGCCGGCCTGGATGTCCGCGGCCGAACCCTCCCGGCGACGGCCGCCGGCGCTCGGCTTCCCCCCCGGGAGCTGCGCGCGGCGGGATGGACGGGGCTGTGGCGGGGCTTGAGCGCTGTCGGAAGCGCCTTCGCCGAGAGGGATCCTCCGACTCCCGGTGCGAGGACGACCCCGGCCGCGACCGAGGGCCTGGAAGCGGGCTTCCGACTGACCACGGGCGAGAGCCATCTCGACCTCACCGGGATCCTACGCCGATCGGAGAGCTTCCCCGAACTCGGTGCTCTCCCCTCTACGCGGCGTACGCTGCGCGGCGGCTTCGGCATGCTCCTCGGTCCGTTTCGGATCGACGGAAGTATGGAGCTCGGCGCCTCCCGCCGCGGGGAGCGACGCGGACCGGCCCGAACGTACCGGGGAGGCATCGCTTGGCTCGGCGAGCGCGGGCGTGTGCGGCTGGGCGGAAGCTTCGCCGAGGATATCGAGACGCCGCGCTCGGGGCAGGCGGAGCTTAGCGGCGCCTGGCGGATCGTCGGGCCGCTCGAGTTCCGGGTAGGCGCAGCTGCGGTCCTCGACGGAGGCGACCTGTGGCCGGATCTCACCGCGTGGGGCGCGGCCCGTCTCGACCTCGGCCGACGTACGACGCTCTACCTCGGCGCCGAGTCGAGGGCGCCGCTCGCCACAGCCGAGGCGAGGGGCTCGCGCTGGCGCTTCTCGCTCGGCGTCCGCCGCCAGCTGCCCGTGCCGCTACCGCTTCGCCGCCGCCCGGCCGCAGAAGGGATCGTCTTCGAAGACCGGAACGGGAACGGCCGGCGCGAGCCCGGAGAGCCGCCCGTATCGGGGGCGCTGATCCGCCTGGGCGGAGAGCATGAGAAGACTGGGGCGGACGGCCGATTCGTCTTCGCGCCGAATGACGGCTCCTCCAGCCTGTGGGTCGATCCGGCGTCACTGCCTCCGGGTCGGCTCCCCGCCCGGAGCTTCTTCCCTCCCTCCGGTCTGGTGGAGATCCCGGTGATCCGGACCGCATCTCTCACGCTGCGTCTCTTCCTCGATGGGAACGGGAACGGTCGACGGGACGAAGGCGAAGGGCCGGCGCCGGAGGTCACCGTCCACATCGGGGACGAGGCGGCGGGGAGCTGGGTCGTTCGCTCCGCGGCGGACGGCGACGTTCGGCTCTCCGCCATCCGGCCCGGCCACTACATCGTGCGGGTCGGGGGCGAATCGCTTCCCCCCCGGGCCACACCTCCGGAGGAGCTCGGCTTGCAGGTGGTGGGCGGCGAGAGCCTCGTCGTGGAAGTCCCCATCCGAACCGCGCCGCGCGCCGTTCGTTTCTCCGAGGGCTCGTCTCTCGAGGCTTGGGACTGAGGACCGCCCCGTGTCCCTCGCGGCTCGGGACTGAGGACCGCCCCGTCCCTCGAGGCATAGCCGGGTTCCGGCCCTTCCGCGCGCCCGCCTCCGACATGACTCCTCCGTGGCCGGGGTAGAACGGATCGGCCAGCGGGTGGTATTCTACCCGATCGGCCCGACCAGCGCCGCGGACGCGTGCGCCGGGTTTGGTCTCCACGCGGGGTGTCGCTCGAGCTCCGGCCGCAGCCGACGCCATGACCGCGGCCGGCGGAGGCGGATGACCGGGAGCACGCCGGCGCACGTGACGAGGAGCCACACATGTCGAAGAAGATCGTGAAGTCGGACGCCGAGTGGCGCGAGCAGCTCGGGCCCGAACAGTACCGGATCACCCGCCAGAAGGGGACGGAGCGGCCGTTCACGGGCGAGTACCATGACTGCAAGGACCGGGGCGTCTACCGGTGCGTGTGCTGCGGGAACGAGCTCTTCAGCTCCGAGACGAAGTTCGACTCGGGCACCGGCTGGCCCAGCTTCTACGCGCCGGTCGCTGCCGAGAAGATCGTCACGGCGGAAGACGACAGCTTCTTCATGCGGCGCACAGAGGTCCTGTGCGGCCGGTGCGACGCCCACCTCGGCCATCTGTTCGAGGACGGGCCGCACCCCACCGGCCTCCGGTATTGCATCAACTCCGCCGCTCTCGAGCTCGGCCAGGAGGAGTGATGCGGAACGCCAGTTCCCGCCCTCCGATCGCCCGGGTCGGCGCGGCTCGCGCCCTCATCGCCGGTCTCGGGCGCTCGCTGAGCGCCACCGCCGGAGCCGTTCTCCTCTCCTTGGTCGCGTGCGGGGCGGCGGCGGCTCAGGAAGCGGCCGTGGCCGATCCCGTCGCGGCGCTCGACTCCCTGCTCCCGGTCGACCCCGACATCCTCACGGGCGTACTCGACAACGGAGTTCGCTACTACGTCCGCCGCAACGTGCGTCCGGAGGCGCGCGCCGAGCTTCGGCTGGTGGTGAACGCGGGATCCGTGCTGGAGGACGAGGACCAGCTGGGGCTCGCCCACTTCGTCGAGCACATGGCGTTCAACGGCACCGAGCGGTACCCGCGCCAGGCGCTGGTGAAATACCTGGAATCGATCGGCATGCGCTTCGGAGCGGACCTAAACGCGTTCACGAGCTTCGACGAGACGGTGTACATGCTCACCGTCCCGACCGACAGCGCCGGCCTCCTGGAGCGAGCGATCGACATCCTGACCGAGTGGGCGGGTCGGCAGGCGTTCGATGCGGAGGAGATCGACCGGGAGCGCGGGGTGGTGATCGAGGAGTGGCGGCTCGGCCGCGGAGCCTTCGCCCGCATGCTCGACGAGCAGCTCCCCATCATCCTCAAGGATTCGCGCTACGCCGAACGGCTCCCGATCGGGAAGAAGGAGGTGCTGGAGGGCTTCGACCACGCCACACTGCGGCGCTACTACGCCGACTGGTATCGGCCGGAGCTGATGGCGGTGGTGGCGGTGGGCGATTTCGATCCGGAACGGGTGGAGGCGGTCATCCGGGAGAGCTTCGCGGCACTGGAGCCGCGGCCCGACCCGCGAGCGCGCGAGCTGTTCGAGGTACCGGATCACGCGGAGCCCCTCTTCGCCATCGCCACCGACCCGGAGGCCCCCACCACGAGCGTGTCGGTCTATTACAAGCAGCCGATGCGAATCATGCGGACGGTCGGCGACTACCGGAGAAGCCTCGTCGAGGATCTGTTCAACGGGATGCTGAACCGACGTCTCGAGGAGATCGTCCGCCGGCAGGACCCGCCCTTTCTCACAGCGTCGTCCGGCCAGGGACGCCTGGTCCGCTCGAAGGAGGTGTACGCTCTCGGCGCGGCGGTCGAGGAGGGTGGGGTCGCCCGCGGGCTGGCCGCCCTCCTCGCGGAGGCGGAGCGAGTGGACCGGCACGGCTTCACGGCCTCGGAGTTCGAGCGGGCCAAGCGGAACCTCATCCGCTCCTGGGAGCGCGCCTACGCGGAACGGGAGAAGATGAACTCCACTGTCTTCGCCTCGGAGTTCGTCCGGGCCTACCTGGAGGAGGAGCCCGTGCCGGGGATCGCGTACGAGTTCCAGCTGGTGAAGCGGCTCATACCCGGCATCGTTCTGGATGAGGTGAACCGCCTCGCCCGCGAGTGGATCACGAGAGAGAATCGGGTCGTCGTGGTGAGCGCCCCCGAGAAGGCGGAGAGCCCGGTCCCCTCCGAAGCGGAGCTCGCGGACATGTTCGACTCGGTGGCAGACGCCGCGATCGAGCCGTACGTGGACGAGGTGACCGATCTCCCTCTGGTGGCGGCCGCCCCGCCGCCCGCCAGGATCGCCGAGGAGCGAAGCATCGAGGAGATCGGAGTCACCGAGTGGCGGCTCTCCAACGGCGTGCGGATCTTCCTGAAGCCCACCGACTTCAAGGACGATCAGATCCTCTTCCGGGCGTACAGCCCTGGGGGGAGCTCGCTCGCCCCCGACGAGGAGTACGTGCCGGCCTCCACCGCGGCCACCGTGATCGCCCAGGGCGGCGTTGGTGAGTTCGATCGGGTGGCGCTCGAGAAGAAGCTGACGGGCAAAGCGGTCCAGGTCAGGCCGATCATCGGTGAGCTACGGGAGGGCCTCTCCGGAAGCGCCTCTCCGCAGGACATCGAGAGCCTTTTCCAGCTGGTATACCTCTACTTCACCGCTCCGCGCGCCGACACGGCGGCCTTCACCTCCTTCCGCCAGAGGGTCCGCGCCTTTGTCGAGAATCGGGGGGCGAGCCCGGAGGCGGTCTTCCAGGACACCGTCACGGTGACGCTGGCCCAGCATCATCTGCGTGCGAGGCCGCTGACCCCGGAGCTGGTCGATGAGATGGATCTCGGGGAGTCGTTCAACTTCTACCTCGACCGCTTCGCGGACGCCTCCGACTTCACCTTCGTGTTCGCCGGCAGCTTCGACCCCGACTCGCTCCGGCCGCTCGTGCGAACGTACCTCGGCGGCCTCCCCTCCGCGGCGCGAGAAGAGAGATGGCGCGACGTCGGGATCGACCCGCCGGTCGGCGTGGTGAAGAAGACCGTGCGCAAGGGGCTCGAACCCAAGAGCCAGACGGTCATCGTCTTCACGGGCCCGTTTGAGTTCTCGCGAGAGAGCGCGTTCGCGCTTGGGGCGATGGCCGAAGCGCTCGACATCGTGCTCCGCGAGACGCTCCGCGAGCAGCTCGGGGGAACGTACGGCGTGCAAGTCGGGGCCTCGGCTACGGGTGAGCCGAAGCCCCGATACTCCCTCCGGATCGCCTACGGTGCCGATCCGCAGCGTCTTGCCGCGCTCGCCGAGGTGGCGTTCGAGCAGATCGCTCGCATGGCGGAGCGCGGTCCGCCGGAAGACGTGCTGGGACGCGTGAAGGAGCAGCTGCGACGGGGGCGGGAGACGGCGGAGCGGACGAACGGGTTCTGGGTCTCACAGATCGGGAATTACGACCGGAACGGGTGGGATCTCGGCTCGATCACGGCGTACGGGGATCTCGTCGACGCTCTCACCGTCGAGAGAGTGGCCGAGATGGCTCGCCTCCTGCGACCCGACAACTACGTGCAGGTTTCTCTATACCCGGAGGAATGATGTCTCCCGACATCTACAAGTTCGTCCACATCCTCGGCATCCTTCTCGCCTTCACGGCGCTCGGCGCGGTGAGCCTCCACGCCCTCAACGGTGGGAGCAGGGAGTCGAACCGATCCAGGAAGCTGGTAGCCTTCACCTTCGGGACGGGCATGCTCCTGCTCCTGGTCGGCGGTTTCGGGCAGCTGGCAAAGCTCGGCATGGGCGGCGGGCTGCCGGGGTGGGCGTGGGGAAAGCTCGCCATCTGGCTCGCCCTCGGCGCCCTCCTCATCCTTCCCTACCACCGCCCGGATCTCGCGAGACTCACCTGGTTCGGGGCTCCCGCGCTCGGGGCTCTGGCCGCGTACCTCGCCCTAGACAAGCCGTTCTGAGGGAGCCGTGATCACGCGGCGGTCCACCAGCCTCCACGCGCCGGCGGGGCGGCCGTGACCCCGAAGCGGCTCACGGGAATCTTCCTGTATCCGTTGAAGTCCGCAGCCGGCATCGCGGTGGACGCGTGGCCGGTGGACGAGTTCGGCCTGCGGGGAGATCGCCGGAGCGGGAAGGAGGCCGCCTCGCAACCGAGCCGACGCCGGAACCGGGAAGCATGAGCTGGATCCGGAGCATCACGTACGGGGAGGCCACCGGGCGCCTCCGAAAGCTGTACGACCGGATCGGCGGCCCCGGGTCCATCGACAACATCCTGAAGGTGCACGGGCTCCGGCCACACACGCTCGAGGGGCACATGGCCCTGTACAAGAGCGTCCTGCACCACTCCGGAAACCGGCTCCCGCCATGGCTGCTCGAAGCCGTCGCGGTCTACGTGAGTCTCCTCAACCGCTGCGACTACTGCGTGGAACACCACTCGGCCGGTCTCCGACGGCTGCTGGGGGATGACCGCCGGACCGAGTCTATCCTCGCGGCTCTGCGGGAGAGAGAGCCGGAGCGAGTCCTCGAGGGGGTCGAGCTCGCCGCCCTTTGCTATGCCGAGGCGCTGACGCGCGATCCCGGCGCGCTCCGGGAGTCCGACCTCGAGGCGATGCGGGCGGTGGGGATGGACGACGGGATGATCCTCGAGGTGAACCAGGTCGCCAGCTATTTGGCCTACGCGAACCGCACCGTCCTGGGGCTGGGAGTCACCACGCGCGGCGACACGCTTGGCCTGGCGCCGCGCAGGGCGGACGACCCCGAAGACTGGCGGCACGGCTGAGGGGGCGCGTCGGCGCTCTCGGCCGCGGTCCGGCTCAGGCGCACGCCGGCGACGGCAGCTTGACCGGCCGCAGCATGTAGTTGCGATCCTCCAGGATCGCGCCGGTCGCCTCGAAATATTCTTCCCAGAAGTCCTTCACGCGCTGCGCGGCCTCCGTGTCGACGCGCGCGCCCACCACCACGATGCACAGCCCGGTGAGGTCGGGCAGCGTGCCCCCCGCCTTCTCGGTCGCCACCCAGTCGGGAGGTGGCATCTTCCGGAGCCCCTCCATGTCGATGGTGCGGTTCGATTGGAGCATGTCGGAGAAGATGTACAGCGTGGCTTCTCGGTTCGGCCACGCTCGAAGCTCGGCCGCCACGTCGTGCAGTGTCGAGAGGATGTCGGTACCGTCGATGTGTTCCCTGTTCGCGGTATCGGTGAACGCCACCAGATAGTCCTGCGCATCCTTGAGGAAGCGCGCTCGGGTGATCGAGTCGCGGGCGAGCTCGAGTTGCTGCCACTGACGACGCGGCACGCTCTGGGCCCAGCGCTTCGGGGGCTCCTCGAGCGAGAGCTGAAGGAGCTGGAGGGCGGCGATCCGATCGTTGTGGGTGAGCTGGCCGATGCGCTCGTTCGTCAACTCCCGCGCCAGATCCAGCTGGTAGTCGTCGATGCTGGTAGAGCGGTCGTAGACGAAGATGACCAGCTCGGGCGGGCCCTCGGCGATCTCCGCTCCTCCCGCGGCGGATCCCTCCTGCGTGCAACCGGCGGCCAGCGGGGCCAGTGCAGCCACGCCGGCGATCCGGAGACGGAGCCCTCGGCGTCTCACCAGACGGTCGCCTCCTTGATGAAGCGGGTGCGGATCGCCTCGAAGCGCTCTTCCAGCCTGTGTCGCTCCGCCTCGTACTCCTCCGGATCACGCATCAACAGGGTGCGCGTCTCCTCCTCGGCGGCCTTGAGCTCCAGCTGAACGGGCTCCGCGAACGCCGGAATGGCACGGGGGTCCAGGCCCCGTGCCCGGCCGTTCTCCGCCCGAAACGTGGCGATCGCGGCCTCCAGCTCGTGCACCAGGGCCGGCCATTGCTTGAGCGGCCTCTCGGCCAGGAGGTTCTTGAGGTCGCGCGTGTGGTGCACGATCTCTGCCAGGAGTTCGGCGACCGCTCCGGCGGCTGCATCCCCGAGCTCGATGAGAGTCCGCCGTTCCCGCTCGAGCGGTCCTTCGTTGAACCGCTCGCGCCGCCGATCCCGCTGGTGGAAGTAGGAAGCCGAGATGGCGACGAGCACCAGCGTGGTGTTGAGGAGCAGGATGGGAAAGCTGAGCCCGCTCATCGACGCCGCGTACTCACGCTGTTCCGTAGCCAGGGCCTCCAAGTCGTCGGCTCGGTTGGCCTGCTCGTTTGCGGCCACCAGGTTGCCCTCCACGCGGAGCCAGCTCGCCGTCCTGCGGAGCTCCTCGATGACGGCGCTGTCCTGCTCGAAGCGGTTTTCCGCCACCTGGCCGAGCGTGACCCGCGCCTCGAACAGAACTCCGATGACCAGGGCCAGGCCGAGACCCGCAATGCCCATCGGCACGACGTGCTCGCGCGTCGAGCGCGGCGACACGGTCTCGCTTTCCCTCCCGGATCCTGTCTGGACCAGATAGGATCGCAGAGACTGCCCGAAGAAATGAGCGAGGACGCACAGGAACGTGACGACGCCGGCGGCGAGAAGGGCAGCGTCCGGGCGCAGTATGAACTGGGACACGACGCGAGCCGCCCCCGCCAGCCATCCCTCGCTCGTCTCGGCCACCAACCTGAGCTGTCGTTCCGTCAGGGGGTCGCGGGGAAGCAGGGCGCCGAACACCGGGGCGTTGGCCAGAAACTCCACCAGCCCAAGGAAGCCGATCGCCAGGGCATACCACCGTGTCCTGAAGCCTCGCTCCTCCTCGACCTCCGGCTTTTCGTCCGCTATTTCCTCGGCGATCAGCTCCTTCCGCGTCTCCCAACGTGCCTTCAGACGAAAGAGCTCATTCGTCGTTCGCTCGAACCGGTCGATTCCGAGACCCACGCGTCCCAGCTTCTCGGCCGTCGCCCGCTCGGTGCGGGCGACGAGCGAGTTGAGGCGATCCCGCTCCCGCGCCTGCCAGCCCTCGAAGAGGGCGGAGCACCGGTCACGCAGTTCCTGCTCGGACTCGGAGCGGCCGGACACGTCGGCGCTCGGCAGGCCGGCGTCGGCATCCCGACGCGCCGTCTCGACCGCCTCGAGTCGGAGGCGGTGCAGCGCGACCGCGATGTCGTCCGCGAAGGTGGGCTTCGGTTCCTTTCGAGACGCTCCGGCGCGCTTCTCCTCGGAGGCCCGTTCCGGCTCCGAGAGGACGGTCGCGACCTCGGAAGCGGCCAGGGCGACCGCGGCCGGCCTAGTCGGGGCCGCTACCCGCCCCTGACCCGTCGGCTCGCCACCCTCGTGGGCCGCGCGCTCCACGACCTCCGACCAGCTCGAGGGGTCGGCGGGGGCCGACTCGTGCGAGGAACCCGGCTCGGGGATGCGATCGAGCCAGGACGGAATCTCTCTCTCTTCCCGGGCGCCCCGGCGCTCTCGCTCGCTGGCTCTCATCCTCTTGCCATCTCGACGGTCACTCCTCGTCCAATCGCGTCCCATGAAGCCTCTCCGCCTCGTTCGTCGCTCTCCTGGCGCGGTCGCGAAACCGCTGGAGGGCGCGGGGTCTTCGCATCAGGGCCACGGTCGGACCCTGCCGTGGTCAGCCGGAGAAACGACCGTTGGCAAGAAGGCTGCCAGACACGGCTCCCGGCGGGGACTCCTGCCACCGCCATGTAGCGCTGGGACTTAAGTTGAGTTTTTCCGGAGGCGCCGTACGGCATTCGTGGGAAAAGTTTTCCGAGCGACGAGCCAGGTAGCCTGCCCGCAATCGCCGATACGAGACCGCCGGTAAGGGTAACCAGCGAAACGTGCGGGGAGATCACCCCCCTGAGGGGATGCCCGCTCCCCGCATCGCCGACATGGAGCGTGGCGCCACTCGGGGCTCAGCAGAGCCGCTCGCGGTGAATCTCGCGCGCCATCGCCTGGGCCGCTTCGGCCAGGGCCTTCTCGACCCGAAGCAGGGCGTGCTGCAGTATTCGGTCGACCTCCGCCTCGTTCTTCCGCGACATCGCCAGCCGCTCGGCCGACACCACGATCTCGTCGACCCTGGCCCGTACGTCGTTCTTGATGGCGTGGAGCAGAGCCTCGGTGGTCGGGCTGTACCCCATGTTTTCCTCCCGCGCAGCCGGGGCTTCAGGCCTCGGCCGTCCTGCACGCGCTCGATTTATGTCCGTTTGTTCACGATCCGGCGCACCACCCACAGCCACAGGGCGAGCGAGGCCGCCACGAACACCAGCAGCTCGTGGGAGGCCAGGAAGTCGACCAGCATCTCCCAGGCCCGCTGCCACAGCGGAGTCGGATGCGTCGGATCGCTCTGGTACAGCATTCTCTCTCTCTCGGGGTCCGGGAGAGTGGTCGGTGCGGTACCGCCGCTCAGACCGATGGAGGCATCCCGGAGCGGGTGCACGCCGCCCGGGTGCCCCGGGTCCTTCGAGCGCCTCAGGAGGGCAAGGCCATGGCCAGGGGGGCGGGCTGTGTGCTTCCCTATTTATTTTATTACTCTGCTTGCCGTTACGTCATTTATCGGTCCCTGCTGTGGCGCCCGCGCCGCACCCTCCTGTGGACCGACCATGGCAAAAAGCGCGGCCCGGTTGCAGAACGGGACCGCGCATGGTGCGGCGCGTCGACCATCCGATTCCGGGGCGAGGAGCGCGGCGGCATCCCGCGCGGATGGACCGAGCGACGTTGAGGGGCCGTTGACGCCCGTCACGCACCGTCCCCCCGTGGGCCGAGGACGGAGAGAGGCGGCGTCCGCCGGCTCCGCCGTCGCACGGGTCGGGAGGCCGGGAGGAAGTGGAGTGAGGGAAAGAGCGGGTGCGAAGCGGCGGACGGTGCGAGGGAGGGATGCGGCTGTCGATGTGCCGCCACCGTCGCGAGATCGGGAGTCGCACGCCTGCGCGTGCGGGCGAGCGAGAGGCGTACCCCGCGGCTTCGCCCTCCCGACGACGCTCCTCGCCCTCATCGGCTTGACCGCCCTGGCCACGGCCGGTTTCCTGGTGTCCGCGTTCGAGCGCCGCATCAGCGAGGCGCATGCGACGAGCGTGAACGCCTTTCAGGCGGCCCGGGCGGGGCTCGAGACTTTCCTCGGGGAGGAAGGGGAGCCCGAAGGGACGACGCGCACCTTCTCGTTCCCGGATGGATCGGCAGTGGTCACCGGAACCCGACTCCTGACCGTCGACAGCGGTCGGGTCCTCCTCTTGGTCGCTTCCGACGGCTCGGCCGGTCCCTCGGCGCGGAGGGGGGCCCGTCGCTACGTGCGACTCGTCGCCCTGCTGCGCGATCGCTACCTGCGCCCGCCGGCCGCCCTCGCTTCGGCCGTCGGAATCACCGTGCCGGGAACTCCCGATGAGATCTCGGGCTTCGACGCCGCGGCACCAGGCGAATGCCCGGCGGCGCCGGCTCCCGCCACCGCGGGGATCGCGGTTCCAACAGGGGGCTACGAGAACCCCGGGGCCTCCACGGCCGCCGTCGGCTCCCCCGACATCCAGGAGGCGGGAAGCGCGATCGAGCTCTTCGCCGGAACGGGGCTCGACTGGCCGGCCCTCGCGCCTCTGCTTGCCTCCGAGGCCGAGGTCACCGTCATGGAGAACGAATGGCCGGATTTCTCGCTCGTCGGGCCGGGCCGGTGGCCCCTGATCGCCATACCAGCGAAGGAACTTTCGCTCGGGCCCGCGCACAGCGGCAACGGGACGATCGTCGCCCTCGGCGATCTCACGCTCGAGAGCGGGTTCGAGTGGAGGGGCGTGATCCTGGTCGGCGGGCGGCTCTCCCTCGAGGGACCTGTCGTCCTCGAGGGAACGGCGGCCGGTGGGCTGAACGCTCTAGGCGGCGAGGTCACCGAACAGACGTGGATCGTCGGCGCGGGCGCCGTGATCCGCTATCAGTCCTGTGCCGTCGCGGCGGCTCTCGACGGCTGGCCGTTCGGCCTGGCCGAGGTGCCAGGCAGTCGGTACGAGTCATTCGGACCGTGACCGAACGCCTCCCGGCGACCGGCCCGCCGATGTCACGGCTCGTCCCGCGCGTGGTGCCTGCGGCGAGCTCGGATCCTCCCGACCGGTCGCACGTGACGGAACCCCGCCTTCGCGAGCTCCACACGATCCGCCGGTCAGGGCAGCCAGCGTCTGAGGAGCTCGAGCAGGTCGCCCGGATTCTCGAGGTTCACCCAGTGCCCCCCCGGCACACGATGGAGATGCAGCGTCCGGGTCCGCTTCGAGCCATCCTCGATGCGGGCGCAGGCCTCTTCCGTCAGCACGTCGGACGCTTCGGCCTTCACCACATGGATGGAGACCTCGCCCGGCGGATCGAGGACGATGGACCACACATCGCTTCGGAAGAAGTCCGCGAGGAGCTCGGCCATCGCCTCCACTTCGAAGCGCCAGGCGTAGGCGGAGTCCCGTGGCTCCAGGTTGGTGGCCATCCACTCCGCCACTGACCGGCCGAAGCCGCGTCCTTCGAGCGCCCGGACGGCTTCGCGACGGGTCTCGAATGTCGGGGGCAGCTCGCGAAGCGCGGCGAGCATCTCGGCGGCGCTCCCGCGCGGCGGACCCGCGTCGGGCGTCGAGTCCACCACCCAGATCTGGCGAGGTCGTGGCGGTCCAGCAGCCAGCGCGGCGAGCGCGACCTTACCGCCGAAAGAATGCCCGAGGAGAGCGATCTCCCCGGCACCAAGTCGCGCCGCTAGCCGCCTCACGTCGGCAGCACAGGCGGCGAGCGTGTGGGGCGGCGCGAAGCCCCGTGAGTCCCCGTGCAGGCGCAGGTCCACCAGCACCGCGCCCCAGTCGGGACGAGCCTCCACCAGCCTGCGCGCGAACGAGGCCCAATTGCGGCCGGCCCCGAAGATCCCGTGCAGGAAGAGGAGCCATCGCCCCGGCTCCGCCCCGGCCGAGACCCGAGCGTGGCTCAACAGGGGAGGCACGGATCCCATCGCCTCGCGGAGGGCACGCGCCCGGCGGGACGCCACGAACGGACCGCTGCGCGCCCGACCTCTCCCTCGCTACGCCTGGGCCCGCACCCGGAACGGTCCCATGATGTTCTCGATGCGAAGCAGGGCGTCGTGATCGAGATCGATCTCGGCCGCCGCGACGTTCTCCTCCACCTGCTTCACGCTCGTCGCACCCACGATGGCGGAGGCAATGCCCGGTTGCCGGAGCGTCCACGCCAGGGCGAGCTGAGCCGTGGAGAGCCCGAGAGGCCCCGCCACCTCCCGACCGAGCTTCTGTACCGCCTCGAGCACGTCCTCGGCCAGCGACTCGGTCATGAAGGCACTGGCCGCGTCGTCGGCCCCTCGGCTGCCGGTGGGAGGCGGCCTGCCGGGGAGGTATTTGCCCGTGAGGGCGCCGCCGGCCAGGGGGCTCCACACCACCTGACCAACGCCCTCGGCGAGGGAGCGAGGGACCACCTCCTCTTCTATGCCGCGAGCGATGAGGGAGTACTGCGGCTGGTTGCTGACGAGCCGGCGAAGGCCGAGGCGCTCCTGGATGCGGAGTGCGTCCGTGATCTGGGCTGCGCTCCACTGGCTGACCCCGGCGTACAGGATCTTCCCCTGGGTGATCAGATCGTCCAGCGCTCGCAGCGTCTCCTCCAGCGGCACGGTCTCGTCGTAGCGGTGGCACTGGTACAGGTCCACGTACTCTAGATCGAGTCGACGGAGGGACGCGTGACACTGCTCCATGATGTGCTTTCGCGAGAGGCCTCGGTCGTTCGCTCCCTCGCCCACCGGGAAGAAGACCTTTGTCGCGACGACCACGTCCGACCGCGGGATGCGGCGCAGCCAGCGGCCGAGGGTGTTCTCCGCCTCACCCCGCGCGTACACGTTCGCGGTGTCGAAGAAGTTGACGCCGAGCTCGTAGGCCCTCGTCAGGCAAGCCTCCGCCGTGCCGTCGGGGACGCTCCGCCCGTAGGTGAGCCACGAGCCAAGGCCGATGACGCTCACCCGTAGCCCCGAGCTGCCAAGTGCGCGGTATCTCATCTACGCCTCTTCCGCCTCCGGCTCCTCATGTTCGACCCTCCCGCGGTCCGATCGTCGACCTCAACGGTCGGCTTCGTGTGGCTTGCCCGCCGACCGACCCCGGGGTCAGCTTCTCTTGGATGGGAACCAGGAGCTCGTCCACGATGCCACCGACCGAGGTCTTGGACAACACAGCCCGGGGTGGGCCGGAATGGGCGCGGTCTCCTTTCCGACCGCCGTGGTGGCTCTCCGGGCCGCATCTCCAGACCTTGGCCGGTCGGCGGCTCCGGCCACGCTCCGGAGTCCACTACCGCCGCGAGCGCATCGAAACGCCGGACGGCGATTTTCTCGATCTCGATTTCGCGTCGGGGGGAGACGGGAGGAGCGGGGGCGGGCCTTCGCCCTTCGTCCTGCTCCTTCACGGCCTCGAGGGCAGCTCATCCTCGGGGTACATGCTGGAGAGCTGCCGGCTCCTCGCCGGGCGGGGGCTTCGTCCGATCGCGCTCAACTTCCGCTCGCGGAGCGGAGAACCGAATCTCACCCGCCGATTCTATCATTCGGGAGAGACGGGGGACCTCGACCACGCGATCGGCGTTCTGGCTAATCGCCTGCCGGACGCCGAGTTCGGCATCCTCGGCTACTCGCTGGGGGGCAACGTCCTGCTCAAGTACCTCGGTGAGCGCGGCGAGGAGACGCACCCGCGACTGCGGGCAGCGTGCGCCGTATCTGTGCCGTTCGATCTGGCGGCGAGCGCGCGCCATCTCCAGCGGGGCCTCGGCCGCCTGTACAGCCGGTTGTTCCTCCGATCGCTGCGCCGGAATATCCGGGCGAAAGCCGCTCTCTTCCCGGGCGCCTACGATCTGCAGGCGGCCGCGCGGGCCCGTACCCTCTGGGAGTTCGATGACGCCGTCACCGCCCCGGTGCACGGCTTCGTGGATGCAGCGGACTACTATTCCCGCTCGAGCTCGGCCGCGTACCTGACCAGGATCCGGGTGCCCACACTTCTCCTTCAGGCGGCCGACGACCCGTTCGTCCCCCGCGACTCGCTCCCCGTGGCCTCGATGCGGGCAAACCCGTGGCTCTCCGCCGCTCTCACCCGGCGCGGAGGTCACCTCGGATTCGTGACTCGCGATCGAGCTGGGCGATGGGTCTTTTGGGCGGAGCGCGAGGCGGCCCGGTTTCTGGCAAGCCATCTGACGCCCTCCGCCCGATGCTTCGGCGTGGGCAAGAGCCGGGGAGACGGGACGGCGCCGCCGGCGGGGGAGAGGAGGCCCCGCCCGTCATCGCCGGAACGGTCCGGCACCCACCACGTCCCGCCACCCACGGGATCTCGAAGGTACCAAGCGGAACTAAGCACGGGGTCGCGGGCGGACCGCACGCCGTGAGCGCCTCCATCCTCCAGCCGGTGCTCTGGCTCGCCGTCCTCGCGGCGGTGGCGGCGTGCCCGCGGGCCGCCACCCAGGAGACCCGGGAGCCGGCGCGGATGAGCGGCGTGCGCCTCGTCGAGGTGGCGAGCGGCCTGGCGAGCCCGGTACATCTCGCATCACCCCCGGGAGATGCGCGTCTCTTCGTGGTCGAACAGGACGGACGGATCCGAATCGTCCGCGACGGCGTCGTTCTCCCGCGGCCCTTCCTCGATCTGAGCGACCGCGTGCGGAGCGGGGGTGAGCGCGGGCTCCTCAGCATCGCCTTCCACCCCTCCTTCGCGACCAACGGATCGTTCTTCGTGAACTACACGGACGCGGCCGGTGACACGCGGATCGAGCGCTATCGGGTGTCGACCGATCCAGATGTGGCGGACCCCTCCTCCGCACGACTCATCCTGCGGGTCGAACAGCCGTTCGCGAACCACAACGGGGGGCACATCTTCTTCGGACCGGACGGGCTGCTGTATGTCGGGACGGGAGACGGGGGCGGCGCGGGAGATCCGCGCGGGCACGGTCAGAATCGAAACACCCTGCTGGGCGCGATGCTTCGCCTGGACGTGGACAGGGGCGATCCCTACGCGGTGCCGCAGGACAACCCGTTCGTGTCGGATCCCTCCGGCCGCGACGAGATCTGGGCGTGGGGTCTCCGGAACCCGTGGCGCTCCGCGTTCGACCGAGAGACGGGACTGCTGTA
Source organism: Gemmatimonadota bacterium (assembly GCA_046758745.1). Lineage (GTDB taxonomy): Bacteria > Gemmatimonadota > Gemmatimonadetes > Palauibacterales > Palauibacteraceae > JBHIAV01. The sequence continues at coordinate 83,591 of JBHIAV010000003.1, forward strand.
CGTGGCGGACGTCGGACAGAACCGGTGGGAGGAGATCTCGGTCGTCCCGGCGTTGGCCGCCGGACTCAACTTCGGTTGGAACCGGGTGGAGGGGAGCCACTGTTTCACCGTCCCGCGATGCTCGCGGGAGGAGCTCATCCTCCCGGTGCTCGAGTACGGGCACGCGGAAGGTTGCTCGGTGACGGGGGGTCTGGTCTACCGGGGACGGCTGGCACGGCGGGTCGTCGGCCACTACTTCTTCTCCGACTTCTGCGCGGGGTGGCTGAGGAGCTTCCGGTACGAGGAGGGACGCGCCCGAGACTACCGGGAGTGGGACGTCGGCCGGATCGGGTCGGTGACATCGTTCGGTGAGGATGGGGCGGGCGAGCTGCACATCCTCACGGCCGAGGGGAGAGTGGTGCGGCTGGAGAGCCAGGAGGGGCCGGAATGATCGGAAAGACGGAGGCGGCGCCTCGCAAGGTTACGCTTCGATGTCCGTTCTGCCTGAAGTGGAATCGGATCGACCTGAGCCGCTCTGCCGACCGTCCCAAGTGCGGCGAGTGCGGGCGGCCTTTCTTGCTCGACCGGCCCGTCAAGGTCACCGACGACGATCTGGAGCGCCTCGTGGAGGACGCAGAGGTGCCGGTGGTCGTCGACTTCTACGCGGATTGGTGCGCGCCGTGCAAGGTGATGGCGCCTCTCCTTGACGAGTTTGCCCGCCGGTACCTCGGAGAGGTACTGGTCGCAAAGCTGGACACGGATCGGAACCCGCGCATGTCGGGGCGTTATCAGGTGCGGGGGATTCCGACGCTCATCCTCTTCCGGGACGGCAGCGAGGTGACGCGAGAGGTCGGCGCGGTGCCGGTGGAGCGGATCGAGGCGCTCCTCGACCGGAAGGGCTAGGCGGGGCGCCCGGTCGATGTCTCCGGCGCCGGCTGGCCTGGGGCCGCCTCGACCCTGACCGCCGGCAGCCGGGCTCCGCCGATCGGCTCCGGATCCGGTTCCAGACGACACCGGCGGCTCGCCGCCACCGAGAAGACGCCGGCGCTCACCGGCGTCCCATCCCGGATTGCCCACAGCCGGTACACCAGGCATTCACGCCCGCCGGGTCGGCTCGGGTCAAAGCGCAAGGCGCTCTGCCAGAGCTTCAGGTAGACCTCCCGCACCACCTCCTCCGCCACGCTTCGACCGTCCACCACCCGGAGCCTCGTTTAACGCTTCGCGGTCGGGCATCGTCGCGGAAACAGGAGGAGAGGGGGTGAGTCAGCGATGATGTCCATGGCGCTTCCGGTGCTTTCCTGGGCGGTCCTGGCGACCATCGCATCCGCCTCACCTCAGGGCGAACCGGAACCCGTCGCCCGGCCGACCGAGCGGCAGGCGGACGCGATTCCCGACCCTCCCATCGACACCGCGGCCGCCATCCACCTGCTCGAGCGGGCGACCTTCGGTGTGCGGCCGGCCGACATCGGGGAGATCCTCGATCGGGGGATCGAGGGGTGGCTCGAGCGGCAGCTCCACCCGGAACGAATTCCCGACGAGGGGCTGGAGGAGCGGCTGCGCGCCTTCCCGGCCGCGACCCTGAGGGCGAGTGAGCTGTACGAAGCCTATCCGCCGCCCGCGGTCCTGCGCGCACGTTTCGGAAATCCGGACTCCCTGAGCCGGGAGATGCGGCGCGAGCTTCGCCGACGCATTCCGCACCGGATCGTCGCGGAGCTGGCCGGTGCCAAGCTTCAGCGCGCGGTGTATTCCGAGCGACAGCTCGAGGAAGTCCTGGTCGACTTCTGGTTCAACCACTTCAACGTCTTCTTCGGCAAGGGGGCGGACCGCTGGCTGGTCGGCGACTTCGAACGGGAGGCGATTCGTCGGCACGTGCTCGGGCGCTTCGCCGACATGCTCGAGGCCACCGCCTCCCACCCGGCGATGCTCTTCTATCTGGACAACTGGCGAAGCTCTCTCCCGGACTCCCTGAACCCGGCTGTCCGGCTCGAAAGGGCCGGGCGCCGGCCGAGGAGCCGGCAGCGCGGTCTCAACGAGAACTACGCGCGAGAGCTTCTCGAGCTGCACACGCTCGGGGTGGACGGCGGCTATACCCAGGCGGACGTCATCGAGGTGGCGCGCGCCTTCACGGGCTGGACGATCGCGCACCCGCGGAGTCGGATGGGGAGAGACGGGATGGGCGTCGAGTTCCGCTTTCGTTCCGAGATGCACGATCCCGGCGACAAGGTCGTGCTCGGTCGCCTCGTCAGGGGGAACCGGGGGATGGAGGAGGGGCGGGAGATCCTCCGGAGGCTGGCCGAGCACCCGTCAACGGCGCGGCACCTGGCGACGAAGCTGGTGGAGCGCTTCGTGGCGGACGACCCGCCCCCCGGGCTGGTGAACGAGATCGCCTCGGTTTACCTGACGACGGGTGGCGACCTCCGGGAGGTGACGCGGGCGCTCCTCACCTCCGAGCGCTTCTTCGACCCCGCGTACCGGGGTGCCAAGCTTCGCTCTCCCTTCGAGCTCGTTGCGGCCGCCCTACGAATCACAGGATCCGAGGTCGGCCCGTCGCGTGACGTTCTCGACCGTCTCCGCTCGTTCGGACACCTCCCCTACCTGAGCGACGTGCCCACGGGATATCCGGAGGCGAGCGAGGAGTGGGTGAGCAGCGGGGCGATGTTGCAGCGGATGAACTTCGCACTCGCCCTGTCCGCGGGAGAGCTGGACGGTGTGCGGCTCGGCGACGGCTACCTGACGCCGCGGCCGCGAGGGTGGAGCGGTGGGGAGGAGGAGCGGGAAGCCGCCGTGGGAGCGCTCCTCGCGGCGCTCCTCCCGGGCCGCGACACGGAGCGTCTGGCGGCGGTGATCCTCGACGACCTCGAGGCGTCGGAGGCCGTGGGCCGCGCAGTCGCGCGACGGGCGTTGGGTCTGGCGCTCGGGTCTCCGGACTTTCAGCGACACTGAAGCCGCGGGCCGGCGGGCCCGGATGGGGGAGGTGAGCCATGCATAGGATCAGAAGGCGGGTCTTCGTAAGGGACGGGGCGCTGGCGCTGCTCGCGCTCGGCCTGGCACCGCGCTTCATCGCCCGGTCGTTGCTCGCGAAGACGAACGGGGCGGCCCGAAGAAAGACGCTCGTGTGCATCTTCCAGCGCGGAGCGGTGGACGGGCTGAACATGGTCGTGCCCTTCGGCGAGCCGGCGTACTACAGGAGCCGCCGGTCGATCGCGATCGCGGCGCCGCGGCAGGGCGCGGAAGGGGCGGCGCTCGACCTCGACGGCTTTTTCGGCCTCCACCCCGCTCTGGCACCGTTGCATGATCTCTTCATGAGCGGCGAGCTGGCGGCCGTCCACGCGGTCGGATCGCCACACCCGACACGCTCCCACTTCGACGCGCAGGACTTCATGGAGTCTGCCACCCCCGGGGTGAAGTCGACCCGGACCGGGTGGCTCAACCGGCTGCTCGCCGAGACGGCGTGCATGGAATGCCGCGGCCGGACTCTCGCGGATCCGGCGGCGCACGCGGCCGACCACGCCGCTGGCCAGGTCGAGGTGGCGGGAGAATCCCCCCTGCGCGGCGTGGCCGTGGGCGGGGAGCTGCCGCGCTCGCTACGGGGCGCCTACCCGGCCATCGCCATCCCCGACCTCGAGCGCTTCGGGATTGCCGGCCGGCGCGACCGCTCCCTCGAGGCGACCTTCGCCCGGCTGTACGGGAGCTCGGAGGACCCCGTCCTGGCGGACGCTGCCGAGGGGTCCTTCGAGGCGATCGAGATCCTGCGCCGGGTCGATGCCGGACGGTACGCGCCGCGCGCCGGGGCCGAGTACCCACGGGGCCGGTTCGGGCGCTCCCTTCGCCAGATCGCCCAGCTCATCAAGGCCGACGTGGGGCTCGAGGTGGCGTTCGCCGACGTAGGCGGATGGGACACTCATGTGGCCCAGGGCGCCGCCGAGGGGCAGCTCTCCGGCAGGCTGGGCGAGCTGGGGCGTGGCCTTCGCGCCTTCCACCACGACCTCGGGGACCGCATGGAGGACGTGGTCGTGCTCACGATGTCCGAGTTCGGTCGCACGGTGGCCGAGAACGGATCGGGCGGCACGGACCACGGCCACGCCAACTGCATGCTCGTGCTGGGTGGCAGCGTCGCGGGCGGGGCAGTCTACGGAGACTGGCCGGGGCTGGAGCGGGAGCAGCTGTACGAGCGGCGCGACCTCGCGATCACCACCGATTTCCGTGACCTGTTCGCCGAGGTCGTCTCGGAACATCTGGGTGCGGAGCGGCTCGACATGGTGTTCCCCGGCTACGACTTGGACCCGGTGCGCTACCGGCGGCTCTTCGCGTAAGCCGGCTCGCGGGGGGCGGATTGCGGGGGCGCATTGCGGGGGTGCATTGCGGGGGTGCATTGCGGGGGCGGATTCCGGGGGCGGGTTGCGCGCCCGCGGTCCGGCGTGCGGAACCGTTGGGAGAGCGGCCGCCTCTCCCGCCCCGCGGTGCCGGAGCCGGCTACGCCGACGGCTCCGCGCCCTCGGCGCTCACCGCACGCCGGCGGATGCGCTGCGCCTTGCCCGGCGTGACCATGTCCCGCACGATGACCTCGCGGACGATGCCGGCGACAAACGCATAGCCGCGCGGCTCCGCGACGAGCCAGCGGCTCCACTCGAGCTCGTCGAGTCCCTCCTCCAGCTCCTCTTCCGAGAGGCCGGTGCCGCGCCGGAGAGCCTCCCCCGGCACCCGGTCGCCCAGCACGGCCGCGGCCGCCAGGAGCTCCTGGGCGGCCCGGCCGAGTCGACGAAAGCCGATTCGGAGCGCCGCCACCACCAGGTCCGGAAGCTCGCCGGGCAGCGTCTGGTCCAAAGTGTGGTAGGGGACCGGCCATGCCTCCGCGTCGCCCCGAAGCTCGAGGCCGAGCGCCACGGCATGCAGCAGCTCGACCGCCAGGAGCGGCAGGCCGGCCGAGTCGGCCGTCACCCGGCGGACTAGGCGCTCCAGCTCCTCCTCCCCGTACGCCGGAAGCGCCCATCGGGCCAGAGCGCGGAGCGCTTCGGGCGGCAGGGGCGACAGGCGGACGGCCGTGCCCGGTACATCGCGTCCGACACGCGCGCGGAGCTCCTCCAGCTCCTCTCGGGACGGAACGGGCGCCGCCGACAGCACCAGGAAGAGCGGCGCGTCCCGCACATCGCGCAGCGTCGCGAGGAGGGCGCGGAGGGAATCGCCATCCAGACAGTGGGCATCATCGACCAGAAGGAGGACCGGTTGCTCCTCGGCCGCGGCCCGGAGAATCTCGCTGAGGGCCCGCCCGAGGTGGAGAGGCTCCGCGTCGCCGATCTCCGAGGCGAAGCGCACCCGCCACTCGGGGGCGTGCGCCCCGAACGCCGCGAGGGCGCCCGGAGCGGCGACGACGATGCCCGGTGCCTCGATGAGGCCGCCGCGGGCCAGGGTGAGCACGCCGCTCCACGCCTCCTCCACGTCGGCGGGCACCGCACGGATCGCGGTGACGGAGGCCCCGTCCAGACGACAGCGGGCCGCCACCTCCTCCGCGAGCCGCGTCTTTCCCGTTCCCGGATCCCCGCCGATGATCACCGCGGCCGCCTTCCCCTCGTCGCGACACCCCGACCATGCGCCGAGGAGCGATTCGAGCTCCCGCTCCCGTCCCACGAGCGGCACGCGACGGGAGAAGGCGATCCTGGGTGCCGCCCCTTCGTCGACCGGCGCGAGCTTCCATCCGCGCTCCCTCCGCACCCGGTCCGCCAGCAGGCGCGTCTCCGGTTCCGGCTCGGCCCGCAGCTCGTCTCCGAGCCGCGCGGCGAAATCCTCGAAGTGCCGCAGCGCGCCGCTCCGGTCGCCGTTCAGCGCGTGGCATCGCATGAGCGCGCGCACTGCGGCCCCGGAGAGGGAATCGAGCGAAAGAGCTCGCTCCGCCAACCCGATCGCCGCGCTCGGGTCCCCTCGCGCTACGAGCTGCTCGGCGCGGCGAACCAGGCAGTCCACGCAGCGCCGGGTCCACGCCGCTCGCTCCGCGGCCAGCCAGTCCTCGACCCCCGACGCGTCTGGCACCCCGAACCCCTCCAGGAAGGCGCCCGTTACGAGACCGGAAGCTCCATCCCAATCCTCGTCCACCACGCGCTCCTCGAAGAGATCGGCATCCAGCCGCACGGCGCCCTCGGCGAGCCGAACCTGCTGCCCGTCCGTCTCCAGCGTCCCTTCGCCCCCGTGCCGCCTGAGGACACGGAGTGCCTCGTTCAGCGAGTGGCGGGCGGCGGACTCGGGCTTGTCCCCCCACAGGAGGCCGACCAGGTGCTCTCGGCTCCGCCTGCGGCGCGGAGAGCGCGCGAGGTACACGAGGAGAGCCAGGTTCTTCCGCCACAGCAGCTCCGCGGGCGCCGGCTCGCCGTTCACCCGCACCTCCGGAGGCCCGAGGACCCGGCATTCGATCATCTGCCACACGCCTCTTCCGCCAGCGCTCGGGCCTCGTCGCGCAGTCCCGCCAGCCGGGCCTCCCCCTCGCTCCATATCGACTCCAACTCGGCCAGGTGCCGGCAGGCGGCCGCCGCGTCGCCGCGCTCCAGCGCTCTCCGCCCCCGCCGGAGTCGCGCGTACGAGCCTAAAGCCCAATCCACTTCTCCGGCCTGCGCCGGTCCGCTGGCGAAGCCGTCGATGTCGTTTCCCATGTGCCAGCCGAGGCGCCGGTCAGCCTCTTCGGGGCGGCCGGCCGAATCGGCCCACGCCGCGCCCCACAGGTAGGTCGCGGAACGCGCGAAAGGGCGCTCGGTACGACCGGCCGAGTCCCAGCCGACCAGCACGGCCGACATGTCCAGCGCTCCCTCGAACTGCCCCTCTCTCGCGGCAAGCCACGCATCGAGGAGCACAGCCAGCGGCCCCCTTCCCTCCCCACCGGGGGGGCGCAGCGAGTCGTGCCAGGCGCGGCCCGCCGCAACGTCCCCGCTCGCGTACGCATCCAGGGCCAGCGCCCAGGCGGCGTGTCTTTGCACCGGGTCCGGAGCCCGGGGCTCGCCGAGCAGCTCCCGCAGCCCTCGGCGGCCCGCCTCGACCTCCTCCGCATCCATCGGGTAGACCCCGAGGAGAGGAGGGAGGACCCGCCACTCGGCCGCGTGGGCTCGGAGCGCGGCCGTCGGCAGGGTCGCCGCCGCCGAGTCGAAGAGGGCGAGCGCGGCGGACGGCCTCCCCAGGTGGACGAGCGCCAGCCCCTGTGCAACCAGGCCGGAGGCCCGGGCCGCCTCATCCGCTCCCCGTGCGGCGGCCAGTCGGCGGCCGAGCTCGAGCTCCGTAGGCGGGATCCCCAGCGTGAGTCCCCAACGGGCGGCAAACTTCAAGATGGGGAGCGAACCTCCGACCGGCGGTCCGAACAGGCGGTCGATGCCGAGAGCGGCGCTGTCGGGGAGGAAGCGTTCCAGGAGGGCGTGGCCGAGGAGAATGGGGACGTACGGTACGAACAGAGACTCGCTTCCCGGTTCCATCGTCCCGCTCGGCTCGCCGGCCGGCTTCGCCGTCACCCTCAGAAGGTGGTCCAGCGTCTCTCGCGCCTCGGCGCGCCGCAGCCGGATCTGGGCCCACAGAAGATGGTCCAGGGCAAAGGCGAGGAGCGGGTCGAGGATCCTCGCCGAGTCCAGCTCGGCGATCGCCTCCTCGAGGGCGAAGCCGACCAGCGGCCCGCGATGGAAGAGCTCGTCTCCGTAGAAGAGGCGAGCATACCCGTCCTGGGGGTACCGCCGGACGATCCGTTCGTACTTCGCGAGCTTCTCCCTCAGGCTCGGCTCGATGTAGGCCTCGAGGAGCATGCTGTCCAGCGGACTCAGGTCACCGCTGTACTCTCGGTACACCCGCGTGAGGTCGACTCCCGCCGGCTTCTGGAGCCAGTTCCGCGCGATGGCGAGGCGCCAGATGGCCAGCGCGAAGGTGGAATCGAGGCCCACGGCCTCGGCGAAGTGGGCCTCCGCCCCGAGGCGGTCGTCGCACCGAAGCGCCTGTTCGCCGAGCAGGAACGCCTGGAGAGCCCGCGGGCTTCGGCTCCGCAGCCCGCGCAACCCGCGGTTGGGAAAGTCCATGTCCGGCCGCACGGTGTTCAGGATGGTAAGGGCGACTTCGGTGCCCAGGACGGTCGGCTCCGCCCGGGAGCCCCGAAGCTGGCGAAAGCGCCCTTTCCCACTGGAATCCGTGACAGTGATCTCCACGAGCAAGGAGTCCGGGCTGCCGGGCAGGGGCACCATGAACCCGGTGGCGCGAAAGCGTGCCGGAACGAGCTCCGAGGGCTCGGTCATCAGCGTCGCCGCGCGTCGACGTACCGTGTCGGGAGCGCAGAACGCCGTGCCGGCGGGCGTCAGGGTGAGCCACGGACGCCCCGCGAGATTGTGGTACACGAGCCAGGCCAGATCCCGGGCGAGCGAGCTGTCCGATGGCTGCGCCTCGAACGGGACGATGCTCAGGTCGGTGAGCACAGGAGTAGGCTCGGGATCCCTGCCGGCATCGGCGGCGAAGCGCAGCACTGCCTGCAACCCGATCCCGATCCCGAACGCGCCGACCGCCACGGCGGCGATGACGCGGCCGTACGGCCGGGAGTAGGCCCGCTGCCACGCCTGCCGAAACGCGGCCGCGCTCGACCATCGCTCCGCCGGTTCCCAGGCCAAGGCGATGCGAAGGACACGGGCCGGCCGGCGGCCCATAGCGGACCACTCACCGTGCTCGGGTCTTTCCATGATCGACCATTTTCGCCCTGCGATCGCCTCGTACAGCACCATGCCGACGGCGTAGATGTCGGTGCGCGGCGTCACCTCGGCCCCGGCGGCCTGCTCGGGCGGCATGTAGCCGGGGGTGCCCATCTTCCCCCCGGGCCGGGTTAGGGGGGTGACATCGGAGTCGAGCGTCTTCGAGATGCCGAAGTCGCCGAGGAGAACGCGGCCGTCGACGAGGAAGATGTTGCCCGGCTTGATGTCCCGGTGGACGATGCCGAGGGTGTGCGCCGCGTCGAGCGCGGCGAGAAGATCGCTTCCGAGCGTGACCGCCTCCCGGCGGCTCAACGGGCCTCGCCGCAGCCGCGCCTCCAGCGTCTCGCCCTCGACGAAGTCCATCACATAGAAGAAGAGGCCGTCGGCCTCCCCTCCCTGGTGGACGGGCACGACGTTCGGATGGCGGAGACTGGCGAGAGTGCGGGCCTCGCGGTGGAAGCGCTCGGTCGCGGCGGCGGTGGCGAGCTCCGGGCGGAGGATCTTGATCGCCACCCGACGATCGAGCGCCCGGTCTCGCCCGAGGAAGACCGTGCCCATGCCGCCGGCGCCGAGCTCCCGCTCGACATCGTAGTGCGGCGCCAGGGCGCGTCGCACTCTGTCGAGAAGCGACGTCATTCTCATCCCGATGAGCGAGCCCCGATGCGAGTTCCGGCCCGCGATCACCGCCGCCGCGCCGTGGGCCCCGGGATGGTTCCAGGCCCGCACAGGCCGCCGCGGAACGCCCGAAACTCTTTGCAGAGTAGAGACCCGCTCCGCTCGCGGCAAGCGCGGGCGGCGCTGCTGCTTGCCGCGCCGTAAGGACCTCTCCTAGCTTGCCGGGGGTGCCTGTGCACCTCGAAGACCCAGTCACCGGAACCGACCCGTGAGCGACGCCGGCATCCACTCCGCTCGGACGGCCACCTTCCGTTCCCTCGTCGAGGTGTTCGTTCCCGAAGCGACGGGGCTGAACGAAGCGGGATGGTCGGAGCTGGAGCGGCTGGTGGAACGGACCCTTCGGGCGCGGCCGGCGGCGGTCGGGCGCCGGGTGAGACTCCTGCTCGGGATCCTGCACTGGCTGCCTCTGCTCCGTTTCGGCCGGACCCTTCCCGGTGTCCCCCTCCCGGCCCGATCCCGCCTTCTCTCCCGCCTGCAGGATTCCCCCCTGCCGGTCCTGCGTCGCGGCGTGTGGGGGCTGCGGACGCTCGCCTTTCTCGGGTATTACGGTCGGCCGGAGGTGGCAGCGGAGATCGGTTATCGGGCACACCCGCGCGGTTGGGAGGCCCGAAGGTGAGCAGCTCGTGGCGGTGTGGATCGCGGGAGGGGACGCGGCGTCGCGCGGATCGCGGGAATGCCGCGTGGTACAGCGAACCGCAATAGGTCGAGCGTGATCGAGCGGTCGGTGGATGTAGCGATCGTCGGCTCCGGGGCCGGCGGCGGGACGGTGGCCAAGGAGCTGGGCCCGCTCGCCCGCGACGGCAGGCGGGTCCTCGTCCTCGAGCAGGGACCGAAACTCCGGGACGAGGAATACACCGGCCGGGAGCTCGAGATGGCGGAGGCGCTCTACGCGGCGAATGGCGGCTTCCTGAACGCGGAGGGGACGCTCACCCTGGCCTTGGGTCGCGCCTACGGCGGCTCCACCACCGTGTACACGGGAACGTCCCTCGTGGCGCCGGAGCGGGTGATCCGAGGTTGGGACGTCCCGGGCGTCACGCATGCGGACGTGGCGCAGCGCTCGCGCAAGTACATGAGCGAGAACAACGTGCATCTCCTGGAGCCGGAGCTCATCAACGAGAACAACCGGCTCTTCGTCGACGGGTGCAGGCGCGCGGGCTATCGGGTCGAGCAGTTTCCGATCAACGTGAAGGGGTGTCTCGGCTCGAGCCTGTGCAACCTCGGATGCCCGAACGGCGCCAAACAGGGAACCGACCGAGTGCAGCTCCCCGAGGCGGAGCGAAGCGGGGTCGAGGTCGTCACGCGCGCCGAGGTCGTGCGTCTCGAGCGGCGGGCGGTGGTCGTGCGAGTGATCGAGAAGGAAGCGGGAGCGAAGGGCGAGCCCTCCCCATGGGCGCCGGGCGAGTATCGGGTTCGCGCGAGGGTGGTGGTGCTGGCGGGCGGAGCCGTGGGCTCCCCCGCCCTCCTGAGGCGCTCCCCGCTCCCGCTGCACCTGCCGCGCGTGGGCCGGGGTTTCACCTGTCATCCGGCTCTCATCCTGGTCGCGGAGCACGATCGGGAGATCACCAACGACGTCGGGCATCCGAAGAGCTACTACGTGGACCGGGCGGCAGAGGAGGGATTCGTTCTCGAAACCTGCATGTACTTCCCGTTCGCGACCGCCAAGAGCCTCACCGGCTTCGGTCCCGACCACAGCCGGCTGATGCGGGCCTTTCCCCGGCTGCAGATGATTCTGGTGCTCGCGTGCGATCGCGCCGTCGCGGCCAATCGCGTGGACGTGGATCGCACCGGGCAACCCGTCGTGCACTACCGTTTCACGCGCGAAGTGGTGCGCTCGTTCGCCCTGGCCACCCGCGCCGCCGCGCGCATCTTCTTCGCGGGCGGGGCGGTGCGCATGCACGCCCCCCTGGCCGAACCGCCCCTGCTCGAGCGAAGCGACGCGGACAGCCTCGAGGAGAGGGTTCGCGAGCGGCACTTTCGACCCGGCAAGATCTCCGTGTCGGCAGCTCACCTGATGGGCGGCTGCGGGATGGGACGGGACCGATCGGACTCGGTTACTGACGGCTGGGGCCGCGTGCACGGAGAGCCATGGCTGCGCGTGGCGGACGCGAGCCTCTTCCCGGACGCGCTCCACATCAACCCGTACCTCACGATCATGGCGCTCGCGGATCGCGTCGCCGAGGGGATTCGCGCCGAAGCGGCCGATCTCCTGGGAACGGCCCCGGCGGAGAGGCCGGCGTGAGCTGGAGCGGCGCCGCGGAGGTTGTTCGCGCGCTCGAGGACGAGGGGATTCCCTTCGCCTTCGGCATTCCGGGTACGCACAACATCGAGCTGTACGACGCGCTGGCGGAGTCGAAGTCCGTTCGCTCGGTGCTGGTGACGGACGAGCAGAGTGCCTCCTTCATGGCCGATGGAGTCTGGAGGGCATCCGGACGGCTCGCCTGCGTGAACGTCGTACCCGGTGCCGGGCTGACGCACGCCCTCTCCGGCATAGCGGAAGCCTTCCTCGACAACGTGCCGCTGCTCGTCCTCGCGTGCGGTATCCGGCGGGACACCGGGATGGGATTCCAGCTACACGATGTCGACCAGCTCGCCATCGCGCGCCCGGTGACGAAGGGGACGTTCCAGCCGACCGGTCAGGCGGACATCCGCCGGACGATCCGGCACGCCTGCGCCCTCGCGCGCTCCGGGGCGCCGGGCCCTGTCGTGGTCGAGATCCCCGCGGAGCTGTACATGCTCCGGGGGAGGGGCCAGGAGAGCTTCGCCGAAAGGGGGGCGCCGGCCACGACGGGCGCGAGCGAGGACCGGCAGGGCGACGACGAGCCGGCCGACGACGATCTCGACGCCGAGCAGCTCTCTGCGGCCGGGGAGCGCGACGCCGTCGGTGAGCCCGACGCCGGCGATCTGGATCGGGCGGCGGAGATCCTGCGAGAGGCCGCCCGTCCGCTCCTCTACCTGGGCCTCGGCGCGGCACCGGCGGGGCGACGGCTCGTCGAGCTTGCCGAGCTCCTTGAATCGCCCGTGGCCACGACGATCCAGGGGAAGGGGGTCTTCCCCGAGTCGCACCCGCTCGCCCTGTGGCCCGGTCTCGGGAACATGGCACCCCCTTTCGTGCGGGAGGTGGCCGGAGGGTGCGACGCCACGCTCGCCATCGGCTGCCGGTTCAGCGAGGTCGGCACCGGGAGCTACGGATTCTCCCCCCCCGCCCCGCTGATCCACGTCGACATCGACCCGCGCGTGCTGGGACGGAATCTCCCGACCCGGCTGACGATCGAGGCGGATTCCGCCCGCTTCGTGAACGGTCTTCTGGAGCGGCTGGCGGAGCGGCGGCGGGATCCGGCGCTGCGCGAGGCGATCCGTGCCGGGCGCCTGGAGGTATGGAAGGGGTGGCTAGACGCGGCCGGGGGCGAGGGGGTGACGCCGGCCCATCTGCTCCGACGGCTGCAGGACATCCTCGGCCCCGATACCATCTTCACGACCGACAGCGGGAACGGGACCTTTCTCGCCATGGAGTGCCTGAGCCTCGATGGTCCCGGCCGCTTCCTGGCGCCGGTGGATTTCTCCTGTATGGGGTACGCGGTGCCGGCGGCCATCGGAGCGAAGCTGGCCCGGCCCGAAGCCCCGGTCGTGGCGCTCGTCGGCGACGGGGCTTTCCTCATGACCGGCCTCGAGCTGCTCACCGCGGCCCGCGAGGGGACGGGCGTCGCCGCGCTCGTTCTTCGAGACCGCGAGCTGGCGCAGATCGCGCAGTTCCAGGAGGCGGCCTTCCATCGAAAGGCGTGCAGTGTGCTTCCGGACTACGACCTGGTCTCCCTGTGCGCGGGAATGGGAGTGGAGTGTCTCGACCTTCCGTCAAACGATCGCGTCGACCCCGTCCTCGAGCGAGTGGCGGCGATCACCGCCGAGGGGCGCCCCGCAGCGGTGGAGGTGGCGATCGATTACTCGCAGAAGACGTTCTTCACGCGCGGCGTCGTGAAGACCAACTTCGGGCGGCTCCCGTGGCGCGATCGTTTCCGGGTGCTCGCGCGGGCGGCGGCCCGGCGTCTCACGGGTTGAGCCGAGGCCCACCCGGCCACCACGCCCTCGCGGATTCCCCCACCCATCCATCGCGCTCGCAGATTCCCCGACGCATCCGCCAGCCTACACCCGACCCCTCCGGCGGCGTTGCGGGCGCTTTACACTCGCCGGCACCGGATCTATTCTGACCTCGGCTTCCGGCCCGCGATTTCCTTTGCACGCCTCGAGGAGGGCTCCGTCATGTGGTTTCTCATCACGCTGATCCTGGTGGCCCTCGCCCTGGTCACCTTCTACAACGCCCTGGTCAAGCTCCGTGTGAGGTGCGAGAACGCCTGGGCCGACATCGACGTGCAGCTCAAGCGGCGCCATGACCTGATCCCCAACCTGGTCGAGACGGTGAAGGGCTACGCCGGTCACGAGCGGGAGACGCTGGAGGGTGTCGTCGAGGCACGCAACCGGGCGATGGGAGCGACGGGTCCCGCGGCTCGGGCGGAGGCGGAGAGTGCCCTCACCGGCGCCCTCAAGTCCCTCTTCGCCCTCTCCGAAGCCTATCCGCAGCTGCGCGCCGTCGAGAGCTTCACCGAGCTGCAGGGAACGCTCGAGGAGATCGAGTCCGCGATCCAGAACGCACGGCGCTACTACAACGCGGTCGTGCGCGACCTGAACACGAAGATCGAAGTCTTCCCCTCCAACATCGTCGCCAACATGTTCCGATTCCAGAAGGAGGAGTTCTTCGGTCTGGCCGACGAAGTGGAGCGTGAGGCACCGCGGGTGAGCTTCGGCGATACAGGAAGCTGAAAGGGTGAGCCGCGTCTTCCTCTCGCCGGCGCTCCTCGCCCTGTGGGGCGCCGCAGCGGCTCCTCTGCAGGCCACCGCCCCGGCGGCAGGCTCGCACGACCCCGTCCCTCGCTCCTGGGTGATCGCCCGCTTCGACGCGGAGATCCGGGTCCATCAGAGCGGCATCGTCGAGGTTAAGGAGACGATCCGCGTTCGCTTCTCCGGGAGCTACAACGGCATCTTCCGCACCATCCCCATCGAGTATACGACGCCGGGCGGCTTCAACTACACTCTTCGCCTCGATGTCGAGAGCGTAACCGATGAGGCGGGCCGATCCCTGCGCCACGAGATCTCCCGGGAGGGTCGCAACCGGAAGATCAAGATCTGGATCCCGGACGCGCGGGACGCGACCCGCACCGTCGTTATCCGGTACCGGGTGAAGAACGGTCTCCGCTTCTTCGAGGAGGAGGGGGAGGAGTGGGACGAGCTGTATTGGAACGTGACGGGCACGGAGTGGCCGGTACCGATCGAGGCGGCCAGTGCCCGTGTCCATCTCCCATCCATGGTGTCGGGAGTCCGGGCCGTGGCTTACACGGGCGGTTTCGGGTCGGGCGAGCAGGCGGCGGAGGTGGTCGTGCGCGATCATGTTGTGCAGGCACGGACGCTTCGCGAGCTCGGTTTCCGGGAGGGGCTCACCGTCGCGGTGGCATGGGACTCCCGCCGTCAGCCGGCCCCGGCCGGGACCGAGGGCCGGGCGGCCGCCGGAGGGGTCGACGACGGCTCCGGCCCCTCGGAGGAGGCGCTTCCGGCCGCGTCCGGCCCGTACCTGGTCCGGCGCCCCACCGCCATCCAGAAGCTCGCGGACTTTCTGCGTAGCAACTGGCCGCTCTCCGCCCCGCTGCTCCTCTTTCTCTTCATGTACCGCCACTGGCAGACTCGCGGCCGCGACCCGGCGCGCCGTCCGATCGCCGCCCAATACGAACCCCCGGAGGATCTCACCCCCTCGGAGGCGGGCGTCCTGGTGGACAACCGCCCGGACATGCGGGACGTCACGGCGATGCTGGTGGACCTCGCGGTACGCGGGCACATCCGCATCGAAGAGACGGAGGAGAAGAAGCTTTTCGGCCTCATCACGGAGCGGGAACACGAGTTCGTGCGGCGTACCGACTCGGCGGAGTGGCAGGACCTCAAACGGCACGAGCGGGAGCTCCTCGATGCCCTCTTCGAGGGTGGGGCCATCGGACGCGTTAGCGTGTCGGAACTGGAGAACGAGTTCTATGAGGATCTTCCGAAGATCCGGGACGGCATCTTCGACGAGCTCCTTGCGCGGCGGTATTACCGACGCCGGCCGGACAGAGTGGTGGTCACCTACCTGGCGGCGGCGGTCGGCGTGGCGGCAGCCGTCATCCTCGGCGGGATCCTCGTCAGCCAGTGGCTCGGCACCTCAAGCCTTTCGGCCGTCCTCGGGGGGATCCTGAGCGCGGCCGTGGTGGCCGGCTTCGGTTTCATCATGCCGGCCCGCACGATCAGGGGTGCGCGCGCGCTGGAGAAGGTGCTCGGGTTCGAGGAATTCCTCAGCCGCGTGGAGTCCGACCGGTACCGACGGATGATCACGGGTCCGGAGATGTTCGAGAAGTACCTTCCCTTCGCCATGGCCCTCGGGGTGGAGAAGAAGTGGGCGGGCGCGTTCGACGGGATCTTCCGCGAGCCACCCGAGTGGTACCACGGGAGCGGATATGCCTCGTTCCGCCCGACGCTCTTCGTGAGCGACCTCTCCCACATGACCGGACGGACCGCCTCCGCCATGGCCTCCTCTCCGCGCAGCTCTGGTGGGTCGGCTTTCTCCGGAGGCGGCGGGTTCTCGGGCGGCGGATTCGGCGGCGGCGGCGGCGGAGCCTTCTAGGGCGCGCCGCGCGGCGCGGACGAGGAAGCGGCCGAGCCGCGGCATCAGGCGAACGGGGCGGGCGCGATGAAGCGGTGAACGGGCGAGCTCTCGGTTTGATCCTGTCGGGAGCCTTTAGTGTGGTGCTGCAAGCCGGATGCGGGAACGCCATTCAGAGCGAGGTGGAGGCGTACCTCGCGGAGTACGATCTGCGCTTCCAGGAGCTTTACTACCGGGCCGCGCTCGCCGAATGGGAATCGAACACGCGCATCGGGGAGGGCAACGCGACGAACGCGGCCCGCACCCGAAGCGCGAACGAGGCCCTCGCGGCGTTCGTCGGGAGCGTGGAGAACATCGAGAGGATCCGGAACTACCTCGGGCGACGTGACGAGCTGGAGCCCCTGCAGGTGAGGCGGCTCGAAGCGATGCTGTATGCCGCGGCCGACAAGCCCCAGACGGCACCGGAGCTCGTGAGGGAGCGCATCGCCGCCGAGACGGAGCAGGTCGAGGCGCTCTTCGGGTTCGAGTTCCTGCTGTACGGCGAGCCCATCGTTCCCAACCGGATCGACGAGCTACTGCGGTCGAGCCGCGATCTCGGAGAGCGCCTCGCAGTCTGGGAGGCGTCCAAGGAAGTCGGTAGGGGCCTCAAGGCCGGAGTCGTCCGTCTGCGGGATCTGAGGAACGGCACGGTGCGGGCGCTCGGCTATCCGGATTTCTTCGCCTACCAGGTCTCCGACTACGGGATGACCACGGAGGAGATGCTCGAGCTCACGGACCGCCTGATCGAACAGACGCGTCCTCTGTACCGGGAGCTGCACACGTGGGCCAGGTACGAGCTGGCCGAGCGCTACGGTGCACCGGTCCCCGATCTTCTCCCCGCCCACTGGCTTCCGAACCGGTGGGCGCAGGATTGGACGGCGCTCGTCACGGTCGAGGGGTTGGACGTGGACGCGGCCATGCGAGAGCACGACGCCGAGTGGGTGGTCCGACAGGGAGAGGACTTCTTCGTCAGCCTCGGGTTCGATTCTCTCCCGGCGGGATTCTGGGAGCGCTCTTCCCTGTACCCGTTGCCGGCGGGCGCGCCGTACAAGAAGAACACACACGCCTCCGCCTGGCACCTCGACCTCGACGGCGACGTGCGGTCGCTGATGAGCGTGGAGCCGAACAGCGACTGGTACAGCACGGCCATCCACGAGCTCGGGCACATCTACTACTACATCTCGTACAGCCGACCGAGCGTACCGCTTACCCTCCGTACCGGCGCGAACCGCGCCTACCACGAGGGCATCGGGAGCATGCTCGGACTTGCCGCGCAGCAGCGACGATTCCTGCAGGGCCGCGGCTTCGTCACACAGGGGACAGATGTCGACCGGAGGGCCCAGCTGCTCAGGGAGGCGCTGGACTTCGTGGTCTTCATCCCGTGGTCGGCGGGCGTGATGACGCGGTTCGAGCACGAACTGTACGCCGACTCGCTTCCGCCCGAGCGTTTCAACGAGCGCTGGTGGGAGCTGGTCCGCCGCTACCAGGGAGTCGTCCCGCCGTCCCGCCGCGGCGAGGAGTACGCGGACGCGGCCACCAAGACGCACATCAACGACGATCCGGCGCAGTACTACGATTACGCGCTCTCCTACGCCCTGCTCTTCCAGCTGCATTCGCACATCGCGCGGGAGCTCCTGCACCAGGATCCGCACGATACCGACTACTACGGTGAGCGGTCGGTCGGCGACTTCCTGCGGGCGCTGATGGCCCCGGGTGCCAGCCGCCCGTGGCGTGACGTGCTGCGCCGGACGACAGGACGCGAGCTCGACGCGCAGGCGATCGTCGAGTATTTCGCACCGCTGGAGGAGTGGCTCGCGGAGGTGAACCGCGGCCGGACACACACGCTCCCGGAGCCGTAAGGCGGCGACTCCGCGCCGGCGCCTCCGTCGTCAGCTGGAGGAGGTGCCGGCTACATCCGCCCGCGACCGACAGTCGGTAGAGACGAAGGAGAGGAGAAGATGGCGGTCCACACAGGAGACAGAGCTCCGGGGTTTCGGCTTCCCTCCGAGCCTGGAACGGAGATCGACGTGGCCGAACACATCGGTCGGGAGAAGGTCGTGCTGCTCTTCTTCCCGCTCGCGTTCAGCCCGGTATGCACGCGGGAGATGAAGACCGTCGGAGGGACGTGGGCGCAGTGGGAGAGGCTCGGCGCCCGGGTGTTCGGAATCTCCGTGGACAGCCCGTTCGTGACCCGGAAGTTCAGGGAGGAGGAGGGGATCCCGTTCCCGATCCTGTCGGACTTCAACCGAGCGGTGGCGAGGGAGTACGGAGTGCTGCACGAGAACCTGATGGGCCTGGAGGGCGTGGCCAAGCGTGCGGTGTTCGTGATCGGTACGGATGGACGGGTGACCTACACCTGGGTGAGCGACGAACCGGGCGCGGAGCCGGACTACGATGTCGTGCAGCGCGCGGCGGAGGAGGCGTGATGAAGCGGAAGGCCGGACGCGGGGAGGCAGGCCGAAGCTGGTGCGTCCTCATCCTGGTCGCGACTCTCCTAGCGCTCCGCGCGCTCCCGGCCCCGGCCCAGGAGTCACGCGGGACGGAGAGCTCCGTCGCGGCAGCCACGGATCCAGAGCTCGCGGCGGCGGCGGAGCGATTCCTTTCGGTCGTGAGCTGGCTGGCCGACGACGCCCGTGAGGGGCGGGGCGTGGGCACGAAGGGCCTGGAGGAAGCCGGAGAGTGGATCGCCATCCGCTTTCGCTCCCTGGGGCTCGAGCCGGCGGGGGCGGCCGGAGGGTATCACCAGCCCTTTCCTGTGAGCGCCTCCGGTCACGGAGGCGAGCCTCCGGTCGGCGGAGAGGCGTTCAACGTGGTCGGCCTCCTCCCCGCCGGATCTCCCGACCCTCTGCCGGGAGCCGTGGTGATCGGCGCCCATTACGACCACCTGGGAATGGGCGGGTCTTCCTCGCGCGCGCCCGACGGTCGCGTGGTGCACAATGGCGCGGACGACAACGCCTCCGGGACGGCGGCCCTGCTCGAGGTGGCTCGTGCCCTGCGCGCGAGGCGGGGCGAGCTGCGGCGGGATGTCTACTTCGTGGCGTTCTCCGCCGAGGAGCTCGGCAACATCGGCTCCTCCGCGTTCGTGCACGCGCCTCCCGAAGGGCTCGCCCTGGAGGGGATCATCGCCATGCTGAACATGGACATGGTCGGACGGCTCCGCGACGACCGCCTCTCGGTCCTCGGAGGCGAGTCGGCCGAAGAATGGAGCGAGCTCGTGGCGCCCAGATGCGAGCAGCTACGCCTCGTGTGCGCGATCAGGGGCGATGGGTTCGGCGCCTCCGATCACGCCTCCTTCTTCGCGGCGGGCATCCCGGTCCTCCACTTCTTCACCGGGGCGCACGACGAGTACCACACGCCGGCGGACGACACGCACCTCATCGATCCGACCGGCGGAGCGCGGATCGCCGAGCTGGTCACAGCCGTGGCGGCCGCCGTGGCCAATCATGAGGGGCCGCTCACCCTGCGAAAGGCCGCCTCCGCTCCCGCGCGGACCCGCAGGCACGGCGGAGCCCGGCTCGGTACCCTCCCCGACTACGCGGGTCCCGCGGATGGGCGTCCGGGTGTCCTGCTATCGGCCGTGCGGCCGGAAAGCCCGGCGGAGGTGGCCGGCCTGAGACGCGGCGACGTGATCGTCGGACTCGGTGGAAGGGAGATCCACGACATCCAGGACTTCATGGCGGCCCTCGAGAGCGCCAGGCCGGGGGAGCGGGACACCGTCGTGGTGGAGCGCGACGGAGAGCGGGTCGAGCTGGAGGTTGTCTACGGAGCGCCGGCTGCCCGTTAAGGCCGCGATCCTGGGTCCCACCGCCCCCATCGTCCCCCTGGTGGTTCATGCCGACATGTTGCGCCCTGCGGTCCCCGTGATGATCCTCCCGCATGCGGCTCTTCCGGTCCGATCCTTGCTGTCGGCCTGCGTTGGAGCCTGCGACCGCTTCCAGAGAGAGGAACACCGTGCCAGGCCGGGACGAGCCCCGCTCCATGCGGCAGCTGTCCGCGCTCACGGCTCTGTACGAGTGCGCGAGAGAGATAGGCTTGCGGGACAACCTCGACGACTTGCTCGACGAGGTGCTCGCGCGCGCCCAGCAGCTCATCGGGTTCGAGCACTGCGCCCTTATGCTGTACGATCCGGAGAGCGAAGACCTCACCGTGGTGCGCGTGCGCGGCTACGGGGCGCGGGCGGACGAGATCCGGGGTCTATCGCTCAGGTGCGGAGAGGGACTCTCCGGGTGGGCGGTACAGAAGAGAACCGCTGTCCGGGTGGGTGATGTCGCGGCGGACCAAAGGTACTTGACCGGCCTCGCGGAGGCCCGTTCCAACCTGGCGGTTCCGCTCATGGTGGAGAACGAGGTCGTGGGCGTGCTGAACGCCGAGTCGGAGCGACCCGACGCGTTCTCGCTCGAGCACGAGAGGCTGCTCACCGTCCTCGGTGCGCAGGCGGCCCTGGCGATCGCGGCCCAGAAGGCACAGGACAGGCTGACCCAACGCATGGATCAGCTCGACGCCCTGTATCGGATCAGCCAGCTTGCCAGCGAGGAGGAAGATCTGGGGGCCACCCTGCAGGCGATGGTCGACATCACGCAGGAGATCATCCCCGGCGGCCAGTGCGCCATCCTGCTCCTCGACGAGCGCAGCGGATCGCTGCGGGTGGAGGCGGCGCAGGGATACCCGACCGGAGTGGTGGGACTCGAGATCCCCCTCGGAGCGGGCGTGACGGGCCGCTGCGCGAGGACCGGTGAGATCGTCAGGGTAGACGACCTACATGGCGACGTGGACTACATCCCCGGCGTCCCCGGCGCCCGTAGCGAGATCGCCGTTCCCCTCCTCGTGGAGGGACGGGTGATCGGGGTCCTGAACGCGGAATCGGTGGAGCCGCGGGCCTTCAGCCACACCCACCGGCAGACGCTCAGCGTCGTCGCCAGACAGGCCGCCATCGTGATCCGGGCGGCGCAACTGCGGGAGGAGACCCGCCGGCTCGCGGTGACCGACGCGCTCACCGGCCTCTACAACCGGAGGCACTTCTCTCACCACCTGGACCTCGCGGTGGCGCGTGCCCGACGGCACGGGGAGACGCTCGCGCTCCTCATGCTGGACCTCGACCACTTCAAATCGATCAACGACCGCTTCGGCCATCACATCGGTGATCGCGCCCTGCAGCTGGCGGCGGGCGCTTTGAGCGGCTCGGTGCGGGAGAGCGACGTGGCGGCCCGCGTCGGCGGCGAGGAGTTCGCGATCCTCGCCGTGCACGCGGACGCCGAGGCGGCGCTCGCAGCCGCCGAGCGGCTGCGCTCGGCGATCGAAGGCCTGGCAGTTCCGACGAGCGGGGGCAGGACCGTGTGCACTACCGCCTCCGTCGGGATCGCCGTCTTCCCGGAGCACGGGACCGATGCCCAAGCGCTCTTCGAGGGAGCAGACCGGGCGCTGTACGAGGCGAAACGGCTCGGGCGAAACCGGGTCGTGGTAGCGGAGCCCGGTCGACCGACGCGTGAGGGAGGGACAGCCGGCCGTCCCTGCACTTGCCGGCTTCCCGGCGACGGGACAGAATCCTCACGACCGCAGTCTTGACTGGATGCGCGCTGGGCGGTGCGCTCGTCGCGCGCCGGGACCGGATCACGGGAAGGAAGAGCCATGGGCCGCCTCGCTCTCGCCCAGAAAGAGTGCGTTCCCTGCCGAGGGGGCGTTCCGCCTCTCGAGGGAGAGGAGCTCCGCCATCTTCTGGCAGAGCTGGACGCCGGTTGGTCGGTCGTGGATAGACACCACCTCCAGAAGGAGTTCACCTTCAAGAATTTCCGGGAAGCTCTCGACTTTACGGCCCGGGTCGGGGAGCTCGCAGAGGATCAGGGGCACCATCCCGACATCTACCTCGCCTGGGGCCTGGTTCGCGTCACGATCTGGACCCACAAGATCGACGGGCTCACGGAGAGCGACTTCGTGCTGGCAGCGAAGATCGAGGAGCTCTGACCGGTCGTCAGGAGCCGACGGCCCGGCACGTCCGACCTCACCGCTCGTCGATGGCGGACATCGTCCGGACTGGCTCCGGTTCCACCCCTCCCCCTCGGGCCGAGCGAAGCAGGTCGCTCGTGGCCGCCAGCCCGCCGCGCCTCCGCCTTCCCGGCGGCCGGGGATTCGAAACCGACTGAGCCGCTCTCGCAATCGGTGCGGCCCGCCGCGGCTTGTCTTGCTGAGGGGAACGAGGGTCCTTGATATTGCGAGCTTTCTGTGCCTGCCTCCCGGTCGTCTGGGTCGTCAGGGAGGCATGGGGGCGATTCCGCAAACCCGGAGATCGATCGGAGCATGACTACGACCACGATCGGCCAGCCCGTCCGAGAGGTTGAGGAGAAGCAGTTCTGGGGTCACCCGAGAGGGCTCTCCACCCTCTTCTTCACCGAGCTATGGGAGCGGTTCAGCTACTACGGGATGCGGGCACTCCTCGTGCTGTTCATGACGGCCGCGGTGGTGGATGGCGGGATGGCGCTGAACACGGTGCGGGCGACGGCCATCTACGGGCTCTACACGGCCGCGGTGTACCTGCTCGCCCTTCCCGGCGGATGGGTGGCGGACCGTTTGCTCGGCCAGCGCCGGGCTGTCTTCACCGGCGGCGTGGTCATCGCGTCGGGCCACTTCAGCATGGCGATACCGACCACGGTCAGCTTCTATCTCGGCCTCATCTTGATCGTCATCGGGACCGGCCTCCTCAAGCCCAACGTCAGCGCGATCGTCGGAGAGCTATATGGCCCGGCGGAGGGTGAGCGGAGGGACGCCGGCTTCTCGATCTTCTACATGGGGATCAACATCGGGGCTCTCGTCGGGCCGCTCGTATGCGGCTACCTGGGAGAGCGGGTCAACTGGCACCTGGGGTTCAGCGCCGCCGGCATCGGGATGGTGCTCGGGCTGATCCAGTACAAGCTCGGGGGTCGCTACCTCGGGAGCGCCGGCGAGCTGAGGTCGGAAGTGCAGGCGAAGCGCGCGGAGGCCGGCCGCACCTTCCTCCTCGGCGTGCTCGGGGTGATCGGACTTACGCTGGCCGTCTACTTCCTGGGCCGCAGCGGGATCCTTCGGCTGAGTGTCGAGGGCGTGGCGGACGCGACCGGCTACGTGATCGTGGCTCTCGCCATCCTGTACTTCATGTACGTTCTCATGCTCGGACAGCTCGAGCCGGCTGAGAAGAAGCGGGTGATCGTCATCTTCTTCCTGTTCGTGGGCGCAGCCCTCTTCTGGTCGGGCTTCGAGCAGGCGGGCTCGTCGATGAACCTGTTCGCGCGCGACATGACGGACCGGAGTGTTCTCGGCTGGGAGATGCCGACAAGCTTCCTGCAGTCCGTCAACCCCACCTTCATCATCCTGCTCGCGCCCGTCTTCGGGGCGCTGTGGGTCACACTCGGCAGCCGTGCTCCCTCGCTCCCGCTGAAGTTCGGCCTCGGGCTCGCGCTTCTCGGCGTCGGCTTCCTCGTCATCGCGTGGGGCGCGTCCTTCGCGGAGGACGGCACGATGGTGAGCCCGATGTGGCTGATTGTCACCTACTTCCTACATACGTGCGGCGAACTCTGCCTCAGCCCGGTGGGGCTGAGCAGCGTCACCAAGCTCTCGCCGAAGAAGCTGGTGGGGCAGATGATGGGGATCTGGTTCATGGGCGCCGCGCTCGGAAACCTGATCGCCGGGCGGCTGGCTGGCCGGTTCGAGACGATGGCGCCATCGCAGCTCTTCTTCTGGGTGGCGGTGATCTCCGGCGCCGCCGGAGTCCTCTTCTTCCTGTTCAGCCGGCCGGTCAAGAGGCTGATGGGGGGTGTTTACTAGCCGTCTTCCGAACGCGGCGCGTCCGCGCGGCCGATGGCGGCGCCCGCCGCGATCGGCCGGGACGGATCCCACCCCACATGGACGGCCCCTGCGACCCTCCGCCCCCGAGCCTTGCAGGCTGCGACGATTCCCCGTATCTGCCGCCGTGGCGCGCGGTCCACAGCTGGGCGCCGACCGGCTGTGGCCTGCGTGCACCGGCGCGACGATCCCCCGGAGGGCGCGGACGAACGCCGATGTTGCGGCATACCGCCCCCTGTCCGGTCTCCCCGGGGTTCCGCTGCTGGCCGGCGCACAGCGGGCTCGAATGGCACGCCCGTTGCGCCGATGCCGCGCGTAAGGCCGGCTCGACCCGGCCCTGGCTGCGCAGACAGAAAAATCTGGGAGTTGGTCTCTATGATAACGATCGGAGTCGCACCGCTGGATGAGCGGCTCGGTGGGATCCGGCAAGGAGGGATCTACCTGCTCGCCGGAGCGCCGGGCTCCGGCAAGCTCGCACTCATCCTCCATTTCTTACAGGAGGGGATCCGCGCCGGCGAACGCGTCGGCCTCGTGTGCGCATCGCCCCCCGGCAACGTGTTCGAGCAGGCGCGGCACTTCGGCATCGACCTGGAGGACCCGTGGCGATCGGACCGGCTGGCGCTGGTCGGATTCCGCGGGGACTACCCCCGCCGGATCCTGCACGCGGCCGACCCGGACGAGGCGTTCGCGGAGCTCGGCCTGGCGCTCGGCGGGCCCGTCTCCCGGCTGGGCCTCGATCCCTCCACCCTCCTGTGGGAGACGCGCGCGGGCACCGACATGGCCGCGCGCTTCCTGAACTGGACCGAGGCGCTCGGCGCCACGGTGTGGGGTACCCTGACGAGCGATCTCGCCGGCGACCTCTCCCAGCCGACCGAGTGGGTGCTGGGACGCGCCGCTGGCGCCTTTCATCTGGCCGTGCTGCCGAGCGGCCTGAGGGAGCTCACCGTCCGGCGGCTCAACCCACCCGCCGACGATCCCGGTCCGATCACGCTGGAATACACCCCCGGCGAGGGAATCGTGGCTCCGACCGGTCGGCTCGACCGGCGTCGCACCGATCCCCCGGCGGAGGGCAGCGGCCGCCTTCTGCTTCTCCGCCTCGCCTCGCAGCTTCCCGAGGACATCGGAGGCTGGATGCGAGGGGAGTACGAGGTGACCGAGGTGGCGGACCCGCTCCGTTTGATCTCCTACCTCCACGACCATGCGGCGTTCGGGACGGTCCTGCTGTACCTGGAGCGCTCCCGCATGGACGAAGCGATTCAGGTGTGCCGTACCGTGCGACCGATCACGCGGGGCTGCCTCGTCCTGGTCTCGGATGAAGCGGTGCGGGCCTCGGATCGAGCTCGGGCCCTGGACGCCGGCGCGGATGACTTCCTCAGCGGGGATGTGGACGTCCGGGAGCTCCGCACACGCATGCGGCGGGCGACGGAGAAAGGACGGGAGCGCCGCCCCGGCGGGGACGCTTCGGAAGAGGGCCGTCCGCCACTCGAGCCGATGGAGGGGATCCTCCCGGAGGAGGCGTTCGGCGCCGAGGTGCGCCGGCGCCTCGCCTCCACCGGACGACACTTTTTCACCGTGGTGTGGTTCCGGGATCACGCAACGCTTCTCGGGAGGTTGGGCCCGATCCTGCGACAGCACATTCGCGCCGAAGCGGGCGACTTCTGCGGGGAGGTGGGCGACGGCTTCGGTGTGGTGCTGCAGGATTCGCGTGCCCGCCAGGCCCAGGCGTTCCTCGAGCGAGTGGGCCGCTCGTTGAAGGAAGCCGCGGGGCCGGACGCGCGGATCGAAGCCGAGGTCCTTACCAGCCCGGGTGACGCCGGGCGGATCGAAGCTCGCGTCTCGGCCTGAGCCCCGAGGGAAACTTCGCGACGCCGTGGCGATCGATCCGAGGACCTCCGGAGCGAGGAGGCGACGGCTCCCGTACTGGGCCAGTTACGGCGTGGTTGCGCTCATCCTGACCGCGGTCACCGCGTTCTTCGCCCTGGTCGTCCTCCCGCAGCGCTTCGTCCTGCACGCCGGCCTGCGGGAATCGGGGATCAGCTTCCCCGCGCGGCGACCGGGGTTCGCCGCTGTCTCCCGCGGACGCATCGTGCAGCCACCGCCGCGGCGCATCCCGCCGGCGGCGCCTGGAGAGGGCCCGGCCGAGCGCTTCTGGCGCGGAATCCTGCCGCTGCTGGAGACCGGCCGTTACGAGAAGGCGCTGCCCCTCTTCCGCCAGTACCTCGAGCACCACCCGGAGGACACGGACGTGTGGCGTGAATACGCCCTCGCTCTGATTCGGGCCGGCCGACCGGCCGAGGCCGAGGCGGCGATCGAGCACCTAGGCGCGCCGAACGACCGGCTCGCGGCCCGGCTGGCACTCGCTCGCTTCTGGCGCGACCGCGGAGAGACCGACCGGGCGATCGAGGCCTACCGCGACCTGGTAATGGCCTATCCGGAGAACCGCACCTTGCGCCGGGAGCTGGCCCGTGCCCTTTCGTGGGCGGAGCGGTACGACGAGGCGGCACAGGTATTCGCCGAACTCCTCGGGCAGGACCGGGAGGACGAGGCGCTGCGCCTCGAGCTCGCGCGGGTTCTGTACTGGGCCGGACGGCTCCCGGAGGCCCGCGAAGTGCTCGCGGGAATCTCGCCCGACAGCCGGGAGGCCGCCGAGGCCGTGGCGCTGGACGGCCGCCTCGCCGAGCTGCTGGCGCGCCGGCCGCCCTCTCCGCCCGTCGACGAACCGCCCGTCGTCCGAGCGCGTCGGGCGGCCGCCGAGGGGGACCTCGAGGCGGCCTGACTGTTAGGTCAGCGGAGGAGGGGGAGGGGC
>JBHIAV010000004.1:0-105640 GCA_046758745.1 Gemmatimonadota bacterium
GCCGCCGCACGGCCGAACGGAGCGGCAGGACGAGGGAGGGCCGTCGGGACGGAGTGCCGGCTGGCGGGGGGGGATTCCGGCCTGGCCGGCCGGAGGGCGGCTCCTCGCTTGCCTCCTGCTCGCCGGCTGCGACGGGGCTGACGGGCAGGGAGGGGCCCGCTCGGACTCGGCCTCCCCTGCCCCGTTCACCGATGTCACGGCGGAGGTCGGGCTTGCCTTCGTGCACGACGCGGGGGTCGACTCCTCCTACTACATGCCGGAGAGCATCGGCTCCGGCGGCGCGTTCCTCGACTACGACGGCGACGGGGATCTCGACATCTACCTGGTGAACGGAGCCCGGCGCGGGGTGGCCGGCCGGAGCCGGCCGCCGCTCCGAAACCGGCTCTTTCGACAGGAGGCGGACGGGAGCTTCACGGACGTCACGGAGGCGAGCGGGCTCGGTGACCCCGGGTACGGAATGGGCGTGGCGGTCGGCGACATCGACAACGACGGCGATCCGGACGTGTACGTCACGAACGTCGGCCCCGACGCGCTGTACCGGAACGAGGGGGACGGGACGTTCGCCGAGATCTCCCGCGCCGCCGGAATCGGGAACCCGGCGTGGGGCGCCTCCGCCGTCTTCTTCGACTACGACTCGGATGGTCTTCTCGATCTCTACGTGACGAACTACGTGGCGTTCGACTCGACGGTCGTGTGCACGGACGAGGCCGGGCGGCCCGACTACTGCGGCCCGGCCGCCTTCCCCGGCGTGCCGGATGTCCTGTACCACAACGAGGGGAACGGCACCTTCGCCGACGTCTCGGTCGCCTCGGGCATCGCGGCAGGACGCTCCAAGGGACTCGGGGTGGTCGCCGCGGACTTCGATCGGGATGGCCGGCAGGACCTTTACGTAGCGAACGACGGCGAGGCGAACCACCTGTGGCTGAACGAGGGAGACGGCACCTTCCGCGATGAGGCGGGCGCCCTGGGGGCGGCCGTGAACGCCCTCGGCCGGCCGGAGGCCGGGATGGGCATCGCCCTCGGGGACATCGATGAGGATGCGGACCTCGACCTCCTCATCACCCACCTGGGCGGGGAGACCAACACCCTGTACCGGCGCGCGGGGCCCTACGGCTACCAGGACGACACCTCCCTCGCCGGCCTGCACGGGCCGAGCCTCCCCTACACGGGCTTCGGAACGGGCTTCGTGGACTACGACCAGGACGGGGACCTGGACCTGGTCGTGGTGAACGGTCGGGTCATCCGCGGCCCCCCGCTCACCACCGGGCGCCCGCCCGACTGGTGGGACCCGTACGCCGAGCCCAATCAGCTGTTCGAGAACGACGGGGCCGGGCGCTTCCGGGAGGTGAGCGAGGGGGTCCCCGCCCTCTTCGAGGCGGTGGAGAACAGCCGTGGCCTCGCCTTCGGCGACGTGGACGAGGACGGCGACCTCGACCTGCTGATCACGAACGGTGGCGGGCCGGCTCGTCTGCTGCGGAGCGACGGGGCAAAGGGCCACTGGCTGATCGTGCGGGCGGTCGAGCCCGCCCTGCGGCGCGACGCGATCGGGGCCGAGGTCACCGTGGTGGCGGGCGGAAGGCGGCTGCACCGCATCGCAACCGCCGGAGAGAGCTTCCTGTCGAGCAGCGATCCGCGCGTCCATTTCGGTCTGGGGGACGCGGCGGAGGTGGAACGGATCCTCGTCCGCTGGCCGGACGGGACGAGCGAGGCTTTTCCGGGCGTGGCCGCGGACCGAGCGGTCACGCTACGAAGGGGCGAGGGGGCGCCGGCGGATGGGTAGGGCCCGGGCACCCTGTGGGCATGGGTAGGAGCCGGCGCCGCCGCGGCCGCCGCACTGCAAGGGGGAAGCGGCGCTCCCGGAGGCCCTCCCCTGCCCCGCCGCGCCGGGCGGCGCGCCGCGCGACCCTCTACCTGGCCGGCTTCGCCCTCCTCCTCGCCGCCGGGATCGGCTCGTGGCGGCTCCTCGGACGGCACGATGCGTTGGAGCGGCTTCCGGACCCCGATCTCGCCGCCATGGAGCCGCAGGTGGCGGCGAGGATCCGGGCCCTCCGCGCCGCCGTCGAGCGCGACCCGAGCGACGGAGCCGGGTGGGGCCGTCTGGCCATGAGCCTCCACGTGCACGGCCTGGAGCGCGAAGCGCTCCCCGCCTATCGAGAGGCCGCCTCGCTCGAGCCAGGCGAGTTCCGGTGGCCCTACTACGCCGCGATCGCCCTGGCGAGCGGCGGCGGCTCGGAGGAAGCCCTCGCCTGGTTCGAGCGGGCCCGCTCCCTGCGGCCGGCCTACGCCCCGCTCGGCGTGCTGGAGGGAGAGGCACTCTTCGATGCGGGCCGCTACGAGGAGGCCGCGCGCGCCTTCGGCCGCGCCCTCCAGGCCGACTCGGCCCTCTCCCATGCCCACCTCGGCCTCGCCCGCCTCGCCCTGGCGAGGGGGAACGCGGAGGAGAGCCGCCGGCACCTCGAGCGGGCGGTGGCCACTGACCGCCGGCACGGCGAGGCCCGCGGGCTGCTGGCCGAGGCGTACCGGCGGCTCGGAGAGCCGGAGAGGGCCGACCTCGAGAGCCGCAAGGCGGAGATCCTGCCGAAAGTGACGCCGCTCGCCGATCCCGTGTACCGAGAGCTGGCGAAGGAGGGGATCAGCTCCTTCTGGCGCCGGCGCCGCGGCCAGGCGTACCTGCAGGCCGGCCTCACCGAAGCGGCCATCGGGGAGCTCCGCGCGGCGCTCGAGGTGCGGCCGGATGCGGAGGCGCACGACAACCTCGGCTTCGCCCTCCACCAGGCCGGAGCGCGCGCCGAGGCGATCCGGCACTTCCGGGCCGCCCTCGAGCTCCGGCCCACCTACGCGCCGGCGCTCGTCCACCTGGGAACCGCACTGTTCGAGGCCGGCAGCGTCGAGGAGGCGATCTCCTACGCCGAGGAGGCGACGCGGCGCGACCCCGCTCTCGCCGAGGCGTGGCACGAGCTCGGCCTCTTCCGGGCGAGCGCCGGCCGAGCCCGTGCGGCCGCGGAGGCGTTCCGCCAGGGCCTGGCGAGCGCCCGATACGACCTCCGCATCGCGGCGCGGCTGGCGTGGCTGCTGGCAGCCTCACCAGAAGCAGCCGTCCGGGATGGGACGGAGTCGGTGCGCGTAGCCGAAGAGGCCTGCGAGCTTACCGACTACCGGTTCCCCGAGCTGCTCGATGTCCTCGCGGCGGCATACGCCGAGACAGGGCGCTTCGATCGTGCGATCGAGACGGCTCGGGCCGCCGGGCGGCTGGCGACTGCCGCCGGGCAAGATGAGCTGGCGGCGCGAATCGGAGGCCGCCTCGCCCTGTACGAGGCCGGACGAGCGTACCGAGAGCCCGGGCCACGAGGGTCCGCAGCTGAACCTGCGACCCCCCGCTCCCAAAGCTCCTGACCCACCCGCCTACAGCCTCCGGAAGATCCCCTTGAGCCGGAGCGCCCACACCCGCCACACCGCCTCGCGCACGATCGTCCCCGACATCTTGCTCTCGCCGGTGGGGCGGTCCACGAATACGATCGAGATCTCCCCCAGACGGAAGCCGAGCTTCCACGCCCGGAACGCCATCTCGATCTGAAACGCGTAGCCGGTCGAGCCCACCTTCGAGAGGTCGATCGCCTCCAGCACCTCTCGCCGGAAGCACTTGAAGCCGCCGGTGGAGTCGGTGAGGGGGAGCCCCGTCACCCACCGGGCGTACTTGTTGGCGAACCAGCTGAGAAGGAGGCGCGTCATCGGCCAGTTCACCACGTTGACGCCCCGCACGTACCGGGATCCGATCACCAGGTCGTATTCCTCCTCGGCGGCGCGCAGCAGATCCGGGAGAAACTTCGGGTCGTGCGACCGGTCGGCGTCCATCTCGAGCAGGTAGTCGTATCCCTCCTCGAGCCCGTGCCGGAAGCCTGTGAGGTAGGCGGAGCCGAGGCCGAGCTTGCCCGGTCGGTGGAGCACACGCACGCGGGGCTCCGAGGCCGCCAGCTCGTCGGCGATGCGGCCCGTTCCGTCGGGCGATGCATCGTCGATGATGAGGACGTCGATGCGCGCGTCCTGGGCCAGGACCCGGGGCACCAGGAGCGCCAGGTTACCCGCCTCGTTGTAGGTCGGCATCACGACGAGGGCACGGCCCTCTCCCCGCGGCGTCGCGCCCCCCTGCTCCGCGCCGTGCGGCGACTCGTCGCTCACCGGCCGACCTCCTTCATGTCCACCGCTCCGCCGCGTTCATCCTCGGCCAAGGCCCGGTGAGGGCCCTTCCGTCGGCCGCCGTCGATCCACCGGCAGGGCCACCAGGGCGAGCGCCAGTAGCTCGGACGCTACCACCCAGATGCGCGCCAGGACAGCCACTGCGGCGGCGACGCCGAGGGAGAGCGGGGTGAGCGCAGCGAGGAGACCGGCGAGGGCACCCTCGCGCACGACCAGCCCGCCGGGCGCGACGAGCACCACGTATCCGGCGACGTATGCCGCGGCGAAGATTCCGGTGAGGGTCTGCGGCGCGGCCTGGGCATCGCCGGTGAGGCCGCGGAGCAGGCACCACAGGCCGAGCCCGTAGAGCGCCCACGCGGCAAGGAGGCTTGCCCCCGCCGCCGCGAGCTCCCGGCCGCCGAGCCGCTTCACCGCCACGTCCTCCCGCATCCAGCGGGCCGCGGCCCCCGTGGCGCGCTGCAGGACGGCCGGATGCAGCAGCGCCAGCAACGCGGCCGCGAGGATCGCCACGCCGGCACCCGAGCCAGCGGGCAGCAGCTCGAAGCGCAGGCCCAGGACCGAGAGCCCCACGGCGATCCCGGTGCCGACCACGAGGATCTGGAACGCGAGCGAGGAGAAGAGCGCGGCCGTCCCCGACCGCCCCGTTCGCCGCATGTACAGGGCGAGGCCTCCGAGCTGCCACAGCTTGCCGGGGATGTACCGGCCCATGTTCGTGATCACCCACACCCGCACTCCTTCCCCCCCACGGATGACGCCCCCGGTGGCCCGAAACAGCCGCACCCAGATCTTTGCCATCCAGAAGAGGTTCGCGGTGGCGAGGAGGAGGGCGGCGGCGAGCCACCCGGCCCGCACATCCCAGTGGAACTCCCGGATCTCGGCCTCGAGTCGTCGGAACTCCGCCCAACGCTCGCCCAGGAGCAGGAGGATGAACAGACCGGCGAGGAGGAGGAAGAGCGCGATGGCGAGCCTCCACCGCACACTCCGTTTCGGCGAGGAGGTCCCCGCGGACACCGCCGGCCTCTCCGTCACCCCAGCGCCATCATCGGTGGCGCGCCGTCTCCCCCGGCCCGCTTCCCGCGCCGCTCGGCCGCCATCAGCCATCCGAGGCCGAGAAGCACGGCCGCCAGGGAGAGCCCCGAGATGAGGAATCCGGTCCGGAACTCGGCCGCCGAGTAGGTGAAGCGCAGCTCGTGCTCGCCCTCCGGCACCACCACGCCGCGGAAGGCGACGTTCGTGCGCAGCACCTCGGTCTGCGACCCATCCACGTAGGCGCGCCAGCTCGGGTGAAAGATCTCGCTCACAAAGAGGAGCCCGCCCTGTTCGGCGCTCACCCGCAGTACGATCTCGTTGGGGGCGTAGCTCTCGATCCTCGCCTCCCCGCGGCCGGCGGGCGGGGCCTCCGCCGCCTCCACCACGGCGAGCTCCCCGGGATCGCTGAGCTCGAGCACCCTGCGCAGCGCCTCCGCCGTGTCGCGCGCCGCCTCCACGCGGGCCGGGAAGAAGGCGTGCGGCGCGTCCGCCTCGAGACGGGCGAGGTGCTTGCCGACCGCATCCGCCACCGGCGCGATGATCCCGCTCGGCTGCACCCGCTGCGGGCTGACGAAGTAGCGAAGGTCGACGAGCCCCCACAGCGCCGGGCGATTCAGGTTTCGGTATTCGCGGGGCGTCAGGCCGCCGAAGAACCGCTCGCTCCACTCGAGGCGGAAGTTCTGGTTCCCGGTGAGGGTCGGGATGCGAAAGGTCATGAGCTGGTTCGGCCGGTAGCTGCCCGGGAGCGGATACACCCGCTCGCCGGGCTCGAGCTCGCTCTCGAGGTATCGTATGACGGGGTCGGTGGCGAACTCCTCCTCTGGGGTGGTGGTGAGGAGGTAGGACGCGTCCACCCGCCACTGGTCGACGACCAGGAGGAGCAGCAGGATGAGGACGCTCCGCGGCGGAATCCGCCGGCGCGCGACCGCCCGGGCCACCGCCAGCGTCGCCCCCCATCCGATGAGTACGAGCCAGCCGTCGGCGCGCAGCCGACCGGGGAGGGCGTCCGGCGGCGGCGGCCAGCCGTCCGGGTACCAGGCGTGGTAGACCCAGCGGAGGAGCCCGTCCGGACCGAGGGCGGCCGCCGCGGCAAGAAGGAGGATCGGGACGGAAGCGGCCCAGATCCAGGGCCAAGGCAAAGCGCCGGCGGGTCGCCGGCCCTCGCTCCTGGCCACGGAGTGTTTCTGCACGCTCCCGCGGTGCGAAGAGCCCGAGCGCCGGGAGGGCTTCGCGGCGGTCCCGCGCGCGTCCAGCACCCGCTGCCATCCGATTCCGGCCAGGAGCGCGATGAAGAGCGCGACGGGACCCAGCATCATCGAGGGGGCCCGGAACCTCCCGAGCATCGGCACGACGGCGTACGCGACGCGGTGCACCGGCGTGGCCGCCCCCAGAGCGAAGAGGAGCCCGAGCAGGGAGATCCCGCCGAGCCACCACACGCGACGATCCCGCCGGCCTCCCATCACCGCCACCAGGGCGAGGGCGAGGGGGACGGCTCCGAGGTACTCGGTGTGCAGCTTGAACGGGTTCGAGCCCCAGTAGAGGCCCGGGAGCGAACCGATCAGGTCCGGGAGGAGGAGCGCGCTCAGCTCCTGGGGCGGGAGCGCCCACGAGGAGGCGAAGGCGTAGCCCGACTCCCCTCCCCCGCCCCGTACGGCGATGTCCAGGATGCGGTACGTCGGGAGGAGCTGCGCCGTTCCCACGAGCGCGGCGACCACGAACGCGAGCGCGGTGAGCCCGGCGAGGCGAAGCGCCATCCCCTTGCCCTCCTCCGCCTCCCCCCACCACTCCACGATCCGAAGCAGCGCGTACAGCGAGAGGGCCAGGGAGGAGAAGTACATCACCTGCACGTGCGGCGTGAAGATCTGGAGCGCCACCACCAGGCCGAGGGCGAGGAACCACTTCACGCGCCCGCTTGCGAGCCCGCGCTCGAGGAGCGCGAAGGCGAGGGGGATGAGGACCATGCCGAACATGCGGCCGTCGTGCCCGCCGTACAGGGTCGACACCACGAACCCGGTGAACATGAACGCGAGCCCCGACACCGCCGCGGCCCACTTGCCGACCCGCAGGGAGAGCGCCGCGTAGTAGGCGAACGCCCCGGCGAGCGCGGTGTGGAGCACGAAGGTCCAGCCGATCGCCCGGTACAGCGGCATCACGAGGTAGAGAAGGCTCGTAGGATAGAAGACGGGACCCGGCAGGATCGCCAGATACGGCAGCCCCCCGTACACGAACGGATTCCACAGCGGGAAGCCCCGTCCGGAGCGGATCTCCTCGACCCCGAACTGCCGCAGCTGGTAGGCCTGGTCCAGCATGTCGGTGCCGAACAGCATGCGGCCGGGCCAGAAGACGAACTCCCCGTAGAAGAGGAGGGCGAGGGCGGCCGCCGAGGCGAGAAAGAGGGCCGTGCCCCGACTACGGAACCGGCCCGGCGCTTCAGCCATCGCGCTTCGCCCTGTGGGGAGCCGGCGTCGCCCGATCCCCTTCTCCTCCCTCCTCCGCTGCGCGCGCTACGGATCCATCGCTCCCGGCGTGCCCGGAGGCTCCGGCGGCGGCTCCCGGCCTTTCCAGCAGGAAAAACCACTGGGGCGACAGGAGCCGGAGCAGGGCTTGCCGGAGCCCGCCCGGCAGGCGGCGAACGACACGCCAGCCCCGCGCCCACCCCCCTCCCCACACCTCCTCGATCAGCTCGTCGATCGCCCGCTCCGTGTCGTCAGTGATCCGGAAGCCCGCCTCGGTCATGCGGCGCACAAGCGGACCATACGTGAGAAAGCGGATCCGTTCGTAGCCGGGCCCCCGCCCCGTGAGGCGCACGTAGGCGCCCGCCGCGCCCTTCGGCAGCCAGCTGAGGAAGGGGAGCCGGTAGTGAGGCTCCATGACGGCCAGCCGGCTCCCCGCCGTCACATACGCCCGGCCGCCGGGCCGAAGCACCCGGAAGATCTCCCGGAACAGGAGGGCCGGGTCCCCCACGTGCTCGTACAGGTGGTTCGCGATGACGAAATCGAAAGTGCCGTCCGCCACCGGGAGACACAGCGCGTCCGCCCCGGCTACCCGATCGCGCTCGACCAGCATTGGAACATCTATTTCGAATCCTAGTACAGGCTTGTGGAACTCTAGCTCGAGCGTTTTCTTAAGAATGCCGGTCCCCGAGCCGAGGTCGGCGATCCGCTCCGCACTCTCCAGGTGCCGGCGGCACAGGTGGGCGATCACGCCGGCCTTTTCGCGACGCGCTTCCCGGTACGCCGCCGAGCCGACGAAACGCGCGTACCGGTCCGGCCTACCTCCCACGTCGCCTCCGGATCGCCTCCTCGTAGCAGCGGCGCGTCGCCTCAAGGATCCCCTCCCAGGAGAAGCGCTCCCTCCCCATGCGCCGGCCCTCCCGGGCCACGCGACGCGCGCCTTCCGGTTCGGCCGCGATCTCCTCGAGCGTGCTCGCGAGCGCCTTTGGATCTCCGGGCGGTACCAGCCACCCCGATCGGCCAGGCTCGACGATGTCCGGGATGCCGCCGACCGCCGAGGCCACCACGGGTCGCTCGAAACGGAGCGCCTCGAGGAGCACCACCCCCAGGCCCTCGGTGTCGCCCTTTGTATCCACCACCGCGGGGAGCACGAAGATATCGGCCTCCTCGTAGCGGCGCGCCAGCTCCTCGCCGGAGATGCGGCCCGTGAGCTCCACCCGCTTCTCGAGGCCGAGCGCCGACACGGCGGCGCGGATCCTCTCCTCCCACTCCCCTTCCCCGACGATCGTGAGCCGGGCGTCCCGATCTTCCGGCAGGAGGGGCATGGCACGGACCAGCACCTCCACCCCCTTCCGCTCCACCAGGCGCCCGACGAAGAGGAGACGCAGCGGACCGCCCCCGGACAGGGCGGGGCGGGACGGCGCGATCCCGTCATCGGCCAGGGCGGCGGCGAAGGGGATCACCGAGGCCTCGCGGCTCCCGAGTCGGCGAACGAGGCGCGCCGTGGAGGTCGAGATCGCCGTCACCGCGTCGGCGGTACGGATCGTCCACCGGGCGAAGGGCCGGAGCCACGGGAGCCGGCGGTTCACCCAGTTCAGCTCGACGCTGTAGTAGCTGCACACCATGGCGGTGCGCCCACCCGACCCGCTTCGGAGCGCCGCCCCGAGGAGGGCGTGCGGGACGGGCCAGTGGACGTGCACGACATCCGGCGCGTGGCGGCCCCACGACCGCGCGGCCCGCACGCCGGTGAGCAGGTACGCGGGGACGAGTGCCGCGAAGCGGGGCGCGCGGCGAAGCCTGTCGGGCACCGTCTCGTCGTGGGTGAGCGTCTCCCAGCGCGCCGGGGCGTAGCGGAAGCGGTGCACGGGCACCCCGTGCACCAGGCCGGTGGGCACCTGATCGGCCGGACCTCCCCGGTACGCCGGCGTCAGGACGCTCGCTTCCACTCCGGCCGCCCGCTGGCGGCGGAGGAGCTCCACCAGCCACGGCGTGATGGGGTCTGCGGGACTCCGCGGGTAGGCGGTGACGATGTGGACGACCCTCACGGCGCTCCCGTGCCTGCCCGTGCCGCGGCCGTGAGCGGGTTCCCCTCGAAGCGCAGGATGAGGGTGGGCGGATCTCCCCCCGAGTACACGGGCTCGAAGCGGTCCCGGTACATCCGGATCGTGGGAATCAGGTACCGGTCCGTGGTCAGGCTGATCTGATCCACCACCACGTAGCTGGCGCCGAGCTCCTCCAGACCGCGAAGCACCACCGCCGGCTCGGCCGAGAAGCGGTAGAGCCCCCCCTGGCGACGGGCGAAGAGGAAGAAGAGGTCGGGCTTGCGGTTCGCGATCACGGCCCCCGGCGGCGTGTTCTGCGAGGCCCAGCGAGCGGCGGCATAGAAGCTCGCCATGCCCGGGGGGTCGCACGGCGCTCCGGCCCGGTAGCTCCTCACGCATTCGACCCGACCGGGGATGAGACGCCCAGCCGAGAGGATCGCGGGCACCGCCAGACCCACGAAGGCACCGGCGGGCCACCAGAAGCTCCATCGGCGCAGCGCCCACGAGCCCAGCGCCCCCACCCCGTCCAGCAGATAGAGGAGGAGGATCGGGAGGACCGGAAGAAGGAAGCGACGGTCCGTCCATACGGAAGGCCACAGGGTGATGAGCCCCAGGTAGAAGAGGGTGAAGAGTCCCGTCAGGGTGATCCCGCGTGTCGCTTCT
The DNA here is from genome assembly GCA_046758745.1 of Gemmatimonadota bacterium. GTDB lineage: Bacteria > Gemmatimonadota > Gemmatimonadetes > Palauibacterales > Palauibacteraceae > JBHIAV01. Next base: position 10,382 of record JBHIAV010000004.1, read on the forward strand.
CGCAGCCAGCCGGAAAGGGCGAGGCCGGCCGCCACGGCACCGAAGAGAACCACGAGGGGGTTCGCGGCGAAGGGGCCGGGTCCTCCCCCGATGCCCAGCGACTGTGGGAGGACGGCGCTCACGTACAGCCACAGGTTGGACGCCGCCCGCGCCAGGAGACCGGCCGGTCCGACCTGACCCAGCTGGGGCTCGTACGGGTTCACCAGCAGGAGCTGCTCCACATACCCCGGTTGGCCCGGAGGACCAAGGCGCTGGAAAAGCCCCCACCCGACGAGGATGAGGAGCGCCGCGAGGAGAGACGCCGCGGCTTCCCTCCGCCGGCGAAGAAGAAGCGGGTGGATGGCCAGCGCCGCGAGGAGGGAGAGGCCGGCCGACCGCGTCAGGAAAGCGGCCGCCCCGGCCGCGACCGCCGCCCGCCGGCCCGCCGGGTTCTCCGAGCCGCGGGCGAGCAATGCCGCCAAGACGAGCAAGGTGAAGAGCGCTTCCGAGAGCACGTAGTGCGAGTACTCCAGCAGCAGGGGGCTCACGGCGAGGAGACCCGCCGCCAGGAAGGCCGTTCGCTCACCGACGATCTGGCGTCCGAGCGCGAAGACGAGCCACACGCTGCCCGCCGTCAGAGCGAGCGAGACGAGCTTGAACAGCTGCACGCCGCCCAGCCAGCCGAGGGCCGCCAGGAGAAGGGGAAAGACGGGCGGGTACTTCGTGTGGAGCGGGCTCCCCACCAGGTGGATGTCCCGGTACCCGCTCCCCGTGCGCAGCGACTCTCCGAGGATCATGTATTCGGCGTTGTCGCCGCCCGGGAAGAGCGTGGGATCGTACAGGAGCAGGCCGAGGACCAGGTGGAGGGCGACGGCGACGAGCGCCCACCGCGCAGCCGGGAGTCCGAGCGCTCCCTCTACGTCGCGCGCCTCTGCTCCTTTCGCGTCGCCTCTCGCGGCGGCGGGGCCGGTCTCCGCGACCGAAGCGGCGGCCCGCCGTCCACACCGGGCCGACATCTACGTCCTGTCTCTCAGCTCCCGGCGCAGCTCCTCGACCTCGCTGCGCAGGCCGGCGATGAGCTCCGCGAGGAAGCCGACCACGAAGAGGAGAAGGCCCACAACGACCAGGAGGACCACCAGGCTGAGCAGCGGGCGGAAGCCACGCTCCAGCACGAACCGAAGGTACAGGGCGACGAGGCCCGTGACGCCGCCCAGGAGGAGGACGAACAGCCCGGTGAAGCCGAAGAAGATCATCGGCTTGCGGCTGAACACGAGCTGGAACCACACCGCCAACAGGTCCAACGTTCCGACCAGGATGCGGCGCCGGCCGGAGTACTTCGACTCCCCGTGTCTGCGCGGGCGCAGCTCAATGTCGATCTCCGCCACCCGGTACCCCCTCGCGTGCGCCAGCACCACGAGGAAGCGGTGCCAGTCCTCCCGCAGGTGCAGATCGTCCAGAACGCGGCGGCGGAACGCCTTCATCGCGTTGAGGTCGCGGACGGGGACGCGGAAGATGGCACGCGACAGCCAGTTGTAGATGCCGGAGACGAACCGCTTCTCGTACCGGCCGACCTTCCGGCCCGTGACCACGTCAACCCCGCCGCTCAGCGCCTCCATGAAGCGCGGGATCTCGTCCGTGGCGTGCTGCAGGTCCGCGTCGAACAGAACGAGAATGTCGCCGCGCGCCTCACGCGTGGCGCTGAGCAGAGCCTCGGTCTTCCCGCGGTTCCTCCGGTGTCGGATGAAGCGGACCCGATCGAAGCCGGCTGTCTCCGCGGCGCGTCGCGCGGCCTCCAGCGTGCCATCGGTGGACCCATCGTCCACCAACACCACCTCCCCGGAGAGGCGGTGCTCGCGGAAAGTGGATGCCAACTCCCCGAACAGCTCCGGCATGTTCGCGGCCTCGTTGTAGGCCGGGATGATGACCGAAAACTCCGGAGCGGAGGGAGCGGCGGGGTCGGGGGTCGGGGCTTCTTCCAGAGGAGAGAGGAGGTACTGCCGTTTGCTCTCGGTCATACTCTCTTGCGCATGCGCGCGGAGAGGATGCCGAGCTGGTCTCTGTACTTGGCCACGGTGCGCCGCGCGATCTGTACGCCTTCCTTCTTGAGGAGATCCACGATCGCCTGGTCGGTGAGCGGCGAGTGGGAATCCTCCTCGGACACCAGCTTCCGGATGCGGGCGCGGATCCCACGCGCCGACACGTCCTCTCCGTAGTCGGTGGAGAGGCCGCTCGAAAAGAAGAACTTCAGCGGAAGGACGCCGCGTGGCGTCTGGGCGTACTTCTCATTCGTGACGCGGGAGACCGTCGACTCGTGCATGTCGATGTGCTCGGCCACCTCCCGGAGCGTGAGGGGGCGTAGATGCTCGACTCCCTTCTCGAAGAAGTCCCGCTGCCGGTCGACGATGAAGTTCATCACCTTGAGCATGGTCTGTCGGCGTTGCTCGATCGCCTGGATCATCCACTGGGCGCTGTTGAGCTTCTTCGAGATGAACGCCTTGTTTTCCCCCTGAAACTGCCCACGATCCTTCGCCACCTCGCGGTACGCGCGCGACAGCTTGAGCCTCGGGAGCGTGCTGTCGTTGTGGAAGACGTAGTACTCCCCGTCCACCTTCTCGACGATGAGGTCCGGGGTTACGTAGTTGTCGCGCATGTCCGCGTACTTGAGCCCAGGCTTGGGATCGAGCTTGGCGATCTCATCCGCCGCCGCTTGTACCTCTTTCGGCGAGATGCCGTGCTCCTTCGACAGCTCGCTCCAGCGATGATTCACCAGTTCGTCGAAGTGGTCCCGCACGATGCGATACGCGAGCCTCTCCGTCTCCCCCCGGTCACGCAGCTGGATGAGAAGGCACTCGCGGAGGTCTCGGGCGCCGACCCCGCTCGGGTCGAACCCCTGGATGACCGCGAGCATGCGTTCGATCTCCTCCACCTCGAAAGGGCCCTCTGACTCGGCGAGCTCGAGCTCGCCGGACTCGACGAGCGAGTTGAGGGAAGCGGTCACCTCCTCGACCGAGCAGGTGAGGAAGCCCTCGCGGTCTATGTTGCCGATGATCTCGGAGCCGATGAGCATCTCGCGCGGTCCGAGCTTCTGGAGAGTGAGCTGGTCCGCGAGGCGTGAGGCCAGGTCGGGCACGTCCACCGGCGTGGGCTCGTAGAACTCCCGGCGTTCGTACTCGGCCCGGCGTCCGCCCGCATCGAACCCGTTGAGGAGGATCTCTTCCCAGTCGATCTCGTCCTCTTCCTCCTCCGTCTCCTCCTTCTGCTCCTCCTCCAGCTCCTCTTCCACCGGCTCGACGAGGTCGAGGAAGGGGTTCGTGAGGAGTTCCTGCTTCAGGTGCTGTTGGAGATCGAGGAGGGGCATGTACAGGAGATCCATCGCCTGGTACAGGCGCGGATTCACCTTCATCTCCTGCCTCATCCGCAGGCCGTGCGAAAGCCCCTTCCCGAGGTTCGCCATCCGAGCTAACCGGCTCCCGCTCGACGCCGTTCGCTGACGCATCCTCTCATGCACCCTCCGCTCGAGAGGTCGAACCCTCTCTCCGGTCCCCGCAGGGCTGCGGCCCATCTCCCGCCCCGCCGCGGCCAACGGACCCTCTCCCACCCTCCACGGTCTTGCAAGATACAGCAACGTGAGGCGAGTGGCACGCCTCGAAGAGGGCCCGAAACCGCCATCGGCGCCGTCTGGACCCGTATTTCCGCGCACCTACAACCTGAAGTCCACTCCCAAGTACATCTTTCGTGCCTCCGGGTCGTTCACCAGCGCTTCCGCCGGACCCTCGATGTGGATTCGACCGTTGAACATGAGGTAGGCCCGGTCGGTGATCGACAGGGTCTCCCGCACGTTGTGATCGGTGATGAGCACGCCGAGTCCCCGAGCACGGAGGTCCGCCACGATGCGCTGAATGTCGTCCACCGCGATCGGGTCGACTCCCGCGAAGGGCTCGTCGAGGAGCATGAACTTGGGTCTGGTCACCAGGGCCCTCGTGATCTCGAGCCGCCGCCGCTCACCGCCCGACAGGGAGTATGCGGCGCTCTTCCGCAGGTGCTTGATCGACAACTCATCGAGCAGCTCCTCGAGACGCCGCTTCCGCTCTTCGCGCGTCATGTCGAGTGTCTCGAGGATCGCCAACACGTTCTGCTCCACGGTGAGCTTTCTGAAGATCGACGGCTCCTGGGAGAGGTATCCGATGCCCGCGCGGGCCCGCCGGTACATCGGGACCCGGGTGAGCTCCCGGTCGTCCAGGAAGACCCGACCCTGTTCGGCCTTGATGAGCCCGACGATCATGTAGAACGTCGTGGTCTTGCCGGCCCCGTTCGGTCCGAGGAGGCCGACGATCTCCCCTTGTCGGAGAGTCAGGTTGACCCCGTCCACCACGCGGCGTCCGCCGAACGATTTCACCAGCCCCTCGGCCTTCAGCACGCTCGGCGCGGTGAGGGAGACGGGAGCCCGGCCCTCGATCTCGCCCAATTCCGAGACGGCAGGACGGACCGCGGCGGAGGGGACGCCCCCGACCGCCGTGGGCGGGGAGCCGGCGGAGAGGTCGCTCCTCGAGACACCATCGGCCAGACCGCCCCGGGCTCGAAACTCCTCGAGAAGCTGTTCCCGCTCGCCCGACACGCCGCGCCACAGCTCGGGCGCGAGGACCACCCGCTCCTCCGGACCCCAACCCTCGAGCTTGGCCAGTCCGTCCGCCACGAGCCGGTGAACGAGGTTCTCCCGTAGGTAGCGGGCCACGGCTGCCGTGTCCATTCGCTCCACCCCGCGGCCGCGCCCTCCCGTCTCGTCCCCCGCCTCCCGGCGCCGGGCCAGCACGCCCTCGCGGAACTCGGCCGCCATGCGCCCCAGGAGCGTGCCTCCGGCGCGGTCGGCGTGACGGAGAAGAGCGTAAAGACCGAGCCACAGGAGCGGCTCGCTCTCGGGAACGATCGCCGCCAACCTCCGGCTGGTCTCTGTCACGGTGCGCTTCCGGGGCGGCGGGGACCCTCCGGAGGGGACGTCGTATCGGGCACGGCGCCGCCCGGCGCGCCCGGCCTGCCGGCTGCCGGAGAGGCATCGGGCGCCGGCTCGCTCTCCTGCGGCGCTTCGGCGGTCGGCGCCCTCTGCTCCGGTGCGGCCCGTGTGGGCGCTCTCTGCTCCGGTGCGGCCCGTCTCGGCGCCGCCTGCCCCGGCGGGATGGAGAACGCCTCATCCGGTTCGAGATAGACGCCCACCGCGTCCTGGCCGACCACCTCCGACGCCTCGCCGTCCACGAAGCGCACCTCGATCTCTCTGCCCACCAGATAGTTCCGCGACGGGCGATCGGCACGGGCGGAATCTCTCACCGCCGCGTAAAAGGACCGGGCATTCCCCACCGCACGGAGGCGGTCGAGCGGGCGTCGCCGGTCCCCCGCATCCGGCGCGGAGTCCACCCCCTCGGGCTGGCCGTCCGATCCGGGGACGAAGCGGGCGAAGATCGTGTCGCCCACAATCCAGTTCGACCCCTCGGCGAGGTCGAGGCGGGGTCCCGCGGCGAGCGGGACCTCTTCGCCTCGCTCCCCTTCCACCGCCGCGGCCCGCCCCACGGCAACCATCGAGTCCACCGCTCCACCAACGAACACGAAGTGCAGAGAATCACCCCACAGACGGTACCCCTCCGAGAGACCGAGCGCATGGGGACCGCCGAACGCCCACAGCTCCTCCACCTGGCCCTCGAAGACCCGGACCTTCACCTGGTCCGACCGAAGCTCGAACGCCTCTCCGACGGCTCGCGCATCGCCGAGCGCGTGGACCTCCCGAAGCTCCTGGGCAACGAACAGAACCCGCACGCTGTCTCCGAGGAGCTCGAAACCCTTTCCTTTCACCACAGGCGAACCGTACAGCATGCCGGTCCCCCCGATCAGGTCGAAGGCCGCGCTGTCCGCCGTCGCATCGAGATCGGAGCGCCGAATCCGCACGTCCCCCCTGGCACGTGCCCGTTCCTCCCCGATGAACTCCGCGAAGTCGGCGTCCACCTCGAACGGCTCCCCACCCTCTCCGCCTCCCAATGTCCTGAGCGTGATGTGGGGTCTTCCGCTCGCGACGGTGCGGTCCACGCCCCTCACCGGCGCGCGAAAGAACTCCACGCGCGGCCCGCGAAGGATGGAGCCGGACCGGAGACGGGTGAGGACGACGTCCACCTCGGCGAGGACCCGGTCCTCACGCTCGAAGTAGGTGAGGAGCCGCGACCGCAGGGTCCGCGTGGTGTCGCGGTAGTGAACCCGTCCAAACAGCTCGAGTCGTCCCTGGCGGTCGTGGTCGATCGCGCTGTCGGCCGTCATCGTCGCGTCGCCGCACCGGCCGATCATCCCCCGGCTCATGTGCGTGATGTACGCCTCGGCAGCGAGCGGATCCGAGAAGCTCACGCTGCGCGACGCAGGCGTCGTGCCCTCCAGAAAGAGCGTGCAGCGGCTTCGCCCCTGCGCCGGGCCCGACCGGGGCGTGAGAGCCAAGAGGGCGAGACCGAGGCAGAGAGCCCTGCCCGCGGACATCACTCGGGGACCTCCACCCGAGGTGCAACCACGGACGGACGTTCGATCTCGACCCGGTCCAGGCTGGGATCGGTGACGAAGCTCGCGCCCCTCGTCGTGGTGCCTCCCTGTGTGAACACGAACGTGGTGTCCCCGTGCAGCCGGTCGGTCCGCGCCGCGTACTCCAGTCTCTCCGTCTCGAGCCGCCGGCCCCGCAATGGCTGCACCACGACGACGTTCCCCGCCGCCTCCATGTCCTCGGTGCGCGTGTCGTACACTCCACGGCGCGCGGTGAGGACCGAGAGCTCCTCGCCCTGGGCGCCGAGGAAGCGAATCGTCAAGTTTCGCAGGTGGATGCGTGAGTCGTCCGGGAGCACGAGCACGGTGTCCGCGCTGACGCGCGCCCGCCGGACCCCGTCGCTCGTGAGGAACTGCTCCACCCCGATCATCACCTGTTCCGCCTCGAGCTCCTGGAGCTCGGGGCCCGCCACCACCACCGGTTCCTCCTCCCCGCATCCAGCCAAGAGGAAGGTGAGCGAGATCGCCCCGAGGATCATCTCCCTCATGCCACCCCGGCGCGTCGGAGGCCGAGCAGAGGCACGATCCCCGGTAGCCGCGCCTCGACGTCCACCACCGGCAGCGCCATGATCCGATGCGCCTCGAGCAGGACGACTGCTTCGGCCGCAAGATCGTCCGAACCGCACGTCTCTGAATCCCGGTTCATCGCCTTCTCCACCGGCCGGTCCGGGAAGCCGGGATCTCCCGGGGCGAACGGCCGGGCTCGCCCGCCGTCGGCACCCCGATCATCCGCCGTCGCCCGTCCACGATGGCCCCGCGTCCCGGCGGGACGGGACCCCGCGCACGGTACGGGCCAGGATCACGTCCGGCGGCAGGCTGGGCAGCTCACCTTCGTCGCTCGCCATCACACGCGTACCCCCCAGTGCAGCCGCCGGCCTAGCCTCCCTCCCGAGTGGCACCGGCCGACCCGGCATCCGCCTCCTCTTCGACTATTCCGGCCGCGGCTTCGCATTCGGCCAGGTACCGCTCTACCAGCCCCTCCCACTCCCCCCGGGCCCGCAGCAGGGCTTCGACGAACTCCCGCAGCGCCCCTTTCCCACCGGGCACGCGCCCCTGCCAGCGAGCGACGGCCCGCACCTCGGGCACCGCGTTCGCCACCGCCGCGGGGAGGCCCACCCGCTTCAGTACGGGGATATCCGGAAGATCATCTGCCAGGAACGCGGCCTCCGTCCAGTCGGCTCCCATCCGCTCCAGGATGCCGTGCACGGCGGTGAGCTTGCCGCGGGGATCGACCTGGTGCACCTCCTCGATCCCGAGCGACCGGGCCCGCTCCCGCACGGCCGGAGACTCCTTGGCCGAGACGATCGCCACCCGGATCGAGGCGTGATGGAGCATGTGGATGGCGATTCCATCCTGTACGGCGAAGCGACGGAGCTCCCAGGAGGCTCCTTCGGCGTCTCCGTCCGCGACGTAGATCCCGCCGTCCGTGAGGACCCCGTCCGCGTCGAGGAGCACGACCTTCACGCGGAGCGCTGCCTCGGCCCGGAGGGAGCTCGGGGCGTCCGGTCTCACGCGAGCGCCCTCCGGATCTCGAGGAGGCCGGCGAGCAGAGGCTCCAGACGCTCCAGCCGGAGCATGGAGGCGCCGTCACACGGGGCGGCCGGGGGATCCGGGTGCACCTCCGCGAACAGGCCGTCGGCTCCCGCCGCGACGGCGGCTCGGGCGAGCGGCTCGATGAACCGGGGTTCCGCTCGGCTCCCGCCCGCCCCGGCCCCCGGAAGCTGGACAGCATGGGTGGCGTCGAAGATGGTCGGGCAGCCGCACGCCTGGCGCATGATCGCGAAGCTCCGCATGTCGACCACCCACCGGCCGTAGCCGAAGGCCGAGCCGCGCTCGGTGACCGCGACCCGGGTCGCCCCGCCCGCCCGCAACTTGGCCACCGCATGCCGCATCTCGGCCGGCGCCACCCACTGACCCTTCTTCACGTTGACGGGCAGCCCGGTGGCGGCGGCGGCGAGCAGAAGGTCGGTCTGCCGGCAGAGAAAGGCGGGGATCTGCAGGGCATCAACGCCGAGGGCCGCTTCCTCCGCTTGAGCGGCCTCATGGATGTCGGTGAGCACCGGCACCCCCTCCCGCGCGCGGATCTCCCGCAGCATGTCCAGCCCTCGCTCGAGGCCGGGACCCCGGTCGGAACCCAGCTTCGTGCGATTCGCCTTGTCGAAGGAGGCCTTGAAGACAACTGGAATGCCGAGGCGCTCGCCCACCTTCCGCACGTGGCGAGCGATATGCAGGTTCAGCTCGCGGTCCTCGAGCACGCACGGGCCCGCGATCAGAAAGAAAGAACCGCCGAGCTCGAACAGACCCGGCGCGTCGGCCTCCTCGCTCACCGGGTCGCGGCGCGGGCCCACTCCACCCCACCCGGAGCCGCTGCACCTCGTCGCCCGGCGTCACTCCGCCGGTGTGCACAGGCTGCGGCGATGAACGCGGCGAACAGGGGGTGCGGCCGCGTCGGGCGAGAACGGAGCTCGGGGTGGAACTGCGTGGCGATGAAATACGGATGGTCGGGAAGCTCGATGATCTCGACGAGCTGACCGTCCGGAGAGAGGCCGGAGAAGCGCATCCCGTGCTTCTCCAGGATGTCACGGTACTCAGGATTCACCTCGTACCGATGCCGGTGACGCTCGGCCGCCTCGGCGGCTCCGTATATCGACCGCGCCATGCTCCCCTCGACGAGGCGGCATGGGTACGCCCCCAGCCTCATGGTGCCGCCCATCTGGGTCACCTTGCGCTGGGAGTCGAGCAGCGAGATGACGGGATCGGACGTATCCCGGTCGAACTCCGAGGAGTTCGACGTGTCCAACCCGCACACGTCGCGGGCGAACTCGATGATCGCGCACTGAAGGCCGAGGCAGATCCCGAAGAAGGGGATCCGGCTCTCTCTCACGTAGCGCACGGCCTCCACCATTCCGGCGATCCCCCGCACACCGAACCCGCCCGGTACGAGGACGGCGTGGTGCCTCTCCAGCAGTTCCGGTCCTCCCTCGTCCACCTCCTCGGACGACAGCCACTTGATCTCGACCCCCGCGTCGTTCGCGATGCCGCCGTGGACCAATGACTCGTGGATCGACTTGTAGGAGTCGACGAGAGCCGTATACTTCCCGACCACCGCCACCCGAACGCTCCCGTTACGCGGATTCTTGATCCGCTCTACGATCGCCTCCCACCCGGTGAGATCGGGCTCCGGGGCCTGGATTCTGAGCAGGCGGAGGATGTGGTCGTCCAACCGCTGCTCCCGGTAGCGGATCGGCACCTCGTATATGGTCTCCAGGTCTCTGGACTCGATGACGTGCTGCATCTCGACGTTGCAGAAGCGAGCGATCTTGCGGCGCACCTCCTCCGTCATCGGCCACTCGGTACGGCAGATCAAGATGTCCGGCTGAATCCCGATCTCCATCAGCTCCCGAACCGAGTGCTGGGTCGGCTTCGTCTTCAGCTCTCCGGACGCAGCGATGTACGGGATGAGCGTGAGGTGGATGAACATCGTGTTCTCGCGTCCCACGTCCTGCCGGAACTGACGGATCGCCTCGAGGAACGGCAAGGACTCGATGTCGCCGACCGTCCCACCGACCTCGGTGATCACCACGTCCCGGTTGGGCGCCAGCCGGCGGATGTGGGCCTTGATCTCGTCCGTGACGTGCGGGATGACCTGGACGGTGGCGCCCAGGAAGTCCCCCCGCCGCTCCTTGGTAATGATGTCCTGGTAGATGCGGCCGGTCGTGACGTTGTTGGCCTGCGAGAGCGACTCGTCGATGAACCGCTCGTAGTGTCCGAGGTCGAGGTCCGTCTCGGCCCCATCGTCCGTTACGAAAACCTCCCCGTGCTGGAAGGGAGAGAGCGTGCCCGGGTCCACGTTGATGTACGGATCGAACTTCTGGATCGTCACATCCAGACCGCGCTCAACGAGCAGCCGACCTATCGAGGCCGCCGCGATCCCCTTGCCGAGGGAGGAGACGACGCCCCCCGTCACGAATATGAACTTCGTGGGCACGGACGACCCGTTCGTCATGAACCCTCTCCCTCGCCTTTCACGATCACCTATCGTGGCCGCATCTGGCGTAGGATCCGGCCGCGCCATCGAGCCTCTTCCCTTCGCGACCACGAAGGAGTCGCTCGGCTCGCCGCACATCCGCCGGCTCGTCGACGCCCAGCTCGCTCGGCTCGGCGAGCACCACCCGGATCGTGAGGCCGCACTCGAGCGCCCGCAGCTGCTCCAGCCGCTCGATCCTCTCGAGCCGCGTCGGCGGGGCGCTCACCCACCGCTCGAGGGCCTCACGGGTGTACACGTATAGTCCGATGTGTCGGAGAAACGCCGGATCGTGGCCGTCGAGCGCCGCGACCCCATCCCTGACGTACGGCACTCCGGCCCGAGTGAAAAAGAGGGCCCGGCCGTCCTCCGTGCACGCCACCTTCACCACCGAGTCCGAGTTCCACTCCTCCCGGGAACGGATCGGCGCGGCCAGCGTCGCGACGGGCGCTTCGCCCTCGCGCACGGTTCGCACCGCCGCCGAGACCGACCGCGGGTCCAGGAACGGTTCGTCCGCCTGGAAGTTCACCACGACGTCGAACCCTCTGGCCTCCTCCCGTCGCGCTGCCTCGGCCACCCGTTCGGTACCGGATTCGTGCCGTTCCGACGTGAGCACGGCCACGCCTCCGAAGCTCCCCACCGCTGCTGTCACCTCCTCGGAGTCCGTCGCCACCCACACGGCACCGAAATCCGATACCCGCGAGGCGGCCCGCCAGCTCCACTCGATAAGCGGGTGACCAGCGATCGGCTGGAGGGGTTTTCGGGGGAGACGTCGACTGCCGATCCGGGCCGGAAGAACGCACAGGACCGGCATCACGGCTCGATGGTGTGGCGTGACGCAGCAAAATTCACGCCCGTAAACCTAGTACGGGGGCGGCTTTCCTGTCAAAGTCGCCGCGGCCGCACTACCGGGCGCGCCGCACGGCCTTCGCGGACCGGACCCCAGAGCGGGGGTCCGGGACCCCCGGCCTACAGCGTGCCGGGCACCTTGATCCGGGCGAACACCAGCGCATCCCCCTCCCCCGGATCCACCGCCACGGCGACCTCGGTGCCGAGCAGGCGCGCGCCGAAGCTCACGTTCTGCTCGAAGCGTGGGGTCCTCCCCTCCTCCCACGCGGTCCCGATCGAGCCCCGCGCGAAGAGCCGGGGAGTGCCGAGCGGTCCGAGCCGGAGGGCTCGAACCGGGATCAGGTAGGTGACCTGTCCGAAGAGAAGCCTCGGGCCGCGCAGCCCGAGGACCGGAAAGGTCGGCAACGTCATGCGCCCGCCCAGCCCGGACCAGCGCTGCCGGGGAAGCGTGCCGGCCAGATCGCCCCTTCCGATGCCGAACAGCTCGAGCGAGTGATCGAGGAACGCCCCACCCTCCCATAGGACCTGCCCCTCTATGAGCAGGAAGGAGAAATCCCCGGCCACGGTCGAGTCGGCGGCCTCGAGGGCCAGCCGCGCCGAGAGGCGGGCGTTCGGAGTCCGGCGCCGTATCTTCAAGGCGGCCGTGGCGCTCCACGTGTCCCCCTCGTCGATCACGGGGTTCAGGCGCGCGGCGTCCTCTCCGAAGAAGACGGTCTGCGAGCGCGCCTCCAGCGACCGTGCGTCCTCCCACTGAACGGTCAGCGACGGCGTCCACTCCTGCACCCGCGCCACCACGAACGCCGCGCGATCGGCCCGGTAGTAATCGCGAAAGTCGTCCCCGACGAACAGGTAGGAGAAAGAATTGAGGGCATCGCCGCGCATCCACTCGTCGTGGGAGCGGGTGGCCCGTTCCACCTCGAAGCCGAACTGCCATTCTGCCGTCGGATGCCAGAACTGGCGAAGCGTGCCCTCGAGCTCCCCCTGCTCGGTATGGAAGCGGCCGATCAGCTCAAGGCTCGGCTGCCACGCGAGCCCCGTCGCCCGCGCGATCCCTCCCCACGCGAAGGTCCACTCGTTGACCCGCTGATAAGTCGGCAGCCGGAGGCCGTACAGGCCGTGCAGATCCAGCGCCGGTGGAACCTCCTCCACCGGGTAGATCAGGTACCCCCCGGCCTTCGGCATCACGCGGTACGCGTCGGTCGGACGATAGGTCACCTTCCCTTTCGTCGTAGCGAGCTGCGATCCGTAGTAGCCACCCCCCAACACGACCACCTCCCCGGCGATGCGAGCGCCCGGCCGAAGGAAGAGGTCGCCATCCACCACGTACACGCTCCCCTCGATCCGGCCTGCGATGCGCACGGCCGCCTCGAGGACGAGCAGGCTTCCCGCCACCGTGTCGGTGGCCAGGAGCACGGTGTCCCGCGTCCATACGGAGTAGGGCTCCCGGTCGAGGAACGCCTCGAGCCGACGCTCCACGGGATGGTCGGTTCGCGGGGTGAACTCGATCTCCTGCGCGCAGGCCGTATGCGCGACGACCGACAGCCCGAGCAACGCCGCGACGCAACCGACGACCGACAGCCCGAGCAGCCCCACCGCACTCGCGACGACGGGACGGGCTCTCACGGCCGCCACGCGCTCCCTCCCCGCTCGTCCCAGCGCTCCCACGCGATCACCTCCTCACGCTTCCGCCGCGCCGTGAGTTGCTCGAACCCCTCCGGATATCCGAGCGCGAGGATGGAGACGATCGGAACGTCGTTCGGGATCCCCAGAAGAGCGCGCACGGCCGGCTCCCGGTAGCCCGTGATCCAGCTCGCCGTGATGCCCATGTCCGCTGCGGCCAGCACCATGCTCTGGGTGGCGGCCGCCACGTCGACCGGATGGCTGGGACGGCCGTTTCCGCTCACATGCGAGTGGATTCGGGCGCACGCGAGGACGAGGACCGGCGCCGTCTGCACGTGCGGGTGGTTGAACGCCGCGGCGGCGATCTGATGGCGGGTCAGCGCATCCTGTACGACCACGAAGCGCCACGGCTGCGCCTCCTTCGCGGAGGGCGCGTGACAGCCACATTCGAGGATGCGTGTGAGCGAGTCTGGCGGGATCCGACGATCGGCGAAACGGCGAACCGCCTGTCTGTTGCGTGCCAGACTGAGGACCCGGGAGGAGTAGCTCATCGACTCACCCCCTGGGATGGAACTGCCGGTGCACGTCCCGGAGGTAACCGCGGTCCACGTGCGTATAGATCTGCGTCGTAGAGATATCGGCGTGTCCGAGCATCTCCTGCACCGCGGCTAGATCGGCGCCACCCTCCAGCAAATGCGTGGCAAAGCTGTGGCGAAACGTGTGAGGGGTGACCCGCCTCCCGACGCCGGCTCGTTCCACGATCCGCCGCACGATCTTCCAGGCTCCCATGCGGCTGAGCCGTCGACCGTGGCGATTGAGGAAGACGATGCCCTCGGAGCGTCCCCGATCCAGTCGCGGCCTCAACTCCTCAAGGTAGCGGCCGAGTGCATCCGTCGCACGTCCGCCGATCGGGATCAGACGCTGCTTCGATCCCTTTCCCATCACGCTCAAGAGTCCCTCCTCGAGGATGATGTCGCGCACCCGGAGGCCGACCAGCTCGGAGACACGCAGCCCGGCCCCGTACAGGACCTCGAGTATCGCGCGGTCGCGAAAAGCCAGCGGATCTTCCGGGCGCACCGCCGCCAGGATGCGCTCGACCTCAGCCACCGAGAGCACGTCGGGAAGGGGACGCCCGAGCCGCGGAGACTCGAGCAGCTCGGTCGGATCCGCTCCGACCAGACCTTCCTCGACGAGGAAGGCGAAATAGGCGCGCAACGAGGAGAGCGTGCGTGCCAGGCTTCGGGTCGCCAATCCGCGCTCGAACAGGTGGACGACGAACTCGCGCAGAAGATCGTGGTTCACCACCGCCGGGTCGCGCCGACCACGCGCCGCGGCGAAGCGGGCGAGCTTCAGGCAGTCGTGTAGGTAGGCCGCCTGGGTGCGATCCGAGAGCCCTCGCTCGAAGCGCAGGTAGTCGGCAAACGGTTCGAGGTGGAAGCGCCGCTCCAGCTCTCCGTCGCCGGAGGCACCCCTCTCGCTCATCGCCTCCGGGTTCGCCACCACCAGTAGAAGACCGCCGCCGCCACGAGAAGGGCTACGAACAGGAACGTGCTGTTCACTGCCTGGACCATTCTCATGATGCGCGGGATGTTTCGCGATGCGAGGATCCCGACGCCCACCAGCAGGCCGTACCATGCGGCCGAGGCGAGCCCGAGCGGGATGGCGGTGCGCCAGAAGCCGAGCCCGCTGATCCCGGCGAAGGCGGGTACCAGGACTCGGAAGACCGGGAAGAAGCGGCTGACCAGGACCGTGATCGTCCCGTATTCGGCGTAGAAAGCATCCATCCGCCGTAGCTGCTCGGGGCGAAGAAGCCAGCGCCCCCACCGGGTGGTGAAGATCCCGCGCCCGTAGCGGCGAGACGCGAGAAAGACGGCGAGGGCAAGAACAAGATTGCTCAGCCAGGCCACCCCGAACACCGTCCCTCCGCTCAGCACGCCACGGTCCGCGAGCAGCCCGCCGAGGATGACGAAGGTGTCCGAAGGGATGGGCGGGAAAAGATTCTCGACCGCCGCGCCGACGCCGACGAGAAGGTACACCGTCTCCACCGGTATGCGGCCTAGCAGGCCGAGGAGGAAATCGATCTGGTCGTGCACGGATGTCTCGCGGAGCTCCTCAGGAACGCGCGCCGCCGTGGTGTGACGTCGAGCCCCCTGCGTCGTCGATGAGGACGACCGCGATGGCGGCCAGCCCTTCGCGCCTGCCGACCCAACCCATGCCCTCGTTTCTCTTTCCCTTCACCGATACGCAGCGAGCGTCGATCCGGAGCCGTTCGGAGAGCGCTAGTTTCATCCTCGCGGTGTGCGGCAGGATCTTCGGGCTCTCCGCGATCACCGTCACGTCCACGTTGACCACGCAATACCCCTGTTCGGTCACGAGCCGGACCGCGGTGGAGAGCAGTTCCAGGGAGTCGGCCCCGCTGTAGGCCGGGTCGGTATCCGGAAAGCGCTCGCCGATGCTGCCCAGCCCCGCGGCGCCCAGGAGAGCGTCGATCACCGCGTGCGCCACGGCGTCCCCATCGGAATGACCCGACAGGCCCGGGTGATCCGGGATATGCACCCCGCCGAGGATGAGGCGGACAGCCGGATCGAACCGGTGGGAGTCGTACCCGATGCCGACGCGCACCTGGGGGAGGCCGGCCGAGCGGGTGACGATCAGGCCGGCACGCGGGCCAGCCGTAGAATGCGGACGGCCAGGTGGGCGGCGTTCTTCGAGTTGTTGATGCCCACCGTCGCGACGGGCACACCGGGCGGCATCTGAACCGTGGAGAGGAGGGCATCCATCCCGCCGAGTGTCCCCGCGGCGATCGGTACACCGATGACAGGGAGGTCCGTGTGAGCAGCCACCATGCCCGGCAGCGCGGCGGAGAGCCCGGCCCCGCAGATGATGACCGAGAAGCCCCGGCTCGCCGCGCCCGAAGCGAGATCGATGGTGCCGCGTGGGTCGCGGTGCGCGCTACTCACCTCGAACCGGACATCGATCCCACTGCGCATCAGGACTTCCAGTCCCCCCTCCATGACCGGGCGGTCCGAGTCGGATCCGACGAGCACGAGCACCTTCCCGGCCGGCATGTCAGGCGGCCCGCCGACCGAGACACACCCGACAGCCGCAGTACCAGTCGAGGTTCGGGTCCACCGGCGAGTAGTCCTGGTACCGGGAAAGCGGCTCGAATCCCGCTTCCTCGATGAGTCGTACGATGTCCGCCTGCGGCATGATGAAGTCGGTTCCGGCCGCCGATACCACGTTCTCCTCCATCATCAGCGATCCGAAGTCGTTGCACCCGAAGTGCAGGGCGATCTGCGCCACCTTCGGACCCTGGGTGACATAGCTCACCTGGAAGTTCCGGATGTTGTGGATGACGATGCGAGAGATCGCCACCGTCTTCAGGTATTCCGTCGCGGTGGCCTCGGGCATGCCCTCCAGCTCGGTGCCGCTCGCTTGGAGCGTCCATGGGATGAACGCGGTGAAGCCGCCGGTCTCGGCCTGGAGGTCCCGGATGCGCAGCATGTGCTCGACCCGGTCCTCTCGGGTCTCGCCGGCCCCGAACATCATCGTCGCCGAGCTCAGCAGTCCCTTCTCATGCACGGTGCGGTGGATGTCGACCCACCTCGCCGTGTCGATCTTCTTCTTCGCGATCTCGTGCCGCACCCGGTCGACCAGGATCTCGGCTCCCGCTCCCGGGACGGAGTCGAGCCCCGCATCACGGAGCTCCTCGATGACCTCTCCCACGCCGATCCGATGTACCCGCGCAATGATGTCCAGCTCGGAAGCCGAGAAGCCGTGCACGTGGATGGGGTGGAACGCCTTTATGAACTCGAGGAGCCCCGTGTAGTAGTCGAGCTTGAGGTACGGGTTGTGTCCCCCCTGCATGAGGATCTGAACTGCGCCGATCTTCTTCGCCTCCTCGATCTTGACGCCGATCTCCTCTTTCGACAGCACGTAACCCTCGGGGTGGCCGGGCCGCCGGTAGAACGCGCAGAACGTGCAGTCGGTGACGCACACGTTCGTGTAGTTGATGTTCCGGTCGAGGATGTACGTGACCTGGACCGGCGGACTCGCTCGGAGACGCACCTCGTGCGCACGCGCCGCGAGCTCGAGGAGCGGGAGCTCGTACAAGGCTGCGTACTCCGACAGCTCCGCCGGGTCGATCCGGCGCAGCGCACGGCGGGGAGGGGCCATGCTCACTGCCACACGGCCACCTCGTTGTACAGGGAATCTCGTTCCACCGGCCGCTTTCCCGCTTCTCGGATGAGCCGCGCGATCTCACCCAGGTCCATGCGGAGTGGGGTCTCGGCGCCCGCCGCGTGCGTGATCTTCTCGAGGACGACCGTCCCCTCCAGGTCGTCGACCCCGAAATCGAGCGCGATCTGCGACACCCGGGTGGTGACCATGATCCAGTGGGTCTTGATGTGATCCAGGTTGTCGAGCACCAGTCGTCCCACCGCGAGCGCTTTGAGGTCGTCCACCCCTCCCGTACGCGTCCCTTCCCGTCCGAGGCTCCTTCCGAGCTCGTTCCCATCCGGGTGCCAGGCGAGCGGAATGAAGGTGCTGAATCCTTCCGTCTCGTCCTGCAGCTCCCGCAGGAGGAGAAGGTGATCCACCCGATCGGCGAAGCTCTCGATGTGCCCGTAGAGGAGAGTGCAGTTGGTCGGGATGCCGAGCTGGTGAGCTTCGCGATGGACGCGGAGCCACTCATCGGCTACGAGCTTGCGATCCGCGATGGTCGCCCGAACCGCGGAGCCGAACACCTCCGCCCCACCGCCCGGCATCGTGTCCAGACCGGCCGCCTTGAGCTCTTCGAGCACCTGGAGCGTGGTGATCCCCTCGATCCGGGCCAAGTGTGCGATCTCCACGGCGGTGAGAGCCTTCACCTGCACGCTCGGGTGACGCTCCTTCAGACCGCGCACCATGTCCGTGTAGTAGGAGAGGCGTAGCTTGGGGTGCAATCCCCCGACGATGTGAAACTCTCGCGTTGGGGCCAGACGCGCCGCCTCCGCCTCCTCGAACACCTCATCGAGGGACATCGTGTACGCCTCCGCCGCCGTGGGCCGCACGCCGTATGAGCAGAACACGCACACCTTGTTCAGGATGCAGACGTTTGTGGGGTTGATGTGCTGGTTCGCGACGAAGAAGACGCGGTCTCCGTTCTTCCGGCGGTTGGTCAGATCGGCGAGCGCCCCGATCGCAAGGAGGTCGTGCGATTCGAAGAGGGTGATCCCATCAGCCCGGCTCAGTCGCTCGCCGGCCAGTACCTTTTCGGCGATCGGCACGAGGCGTGGATCGCGCGGCAGGGGGCGAAGGCCCGCCTCCCGCAGGGCCTCGGCTACGGCGATCACGGGTGCGGTCCTCTTCGGCCGGCGCGTGCTTCCCCTCCCCACACCGAGCGCCTCCCCATCCTCCTTCGGTTCATCGATTCTCCGCCCACTCGCGCAGGACGAGGGTCACGTTGTGCCCACCGAAGCCGAACGAGTTGGAGAGGGCAACCCGAACGGGGCGCTCGACCGGGCCTCCGTGAGCGTAGTCGAGATCACACTCCGGGTCCTGCTCTTCGAAATTGATGGTAGGTGGGATCACGTCGCACCGGCACACGAGGGCGGCGATCGCTGCCTCGATCGCTCCCGACGCTCCGAGGGTGTGACCTATCATGGACTTGGTCGAGCCGACGACCATGTCGTACGCATGGTCGCCGAACACGGTCTTGATGGCGGCCGTCTCGGTCGCATCGTTGGCTGGGGTCGAAGTGCCGTGCGCGTTGATGTAATCCACCTGCGTAGGCTGGATGGCGGCGTCGTTCAGGGCTTCGCGCATGGCGAGCTGCGCCCCTGCCCCCTCGGGGGCCGGTGCGGTCATGTGGTAGGCGTCGGCGCTTTGCCCGAAACCGATCAGCTCAGCCAGGATGGTCGCCCCACGGGCACGCGCGTGCTCCAGGCTCTCCAGCACCAGCATGCCCGAACCTTCCCCGAGGACGAAGCCGTCCCGATGCTTGTCGAACGGACGCGACGCCCTCTCCGGGGCGTCATTGCGGGTCGAGAGCGCCTTCATCGACGCGAACCCGGCCATGCACAGAGGCGTGATCGTAGCCTCGGTGCCTCCGGCAATCATCACATCGGCCTCGCCCGTACGGATGGAACGAAACGCCAACCCAACCGCGTGGGCGCTCGACGAGCAGGCGGAGACGGTCGCGTAGTTGGGCCCTCTGGCACCGTACTTCATCGAGATCATACCGGCGGCCATGTCCGCGATGAACATGGGGATGAAGAAGGGAGAGACGCGCGCCGGCCCCTTGTCGAGCATCTTGATGTGCTGCTCCTCAAGGGTCGTCAGCCCCCCGATGCCGCTCCCCACGATCACTCCGACCCGGCCGGGGTCCATCCCGGTAAGGGCGTCCGCGATCCCCGACTCCTCGACCGCCTGGTGCGTCGTCGCCATGGCGAACTGCAGGAAGCGATCCGCGCGTCGTGCTTCCTTGCGATCCATGTACTCCTCGGCATCGAAGCCCTTCACTTCACAGGCGAAGCGGACGGTCTGACCGAACGGATCGAAGAGCGTGACCGGCGCGGCGCCGCTCGTCCCGGCGAGCAGCGCCGACCAGGTCGTCTCGGTGTCGTTCCCGATCGGTGTGACGAGGCCGAGCCCCGTCAGTACCACGCGGCGTTGCCCATCCCACCGCGCGTTCCCCCGAGATCCCGTCAAGCCGACTCCTGCTTGCTCTCAAGGTACTTGATCGCCTCGCCGACGTGCTGCATCTGCTCGGCGTCTTCGTCCGGGATCTCGATGCCGAACTCCTCCTCGAACGCCATCACCAGCTCCACGGTGTCGAGAGAATCCGCCCCGAGATCGTCCACGAAGGCCGCGTCATCCGTCACTCTCTCCAGCTCGACGCCGAGCTCGTTGGCGATGATCTCCCTCACCCTGGCTGCCGTGTCGGACATGTGCCGCTCCCTTTCTCGAAGGAGGATGCTACAACCCGCACACTGTCGGAATCGAACCTACATCACCATACCGCCATCGACGACGAACACCTGGCCGGTGATGTAGGACGCAGACGGCCCGACGAGGAAGCGCACCGTCCCGGCTACATCTCCGGGGGTCCCGAACCGGCCGAGCGGAATGCGGTCCAACAGTGCGGCCCGCGCCTCGTCGGAGAGCGCGGCGGTCATCTCGGTATCTATGAATCCGGGGGCTACCGCATTGGCCAGTATCTGGCGGCTCGCCAACTCCTGCGCCACCGACTTGGTCAGGCCGATGAGGCCCGCCTTGGAAGCCGCATAGTTGGCCTGCCCGCGGTTTCCCGTCAAGCCCACCACGCTGGCGATGTTCACGATGCGTCCATAGCGCCGCTTCATCATCCCTCGCGCCGCGGCTCGGATCATCGTGAAGGCGCCCCGGAGGTTCGTGTCCAGCACAGCGTCCCAGTCCTCGTCGCTCAGCCGCACCAGAACGTTGTCGCGGTTGATGCCGGCGTTGTTGACCAGGATGGCGACCGGGCCGAGCTCGGACTCCACCTGCTCGACG
Source organism: Gemmatimonadota bacterium (assembly GCA_046758745.1). Lineage (GTDB taxonomy): Bacteria > Gemmatimonadota > Gemmatimonadetes > Palauibacterales > Palauibacteraceae > JBHIAV01. The sequence continues at coordinate 30,927 of JBHIAV010000004.1, forward strand.
AGCCCGGCGCACGCCGTCGCGCCGGAGACATCGCATGCGAAGCCACGTCCGCCCGCCCCGCCGAGCGCAGCCGCTGCGTCGGCGGCCCTTCCTCCATCGCGCGCCACCACCGCCACCTCTGCACCGGCCACCGCCAGCTCCTCGGCGACCGCAAACCCGATCCCGCGCGAGGCGCCGGTCACGATGGCGACCTGTCCGTCGAGCTCAGGCATCTCCGACGTCTCCAGCGAGAGTCTCGATCGACGTCGGATCTCCGACGGCCGTCACGGCGAGCGAGCGGTCGATCCGGCGCACCAGCCCGCTCAGCACGGTGCCGGGCCCGATCTCCAGCCACCGATCCGCGTCGAAGCTCCGCATCGTTTCGACGCATTCTACCCACCGCACCGGGGACGTCAACTGCTCGATCAGCAGGCGAGCCGCGCCGCCCGCGTCGCGCACGGGAGTCGCCGAGGCATTGGCCACCACCGGGAAGCCAGGGTCTGCCAGAGGAACCTCGTGGAGCGCGCGGCGCAGGCCCTCGCGTGCCGCCTGCATGAGCGGCGAGTGGAAGGCGCCGCTCACGTTGAGGGGGATGACCCGCCGCGCGCCGCGCGCCAACGCCTGCTCTTCGGCCCGGGCGACGGCATCCACCTCCCCGCTGACCACCACCTGCCCCGGCGCGTTGAGGTTGGCAGGAACGACGGTCCCGCGCGACGCCTCGCAAGCCGCTCGAACGGCGTCCGGATCCAGCCCGATCACGGCCGCCATCGTTCCCGGCCGCGCCTTCCCGGCCGCGGCCATCAGCTCCCCGCGTCGCCGAACGAGGCGAAGGGCATCTGCGAACGAGAGCGTCCCCGCCGCCACATAGGCCGAGAACTCGCCGACGGAGTGGCCAGCCGCCACGACCACTCGATCGCGGATGGTCGGCGGGAGCGCCCGCCACACCGCGTAGCTGTGCAGGAGGATCGCCGGCTGCGCGTTGTCGGTGCGGGTGAGGATCTGCTCGGGCCCCTCCCAGCAGATGCGGCTCAGCGGATAAGCGAGGATGTCGTCCGCCTCGGCGTACAGGTCGCGAATCTCGGCCGACGCCTCGGCCAGCTCACGCCCCATGCCGACGAACTGCGATCCCTGACCCGGGAGAAGGAGCGCGACCCGCGACGCCCCGCTCATCTGCCTTGCCCGCTCCCCGGAGCCGCCGTGGACTTCACGCACGCCGAGATATGCCCTCGGCCGCCACCCGGCCGGTTGGTGCCGGCGTCGAGCACGAGCGTAGTGCGATCCGCCTCGCGGCGCGGTCCTTCCGCCCCGAAGACCCGAAGGTGGGACGCTCCGAGGGCAGCCGGTTAGAACTCCTCCGTGTGAACCACCTCGCGCTCGCCGTAGTAGCCGCAACTCGGGCACACCCGGTGCGGGCGCCGCGGATCGCCGCAGCGCGGACAGGCCTGATGGGCGGGAATCGCCGAACGTTGATGGGTGCGGCGCTTCCGCTTTCTCTGCTTCGACGTCTTCCTCTTTGGTACCGCCATGCCTCGTCTATCCTCCCGCAGCCCGGGTTCACGCCGGCGGCTGTGCGGCCGGCGCCTCGTTCAATCTTGCCGCATCAGCTCCTTCAGCCGCATCCAGCGGGGATCGCCCCTCTCCTCCCGGCAGCCGCACGGGCTGTCGTTGAGATTCGCTCCACATCGGGGGCACAGCCCCCGGCAGTCGTCGCGACACAGCGGGAACTCGGGAACCGCCAGCAGAAGCTCCTCTCGCAGCGCATCGCGCAGGTCGAGCTCGTTCGACACGGGCTCCAGCCCGAACACGCCCTCCTCTTCCTTGCCCGCCTCGACCCGCGGCTCGAACCAGAGGTCCAGGGGGAGAGGAAGAGTCGTCTCGATGGAGCGCAGGCAGCGGCGGCACTCCAGCTCGACGGTCGCCCGCAGACTCCCGGTCACGTGGACACCCCCGTCTCCGGATGCCGTCGCCGTCGCGTCGAGCACCGGATCGCCGCGCAGCCGAAGTCCCGGCACGGACCAGAACTCCGCGTCCGACGGAAGCGGCCCCGACAGAGCGACCGGCCGTTCCGCAAGGCGGTCGAGCCGGATCGTGCAATCCACGGAGCGGTGATACATAGGCGGCAGCCCCGAGTCTGTCAAACGCTAGGGAAGATCCGCGGCCGGGAAGAAGAAGGCCAGCTCGAATGCCGCGTTCTCGTCCGAGTCGGAGGCATGGATCGCGTTCCGCTCCACGCTCTCCGCATACAGGGCACGGATGGTCCCGGGCTCCGCTTCCGCCGGGTCCGTCGCGCCGATCACCCGACGAAGCTTCGTCACCGCATCCTCGCACTCGAGGGCGAGGGGCATGCATGGCCCCGAGGTCATGAAGCGGATGAGCGGTGCGAAGAACGGTCGCTCGCGATGGACGGCGTAGAAGCGGCCGGCCTGCGTCTCGTTCAGGTGAAGAACTCGGGCCGCCAGCACCCGGAACCCTTCCCCCTCGAGGCGGGCGAGGATCTTTCCCGCCAGCCCCGCTCCGAAGGCGTCCGGCTTGATGATGGCCAGGGTGCGCGAGGCGCTCATCGCTGCGATTCTATCCTTTCGCGGAGCCTAGCAGCGCCCCCATCGAGAGACGACCCTCGAGGACGGGGCGGTCCGTTTCGGCTCACAGCCACGTCCGGATGTAACCTACGATGTCCGCGGGCCGCTGCGCGACGGCGATCCCGCACTCCCGGAAGACCCGCATCTTCTCCTCGGCCGTCCCGTCCGAGCCCGAGATGATGGCTCCGGCATGCCCCATGCGTCGTCCGGGGGGGGCGGTCTGACCGGCGATGAACCCGACCACGGGCTTCTTCATCTCCTCCTTCACGAAGCGCGCCGCGTCCTGTTCATCAGACCCCCCGATCTCGCCGATCATGGCCACCGCGACGGTCTCTTCGTCTCTCTCGAAACACTCGAGACAGTCACGGAAGCTCGTCCCTATGAGCGGGTCGCCCCCGATCCCCACACAGGTGGATTGCCCGATGCCCGCTCCGGTGAGCTGGTGGATCACCTCGTACGTCAGGGTGCCGGACCGGCTGACGATCCCGATCGGTCCCGGCCGCACGATCTGGCCGGGAAGGATCCCGACCTTGCACACGCCAGGGGCGATGAGGCCGGGACAGTTCGGCCCGATGAGGCGTGCTCCTTTCTCGCGCACGTACGGGAGAGCCCGCATCATGTCGCGTACCGGGATCCCCTCCGTGATGCACACGATGAGGGCGATTCCTGCGTCGGCCGCTTCCATGATCGCGTCCGCGGCGAAGCGAGCCGGCACGTAGATGACGCTCGTGTTCGCCGCGCGTTCCTCGACCGCCTGCGCGACCGTGTTGAAGATAGGCACGGAACCGTCGAAGGTCTGCCCGCCTTTACCCGGCGTCACCCCAGCCACCACCCGCGTGCCGTACCTGATCATCTGCCGCCCGTGGAAGGAGCCGTCTCGACCCGTGATCCCCTGGACCACCAGCCGCGTATCTTCTCCTATGAAGATGCTCATCCTCGCTCTGCGTCTCTTCGATTCCTCGTCCAAGCGGACACGCGGTCAGGCAGCGGCCTCCACCGCTCGCTTCACCGCCTCATCCATGTCCGTCATCGCCTGGAGACCGCGCTCACTCAGGATGCGAACGGCCTCTTCCTCGTTCGTGCCGGTGAGCCGGATGACGATCGGGAGTGGAATGTCGATGCGGCGCATCGCCTCGACGATCCCATTCGCCACGTCGTCGCACCGGGTGATCCCGCCGAAGATGTTGAAGAGGATAGCCCGCACGTTCCGATCGGATGTGATGATCTCGAGCGCGCTGACGACCTTGTCCGGGTTCGAGGAACCTCCGATGTCGAGAAAGTTGGCGGGGCTGCCACCGTAGTGCTTGACCAGGTCCATGGTGGCCATCGCGAGGCCGGCTCCGTTCACGCAGCATGCCACGCTGCCGTCGAGCTTGATGTAGCTGAGCCCCGAGGTGCGGGCCTTCCGCTCCGAAGCGGCTTCGGCCGCCTCGTCCCGCATCTCCGCGATCTCCGGAAGCCGGAAGAGGGCGTTGTCATCGATGTTCATCTTGGCGTCGATGGCGAGGACCTCTCCTTCGCACGTCACGATCAGCGGGTTGATCTCGACCAGCGTGGCGTCGGAGGCCTCATACGCCCTCCACAGCCTCCCGATGATCTCCCCGGCCTGCTTCGCCTGCCCGGGATCGTCATACAGGCGATAGCCCATGGCAGCCGCCTGATGCGGGAGGAGACCGTAGCGAGGGTCTATCGACAGCCGGTGGATCGCCTCCGGCTTGGTCGCCGCGACCTCCTCGATGTCGATCCCCCCTTCGCCGGACACCATGAGCACGGGCGTCTGGGTCCGGCGGTCGAGTACGATCCCGACGTACGCCTCGGAGGCGATGTCGGCGGCCGGCGTGACGAGCACCGCCCGCACCTCGAGGTCCTTGATCCTCATCCCGAGGATGCTGGCCGCGGCTCCGCCGGCCGCTTCCGGGGTCTTCACGACCTTGACGCCTCCCGCCTTTCCGCGGCCGCTGGCGTGCACCTGGGCCTTCACCACCACGTCTCCGCTGTACCCTCGGGCTACCGCCTCCGCCTCCTCCGGCGACCGGGCGACCCCGCCGGGAGGCACCGGTATGCCGTGCGACCGCAGGATCTCCTTGGCCTGATACTCGTGGATGTTCACGGCCCACCCCTCGTTCGCTCTTTCCTCGTTCTGCTGCCATCGCTCGCGTCTGCCACGATCGTCGTGCCCGTTCGACCACCGAGCGCCGCCGGGCCATCCGCCAGCTCGCCGATCACCGCCCGCTCGCCCCCACGCTCCACGAAGCTCACTGCGGCCTCGAGCTTCGGCCCCAGGCTCCCCCCCCCCCCTCCGCCCGCCGAGAGGCGGGCGCGCGCCGCCGAGATCGTCAGTCTCGGTATGCGGCGCGCTTCCGGGCGCCCGAAGCGCTCGTACACTCCATCGACATCCGTCAGGATGAGGAGTACCCGCGCTCCGATCGCCTCCGCCAGGATCGCCGCGGCCCGGTCCTTGTCCACCACCGCGTCGACGCCTTCCAGGCCGAGCCGCGGGTCGCGGTAGGCCGGGATCCCACCACCCCCCGCCGCGATCACGATATCGCCCCGGTTCACCAGCTCCTCGACGACGCCCGCCTCCACGATCTCGATGGGCTCCGGACTCGCCACCACCCGGCGGAGTCCGCCTTTGGCGTCGGCGTGCACCAGGACCCCTTCGGCCTGTAGCCGCTCCGCCGCGGCGGCCGAAAGAGTCCGACCGATGAACTTGGACGGGGACCGGAGGGAGGGGTCCTCGGGATCGACCAGAACCTGCGTGACCACGGTGACGACGCGGCGGGAGACTCCGGCCCGCTCGAGCGCGTTCTGCAGCGACTGCTGGATCATGTATCCGATCGACCCCGCCGTCGCCGCCACCAGCACGCCGAGAGGGAGCGGGCTCACCACGTCGCTCGCCCGCTCGTTGCGCAGGAGCGCGTCCCCGACCTGCGGGCCGTTCCCGTGCACCACCGCGATCCTCCACCCCTCCCGGGCGAACTCGACGATCGAGGTGAGGCTTTCCCGCGTGTGGCGAAACTGGTTCGACACCGCCGCCGACTCCCCGGCCGGGGAGAGGGCGTTCCCCCCGATCGCCACCACTACGGTCCGCTCACCCCGCGTCACGGCAGCCCTTCGAGCGAGTCCGCCGGGAGTTCGGGCCTCTTCTCCGGCCGGACGCGAGCCTGGGACTCCGTCCGCCCTCCCGCCGCCCGCTCCGTGGGTCCGGCTCCGCCCGTCTCGATCCACGCTCGGATCTCCTCCCAGATCTCGGCGAACGTCCCGAGGTCGCCCCTGCGCAGGGCTTCGTCCGCGGCACGCAGCCGTTCGACCAGCCCGGAGATGGCCGGGCGGCCCGGTGCTGTGTCCTCTGGCCGTTCCGCCACGGCCGGAGAGGGCGCCTCGGAGAGCGGAACGGGTCCGAAAAGGCTGCGCAACGCCCCCTCCAGCGTCTCGCTCATGGCGACGCGATCCCCGGCGGAAGCGATCACCCGCTTGAGGCCGGGCGCAGCCCCCTCCTGGTCCTCGGCCTCCAGGAAGAGCGGCTCCACGTAGAGAAGGAAGCCCTCGACCGGCACGAGGAGCAGGTGGCCGCGCGTCGCCCGAGAGCCGAGCTGTCGCCACAGAGAGAGCTGCTGCGAGATGATCGGGTCCTGATCGATCTGCACCTCGACCTGGCGCGGCCCGAAGAGCTGGCGGAGTGCGGCGGCTCGAAAGAGCGCGAGCTCGCCGTAATGCTCCCCGTCGTTCCTGACGATGAGAAACGCGGCCAGGTTGTCACGGTTCCGGGGGGTGAACGGCACGGTGAGGAGGAACTCCGGCACCGATCCCTCGGCGCCGGGAAAGGGCATCAGCAGGTAGTAGGGCTCCACCGGGGCCGGCCGTCCCTGGTACACCTCCTTGGCAAGGCTCCACAGGTCCTGCGCCCGGTAGAACTCCTCCGGCTCCACCAGATGGTACGCCTCGAGGATCTGCGCCTGCACGCGCAGCAGCGCCCTAGGATAGCGCAGGTGCCGCCGGAGGGACTCGGGCATCCTCTCCCGGTCCAGGAACAGCCCGGGGAACGCCGACGCGAAGGTCCTCAGCAGCGGGTCGGACGGGCTGAGGGCGTAGAAGCGCACCTCGCCCGTGACCCCGTCGACCACCGCCTTCACGGCGTCGCGGACGTAGTTCACGCGCTCGCCGCGCAGCTCCGCCGATTGGGCCAGGGAGAAGCGTGAGGTGACGGCGTAGATGTCGAGCAGCCACTTGATGCGTCCCTCGTCGATCACCGGCACCGGATCCGGATCGACGAGCAGGAACGGCACCAACCTCTGGACGCGCTCGACCACCTGCCTGCGCCACATGAGCACGGCGGACCCCTCGGTCGGACGTCGAAGGAAGACGTTCTTGGAGCCCAGGGCCCACGCGAAGGCCAGCCGCCTGAGCGGGCTGTCGATGGGCACTCCGACGGCTGCGAGACCCTCCGGCATCGAATCGACCGGCACGATCACGTACTGCGTGCTTCGCTCCCCGAAGTAGACCCGCGGCTCGTGGATCTCGATCCCCTCGGGAGCGTCCGGAGAGACGAGTGGCGGGAGGTCGCGCAGGAAGTACTCTGGCTCGCCGCCGCTCGTCACCCGATCGGCCGGACTCGCCACCGCCCCCTGCCCGTGGGTGTAGCGCAGGTGCAGGTTGAGCCACGTGCGCGCTGAAGCCGCCAGGCGGCCCGGGGAGAATTCCCGCACCGCGATGGCCACCTGCTCCTGTCGCCCCGGCGGGCCGTACCGGTCGTTGTCCACGTCGGGAAACTCGTGGTACGCCAGGAGCCCCTGGAGCTGGTTGTAGGTCGCCTGGAGGGGACGCTCATCCCACAGCGGGAGTCCTGCCGTCCAGCGCCGAACCACCTCGAGCTCCGGGGGACGGTCGTCCACGCGATATGGCCGCTCCACCAGGTCGTGGACCGCGAACGCCGTACGTGTGGCGGCCACGTTCGCCGCGATGAAGGGACGCTCCAGCTCGAGCTCGTTCGGATCGACCCTGAAGCGCTGTATGAGGTCGGGATAGATCCCCACTCCGACAGGCCACACGACCGCGAGGACGCCGAGGGCCGAGAGCGCGAGGTTCCACTTCCCGGTCCGCTCGCTGTACAGAAGCACGACGGCCGCCAGAAGCGCCAGCACGGCGACGAGGCGACGCGCGGGGATGGCACCGTAGACGGTCGCGTACGTGATCGGCCCCGAGCTCACCGCCTCGAACGCCGAGAGACCGAAGTGCGCGGCCATGAGGAAGAGCGCCGCAGCGCCGAGCGCTGCCAGCCGGCGACGTGCAAACGGCTCTACCCGGAGGGTCTTGGGCCCGGTCTGGATCCGACCCGTCACCGAGAAGATCGCGGTCACCGCAAGCGCCATCCACACGAAGAGGGAGAGGGCGAGGGACCACAGCGTCCTCAAAGTGGGAAGCAGAAAGACGTAGAAGCGGGGGTCTCTCCCCAGCACGGGATCCGGAGCACCCCACGCGGGGGCGTGCGCCAGGAAAAGGACGCGCTCTGCAAGCGTCCCCGCGACGGGGGCGGCCACCAGCAGCGCCGCCACCACGGCCACGGCCATCGTGGCGACGCGGACCTGTCTCTTCGGCAACGCCTCTGCGATCACCAGATCTCCCAGCCGTCGCCGCACCTGAATCGGGCCCACCCGGCGGGCGATCCCCCACAGCACCGCGAAAAGCGTGGCGGCCGCCGCGCCTACCACCGCCAGCCAGGAGGCGAGGCGCGCGAGCTCCAGTCTCCAGAATCGGGACGAGTAGCCGAGAGAGCGGAACCACCCCAGCTCCGCGTAGAACTCGACCGCCAGCTGCCCGGCGACCAGGAGGCCTACCAGGATCAGGCCGCCGTACAGCAGGAGCCGCCCCCGCGTCCCGATCATCCTCCCTACCCCCCGCGGCACGGGCCGACCCCGCGCGCAGCGCGAAAGACGGAACGGTGCCCTCCGAGCGCCGGCCTCGGCTGCCTCACCGGCCCCCGACTCCCTCGAGCTCGGGCACGGCCACCCCGTCCGAGGCCATGTGCTCGGCGATCTCGTCCCGAATCTCCCGCAGCGCCGCCACCGTGTCCGCCTCGAAGCGCAGGACGATGACCGGCTGTGTATTGCTCGCCCGGATCAGCGCCCAACCACCCTCGAACTGGATCCGCGCCCCATCGATCTGATTGACGTCGTGCGTCTTCCGGTATCTCTCGACCGCGCGGGAGACGATCTCGAACTTGCGCTCCTCGGGGACCTCGACGCGGAGCTCGGGCGTGGACGGGTACTCGGGGATGCGAGCGGCGAGCTCGGAGAGCGGCCGCCCGCTCCGCTGGACCATCTGCGCTAGACGAGCCGCGGCGTAGATTGCGTCGTCGAATCCGAAGTAATTGTCTGCAAAGCAGATATGTCCGCTCATCTCACCTGCTACAGGAGAGCCGGACCGCCGCATCCGCTCCTTGATGAGAGAGTGGCCGGTCTTCCACATGACGGGGACACCGCCAGCCGCCGCGATCATCTCCGGAAGGGCCTTCGAGCACTTGACGTCGAAGATGATCTCGGCGCCGGGAGCGCGCGGGAGCACGTCGAGGGCGAACAGCAGCAGGAGTCTGTCGCCTCGCACGATCTCCCCCTTCTCGGTGACGGCTCCGATTCTGTCGGCGTCGCCGTCCAGCCCGACGCCGAGCGCCGCTCCCGATCGGCGCACCATGGCGATGAGGTCCATCAGGTTCGCATCCACCGTCGGGTCGGGGTGATGGTTGGGAAAGGTACCGTCCGACTCGCAGTACAGGCAGTCCACGCGCGCTCCAGCCGCCATCAGCGCCTGCGGGGCGGCCACGCTTCCGGCGCCATTGCCGCAGTCGAGGACGACATGCAGGGGCTCGTCGAGGTGGGCCCGGGCACCGATCTCCTCGATGTACCGGCTCAGGATCTCCTCGCTCCGGTGGGTCCCCGATCCGTCGGCGAAACGGTCGGACTCCACCGCCGACCGGAGCTCCTGGATGGCGGCACCGTACAGGGTCCGTTCGCCGACCATCATCTTGATCCCGTTGTACTCGGGAGGATTGTGGGAGCCGGTGATCTGGATGCCGCCGTCGGTCTTCAGCTCGAGGGCGGCGAAGTAGAGGGCGGGGGTCGGTACCGTTCCCACGAGGATCGTATCGACTCCCGACCGATTGAGGCCCTCGCACAGAGCCGCCGCCAGCTCCGAAGAGGTCGGCCGGTTGTCGTGCCCGACCGCGACGCGCATGCGCGGCCCGACATCCACGCGCGAGGCGTAGGCGCGTCCCACGGCGTATGCCACCGCCGGCGTGAGGTCCTCCCCGACGACGCCGCGGATGTCATACTCCCGGAAGATGGTCTTCGATACCTCCATGTGCACCTCGTAGGGTCGAAGGCATGTGGTGTGGACCAGCAGGAGGGAGGGAGCCCGTGTCAGTCCGCTCGGGTGGGCTCCGCCTCCACCTCCACCGGAGCAGCGGGCCCCTCCAGCGGCACGACGAGGCGCGGCTGGAGATCGGCGCCCACCCGCTCCGCTCCCCGGAGGGCGAGGCCCGGGAAAACTCCGGACCCGAGGATCGCCAGGACAGAAACGCCGGCCGCAACACGGAACGCGAGTCCGGCCGGGGCGGGCAGAGGCAGATCCTCCGGCGCGTCCTCGAAGTACATCTTCCACACCACGCGCAGGTAGTAGTAATAGGAGATGAAGCTCGTCAGCACGAGCGTGATGGCCAGCGTCACCTCTCCGGCGTCGAGCGCCGCGCGCAGCAGGTACAGCTTGCCGACGAATCCTCCGGTCGGTGGGAAGCCGGCGAGCGACAACAGGAAAACCACCAGGCTCGCGGCGAGGAGCGGGCGCCGCCATCCGAGGCCTCGGTAGTCGGCCAGCTTCCCGCGCCGGTCTCCCTCTCCGGCCACCACGTACACGATCGCGAACGCGCCGAGAGTCATCGCGGCATAGACGGCGAGGTAGAAGATCGAGGCGGCCCGGCCGAGCGCGCCGGCCGACACGACGCCGACGAGCAGGTAGCCGGCGTGCGCGATCGAGGAGTAGGCCAGCATGCGCTTCACGTTGTCTTCCACAAGTGCGACGAGGTTCGGCACGATCATCGACAGGACGGCCAGCCACCAGAGCACCGTCTGCCACACGGCCGCTGCGGGGGCGAGCTCCACCGTCACGATCCGCACCAGCGCCAGGAACGCGGCCGCCTTCACCCCGGCCGCCATGTAGCCGGTGACCGGCGTGGGTGCCCCCTCGTAGGCGTCGGGCGTCCACATGTGGAAGGGGACGGCCGAGATCTTGAAGGCGAAGCCGACGAGGAGGAGGCCCAGACCGGCCACGAGGAGCGGGTTGCCGGAGCCGGCTCCGCGTACGACTTCGGCGGTCACCAGCGCCAGGTTGGTGCTGCCTGTCGCCCCGAACAGCAGGGCGATGCCGTACAGCAGAAAGCCGCTCGCAAACGCCCCGATCAGGAAGTACTTGAGGCCGGCTTCCGCGGAGCGCGGATCCCGCCGGTTCATGCTGGCAAGGACGTAGATCGAGATCGACATGAGCTCGAGTCCCATGAAGACCATGATGAGGTCGCGCGCTCCGGCGAGCAGCATCATGCCGACGGTGGCCAGGAGGACGAGAGCGTAGAACTCGCCGAGATCGAGTCCCTCCCGGCGCAAGTAGTCGAACGCAAAGAGGATGCCGAGGAGCGTGGCGCCGAGGAAGAGGAAGTTCGCCGCCACGCGGAACGTATCCACGGCGATCATACCGCTCCGTCCCGGCACCTCGACTGTGAGCAGCCAGGCGTTCGCCGCCGCTGACGCCACCACCCCGAGAAGCGCCAGGCCGGCGGCCGTGCGTCCCGGCGACCGCCCCTCCCGGACGCGCCCGAACACGCCGGCCAGAAGTGCCGCGATGGCCGCCACCGCGAGAATGCTCTCCGGAAGGAGGGCGATCAGATAGTGTAGCTGCGACCCAAAGTCGAGGATCACCCGTGGCCTCTCAGTCCGTCCCGTCCCCGCCGAGCACTGGGAGCCGGTCGAACCGGATCTCGAGCTCCCCCATCGTCACCGGCGCCTGCCGGGCCCGGCGTTCGGTCTGCTCCAGGAGCGCATCCACCGATGGCGCCAGCCGATCCAGGAACGGCTGCGGGTAGACGCCGATCAGCAGGATCATCGCCAGGACCGGGACGAGAATCAGCCGCTCCCGGGGCACGAGATCCGCGAGGCGCCGATTCTCCTCCCGCTCCGCCGGACCGAGGAGCACCCGCTGCACCATGGGAAGCATGTAGCAGGCGGCGAAGATCACCCCCGTGGCGGCGAGGAAGGCCGCGATCGGATGGGTGCGGAATGTCCCGAGAAGGATCAGGAATTCCCCGACGAAGCCGTTCGTTCCCGGGAGGCCGATCGAGCTCAGCGCGACCACCACGAACGCCCCGGCGAACATCGGCATCGCCTTCGCGATCCCGCCGAAATCCTCGATGAGACGGGTGTGGCGTCGCTCGTACAGCATACCGACGAGCAGGAAGAGGGCGCCCGTCGAGACGCCGTGGTTCACCATCTGCAGGATGCCCCCCTGCATCCCCTGCGCAGTGAAAGCGAACAGCCCCAGCATCACGAAGCCGAGGTGTGCCACCGAGGTGTACGCCACGAGCTTCTTGGCATCCGGCTGAACGGCCGCCACCCAGGCTCCGTACAGGATGCCGATGAGGGAGAGGAGGATGATCGTGTTCACCACCGCCTGGCTGGTCGCGGCGTGCGAGAAGAACGGAAGGGCGAAGCGCAAAAAGCCGTAGCCTCCAAGCTTCAGCAGGACCCCCGCCAGGATCACCGACCCGGCCGTGGGGGCGTCGACGTGCGCGTCCGGAAGCCACGTGTGCAGCGGAAAGAGCGGCACCTTGATGGCGAAGGCGAGCGCGAAGGCGCCAAACAGCCAGAACTGCAGCCCACGCGCGATCGGGAGCTGCACCAGGTCGTTGTACGCGAAGGTCAGGATCCCGTACTCCCTGTGGTACAGGTAGACCAGCGCCACGATCGCCACGAGCATGAGCAGCGAGCCCACCGCGGTGAACAGGAAGAACTTGATCGCAGAGTAGATTCGGCGGCCCCCTCCCCACACCCCGATGATGAAGTACATCGGGATGAGAGTGACCTCCCAGAACAGATAGAAGAGGAAGAGGTCGAACGACACGAACACGCCCAGCATACCGGTGAGAAGCAGCAGGAGCATGGCGTAGAACGCGCGCACGTGGCGGTCGATGTAGGTGAACGAACCGAGAACCGCGAGTGGCATCACGAACGTCGTGAGCAGGACCATGAGGAGTGAGATCCCGTCCAGCCCGATCGTGTAGCCGATCCCCCACGTCTCGATCCAGGGAACCGAGACGTAGTTCTGGAGAGCGGCCGTTCCCGAACGGAAGCTGAAGAAGAGCGGTAGGGAGACGGCGAGCTCGGCTACGCTCACTCCGAAGGCGAGGTGTCGGACGCGTCCCTCCGGAACGATGAAGCACAGCGCCGCCCCGGCCACCGGAAGGGTGATCAGCAGCGTCAGGACCCAGTGGCTCTCGAAGACGCTCACCCCGCCACCCCGTTCACAGCAGAAGCGCCGCGAGCATCACGATCACCCCGGTCAGGAAGAAGAAGACGTAGGCGCCCACCCGACCCGTCTGAAGGAGGCTCCCGACCCACCCGACCAGCCGGCCACCCGAGGCGAACCCGTTCACCGTCCCGTCGATCAGCCTTTCGTCCACCAGCTGCCAGCACGCCCGCCACAGTGCGAGGAGCGGCCGCACGATCAGGCGGTCATAGAGCTCGTCCACAAACCACTTGCGGTACGCCAGCCCCGCCAGTCCTCCGGGCTCGGGGGCTCGGTCGGCCGGGAGATACCGGCGCCGCGCCACCGCCCGGAACGTGAGGAGCACCACCACCACGGCGCCGGCGAACGAGATGGCCGCCCACGCCGCTTCCCCGCCTCCGACCGGCGAGGCGTGCACGGCCCGGAAGCCGTGATCTTCCATAACCCGTGCCGCTGCCGCGAAGCTCGGCTCGAGCCACGCGTGCAGCGCCTCGACGTGAGGGAGCGGAAGGGCCTCTCCGATGTTCACCCACCCCCCGACGACCGACAGGATGGCGAGGATGACGAGCGGGACCCACATCACCGGCGGTGCCTCACGCAGCTGTGGAGCGGCGTCCGCGCCGGTGCGGTTCTGCCCATGGAAGGTCATCACCATCAGGCGCGTCATGTACGCCGCCGTGAGCAGGGCGGTGGCCACACCGACTGCCCACAGGATCGAATACCCGCGGGCTCCCGCACTCCAGATGATCTCGTCCTTTGAGAAGAAGCCCGCGAAGGGGAAGATGCCCGCGATGGCCAGCGTGGCCACCCACATGGTGGCCCAGGTGATCCGCATCGACCTCCTCAGCCCCCCGTGGTTTCGCATGTCGTTCGGGTCGTCGTGCCGCCCGACGGCGTGCACCGCCCGGTGCACGGCATGGATGACGGCGCCGGCGCCGAGGAAGAGGAGGGCCTTGAAGAAGGCATGCGTCATGAGGTGGAAGATCCCCGCCGTGAACGCCCCGATACCTACGGCCAGGAACATGTAGCCGAGCTGGGAGATGGTGCTGTACGCCAGGACCTTCTTGATGTCGAACTGCTGGGTAGCGATCGTCGCCGCGAACAGCGCGGTCCCGGCCCCGAGGGCGGCGACCACCGCCTGCGAGACCGGTGCCATGGCGAACAACACGCCGGCGCGGGCCACCAGGTAGACACCGGCCGTTACCATGGTGGCGGCGTGGATGAGGGCCGAGACCGGAGTCGGACCCGCCATGGCATCGGGAAGCCACACGTGCAACGGGATCTGGGCCGACTTCCCGGTGCAGCCCAGGAAGAGGAGCAGCGTGATGAAGGTCACCACTGCCCCGCCGTAGGTCAGCACCTCCGGGGCCGCGTCGAAGATCGGGCCGAAATCGAGCGTTCCGAAATGCTGAAACAGGAGGAACATCGCCACCAGGAAGCCGAAGTCCCCGATCCTGTTGACGATGAACGCCTTCTTGCCCGCGCTCGAGTACTCCCGGTTCTCGTACCAGAACCCGATGAGGAGGTACGAGCAGAGGCCGACGCCTTCCCACCCCACAAACATGAGCGGGAAATTTCCGGCCATCACCAGCACGAGCATGAAGAAGACGAAGAGGTTCAGGTACGCGAAGTACCTCGAGTAGCCCGGGTCCTCGCGCATGTAGCCGACGCTATACACGTGGATGATCGCGCTGACGCCCGTCACGATCAGCATCATGAGAACGGAGAGCCGGTCGAACTGCAGGTCGACCGCCACGTTCAGTCCGCCCGAAGCCATCCACGTCCACAGGGAGACGACGATCGGCCCGTGCGAGCCCGCGGCCCGCATGGCTATGAAGTTGGCTGCGACGACGACGAACGCCCCAACCACGGCGAGCGGCCCCACGAGGCCCGGGACGCGCTTCTCCTCCCGCCACGCGTAGGCGCCGACCGCGTTGATGGCGAAGCCGAGCAGGGGCAGCAAAAGGATCAAGGCCGGGAGGATGGGCGCGAACTCCCCGCCCCGGATGCCTGCCGCCACGGCCTCCTGGAAGGCTCCCGCCCACAGAGCGAGGACGCCCGGAGCGGCTACCATTTAAGCAGATTGAAGCGATCGACGTCCACGACCTCGTAATGGCGGAATATGGCGATGATGATCGCCAGCCCGACCGTAGCCTCGGCCGCCGCCACCGCCATGACGAAGAACACGAACACCTGTGCCTCGAGCCCGAGCGTTCGCGAGAACGCCACCAGAGTCAAGTTCGCGGCATTCAGCATCAGCTCGATGCACATGAAGATGATGATCGCGTTTCGCCGCAGCAGGACACCGGCGACGCCGATCGAAAAGAGCAGCGCGCTGAGAATCAGCGAGTAGCTCTCGATCGCCATTGTTGGATCACGGTGCCTTCTTTCTCGCCAGCACGATCGCACCGACCATGGCCACCAAGAGGAGAAGCCCGGTGACCTGGAACGGGACCATGTAGCTTACGAAGAGCGGTTCGGCTACGGCTCCGACGGCGCCGCGCGCCTGCAGCATGGCCATCACGGTCTCCTCCCCCATTCCGCCGGCCAGTCGCGGACGCTCGCCGCTCTGGATGAGCGTGGCGAGGAGGACGAAGAGCGCCGTCCCGACCGCGCCGGCGCCCGCGGCTGCCAACGACCCCCTGCGGTCACTCATCCGCCCGTGTCCGAGGTTGAGAAGCATGATGACGAAAAGGAAGAGCACCATGATGGCGCCGGCGTACACGATGATCTGAAGCGCTGCGATGAAATGGGCGTCGAGGAGCACGAAGATCCCGGAGATGGCGAAGAACACCATCACAAGAAACATGAGACTGGCGACAGGGTTGCGACTGACGATCATGGCCAGCGCAGCGGCCACGGCCATCACGGCGAAGACGAAGAAGAGGAAATCCGTGATCATTCGGAGGCAGGGTCAGCGGGATCCCACAGGGTCGTGAAGGGGTGGTCCTGCTCGCACAGCCGCTCGAGGTCGTACACCCATCGCTCGCGGCTGTACTCGGCGTTCTCGTAGTGCACCCCCAGGTGGATCGCCTCCACCGGACACACCTCCTGGCAATACCCGCAGAAGATGCAGCGAAACTCGTCGATCTCGTACACAGCGGCGTAACGCTCCCCGTTCTCGTCCTCCGCCGGGATCAGCTTGATGCAGTTCACCGGACACACGGTGGGACACAGCCCGCACGCCACGCACTTCGCCCGTCCATCCTCGTGCGTCGCCATGCGGTGCGTCCCTCGCAGCCGCGGGGAAAGCTCCCACTTCTCATCGGGGTACTGCTGGGTCACCTTGTGCGGATTCATAAGGTGCTTCAGGGTCACCCCCATCCCTCCCATGGCTCCCCTCAGGTAGGAGGCCTTCTTCTCCGGCCTCCGCACCACCTTCACTTCTCCGGACATCGCCGCATCTCCTCCAGCTTCAGGTGGCGCTGGGCGGGCGCCGCTGGCGCGAGCCGCTTCCCCGCACCAGAGCCCCCCGATCGATGGCGAAGAGCAGAATCCCGCCGAGGATCACGTTCAACCCGAAGAGCACGCCGGCGTACAGGGGACCGAACGGCCAGCCCCGTGCTTCGAGTGCCAGGATGGCGAGGGCGATTACGAGGATGTACACCGTCACCGCCTCGATCACGAACTTCCAGCCGAGGTCCATGAGCTGATCGTACCTGAATCGCGGGAGCGTCCACCGGATCCACATGAACAGGAAGACGACGAGCGTCGTCTTGACCGAAAACGAACCGAACGTGAGCAGCGTCTTCCACCAGGTCGGAACCCCGAGCACCGTTCCGTCCCCCAGCACGCGTACGTTGTCCCCACGCCAGAACGGGATGTCCCACCCGCCGAGGAAGAACACCGTCACCAATGCCGCTGTCGTGATGACGTGGGCGAACTCACCCAGCATGAACATGCTGAACTTCATCGACGAGTACTCGGTGTGGTAGCCCGTAACGAGCTCCGCTTCCGCCTCCGGAAGGTCGAAGGGAAGCCGGTTGGTCTCGGCCAGCCCCGACAGGAAGAAGAAGAAGGCCGAGAGGGCGAGCGGGAAGACGAGCCATGTGCCGAGGGTGGGCGGTCCCCCGGTGAAGCCTTGCTGGATCGCCACCAGCTCCGGGAGCCGCACGTCCGCCGCAATGAGGAGGACCGGCACGAGGCTGAACGCGAGCCCCACCTCGTAGCTGATCATCTGGGCCGAGCCTCGGAGCCCTCCGAGGAACGCGTATTTGCTGTTGGACGCCCACCCGGCCATCACGACGCCATACACCCCGATCGATGAGACGGCGAGGACGTACAGGAAGCCGACCGGCACATCCGCCACGATGACCTCCACCAGCCCCCAGCGGGTGGGAAGCGGCGAGGCAAAGGGGATTACCGCGAAGAGAATGGTCGCGGGGACGATCGCGAGGACCGGCGCGAGGTAGAAGAAAAGCCGGTTCGCCTCCGCCGGCTCCGTCTCCTCCTTCAGGAGGTTCTTCAGCCCGTCAGCCAGCGCTTGGAGGATCCCGAGGGGCCCGACCCGATTCGGACCGCTCCGGTCTTGGATGAACCCGGCTACCTTCCTCTCCACATAGGTCGCAAGGGCGACGAGCACAAGGAGCAACGTGAAGAAGACGATCACCTTGCCGCCCGTGAAGATCAGGAACGCCGTCCCGCTGACCGACTGCATCCGCCCTCCTACCGCACCTTCGCCGGCGCGGACGGGACTGAGCGGATCGCCGACCCCCTGAGTCCGAGCGATTCCCACGTGAGCCCTTCGAACGCGGGCACGTTGGCCGCCATGGTCACGAACGCGGCGCGGATGTGGAGCGCCACATCGCCCTCCCCGAGGAGCGTGAGGAGGCGGGAAAGAACCATCCAGGCGGGCCGCGCGATCCCCGGCGGCTGGAGGGCCTGGTGGAAGCGCTGTACGCGGCCCGTGAAATTCGTGAAGGTTCCCTCCATCTCGGCGAAGGTGGCCGTCGGGAGGAGCGCGTCGGCGCTCGCCGCGGCCGTCGGCAGACGAGGGCCGATGTACAGGAAGAAGGTAGCCTTCCTTCTGAAATCGGCCGGTACATCGGTCAGCGGATCGGCGAGCACGATGAGGCTCCCGGGGCTCGGGGCCGGCTGGCCGGTCGCGTGCTCGAAGCCGAACAGCTCGGCTCCCGTGGCGTTGGGGGCCCGCTCCGCCCTGAGCTTGAGCCGGGGAAAGCCATGCAGGGTCGCCTCCCCTCCCTGCTCGACGCGGAAGCTCCCGCCCTCGATGCCGAGCCACTCGAGCAACAGACGGAGGTAGAAGAGGGACTCGTTCGACTCCTCCGCCGAGACCATGGCCGTTCCGCCCGACTCCGCCTCCAGCTCGCGTGCGACGAAGTCGAGCGCCGACTCCCAATCGGTCGGAACCAGCCGGTCGTTCTCGCGGACGAGTGGTGTCTCGGCACGGGGGCCTCGGTTGCCCATGACCAGGTGCTTCCGACCGTAGTCGCACATCCAGTAGGAGTTGACGGCCGCGTTGTACCTCGGCTTCAGCCGGACGATCTGGTTCTCCTTCGCGTCGATCGTGACGTTGCACCCGGTAGAGCAGCCCGGGCAGATGCTCGGCGCGGAGTCCAGGTCCCACGCGCGAGCTTTGAACAGGAAATCCTCGTGCACGAGGGCACCGACCGGACACACATCCACGATGTTCCCGCGAAACGCGTTCTCCAGATCACGCCCGGGGAATGTGTCGATGTACGCCTTGTGCCCGCGCTGCGCCACGACGAGCGTGTCATCCCCCGCCACGTCCCGCATGAAGCGCACGCACCTCGTGCAGAGGATGCAGCGGTCGGCGAAATACAGGATGTCATCCGCGATGCGGTCCCGACCCAGCACGAGCTTCGCTTCCTCGAACCGGCTGCGCAGCTGCCCCGTCTCGAAGGCGTAGTCCTGCAGCATGCACTGTCCCGCCGCGTCACAGATCGGGCAGTCGAGAGGGTGGTTGAGCAGCAGGAACTCGATCACCGACTTGCGAGCGAGCTTCGCATGCTCCGTGTCGGTCCGCACGACCATCCCCTCCTGCACCGCCAACACGCACGAAGGCTGGAGCTTCTGCTGTCCCTCCACCTCGACGAGGCACATCCGACACTGAGCCGGACGCGATGGGATGCCCGGATGGTAGCAGTAATGCGGCACGACCACGCCGGCGCGCTCGGCCGCTTCGATCACGAGGGTCCCGCCGGGCACTCGGATGGGAACCCCGTCGACGCTCAGGCTGATGAGCTCCGCCTCGCCGCTACCCATGCTCTATCGGCCCGACGCCGCCGTGGATTCGAACGGGCCTCCCGGAAAGCCGTCTCCCGACATCAGGCGGTAGCGGTACACTGGTGGCGAAGGATGTGCGCTTCGTACTCCTCGCGGAACTTGTCCAGCGAGGAGCGAAGCGGGAACACCACGCTGTCGGCGAGCACACAGATCGTGCGGCCGGTCAGCTGCTCGCACAGGTCGTACAGGAGGTCTATGTCCGCCAGCCGACCTTCACCTCCCTCGATGCGACGGAGGATCTCGGTTACCCACGCGGTGCCCTCGCGGCACTGTACGCACTGGCCGCAGGACTCATGGGCATAGAACTGCGCGATCCGGCGCATCGCTCGCAGGAGGCAGGTCGACTCGTCCATGACGATCGGCGATGCCGTGCCGAGCGAGCTTCCCGCCGCCTGTAACCCCTCGTACGTGGTCGGGCAATCGAGCTCGTCGGCGGCCAAGAGCGCGGTGGAGGAGCCTCCCGGAATGACTGCCCGCACCTTCCGTCCGCCCGGGATCCCGCCGCACACCTCGAAGATGATGTCCTTGAGGGGGACGCCGAGCTCAAGCTCGTAGTTGCCGGGACGGTCGAGGTGGCCCGAGCAGCACCACAGCTTGGTGCCGGGACTCTGCTCGCTCCCCCACTGCCGGTACCACGTCGGCCCGTTGGAGAGGATCATCGGAACGGTAGCGAGCGTCTCGACGTTGTTCACCGTCGTCGGCTTGCCGAAAACCCCGGCTTGGGCCGGGAAAGGCGGCTTCGCTCGCGGCTCGGCCCGGCCGCCCTGCAGGGAGCTCATCAGGCCCGTCTCCTCCCCCGCGATGTAGGCGCCCGCCCCGATGTGCACGGTGACGTCGCAGTCCCACCCGCTGCCCAGGATGTTGCGGCCGATCAGCCCAGCTTCGTAGGCCTCCGTGACCGCGGCATTCAGGACCCGCACCACGGGAAAGAACTCGCCACGCACGTAGATGTAGACGTGCTCTGCGCGGATGGCGCGGGCGGCGATCAGGCACCCCTCTATGAGCAGGTGCGGGGTCCAGCGAAGGATCTCCCGGTCCTTGAAGGCGCCGGGCTCGCTCTCATCGGCGTTGCAGCAAAGGTAATGCGGCTGCCCGTCGTCCCTCGGCATGAAGCTCCACTTCATGCCCGTCGGGAAGCCGGCTCCTCCCCTGCCTCGCAGCCCGGAGTCCTTCACCACCTTCGTGATCTCCTCGGGTGACATCCGGAGCGCCTGCCCGAGCGCCTCGTATCCCTCCATGCGCCGCCATGCCTCGAGCGTGCGGGCGGATGGGTCCCCCATGTGACGTGAGAGGAGCGTCCCCACCTCGAGCGGATGCGAGTGCGGATAGCCCATGGCAGAGTTCAGCCGAGCCCGTCCAGGATCTCCCGGACAGACTCGGGAGTCACGTTCTCGTAGTACTCATCGTTGATCTGAACGACCGTGGCGAACCCGCACGCCCCGAGGCATTCGACCTCCAGCACCGTGAACCGCCCGTCCTCGGAGACCTCTCCCGGCCGCGTGCCCGTCTCCTCGAGGAAGCTGCGAAGGACATCGTCCGCCCGGTTCAGGTGACATGAGATGTTGGTGCACACCTGGATCACGTGCTTCCCGAGCGGATGGCGGTTGTACATGGTGTAGAAGGTGGCGACCGAATGGACGTGCGCCGGTGTGAGATCCAGCGCATCGGCGATCTCCACCATGGCCTCCGGCGACACCCAACCGTTACGCTCCTGGGCGTAGTTGAGCAGGGGGAGCAGCGCGGCTCGCTTCTCCGGATACCGGCTCAGCGCCTTCGCCAGCCGATCGCGACCCTCATCGTCGGCGAACAGCGCCTCGACGGGACGCCTCTCCGCCAGCATGAACGGCTGTGCCCCGACCACGGCCGGGTGGATTCCCTCGGTCAACGCCACCTACCCGTCGTTTCCGCCAAAGGCAATGTCCAACGAAGCCTGCTCCGCCTGCGGCGGAGACGCGGCCGGCCACCGTGACCGACTCCCAAGTCGTTCGGCGATCCATCGCGCCCAAGACAATGCCGAGCCACGCATGCTCTGCCTGCGGCAAGGATGCTCGTGCTCGAGGGCTAGCTCGCTCATCCGCTTACCGATCGATCTCGCCAAGAACAATGTCCAACGAAGCATTGACGGCGATCACATCGGCCACCAGCCCGCCTTCCACCAGATACGGCAGGACGGCCAAGTTCACGAACGAAGGCCCGCGGAAGCGGCACCGCACCGGTTTCGATCCCCCATCGGAGACGATCCCGAACCCGAGCTCGCCCTTCGACGCCTCGACCGAGTACCACACTTCGCCCGGCGGAACGTGCAGCCCTTCCATCACGAGCTTGAAGTGCGAGATCATGGCGTCGATGGACGACATCGCCGCGCTCTTCGGGGGCAGGATCACCGAAGGATCGTCGATGTTGATCGGACCGTCCGGAAGCCGGTCGAGCGCCTGTTGGATGATGCGCACGCTCTGTCGCATCTCCTCCAAGCGCACGAGATACCGGTCGTAGCTATCGCCGTGCTCACCCACCGGAACGTCAAAGTCGTACTCCTCGTAACCGAGATACGGGCGCGCCTTTCGTACGTCGTATGCCACCCCGCTCGCCCGCAGGTTCGGGCCGGTGAGCCCGAAGCTTACCGCGGTGGGTCCGTCGATCACCCCGACGTCCACCGTGCGAGAGATCCAGATCGAGTTGTTGGTGAGCAGGCGCTCGACCTCGTCCAGGGTGGCAGGAAGGTTGTCCGCGAACTCCCGGGCTCCGTCGACCCACCCGGGCGGGAGGTCGGCGATCATCCCCCCGATTCGGGTTACGGAAGTGGTGAGGCGCGCCCCACAGTAGGCCTCGTGCAGGTTGTAGATGCGTTCGCGCTCCTGGAAGGTGTACAGGAACACGGTGAACGCCCCCAGGTCGATGCCGGTGGTCCCCAGCCAGAGCAGATGGCCATGGATCCGGTTCAGCTCGTTGAGGATCACCCGCAGCACGCGGCAGCGGGGCGTGATCTCGACGCCGAGCAGGCTCTCGACCGCGAGTGCGTAGCCGATGTTGTATATCATCGGCGCGAGGTAGTCCATCCGATCCGTGTACGGCACGACCTGGTTCCACTCCCGGTACTCGCACGTCTTCTCGAACCCGGTGTGCAGGTATCCGATGTGAGGAATGCAGCGAACGACGGTCTCCCCATCCAGCTCGAGCACGAGACGCAGAACCCCGTGAGTGGCCGGGTGCTGCGGACCGAGGTTGATCAGCATCGTCTCGCCGCTCACGCCACCCTCATCCGCGAGAACGTCCTGTGGCATCCGGTCCGGGACGTCGCGCGGCCCCGACTCGCCCGCAAGCCGGCCCGTCATTGCCAGCTCCTCGCGCGTGTAGATGTCCCCAACTTCCCCACTCATCGCCCGGCGCGTCTGCTCGGAGCGGCTGAACCGGCCGCGCAGGGGAAAGTCCTTTCGGAGCGGGAAGCCTTCCTCGTAGTTCTCCGGCATGAGGATGCGGCGCAGGTCGGGATGTCCCCGGAAGGTGACGCCGAACAGGTCGTACACCTCCCTCTCGAGCCAGTCGGCCGTCCGCCACAGCGGGACCGCCGTGTCGATGGAGAGCGAGGTGAGCGGAAGCTCGCACACGACGCGGAGCTGTCGGCCGTGTTCCATCGACCACAGCTGATACCACAGCTGAATCGGCCGGCCCCCTCCCGGATCGAATCCCATCACGTCCACGAGGAGATCGTACGCCTGCGAAGGCTCTTCCTTGAGGAAGCGCAGAATGTCGATGTTGTAGACAGGATCGACGCGGACGACGGTGACTCCGATCGCATCCGCCATCGCGGGACCGGTCGCGGCGCCGAACCGTTGGCGGAGCGCACGAACGGAAGGATGTTCCTCGGGTGGCGGACGGCCCTCCCTCCCGCGTACGGATTCGCCGAGAACGAGGCCGGGGGGAGCTTCCGGCGTCGAGGTCACGGGCATCCGGGAGTCAGTTTTGATGCTCGAGCAGGCGTTCGCGCCGGTCTCGCGGTCGGCGGACGGCCGCCGTCGGCTCGATGCCGCTCACGCGGTTCTGTCCCGTCGAGTTCCCGAATGGCTGGGCGACCAGCTCGATCGCCTCCGGTGGAAGGTTGGGGCGGCCGGTGGCTTCGGGGCTCTCCTCGCGCAGCGAGCTGTTCCGGAGCGACTCGCCCTTGATCTTCTCCTGGATCATGAGGAGCCCGTAGATCAAGCCCTCCGGGCGGGGCGGGCAGCCCGGAACATACACATCGACGGGGATGATCGTGTCGATCCCCTGCACGATGGTGTAGTTGTCGAACATCCCGCCCGAGCTGGCGCACGCCCCCATCGATACGCACCACTTGGGCTGCGGCATCTGGTCCCAGATCTTCCGCAGTACGGGAGCGAGCTTGTAGCTCACTCTGCCCGCCACAATCATGACATCCGCCTGCCGCGGGCTGAACGACATCCGCTCCATGCCGAAGCGCGCCAGATCATACTTCGACGCGGCGGACGCCATCATCTCAATCGCGCAGCAGGCCGTGCCGAAGGGCATGGGCCATAGCGAGTTCCGGCGCGCCCAGTTGATCACGTAGTCGAGCCGGGTGGTCAGCCATCCGGCCGGAACGCCGGTGTCCAGCTCGCGCATTCCGTCGCCGTTCACGGCAGGGAGCTTCTTTCTTGCGGAGGTCATTTCAATCCCACTCCAGAGCGCCCTTCTTCCACGCGTAGGCCAGCCCGGCTCCCAGCACGATCACGAAGACCGTCATCTCGACGAAACCGAACAGCCCCAGCTCCCGATAGATGGCCGCCCACGGAATGAAGAAGATCGTCTCGATATCGAAGACGATGAACAGCATCGCCACGATGTAGAACTTGACGGAGAACCGTTCCCGCGTGTCGCCGAGCGGCGGGATGCCGGACTCGTACGCGCTTCGCTTGGCCGGCGTGGGGCGATACACGCTTGCCAAGCGCGAAAGAACGATGAGAAGCGCTGCGTTGAGAACCGCCGCTATGGTGAGGAAGAGGATCCCCAGATACCCCTGCTTCATCCGTATCCGCATAACTTGTGAAAAACTTCACTTGGCGCGCCGAACATAGCGGAGGCTTCGTGACCCCGTCAAGAAAATTCCGCCAGAACGGGGGCGTGCGCATGGCCGCACCCGGTCCCTCCCGCAGAACGGCCGCGCCCGCCGATCCCGGAGTCACGAGCCGAGCCGGTTGATCCTCCGGAACGGACCGGGCATATTCGGGCGGCCTCGTCCCGGCAGTACGAACCCGCGCCTGCGGCACCCGGAACGCTGTCGCGGCGCACGAGACGCTCCACCGCCCGGCCGCCTGCCCGCGCCGGAGGAACCGAATCGATTCGGGGGTAACCCGCTGCATGGCCATCAAGAACGACACGTGGATCCGGCGCATGGCTCTGGAGCACCGGATGATCGAACCTTTCCAGGAGAATCAGGTCGGTGAGGGAGTCATCTCCTACGGCCTCAGCAGCTACGGCTACGACATGCGCGTCGCGGACGAGTTCCGCATCTTTCATAATGCGCTCTCTCCCGTAGTGGATCCGAAGGCGTTCGACCAGCGCTCTTTCGTGGAGTACAGGGGGGACGTGTGCATCATCCCGCCGAATTCGTTCGGCCTCGCACGTTCGGTCGAGTACTTCCGGATCCCGCGCAACGTTCTCACCATCTGCGTCGGAAAGTCGACCTATGCCCGCTGCGGAATCATCACCAACGTCACTCCCTTCGAGCCGGAGTGGGAAGGGTATGTGACCCTGGAGATCAGCAACACGACTCCCCTTCCCGCCCGGATCTACGCCAACGAGGGAATCGCCCAGGTGATCTTCTTCGAATCGGACGCGCCGTGCGAGATTAGCTACCGTGACCGGAAGGGAAAGTACCAGGGTCAGACGGGGGTGACGCCCCCGCGCCTCTGATTGTCCGCCGGAGAGCGATCATTCCGAGACGGGAGTTGGAAGAGGCCGGGCGGCAAAGCGGGCAAGCCGGTCCTATCCGGCTTTCCGGAGCGCGCCGGCCGCGACAAGAAGCCACCCGGCCAGGAACGCGGCGCCGCCCACGGGCGTGATCGCCCCGGGCCAGCGGGACCCGCCGATCGCCAATGTGTAGAGACTGCCCGAGAAGAGTAGCGTTCCGGAAAGGAAGGACCAGCCGGCCGCCCTCCACGGCCAAGCGGGGCGTCGTCCGGCGGCGAGCGCCACGAACAGCAACGCGAGCGCGTGCACGAGCTGATAGCGCACTCCGGTCTCGAACGTGACCAGGCGATCCACAGGCAGCCGCGCGCGCAGCAGGTGGGCCCCGAACGCTCCGCCGGCGACGCCGGTGAAGGCGAGCGCGGCGCCGAAGGCGGCGAAGAGCCTGTGCATGGGCGGCAACCTAGCGGCGCCGCCCGCGCACCGCGAGTGTAGTGAGGCGACCGGGGGGCACCACCAGAATCGGAGGGATGATGGGGCGGCGCGCGAGCGGGTTTGAGAACCGACGCAGTCGAGAAAGGGGGCGGAGAGGCGCGATGGCTGAAGGAGGGACCGGGGACCGCGGGTCCGGGGGTCGAGTTGTGGTAGCGATCCTCGCGGGCGAGGAGGAGCTGGACGCTGCCGCGCGAGGAGGGTTGGAGGAACTGGATCAGGAGATTCGAGTGTACGAGGATCCGGGGGAGGCGCTGGAGGCAATCCGGGAGGCTGGACCCGATCTCGTGATCGTCGACGCGGCCGTACCGGGAGCCGACCCCGCGGCGTTCCGTGAGGCGCTGAGCGAGCGGGCCGTCAGCCCGGAGGACCAGCTCCTGGTTGTCCTCGCGCCCGGCCGGACGGGGCCGCCCCCCGTCCCGACCGGCATCCGGCACTACCTTTCGCGTCCCTTCCCGCCGGATGCCCTGCGCGCGTACGCCGCTTCCCTCCTCGGTGCATCGACCGCAGGGGTGGAACGGGCCGCAAGGGGCTCCGGTGTGAGGCCCCGTCTGCCCTCTAATGCAGCGGTGCAGCGTCTGTACGGCGAGGCCGGACGTTGGGTCGGGGCGATGCTCGACCGAGCGCGGGCCGGGGAGGAGCTCGAGATCTCCCGCTGCCGGCCTATCGCCGAGGAGATCCTGACCGACCTGCTGCGCAGCAATGCGCTCGTGCTCAAGTCGCTCGAGCCCCATGGGTCATACGACCTTCCAAGCCACTGTGTGAACGTGGCGATCATGGCGGGAAAGATCGCCAACGGCCTCGCGTACGATCTAGAGCGCACCCTGGAGGTCGTGCAGGCCGGACTGCTCCACGACATCGGGATGGCCAAGATCCCGGGGCAGCTCCTCGTCAAGAAGGGTCCCCTTACCGAGGTCGAGCTGGCAAAGATACGGCGTCACCCCGAATACGGGGCCGAGATGATCGCCGCGCTCGGGCCACGCTATGAGTGGATGGCGCGAGCGGTGAGACAGGAGCACGAGCGGCTGAACGGCCAGGGCTACCCGCAGGGTCTCTCGGGGGACGAGATCGACCCGATCGCGCGGATCCTCGCCGTGGCGGATGTGTTCGAGGCGCTCTCGCACCCCCGGGCCTATCGCTCACCGTTCACTGCGTTCGACGCCCTCCAGAAGGTGGTGGGGATGCAGCGGGAATACTTCGCGCGGGACGTGGTCTCGGCGTTGGTGAACGAGATCTCCTCCTTCCCGCTGGACAGCTTCGTGCAGCTGAACACAGGCGAGATCGGCCGGGTCGTAGCCACGAATCCAGACAACCTGCTGCGGCCGAAGGTTCTTATCCTGTGGGATGCGGCCTGGAAGCCTTTGCCCGAGCCGCGCGGGCTCGACCTGGCGCTCGACCCGGGGATCTCGATCACCCGCACGCTGCACGAGGCCGAGCTGCCGATCACCTGAAGGGAGCGCAACGGGAGGCCGGTTTTCCGCTCGCGCCGCTCACGAACCGCGGGAGCGACAGGCGCCGCTCCCACCGGTCATGCCCCTCAGGTTCTCGACTGGATCGTGGTCTATCCGCTCACGAGCACGGCGGCGGTCACGGCCGACTGCCACAGAAGCCCCACTCCACGCCACTGTCCGCTCTCGAGCTTGGCTATGCCGGCCTCCCGCAGTCGGATCGCCAGAGCGAGGATCGCCTCCTGCGCCGGGGTCGGATCCTCACCGATCGCCGCCCGTGCCTCCTCGATCAGCCGGGTGGCCACCTCGAGCAGGAGGCGGGCATCCTCCTGCGTCGGACGCTCGGCGCCGAGGACGGCGATGAGCGCATACTCCTGCCCCCGCCAGCTCAGCAGCGCAGCCCGGCGAAGAGCGCCGAACTCGAGAACCGCCTGCGCGCGTCGCACCAGCTCGACGGCGTGGGCCTGGATCCGCTCCTGGACCGGCGTCGGATCATCTCCGATGAGGCGTGCCGAGAGCTCGACTGCCCGGATCCCGCGCGCGATCTGCAGCCTCGCGTACGCGAGGGTGATGTGGCGCAGCGTGTCGTGCCTCAACCGGAAGTGGTCGGTCACCTGCAGGGCCAGGATCAGACGCTCCACGGCGTGGACCGGCTGGCCCTCGGCCTCGAAGGCCCGCGCCTGCTCGAGAAGCTCGGTCAGCACCTGCTCGAGCTGGTCGATCCGATCGAACTCGGCGGAGGCCTCGGCCAGACGGTCGCGGATCGTCTCCACGCGCGCGAACAGCTCATCGACCACCTCCTCCCCTCGCGTCTCCAGCAGATGCCGCGCGAGCTCGAGACGGGCCTCCCTCGCGCGCCGGCGCGCCGTTTCGGGATCGCCGTCCAGCGACGCGAGGCGGGCTTCATCGAACAGCCCCTCGGCCTCCGCCAGCGGTCCGGTGATGGCGTCGGGCGACGCGCCGAGCGACAGGGCTATGTCCTCGAGCGCCACCGCCGCGAGCAGGGAGTCGCCGGCCACTTGTGCCTCGACATCGCCGCCGATGCCTGGCGCGGATGGGTCCGGTTCGGTCGGTGAGTCCCCACATGCAGCGAGACCGCCGGCCAGCAGCAAAGCGAGCACTGCGCTCTTCCTCGGAGTACCCATGCTCCCTCCCATACTCATGGCCGGAGCCTCGGCCCGGCCGGATGGTCTCTCTCGCTCTGATCGTAAGACGATGCGAGCGGGCGTTTCGTTAACCGGCCGCGCCAGCCGCTCAGCGCGCTCGCAGGCCCGTGACGAGGTAGGAGCGATCGCGCGCATCGAACTCGACCAACCGCACCGTCCGGCCGAACGGAAGCACCTCACCGGAAGAGTGGCAGCGGACGACGTGCATCACGCCGTCATCGTCCTGCCACTGGACGCGACCCGAGCCAGGCTCGGATGCGACCTGGCGGCTGACCACGATCGCCTCAAGTCCTTCGTGCCCCGGCTCCGTGAGCCGTACATCCCGGATCGGCGGAAAATGACGGTCGCGGAAGCGCACGGCCGCTCGCCCTGTGAGGAGGCCGACGGCGATCGACACCGCCAGAACCAGGGGAAAGCGCGGCGCGGGGGACCCGAGCGCCAGGTCATGGATCGCACCATTCCACGTGAGACCCGTAATGGCCGCGGCGATCAGGCCGGCCGTCGCGCCGAGCGAATCCCCTCCGAGCCGCCGCGCCACCGGCACCGAAGCGGCCGCGACGACGGCGGCCAGCACGAAGGGGAGGTTGTACGGCTCGGCGAGGAACGCCAGGTAGCTCAAGGCACCGGACCCTCGGTCAGGGGAGCGGGGTGTCGGTGCCGGCTGTGCCTGCTCGCTCCGGGTCGCTCGCCGAGGCGCCGCCCGGGTCCGGACGTATCGGGCGACTCAGGCGAACTGCACGATCTCCATCGTCTCATGCACCGCGGCTGCCGACGCGCGAAGGGCCCGCCGCTCCTCGTCGTCGAGCTCTACCTGGTAAATCTCCTCGATGCCCGAGCTGCCGAGCTTGCACGGGACGCCCAGGAAGAGCCCCTCGAGCCCGTACTCTCCCTCGAGCCAGCAGGCACACGGGAGGACCCGCCGCTTGTCACGCACGATCGACTCGCACATCTGCGTCACGGCGGCCGAGGGGGCGTAGTACGCGCTCCCCTCCTTGAGAAGGCCGACGATCTCGCCGCCGCCCTTGCGCGTACGCTCGACAAGCGCCCGGATGCGATCCTCCGGGAGGAGCTGCCGAAGCGGGATGCCTCCGACGGAGACCGTGCTCACCAGGGGCACCATGCTGTCGCCGTGCCCTCCGAGCACCAGGGCCTGGACGTCCTCGACGCTCACGTCGAGCTCCATGGCAATGAAGCTCCGGAAGCGGGCCGTGTCGAGAACGCCGGCCATGCCGACGACCCGCTCTCTGGGAAAGCCGGTCACTTCCTTGGCCACATACGCCATCACGTCGAGCGGGTTGGTGACCATGACGATGATCGAGTCGGGGCTCTGCTCGCGGATCTGCTCGGCGATACCGCTGACGATGCCGGCGTTCTTCTGCACCAGATCGTCGCGGCTCATGCCCGGCTTTCGGGCCAGCCCGGCGGTCACGACGTAGATCTCCGAGCCGGCCGTCTCCTCGTACCTCTGAGCGCCGCGGATCATCGTATCGAATCCCTCCACCGGGGCCGATTCCCACTGATCGAGCGCCTTCCCCTGAGGCATTCCCTCGACGATGTCGATCAGGACGACCTCGCGCGCCAGCTCGCGCTCGGCGATCCGCTGCGCCGTAGTGGCCCCTACGTGCCCGGCACCGACGACCGTGATCTTGTCCACGTCTCTTACCGCCCCCTCAAGCTGATTGTCCGGCCGGCCTCCGGCCGCCACCGACCCCTAGCGCCTCTTCCGCGCGGCGTGCATCCCCGAGGGTGAGGGCCGACCGAGCGAAGGACTCGCGCCGCGGGAGCGGCGCGAGAGCCGGCAGGCCAGAGGTGTCCTCCCGGGTCGTCAGCCCCGACGTGCGGCGAGGGCGTCGGCGCGCCGTGCCGCCTCGCCCGCGATCGCCTCCAGCGCGCGGTCCCACCGCTCGGGGCTCATGCGCTCGACCGCCGCCTCCACGATGTCCAGGAGATCGAGAAGCTCGGCTCGGGTGACGGGGCCGTCCGAATCCTCTTCCTGCAGGGCGCTTCGAAGGGCGGCGATCCGTTCCCGGAGCTCCTGATATCGCTGTCGCTCTTCGTAGGTCATATGCTTACCTTCGCAACCCACCTGCTATCCGCCGCTCCGCACCCACTAGCCGCCGACCTGACTGAGGGCGGCGAGCCCCCCGCTCCCCTTGGCCGAACCGAGCCGCAGCCAGTGGCGTTCCGGCTTTCCGGCCAGCGCCGTCCGCACCGCATCCAGCACGTTGCCGGTGCGCCGAAGCGGCGTCTTGAGGTCTACCTGGTGCGACCCGAAGAGACAGGTCCGAAGCTGTCCGTCCGCTGTGAGGCGCATCCGATTGCACCGATCGCAATAGTTGTGGGAGAGCGGCGTGATCACACCGACCGTCCCCTGGGCTCCATCGAACCGGTAGTAGCGTGCCGGGCCGTTGCCGATCGGCCCGCTCGCCGGCCGCAGATGACCGATCGCCGCCACGCGCCGGAGCATCTCGTCGGCCGAGACGAAGCTGTCCGTCAAGTGCAGGTTCTCACCGACGGGCATGAGCTCGATGAAGCGAACGTGCCACGCGCGGCCAATCGTCATCTCCGCGAAATCGGCGAGCTCGTCGTCGTTGATGCCGCGCATCACGACCGTATTGATCTTGATCGGCGCGAAGCGGACGCGTTCGGCGGCCGCGATCCCTTCCAGCGTAGCATCGAAGAACCTCGCCGGCCGGCGCGCGATCTCCTCGAACCGCCCGCGACGCAGCGTGTCGAGGCTGATGTTGACCCGCTGCACGCCGGCCCGCTTGAGATCGTCCGCGAATTGCGGGAGGAGGACGGCGTTCGTCGAGAGGGCGAGATCCTGGATTCCGGATATGGCGGCCAGGCGCGCGACCAGCTTGGGAAGGTCCCGCCGCACCAGCGGCTCACCGCCCGTGAGCCGGATCCGCTCGAGGCCGAACCCGGCCATCTGCTCGACGATGGCCACGATCTCCTCATACGTGAGGAGCTCCGACTTCGGGATCCACTCCAGCCCCTCCTCGGGCATGCAATACGTGCAGCGAAGATTGCACTTGTCGGTGACCGAGATCCGCAGATAGTTGATCCGTCGGCCGAACTGGTCCCTCATCCCGAGCTCGCTTCCGGGTACGTCCGCGGGGGGCCGGCCTTCCCCCCCTCGAGCCATCGATCGCTGCCGTTCGCGTAGGTTTCCTTCTTCCACACGGGCAGACGGCGCTTGATCTCCTCGATGATGTACCGTGAGGCCGTGTAGCATTCCCCCCGATGAGGCGCGGCGACGGCCACGGCAACGCTCACGTCGCCGAGGCCCAGCGTGCCGACCCGGTGGGCCGCCGCCACCCGGCCGATCGGGAAGCGAGCGATCGCTTCGGATCCGATCTCCCGCAGCACGGCCTCCGCCATCTCCCGGTAGGCCTCGTAGTGCAGCCGAGTCACCGGCCGACCGTCGTTGACCTCACGCACTCGCCCTTCGAAGAGGAGCGCCGCCCCGTCGGCCGTCGAGCCCACCGCGGCGAGCAGCTCCGCGCCGTCAATCGCCTCCTCGCAGACGCGAGCGACCGCCACTCCCTCGGTCTCGCCGCTGGCGTCCAACCTCAGCCACCCGCGACGGGGGGGATGATCGCCACTTCGTCGCCCTCTTGCAGGGGGTGGTCCAGCTCCACGTAGCGCAGGTTGACCGCTACGAGCGGCCGGGTCGGGAGCATGCGGAAGCAGGGCTGGCTCCGTAAATGGGTCATCAGGTCCTCGGCCGTGCTGCCGGGAGGAAGCTCCGCGCTCGCTTCCGACTCACCGCTCAGCTCTCGATACACGCCGAACAGCCGGATCCGAATCGCCGCCATACCTCCCTCAACCCGTCTCGGGTGCCGGCGCGGTACGGATGTACGAAAGAAACTTTCCGATCGCGTCGTCGGGCCGCAGCGTCGATATCCTGACCCGCGTTCGTCCTTGATCGGCGGGGTCCGGGAAGGCCGACACCGCGATGCGGCTGCGGAACGTGGCGAGCGTCAGGTGAGCTTCGCTCTCCTCCTCAATCGAGGCGGCGTAGACCGAATCCTCTCCCGTGAAGAATCGCCGCGCCTCTTCGAGCACCGCGGCCGGAGACAGCTCTGTGCTCACCTCGCTCGTCATATCGTTCTCAGCCCTCGCGTTGCTTGACGCTTCCCGATACCTCGGGTATGATCCCGCCGGCCCCGCGGGACTCCGAAAGCCTACACGCACCGGGAGCCGACTCCCGGTGTGAGCTGCAAGGTATCGCGCCGGCCGGTGCCCTTCAAATCACTTCACCCAGCGGGAGTCGGGCTTGCGCTTCTCTCGAAACGTGGCCGCCCTAGAGCCGTCCGCGACGCTCGCGCTCACGGCTCGGGCCAGACGGTTAAAGGCGCAAGGGCTCTCGATCATCGACCTGTCGGCGGGCGAGCCTTCCTTCCACACGCCGGAGTTCGCCTCGGCCGCCGCTTCCGAATCCATCCGCGCGGGTCGGACCGGCTATCCGCCTACGCAGGGGATCCCCGAGCTGCGCGAGGCCGTCACCCGCTATCTCTCCGACACCACGGCCGCCTCACGGACAGGGACCGAAGAGGTGTTGATCAGTGCCGGCGTGAAGCAGGCCCTCTTCAACTGCGCCTACTGCCTCTTCCAGACCGGCGACGCGGTCCTGGTCCCCACGCCGTCGTGGCCGACCTACCTCCCCCTCGTGCGCCTCACGGGCGCGGACCCGATCGAGGTCCCCACGCGATGGGAGGAAGGCTTCCGCCTCGACCCCGATCAGCTCGAGCGGCGCCGCGGGGCGAACACGCGAGGGCTGATCCTCAACTCTCCCGGAAATCCGACCGGCGTGGTGTACGAAGCGGGCCTGCTCGCCGAAATCGCGGCGTGGTGCGAGCGCCACGGGGTGTGGCTCCTCTCCGATGAGATCTACCGTCGGCTCTACTATGCGGGCGACTGGGCTCCCTCCGTGTTCGACCTCCAGAACCGCGCGGAGCGTGTCGTGCTATTCGACGGGATCTCCAAGAGCTTCTCGATGCCGGGGTGGCGGATCGGCTTCGCGGCCGGTCCGCGCGAACTGATCGGCAAGGCAACCGACCTCCAGAGCCAGACCACCTCGGGCGCGTCCGCCCCCGCTCAGTACGCGGCCGCAGCGGCGTTCGGCGACGTCGACCAGCGGGAGGAGACGATCCAGGGGTTCCGCCACATTCTGGCGCGCCGGCGGGAGGCCGCGCTCCAAGCGCTCGAAGGGGTCCCGGGGTTGGAAGTGCGGGCACCCGAAGGTGCCATTTACCTCTTCGTGAGGCTGACCGGCGGCGAAAAGTCGGCGAGCGTGGCGGAGCAGCTCCTCGTGCAGGCTGGCGTTGCCTGCGTTCCAGGAGAACCGTTCGGCTCCCCCGGCTTCCTGCGCTTCAGCTTCGCCGCCGACGACCGAGAGATCCGGGAGGGACTCGGCCGCGTCGCCGCGTTCTTTCGCGCCCGGTGAGGCCCCCGGAACGCCGGCTCTGGCGCGGGGTGCCCGACCGGATGCGACCTCCTGCCCGCCGTAGTTAGTGAACCCTCGTATCGACCTGCATCTTGAAGAGGCGCGAGGGCTTGAAGACGGGTACCGCGCGCGACGGGACGTGTACGGAGTCGCCCGTGCGAGGGTTGCGGGCGAGGCGTGGCTTCCTGCGGCGCACCTTGAAGGTGCCGAACCCCCGGATCTCGATGTGCTGGTCGTTCGCCAGCGCCTGCTTCACGGCGTTCAGGAAGGCATCGATGACCGCCCCACAGTCCTTCTTGGTGATCCCCGGCCCGATCGCCTGGTACACCTGCTCGACCAGGTCAGCCTTAGTCATGAGTCACCCCCTGTGTGCGTGAGATCACCTTCGTCCTCACCGCCACTGGTACAGCAGTCGTGGCGTTCCCGCGGGCTGCGGGGCGAGGGCGCGCAGCCAGCCCAGAAGTCTCGACTCGGACAGGCCGGCGATGACATCGAAGAGCCCGACTCGCCGCTCCACCGGCCTGACGGTCGTCGGCCGCTCGCCGAGTCCGGCCATCCGGCCGGCGACCCCGATCGCCTCGGGAAGTGTGGCAAGTCGATCGACCAGTCCGAGTTCGACCGCCCGCTCGCCAGAATAGATCCGGCCGTCGGCCAGCTCGACTACGCTGTCGCGCTCCAGCTTCCGGTTCTCAGCCACCGCCGTGATGAACTGATTGTACACGTCGTCGACCACACCCTGCAGGATCCGGCGATCCTCTTCGGAGAGAGGCCGGGTCGGAGAGCCGATGTCCTTGTACTCACCGCTCTTCACGACCTCCCAGCCGAGACCGACCTTGCGGAGCAGCTCCTGGGCCTGGGGGAACTGCATGATCACGCCGATCGACCCGGTGATCGAACCCGGCAGAGCGAAGATGCTGTCGGCGGCAAGCGACACGTAGTAGCCGCCGGAGGCCCCGATGTCGCCGATCCACGCAATGATCGGACGCTCGTCCTCCTCCCGCAGCTTGACGAGCTCCTGGAAGATGCTCTGCGACGCGCCTACCCCGCCCCCAGGCGAGCGGATCTCGAGAACGAACGCCTTCACGGCGTCGCTGTCGCGGTAGCGCGTCATGGCACGCAGGAAGGCCCGGTCGTTCTCGATGATCCCGACCACGGGGAGAACCGCCACACGCCCGCCCGTGAGCAGGGGAATGCCCTCGCCGAGAAGAAGGCGGCCCGCCACGAACGCGCCGCCGCCGAAGATCGTGAGAAGAACGGCGATGCTTAGTAGAGCAATACGCCTCTGACTCGCCACGGCTGCCTCGGACTGCGCCTCATCGAGCTTCGGATCTCCGGCCCGCCGCGGACCGCTGGCGCGGCGATTCGGTCTTCCATACAAAAGCTACTCGGTCCGGTAGAGGGCTGTCAATCGCTTGCCATTGCGCGAGTTAAATGCATCGCTTCGACGAAGCGCTCGAACAGGTAGCGGCTGTCGTGCGGCCCCGGGGCAGATTCCGGGTGGTACTGCACCCCGAAGACCGGACGTTCGCGGTGGGCGATGCCCTCGATCGTTCCGTCGTTGAGGTTCCGATGTGTGACCCGGAGCTCCGGGGCTCCTGCGACCCCTTCCCCCTCTGCGACGACCGCGAAGCCGTGATTCTGCGAGGTGATCTCCACCGCACCCGTGTCCAGGTTGCGCACCGGGTGATTGCCGCCCCGGTGTCCGTACGGGAGCTTGTACGTTCGTCCCCCGAAGGCCCGGGCGATCACCTGGTGGCCGAGGCAGATCCCGAACACCGGAAGTCCGGCGTCGCTCAGAGAGCGTACCAGCTCGGCGCCGCCCGGCACCGCCTCCGGGTCACCGGGGCCGTTCGAGACGTAAACCCCGGAAGCGGCCGCTGCGAGGAGCTCTTTCGCTCGGCAGCATGCCGGGACGACGCGCACGCGATACCCCTCCGCCCGCAGCAGATCCAAGCTCCGCTGCTTGACGCCGAAATCCAGGCAGAGGACGAGACCGCGCTCCGCGCCGATCGCCTCCAGCTCGTACGGATCCTCCACGGTGACCTTCGACACGAGGTCGCGTCCCCGCATGGGTGGCTCGGCGAGCATATGGGCCCGGGCCTCTTCGACCGGGACCGAGGCCGGGACGATGACAGCGCGCATGGCGCCGGCCGAGCGGATGTGCCGCGTGATCGCCCGCGTGTCCGCGCCGGTCAGCGTCGCGATGGCGTGCCGCGCCAGATACTCGCGCAGGGAACCCTCGGCGCGCCAGCCGCTCGTGGCCCGCGAGAGTTCCCGTACGACGAAGCCGGCGACCCACGGCCGCCGCGATTGGTCGTCGGCTCCGAACACGCCGTAGTTGCCGATCATCGGCGCCGTCATGACGACGATCTGAGCGGCGTACGAGGGGTCGGTGAGGACCTCCTGGTAACCCGTGAGATTCGTCGTGAAGACGAGTTCACCGGCCACACGCACGGGTGCCCCGGCGAGCGTCCCCTCGAACCGCGCCCCGTCTTCGAGTAGGAGGTAGGCCTCCGTCGCTTGCGAAAGTGTCAACCGCCTCTTCCAATTGGGGCCGGCCGACGTGCGCGGACCGGCGAAAGCGCGGGAAACGACCGTGAGTGGATCCCTGGTCTATATCTATGCCGACGAGTCCTGCCTGGGCAACCAGTTACGGGACGAGCTCCGTCCCGGGGGCGCCGCCGGTCTGATCGAGAAGTTCGACGCCCGCCGTGGCTGGTACCGCCGCGACTACTGGGCGCACGAACCGAACACCACGAACAACCGGATGGCGCTCCTGTCGGCCATCCTGGGCCTGTCCGCCTTGCGCCGGCCGTGCGACGTCGTCTTCACCTCCGACAGCCAGTACCTCGTGCGCGGCATGAAGGAGTGGATCCACAGCTGGGCCGAGCGGGGATGGCGACGCAAGGGGGGGGCGATCGAAAACCTCGACCTTTGGCGCGAGCTCAATCGAGCGGCCAGACGACATCGCGTCGAATGGCGATGGGTTCGCGGCCACGCGGGTCATCCGAAGAACGAGTACGCGAATTGTCTCGCCGTTCGGGCCGCCAGGGAGGAACGGAGCACCACCGAGGGCCTGCGCCCCTCGCGATTCGACGAATGGCTCCAGGAGCGGATCGAGTCCGGGGCCTTCGTCGACTTCCTGGACGTACCGCCGGACGACCCGTTTTGCCCGGACCCACCCCCTCCGGATGGCTAGTTCCCTTCTGGCTCTCCCGAGGGCGCCGACTCCCGCGTCCCGGTCGCCTCGGTCTCCAGCACCGACGCCGGTGCCGCCGGCGCGGTCCGGCCGAACTCGCTGCGCAGGATCGACTCCGGCGGCGCATTTCCGCGTGAGGAGAGTACGGAGAGCACCAGGGAAAGGAAGAGGAAGAGCCCGCCTCCGATCCACGTGAGCTTCGTGAGCAGGGTGGCGGCCTGTCGCCCGCCGATGAAGGAATCCGTGGAGGAGGAAGCGCCTCCGAACGCCGCTGCGAGCCCACCCCCCTTTCCGGCCTGGAGGAGGATGATCACGCACATGAGCACGGCAAGCATGCTTATGAGAACGACCAGAAAGGTGAACATCATGCCCCTTACAAAAAGCGAAAAAGGCGCGGCCATCCGCGGCCCACGCCCACCATCTGAAAGCTAGGCCGGCCCGCCGAGCACGTCAACCGGCCCCCCGCCCCGCCTTGCAGATCGCGGCGAAGCCCTCGGGATCGAGGCTCGCACCTCCGACCAACACGCCGTCGACCCCTTCGGCGGCCAGCAGGGCCGCGATGTTGGCCGGCTTGACGCTTCCCCCGTACAGAATGACGGCGCGGGACCCGATCTCCGGCGAGGCGAGACGCCCGATCTCCTCCCGCAGGAAGCGGTGGGCATCCGCCGCGTCCGCCGGCGTCGCCGTGCGCCCCGTCCCGATCGCCCACACCGGCTCGTACGCGTACACCAAGCTCTCACGCTCGTCCCCATCGAGAGCGGCCAGGACGGCGCCCACCTGCCGTGACAGCACCTCCTCCAAACGCCCGGTTTCCCGCTCGTCCAGCGTCTCGCCGACGCACAGGACCGGCTGCAGACCGGCCTCGTAGAGTCGCTTCACCTTGGCGGCTACGAGGGCGTCGGTGTCGCCGAATTCCCGTCGTCTCTCCGAGTGCCCGGCCAGCCCCCACCGAGCCCCGGCATCCGCCGCCATCTCCGCGGAGATCGCACCCGTATGCGCCCCGAAGCGTTCCTGATGCACGTCCTGCACGCCGAGCTGCAGATCCGGACGACTGCCCGCGGCATGCCGAAAGGCCGTGAGGCTGATGGAGGGGGGAAAGAACACGACGCTGCGATCCGGCGCTGGCTCGTGCCGCGCCGCGAAGTCGCGCACGAACGCGGCGGTCCCCGATGGACCCAGGTGCATCTTCCAGTTGGCGGCGAATACGGGCTGTGAGACGCTCATGCCTCATCGAGCGCTTCGACCCCCGGCAGGCGGCCACGGGCGAGGTATTCCAGGGAAGCTCCACCTCCCGTCGAGACGTGGGAGACCGCCTCCGTGAGGCCGGCCTGGTGGATCGCGCTCGCCGAGTCGCCGCCCCCGATCACGGTGAAGGCGCCCCGCGCAGTCGCGTCGGCTACGGCTCGGGCGAACGCTCGAGTGCCTCCCGCGAATTCCTCCCGCTCGAACAGCCCCATCGGCCCGTTCCAGAAGACGGTGCGCGCCCCGTTCACCACCTCGGAGTACGCCTCTCGCGTCGCCGGGCCGATGTCGAGCGCGGCGAGGTCGGGGGGCACCCCGCCCGCCGAAACGACGCCGGCCGCCACGCCCGCGTTCGAGGGATCTCCGACGACGAAGTCGGTGGGGAGACGCAGCTTCCCCTTCCAGCGGGCGGCCAGACCGCTCGCCGCTTCCAGGGCTCCGTCTTCGACCAGCGAGGCACCCATTCCGGCCCCGCCGGCCGCCAGGAACGTGTTGGCCATCGCACCGCCGATGAGGACTGCGTCCGCCCTACGGGCGAACGCTTCCAGAAGCTCGATCTTGTCGCTGATCTTGGCGCCGCCGAACGCGACCACGAACGGACGCTCCACCTCGACCCGCAGGGCGCCGAGGGCGCGCAGCTCCACCTCGACCAGGAAGCCCGCGACGGCGGGGCGAAGGAAGCGGGTCACGCCGACGACGGATGCGTGGGCACGGTGGGTGGTCCCGAATGCGTCGTTGACGAACAGCTCTCCGAGGCGGGCGAAGCGGCTGGAGAGGGACTCGTCGTTCTTCGTCTCACCGGGGAGAAAGCGGGTGTTCTCGAGCAAGAGCACGGAGCCATCGGGGAGCCGTCGGCTCGCCTCCTCGGCCGTCTCCGAGTCCGCCGGTCCTACGAAGTCGACGGCGGTCCCTAGGAGCTCCGCCAGAACGCGGCCGACCGGGGCCAGGGAGTAGCGTGGGTCGGGCGCTCCCTTCGGGCGACCGAGGTGCGAAAGGAGCACCGGACGGGCTCCTTTCTCCACAAGATGGCGAAGAGTGGGCAGCGTCGCCGCCACGCGGCTCGCGTCCTGCACGGACCCGTCCGGGCCGAGAGGGACGTTGTAATCGACGCGGACCAGCGCCCTGCGGCCCCGAAGCTCGGCGTCGGAGAGGTCCCGGAGAGAACGCTTCCTCACGAAAGCCCTGGCTCACGCGGCCGCGCGGGATGGGAGACGCTCCGCCACGAACCGCGTCAGGTCCACGCAGCGCGAGGAGTAACCCCACTCGTTGTCGTACCAGGCGATCACCTTGACGAGACGACCGCCGATCACGTTGGTGGAAAGCCCGTCCACGATGGAGCTGGCGGGATTCCCGATGTAGTCGGTCGAGACGAGCGGATCCTCCGTGTAGGCCAGAATCCCGGCCAGCGCACCTTGTGCCCGTTCTCTGTACGTGGAGTTCAGCTCCTCGATCGTGGTGTCTCGGGAGATGGTGGCCACGAGGTCCACGATCGACACGTCCGGCGTCGGCACGCGCATGGCCAGGCCGTCGATCTTCCCCTGAACAGCGGGGATGACGAGACCGGTGGCCCTGGCCGCCCCTGTGGTGGTTGGTATGATCGACATCGCCGCGGCTCGCGCGCGCCGCAGATCCTTGTGAGGCAGGTCGAGGATCCGCTGGTCGTTCGTGTAGCTGTGGATCGTGGTCATCATGCCCTGCTCGAAGCCGAAGTCATCGGCCAGAACCTTCACCAGCGGAGCGACGCAGTTCGTGGTGCAGCTCGCGTTCGAGAGTATGTGGTGCGCCTCGGGATCGTAGGCGTCGGAGTTCACGCCGAGCACGATGGTCACATCCGGATTCTTGGCGGGAGCGGTGATCAGAACCTTGCGGGCACCGGCCGAGAGGTGCTTGCTGGCATCCGACCTGGCGGTGAACCGTCCGGTAGACTCGAGGACGATGTCCACCGCAAGCTCGGCCCACGGGAGGCTTGCCGGATCCGTCTCCGAGAGAACCAGAATGCGCTGCCCGTTTACCACGAGTGCGTCACGGTCGATCTCCACCTCGCCGGCGTACCTTCCGTGCACGGAATCGTAGCGGAAGAGGTGCGCGAGGGTGGCCGCGTCCGTGATGTCGTTGACCGCGACGAACTCGAGATCACCCGTGCCTTCCGCGAGGGCGGAACGAAGGATGTTCCGTCCGATTCGCCCGAACCCGTTGATCGCGACTTTCACGGACATCTGTCACCTCGACTGCTCTGACGCCGCTATCTTTCGTCTTCGATTTCGATGCGCCGGATGGCGCGGGCGAAGCTTATCACGCCGGCGAACTCGAGACCAGCGGCTGAGATCGCCCGTGCACACGCGGCGGCGGTCGCGCCCGTAGTGATGACGTCGTCCACCAACAGGACCGGTCGTTCCCAGCCCCCGGCCCCAGGGAGGGCGGCGAAGAGGTCTCTCACGTTGTCGACCCGCCGCGACCGCCCGAGGCGCGCCTGCTGTCGCGCCGGCCGTCGGCGCCGCAGCAGCGCGGCCGCTGGCCATCCGGTCGCCGCCGACACGCCGGCGGCAAGGAGCTCCGCTTGGTTGAAGCCACGCTCGCGGAGCCGCGAGGGGGCGAGGGGAACGGGCACGAGAACGGCCTGCGGCTCGCCCCCCAGCCGCCGTGCCGCGTGCGCCATGCATCGGCCCATGAAAGGGGCGAGGGCCGTCCATCCCTCGTACTTGAGGGCGTGGACAAGGCGGAGAGCGAGCCCATCCATGCGGTACGGCGAAGCGGCCCGGACGAGAGACTCGGACCACGCCGCGCACTCCGTGCAGCCCCGCGCGAACAGGAGCGCCCCGTAGCGCGTCGCTCCGCAGCGGGCACAGTAGGGGGGACTCAAGGCCGGGAGACGGAGCCGGCACACCGAGCACACGGGAACGGCCCCTCCGTCCAGCCCGGCACCGCACCCGACGCATACGGGTGGGAAGAGGGTGTCGAAGGCGTGAAGTGCAACTCGACCCAGCCAGCGGACAGCGCTGCTATCCCGCATCAGACGGGGTCGGCCGGGCATCACTGCGGCTCGGATGCTCACCATCCCGAAGCTCCGGGCCGGGCATGGCCGGGGCACGCCGCCCTCACCGGGAATCCACTCCTCTGGGAGAACGGAGCGCCTGCTCCGTCGCCTCCCGCATGGCCGGGAGGGGAGCTTCGATCCCGAGCCAGCGTTCGATGGCGAGCGCTGCCTGATGCACGAGCATTCCCCGGCCATCTTGCGCGGGGATCCCGAGCTCCCGGGCATGGTGCACCCAGCGCGTTCCGCCGGGCCGGTAGACGAGATCGAAGGCGGCTCCAGCCCTCACGCCGCCGAGATCGAGCGGAAGGGGGTCCTCCGACGACAGGCCGAGGCTCGTGGCGTTCACGACCAGTTCATACGTGACGTCCTCCAGCTGTTCGCGGGCAATCGGTCGAAGCAGCAACACCCGCGAGCCGAACTGCTCCACCAGCCTCCGAGCGCGGTCGGGTGAGCGATTCCACACGTCGATCCTCGCCGCACCGGCGCGCTCGCAGCCGATCAGCACGGCCCGAGCGGCTCCCCCCGCACCCAGCAGCAACACCCGGCCGCCGGCGAGGTCGCATCGCGGAGCTTCCGAGAGCGCGGCCAGAAAGCCCCCGACGTCCGTGTTGTCTCCGGCGAGCCGGCCCCGCGCATCCAGCCAGAAGCAGTTGCAGGCCCCGGAAGCCGAGACGTCCTCGCTCCGCCACTCCAGCAGCGTGGCGGCCGCTGCTTTGTGAGGCAGCGTCACGTTGCCCCCCCCACTCGCCGCCAGGCTGCGCATCGCGCCCGGCAGCTCCTCCTCCGCCACCCGGAGCGTCACGTACTCCGCCTGGACGCCGAGGACACGGAACGCCGCCGCGTAGATCGCGGGCGAGATGGAGTGGGAGACGGGATCTCCGAGAAGACCGTACCGACGCCTTGGCCCCGCCACGCTGGCGAACTCCCCTCCCCCCTCGCGCTCAGCCGCGCTCATCGCCTCCCCCTTCCCCTCCCGCCTCAGACGACCCTCGGGCTCAGCCCCCCTCAGATCGCCCTCCCTCCCGCGCGCGGGGGAGACCGCCGGCCCCCAGCCGGTCGAACAGGCCCTGCACACACTCGGTGAGGAGGTCGAAGGTCCGCTCGTAGACCGCGCGTTCGCCGCCGATCGGGTCCGGCACGGGTCGTCCGCGCTCGGGATGGTCCGGAGCGAGGTAGTCCGTCGCCAGCGCGGCGGCCGCACCGGAGTCGAGCGAGAGCGCGGCCTGCAGGTGGCCAGGGGACATGCCGACAACCAGATCGGCCCACCCCACCCCCGCTGCGGTCAACGGCCGGGAGCGGTGTT
This sequence comes from Gemmatimonadota bacterium, assembly GCA_046758745.1. Lineage (GTDB taxonomy): Bacteria > Gemmatimonadota > Gemmatimonadetes > Palauibacterales > Palauibacteraceae > JBHIAV01. Next base: position 73,528 of record JBHIAV010000004.1, read on the forward strand.
CAGCAACATCGACGCCACGCTCCTGCGCCACCAGCTCGGCGGTTCTCGACGCCGCGTAGCCGGCTCCGGCGAGCGTTCCGGCTGACCGTACCTCGAGATGGTGCCAGCCACGCCTTTTCGCCTCCGTGAGGGCGATCCACTCTGCCAGCGGGCTGCGGCAGGTGTTGCCGGTGCACACGAAGAGGATGCGCACCGGCCGGCCTCCGCTCACCCTACGATCCCCTCCCCCAGAACTTCCTGGAGCCGCCCCGAAGGCACCGCCCCCTCACGCAGCAGCCGCGGCGCACCCCCCCGGAGGGAAACCACCGTAGAGGGCGGAGGACCGGGAAGGCCCCCCGCGTCGAGCAGGAGCGCACCCCTCCTCGATGTCGGGAAGGCCGCCAAGATCCGGCGTGCCTCTTCCGGGTCACGCGCGGGCGGCTCCGCTGTCCGGTTCAGGCTCGTCGAGCTCATCAACCTTCCCCACTCCGCGAGGATCCCTCGCATCAGCGGATGGGCTTCCACGCGCACCGCGAATCCGGACTCGCTCCCGTCATCGAGGACCAGGGTGAGCGGTCCCGGCCACAACGCTTCGGCCAACCGGGCCGCCGCCTCATCCCATCGGGCGGCCGGCCACAGGCGGCGGGCTGCCGCTTCATCCGCCGCGAGCCGAAGGAGCGGCCGCCCGATCGTGCGTCCCTTGAGCCGGGCGATCTCCGCATCGGTCTCCGCGTCCGCCGGACCTCCGAGGCCATACACCGTCGCCGTGGGGTGGGCCAGCAGCCCTCCCCGCCGAAGCATCTCCACGGCGGCGCGCACGGCCGTCCCGCGCTTCGTCCGGACGCCCGATCCCCTCACCTCCTCGAACCTCATCAACCCCGCGTCAGCCGGCCGGCGCGAAGGAGCCACTCCGCAAACGCCAGGTCTTCCGGAGTGGTGATCTTGAGGTTGTGGGGGTCACCTCCCACCGCGCATACGGGCTCGCCGCGCGCCTCGCACAGGGCCGCGTCGTCCGGGGCATCTTCATTCTCCCGCTCTGCCTCTCGGTGGACCCGCCGCAGCAGACCGGCGGGGAATCCCTGCGGAGTCTGAGCCCGCGCGAGCCCATCGCGCGCCAGGGTGCGGATCACCCGGCCGCCCCCTACCTCCTTCAGCGCGTCCGCCACGGGGATCACCGGCACGACCGCTCCATGGGCCGCCGCTTCCCACACCCGCTCGATGAGCGCCGACGAGACGAACGGCCGGACCCCATCGTGCACGAGGATCCGCTCGACTCCTCGATCGACCGCCGCGATGCCGCGGCCCACCGACTCGCGGCGGCTCTCCCCACCCTCGACCACGTGGTCGGCCAGCTCTCCCAGCCATTCCGGGGGCTCCGCCGCCACGTGTGCAGCCACCACGACGATGACCTGCTGGATCCGGGGATGCTTGCGAAACGCCGCGCACGCCCAGTCCAGCACCGGACGCCCACCCAGCTCCCGAAACTGCTTCGGGAGGCCCTCCCCGAACCGTGTCCCCGACCCGGCCGCCACGATGACCGCGGCGGAGCTCATCCTTCCTCGAGCAGGTCCAGCACCTCACGGACGTGAGCGATGAAATGGGCCCCGGCCTCCGACCGGAGCGCTTCCCGCGAAGCGACGGGCAGAACTGCGCCCTCCAGTCCAGCACGGAGGGCCGTCCGGAAGCGCTCCTCTCCGTTGGCCACGGCCTTCACCTCCCCACCGAGCCCGACCTCTCCAATGAAGGCGAGGCCGGGGGGAGTGGGACGGTCCAGCTCCGCAGACACCAGGGCGGCCGCCACCGCGAGGTCCGCGGCGGGGTCGACCAGGCGGAGCCCGCCTACCACGTTGAGGAAGACGTCGCGCCCTCCGAGGTCGAGCCGCGCCCGACGTTCGAGCACTGCGAGGAGAACCGCGAGTCGCCTCGGGGCGAAGCCAGTCGCCACCCGCTGGGGGGCGCTGAACCGGGCCCGGGAGGTGAGCGCCTGCACCTCGGCCACCAGAGGCCGCGTTCCCTGTAGCGGCACCGCGATGGCGGAGCCGCTCACCTCCGGCGAGCGGTCGGTGAGAAAGAGGCCGGAGGGGTCGAGCACGGGCTCGAGGCCCGTCCCGGTCATCCGGAAGACGGCCACCTCCTCTACGCTTCCAAACCGGTTCTTCGTGGCTCGCAGCACCCGGCATTCGAGCGAGCGCTGGCCCTCGAAATGAAGGACGACGTCGACCAGGTGCTCGAGGGCGCGAGGTCCTGCGAGCGCTCCTCCCTTGGTGACGTGACCGACGAGGAACGTAGCCGTACCCGATCGCTTTGCGTACTCTTGGAGCCCCGCCGCGCACTCGCGCACCTGAGCCACGCTGCCGGGGCCGGAGGGGAGTCGGCCCGAGACCAGTGTCTGGACCGAGTCGACGCAGAGCAACTCGGGTCCGACCTCCTCCGCCGCCGCCACGATCTCCTCCACTCCGGTCGCAGCGAGGAAGGTGACCTCGACCGCGGCTCCGCCGAGTCGGCTCGCGCGCACGGCCACCTGTCCCCGAGACTCCTCACCGGAGACATACAGGACCGAGCCTCCACGCTCCCGCACCCCGGCCGCCGCGTGCAGGAGGAGGGTCGACTTTCCGATCCCGGGCATCCCGCCGAGGAGGAGGACCGACCCGGGCACCAGACCTCCGCCCAGCACGCGGTCGAGCTCCCCATAGCCGACGGGCCGCCGGGCCGCGGCAGAGGCGGAGGAGAGAGGGGCCGGCGCGTCCAACGGACGCACCGGCCCACGTGCGTCCGCCGCCGGCCCCCGGCCCCGGTGTCCCTCGACACGGGGGGTCTCGACGAGGGAGTTCCACTCCCCGCACGTCGGGCACCGACCCTCCCAGCGGAGGCTCTCCCCGCCGCAGGTCGTACAGAAGAAAACTGTTCGGGCTACCGCCATATCCGCGCGTTCCGGGCGGGGCGCCCAACGCCCCGACGTACTCTATGACCCTTCGGCTTCAACCCGGGATCAACCCGGCGCCGCGGCCGGCTCGCCCGGCGCCGACCAGCGGCCCGGGCTGTGGGCGGTCGTCCTGCTCGAAGAGGGTGTACTGCTTGTGGAAGTACAGGGGAACGGAGCCGGTGGGGCCGTTTCGCTGCTTGCCTACGATGAGCTCCGCGCGGCCTTCGATGGACTCTCCCATTTCGTCGACGGTCTCCTTCCGGTACACCTCCTCCCGGTAGACGAACAGCACGAGGTCCGCGTCCTGCTCGATCGCCCCCGACTCGCGCAGGTCGGCGAGGACCGGACGGTGGTCGGTTCGCTGCTCCGGAGCACGCGAAAGTTGTGAGAGGGCGATGAGCGGCACTCCGAGCTCCTTGGCCACGGCCTTCAGCGCCCGAGATATGGCGCTGATCTCCTGCTGGCGGTTCTCCGCCTCGCGCGGGCCGATCATCAGCTGCAGGTAGTCGACGACGATCAGCCCCAGCTCTACCTCGGCGGCCAGGCGTCTCGCCTTTGCCCGCACCTCGAGTGCCGATATGGCGGGCGTGTCATCGATCCAGATCGGAGCCGTGTTCAGATGCCCCGCCGCCGTCGCCAGGCGGGCGTATTCGTCGTCCTGGAGCCTTCCCCTTCGAAGGTGGCCGGAGTCGACCCGCCCCTCGGCACACAGCAGCCGCTGCACGAGCGACTCCTTGGCCATCTCGAGCGAGAAGATGGCCACGGGGATCTCGTGCTCGATCGCCGCGTGCTGCGCGAAGTTCAGGGCCAGCGCCGTCTTCCCCATCGAGGGGCGACCCGCCACGACGATGAGGTCCGACGACTGGAACCCCGCCGTCAGCTCGTCCAGTCGGGGGAAGCCGGTCGGAACCCCCGTCACCGCGCCCGGGGTCCGCTGCAGCTCTTCGATCCGTTCGAAGGCCGGCCATAGGATCTCCTTGATCCATACGAAGCCAGCCCGCTGCGACGCTTGCGCGATCTGGAAGATCCGCTGCTCCGCCCGGTCGAGGGCCTCCTCCACCTCGCCGGCCGGAGCCTGGTAGGCATCCTGGATGATGTCGGTCGCGGACTCGATCAGGCGCCGAAGAAGGGCCTTGTCCCGCAGGATCCGGCAGTGGTACTCGACGTTCGCGCCGGTCGGCACCGCGTCAACGAGCTGCGCGAGGTATGACATCCCGCCCGCGCTCTCCAGCTCCCCGGCCGACTTCAGGTCGTCCGACAGGGTGACCGCGTCGATGACCTCTCCACGGGAGTACAGCCGCATCATCGCTTGGAAGACCCGTCGGTTGGCCGGCCGATAGAACGCGGTCTCGTCCACGACCTCCACCGCGCGGGCCACCGCATCGCCATCGATCAACATGGCGGAGAGAACGGAGATCTCGGCCTCCTCCGACCACGGGGCCTGGCGACCGGCGAACGGCTCACTCCCGCGGACGGCCACCGTAGCGTCGGCCATCAGAGGCCGAGGCCGAGCTCTAGCGCCCGGCCCGAGGCGGGGGAGACGCTCTCCCCATCCGCGATGCGGCGCACCAGCTGAAGGTCCTCCCACGTCGGACGAGTCCATCCCGGGTTCCGCAGCAGGGCGGCCGGATGGTACGTGACGACAAGCGGCACTCCCCGGTAGACGTGGGTTCGTCCGCGAAGGCGGCCGATCGACTCCCGCGTGCCGATCAACGTCTGAGCGGCGAAGCTCCCGAAGGCCACGATCACCTCCGGACGCACCAGCTCCACCTGCCGCAGAAGGAAGGGCGAGCAGCGCTCGATCTCGTCGGCGCTCGGGTTGCGGTTGGCCGGCGGGCGACACTTCAGCACGTTGCAGATGTACACTTCCTCGCGACGGAAACCTACCGCGAGAAGCAGCCTGTCCATGAGCTTGCCGGCGCGGCCCACGAACGGCAGCCCTGTCTCGTCCTCCACGGCGCCCGGCGCCTCGCCGATGCACATCACGCGCGCTCCCTCGCTCCCGTCCGCGAAGACGACATGCGCCCGCATCTCGTGCAGGGCGCAGCGAGTGCAGCGTAGAGCCACGGCGCGCACCGTCGCGAGGTCGCCGAGGGCGGCGATCTCATCTCCTCTCGCCTCGCGGGCCAGCCGAGCAAGCTGGGCCTCACCGATGGAGATCGGCACCTCCGGCTCGCTCTTCGGCGTCCGCTTTCCTCGAGCCGCCGAGGCTCGACCCTCCGTACTCCTCGGCGTCCGGGTCGAGGACGGCTCCTCCGGGCCGCCCTCCACCGCCGTCGCCCTCGCCCTCACCCCTTCGTCCCCGAGCGGGCCGGCCTCGCCTCTCGGTCCGGGGAAGCCGCCGGCAGCGATTTCGCGCAGCCGGCCTACAGCCTCCGCCCGACCTCCCGGGACGAGAAAGAGCTCCGGATCGCCGAGCGAAATCCGCGTCAGCAGATAGCGGCGAACGAGCTCGCGTGGATCAGCCACCGATCCGCTCTTCCACCCTGTCGAGCAGGCGATCGGCCACCTCGGACTTGGGGAGCAGAGGGAACTCCTCGATCTCCCCGGACCGGCCGACCAGGGTCACCCGGTTCGTGGGCGAGTCGAATGCCGATTCCTCGCCTTCCGCCTGGTTCACGGCGACGAGATCCATCCCCTTCGATTCCAGCTTCCGGCGGGCGTTGGCCACCGCGTCCTCCGTCTCGAGGGCGAAGCCGAGCGTGAAGACGCCTCGTCGCTCCCGCAGCTCTCGCGTCTCGGTCAGCAGGTCCGGTCCCCTCACCAGATGCAGCTCCATCCGACCCGTCCCTTCCTTCTTGATCTTGCTCGGTCGGTGCTCCGCGGGACCGAAATCCGCCACGGCGGCCGCCATCAGAAGCACCGACGCGGCTTCCAGCTCGCGCCGGAGGGCCACGAGCATGGCTTCGCTCTCCTCCACCGGCACGACCCGCGGCCCGTAGGGCGTCGGAACGGAGCCCGGCCCGGTGATGAGAACGGTGTCGGCGCCGCGGCGCCACGCCGAGGCCGCCAGCTCATAGCCCATCCGACCCGACGAGCGATTCCCGAGAAAGCGGACGGGATCGATCTCGGCCCTCGTCGGACCCGCCGTCACCACGACCGTCCTCCCGGCCAGCCGCGAGGGACGCTCGAGAAGGCGCCCGATCTCCGCCAAGATCGCTTCCGGCTCGATCATCCGCCCTTCGCCGATCTCGCCTTCGGCCAGCTCCCCCTCCTCGGGGCCCGCGAAGTGAACCCCGTACTCCCCGAGGGTCCTTCGATTGGCCTGCGTCGCGGGGTGCTCCCACATCCGCACGTTCATCGCCGGGCAGACCAGGAGCGGGCACGCTGTCGCGAGGAGTGTAGCGGTGGCCATGTCATCCGCTAGCCCGTGCGCCATCCGCGCCAGGATGTCCGCCGTAGCCGGCGCGACGACGGCGAGGTCCGCCTCCCGGCCGAGCTCTATGTGCGCCAGGGAACGTTCCCACAGATTCAGATGAACCGGCCGACCCGAGAGCGCTTCGAAGGTCGCCGCTCCCACGAAGCGTTTGCCGGATCGCGTCAACACGACATCAACCTGGGCACCGGCCCGACGAAGCCCGCGCACCAGAATCGCGCTCTTGTACGCCGCGATGCCGCCGGAGACGACCAGCAGCACCCGGCGGCCGTCGAACGGCCGCACTCAGCCGGTCATGGAGCGGCGCTTCTTCACCAGGCGGTACTCGAGCTTGCTCGACGTGAGCGCGCTCAGGGCGATCGTCGTCAGCTTCTCGGGCCCATACGGCGACCGCTCGAGCGGAAGCGCGTTCAGTTCTCGGGCGTACTTCGCGGAGACCAGCACGCCCAGGTACTTGTCGCCCGCCGTGACCGCCACCTCCTCCGGCGTGAACAGTTTCATCACTCGGCTCCTTCCTTTGCGGTCGCCCCGGGGAGGAGCGTCCGCTCGATCTGCTGCATCAACTCTCGAACCCTTTCCCGCGCCCCCGTTCCCAACCTCGCCAGCCGGCGCCCTTCGGCGTCGAGGATCTGCTCCACGGCGCGCACGGCAGTCTCGAGCTCATCGTTGATCACGAGGTAATCGAACGCCTCGATCGCGGCGAGCTCGGCCTCCGCCGCGGCGAGCCGCCGTCGGAGCGCCTCCTCGCTCTCCGTGCCGCGGGCACGCAGCCGCTCCACGATCCGTTCGCCGCTCGGCGGGAGGACGAAGACCGCCACGCACGCCGGCTCCAGCCTCCGCACCATCCGGGCGCCCTGAACATCGATGTCGAGGAGAAGGTGCGCCCCAACCGCGCGCGCCGCCTCCAGGTTGGCGCGCGGGGTCCCGTACAGCTCCCCGTGCACCTCCGCCCATTCGAGCAGTTCCCCCGCCCGGATCATCCGCTCGAACTCCGAGCGGTCCACGAACTGATAGTCGACGAAGTTGGACTCGTCGACGCGGGGGGGGCGAGTGGTGGCTGAGACCGAAAAGCGAACGTCGCCGCGATGCGCTTCGAGCCGGCGCGCGATCGTCGTCTTCCCCCCGCCCGAGGGACCAGCCAGCACGAGCGGAAACGTCTCCGCGCGCGGATCCGTCCGCTCCGTCACTCCACGTTCTCCACCTGCTCCCGCAGGGACTCCAGCTCGTTCTTCATCTCCACGACCAGGCGGGAGATCGCAGCGTCGTTCGCCTTCGAGCCGAGCGTGTTGAGCTCCCGAAGCAGCTCCTGTCCGAGGAAGGAAAGCCGCTTCCCGACAGGCTCCGGTCCCGGAGCGTCGAGCAGCTCCCGGAACGCAGCGATGTGAGCCCGCGCCCGGCACAGCTCCTCGCTCACGTCCCATCGATCCGCGATGACGGCGATCTCCCGGGCGAGACGCTCCGGGTCCAGCTCGAGACCTCCCGTCAGCTCGGAGACGGCGCGCTGCAGCCGCTCGCGCTCCCGAACCACACGCTCGGGCGCCCGTGCCTCGGCCGCCTGGAGTCCCTCGTCGATGAACGCGATGCGGCCGCGCAGGTCTTCCTCGAGTCGCTCACCCTCCCGCTCCCGCATGGCGATGAGCTCGACGAGCGCCTTCTCTACCGCCTCTCGCACCCCGTCGAACGCGACCTGCTCGCCCGAAACTGCCGGGTCCGGGCGCAGCATCTCTCCGCAGCTCAGGAGGAGCGGGAGGTCCACCTCGCCGGGAAGCCCGTACCTTTCGGCGAGGTTTCGCAGCGCGACCAGCGTCGCCTCGACCCGCGGCTCGTCCAGCACCACCCGTGGACCCTGCCCGTTGCCCGCGTCGACACGAACCGCACACTCGACGTGGCCGCGGCGCAGGTCGTCGGAGAGCAGCTCCCGAAGGGCGGGCTCCCACTCCTGTGCCCCGTTCGGAAGGCGGATGTTCAACTTGAGATGGCGCGAGTTGACCGACCGAAGCTCCACCTCCACCGTGACGTCGCCGAGGCGCGCCGTTCCCGCGCCGAACCCCGTCATGCTGCGTAACATGATGAATGATCAGTATAGGTCATCCGCTGCGCGTACGTCAAACCGTCGCGGGCTCTCTCCTTCCACGGGCGCACTCACATATCCCATTTATTATCAATCACTTGTATATCACGGAGCGGACGGATGCCGGCCCCCCGTCCCCTCAGCGGTCTCCTAGTTGAAGAACTCCCATTTCACCCCGAACGCGTTCCGATTGATCGGGAACGCCAGTCCCGGAATGTCCTCCGCCTGCACGCTCGACAGATTCTCGACACGCCACCAGATCCGGACCGTGCCGATCCGGATCAAGAGGTTCCAGTCGAACATCGTGTAGCCCGGAACCACCACGAGTCCCGACTGCGGATCCGACGCGAGGGGTGCCGACCATTCGGTACGACGATGGAGAGCGAGGCCGAGCCTCAGCTCCAGATTCCCGTCGAAGAACTCGTCGTGGAAGAAGATCTCGCCGCGCACGATGTTTTGTGGTAGGAAGGGAGGGAACTCTCCGGAGAGAACGCGGCCGTAACGCCACACGCCGCGAAGACGGATCGGCTCGAGACCCCTCAATATGGATCCGAGCGGCAGGATGGGGCCCGAACCGGCCGTCTCGAAGGTCTGCAGCTCGGTGCTCCCCGGGAGCGAACCCGGCGGGTCGAAGGCCGTCCCGAGCGACAGGCGGCCGCCCAGCTTCTGGTAGCCGATGCGCTCGGTGAGCCGGAACGGACCGACGGCGATTTCCGCCGCTCCCTCGATCACATCGTAAGAGACGGAGTCGGCCGTCCCCGTCTGAGGGAGAGGCACTCCCCGGGTCCCCGTTGCCGCCTCGCCGGAGAGGACGAGAGCCACTCCGAAGCCCGGAGCCCACCGCACCCCGCCCCGCACTCCGGACGTGCCGAAGACACGCCAGGAATCCGCCCGCGCGGCGAGATCGACCGTCAGCCCGGGGGCGAGCGCCGCCCCCAGCGAGGCGCGCCCGGAGACGGAAGGGAGGAAGGCGGCGTCTCGCACCTCCAGGCCAAGCCGGGCGTACCCTCTTTCGTGCCGGCCGACGAGGGAGAAGCCGGCGTGCCGGGACTCGGCGAGCGCTTCGTCGTCCGCCCGTAGCTCGGAGCTTCCCGCGAAGAGGGCCCCCTGGATTCCGCGCGTGATGTCTCCCCGCGCGTACAGGAACAGCTCACGCCGGTCCACGTCCTCGTTCTCCAAGACCGTGCGCTCGAGCGACTCCGACTTCCACTGGAGCTCGATGCCGGCCCGGTTGTCGGTTGGAATCCATGAGAGCTTGCCCCAGAAGTCGAACCGGTCGCTCTGCAGGTCGCCGCTCGTGACGTTGAGCAGATCGATGGCCGTAGCGATCGTGAAGTCCCGCCCCAGACCGTTGGTAAACGTGCCGCGCAGGAGCTCGAGGCCCGGCTCGCCCGTCCCAGCGGTGATGCGGGAGTAGGCGTCGGGCCGGTCGTGCCGCAACGTGCTCAGCTCGATGGTCCAGCCATCCGCGTGACGGAGGGCGCGCACCCGCTCGAGGCGCACGAGCGAGATGCGGGTGAGGTCGATCTGACCCCCCTCGAGAGGGTCCAGCTCACGACCATCGACCAACACCCGGACGAACCCGGCTCCGAGCAACCCATCGAGCAGGTGGTGCGGACCCCCGTAGTACGAAGCGCGAACGGAGGTGAAACCGGGGAGGCCATTCACGAGGAGATCCAGGAGGGAGAGCGCGCCAGTTCGGAGCTGCTCGCTCAGGTCCCATTCGTACACGGCCGCTGCGTACCCGTCGCCTGGCAACTCCAGGGGCGCCGGATACGCCTGCCGTCGTTCGGGTGCTGTGTCCTGTCGAGCGCCGGCGAGCGCCGCCAGAGCCGCCGCCCTGGCGCTGTCGCCCGCAACCCCGAGGCTGTCCGCGCCGGCCCGCCGGAGTTCCCGCTCGATCCCGAGGCTGTCCGCCTCGGCGTGTGGCGTCTTCGGCAGCGCACGCGCGCTGTCCCGCCGAAGCCGGAGGCTGTCCGTCGGAACGGGACGCGGCGGGGGCGTCGGATCCTGCGCACGGAGGGGAGCGGCGCCGAAAAGAAGGAGCGCGACGGTGACGCGAGCGGCTGCCGGTCCAACGCTCGGCCACGGGCCGGGAGGTCCCGGAGGCCTACGCTCAGTCAGCGGCGTCCAGCCACCCGGCCAGCAGGCGAACGCCGACACCGGTCGCCCCCTTCGGCTGCCATGGACGGGGCTCCTCGGCCCACGCCGTCCCGGCGATGTCGAGATGGGCCCAAGGCATCTCGCCGACGAACTCGCGGAGGAACCAGCCGGCGGTGATCGTACCGGCCTCCCGCCCGCCGCTGTTCTTCAGATCGGCGATCTCCGAATCGAGCTGCTTCCGATACTCCCGCCACAGCGGCAGCCGCCACACTCGCTCCCCGCTCCTCGCCCCCGCCGTCTCCAGTGCCCCGGCCAGGGCATCGTCGTTGCTCATCAGCGCGATGCCGTGGCGGCCGAGGGCGACGACGCACGCGCCGGTGAGTGTGGCGACGTCGACCACCGCGGTCGGGTTCAGGCGCGTAGCATAGCTCAGAGCATCCGAAAGGATGAGGCGACCTTCCGCGTCGGTGCTCACCACCTCGATCGAGCGTCCAGAGAGGCCCCGGATCACATCCGCCGGCTTGAGGGCGCTCCCGGAGGGCAGGTTCTCCGTGGCAGGAACGAGGCCAACGATCCGCCGGGACAGGCCGAGCTCCGCCGCCGCCCGCAGGGCGCCGAGCACCGCCGCGGCACCGGCCATGTCATACTTCATCGCCTCCATCCCCTTGGCCGGCTTCAGCGAGATGCCGCCGCTGTCGAAGGTGACCCCCTTCCCGACCAGTACCACGGGCCGATCTTCCGCTCCGGCGTACTCGATGATGAGGAAGCGGGGCTCCTCCTCCGATCCTCGCGCCACGGCGAGGAGCGCGCCGAAACCCTCGCTCTGTAGCCGCTCGGTTCCCCACGCCTCGACGTGGAGCCCGTGACGCTCGGCCATCTCCTCGGCGCACGCGGCGAGGTACGAGGGAGTCGCGACGTTGCCCGGCAGGGTCACGAGGTCGCGGGCGAAGTTCTGCGCCTCCGCCAGGACCCTTCCGCGCTCCGCCGCCTCGCCGATGCCGGGCGTTGCCTGGGGAACGTGGATCACCGCAAGATCGGGGGCCGGCGTGGCGGGCGCGGCGGCGTCTGGCGACTTGAGAGCGTTGTACGACCAGTCGCCGAGCACGAATCCCTCGGCGCAGGCCTGAACCTCCGATGCCCCGGCGCCACTGGCCTCTCCCGCGAGCGTCAGGGCAACGGAGCGGAGCCCGTTCTCCCTCGCTTCCCGGATGGCCCGAGCTGCGATCCGCCGGGCTCGCTCGGCATCCGAGATCGACGGATCCCCGCCGCCGATCGCCAGAACATGCGGTCCCTCCGGCGCTCCCGACGGAAAGAGCCGTCCCTCTTCCTCCTCGCCCGTTAGGCGTCCGGCCGCGAGCCACCTGGCCAGAGCCCCACCCAACCACACGTCCACCTGCCGGCCCATCTCTCCGAGCTCGCCGTCCGGCCCGATGGGGATGGCCAGCAGCGCCACGCCAAGGGCGCGCGGATCTCCGGAGCGAACTTCTACTCGCCTCACGCCGACTCTCCGCCCGTTCCCGTCGCGCGACCTCAGCGCTCGCCCATCGGCACGTATGGCCGGTCCCTCGCCCCGGTGTACTCGGCGCGGGGGCGGATCAGGCGATTGTTCTCGAGCTGCTCCATCACGTGGGCGCACCAACCTCCCATCCGCCCCACGGCGAACATGGGCGTGTACAGGTCGAGAGGGAGGCCGAGACAGTGGTAGACGGAGGCGCAGTAGAAGTCCACGTTGCAGTCGAGCCCCTTGCGGTCGCGCATCGTCGTCTCCACGGCTCTGGAGAGCTCGAACCACCGCGTGTCCCCGATCGCCCGTCCGAGCTCCTCCGACATCCGCCGCAGGTGTGTGGCCCGGGGGTCCTCGGTGCGGTACACCCTGTGCCCGAACCCCATGATCTTCCTCCCAGCGGCCAGCGCCGAATCGATGTAATCCTCCACCCTTCCGATCTCCCCGATTTCGATCAGCATCTGCATCGCCTTCTCGTTGGCGCCGCCATGAAGCGGTCCCTTGAGGGCTCCGATTCCCCCCGTCACTGCCGAGTACAGATCCGACAGAGTAGAGGCGATGACCCGACAGGTGAAGGTCGAGGCGTTCAGTCCGTGCTCGAGGTACAGGAGGAGGGAGGTGTCCAGGGCCTTCTCGGCGACCGGGCCGGGGCGCTCGCCATTCAGCATATACAGGAAGTTCGCCGAGTACGAAAGCGAGTCGTCCGGAGGGATCGGCTCGTGCCCACCCCGGATACGGTGGAACGCGGCTACGGCTGTCGGCACGCGGGCGACGAGGCGGGTCGATTTGCGGAGCGTCCCCTCCGCAGAGCCGTCATCCTGTTCCGGGTCGCTATCGCCGAGAACCGAGACGGCCGTCCGCAGGACGGCCATCGGTACCGCCTGGCTCGGCAGCTGCCGCAGGACGCCGAGCACCGCCGGCGGCAGCGCCCCAAGCCCGGCTAGCTCGGCGCTGAAGCGCGCCAACTCGGCACGCGTCGGGAGGGCATCGTTCCACAGGAGGAAGAGGGCCTCGAGAAACGTGCCCCGCTTCGCCAGATCGCCAATGTCGTAGCCGCGGTAGAGGAGCCGGCCCGCCCGGCCGTCGATGAAGCTCAACGCCGTCTCGGCGGCGATGACGCCCTCGAGTCCTCTCGCCGCTATATGTCGAGCCATCTCTCCCGTCGTCCCACCGTGCACGCCGCGGAGGTGGCGCGCACGGACCGCTCCGTGATGCTTCCCATTCGTTCGTGCGTCGATCTTACGGCAGGGCATGACGAAACAAAAGAGGCGCAGCGCGCGGAAAGCGTCCGCGGCCGCGCCTCTTCGGCCTCTGCTGGCCTGTTCTCGTTTACCGGATCGCCGGATCGGGCTCGGCGGCCCGGAACCGGCTCCTTAGATCGTCGGCGCTCAGCGTCTCGAAGGAGCCCGACGGCAGGCGAATTCGCTTCTGTGGCTGGTGCGGGTCGGAGAAACAGACGAAGACCACCGATTCGTAGCCCGGCTCGGGTTGGACCTCATCGGGGTCCGGCCAGAACACGTCCCGGGAGGCGAGCCAGGCCTTCCACCGCCGCCCATCGTCATCTCGGAAGTGTTTCGTCATGCACACCTCTTGGCGTTGCGAGGGGATCCGGCACGATGCATAACCCTCTAGTTTACTCACACGTCGTTCAGCTGTCCACCGCGTCACCGCCGAGAAACGGCTGCAGATGAACGGCGCTAACCAGCTATTATCGTTTTGGTTCTACCCATCCCGGAGTCTCCGGATCCCTGTGCCGTCGGCTTCCGTCCTCCGCGCCCTGCCGGTAGATTCGGCGGCTCGCGACCGAAGCTCGCCGGCCGCGCGACCGCTGGTGCAGCCGCGCTTCCGGCGCCGTCACCACCCGAGGAGGCAGACCACGATGAAGCGCGCCGCGAAGTACGCCCGTGTCGCGGCCGCCCTGGCCGCGGCCGCCGCTCCTGGCACACCGTCATCCCTTGGAGCCCAACCACTCGAGCGCCCCATCCGCCCGGTCCACACCTATTCCATCGTGGCCCGGGATGCCGCGACCGGCCAGCTCGGGGTAGCCGTCCAGTCCCACTGGTTCTCCGTCGGGTCGGTCGTTCCATGGGCGGAGAGCGCAGTCGGGGCGGTCGCCACGCAGTCGTTCATCGACCCGGGCTACGGGCAGCTAGGTCTCGACCTCATGCGTGTCGGCAAGAGTGCCGGAGAGGCGCTGGCCGGACTGCTCGCCGCCGACCCCCATCCCGAGGTGCGCCAGGTGGGGATGGTGGACGCGGCGGGCCGCACCGCCGTGCACACCGGCGAGCAAGCGATCGCTGAGGCCTGCCAGACAACGGGCGAGGGATTCTCGGTGCAGGCGAACCTCATGCTGCGGGAGACCGTGTGCGAGGCTATGGTCCGGGCCTACATCCGCACGAACGGTGATCTGGCGGAGCGGCTGATGGCGGCGCTGGAGGCCGCCGAGGCCGAGGGCGGGGACATCCGGGGCCGACAGTCGGCCGCTCTCCTCGTCGTGCAGGGAGAGTCGACGGGACGCCCCTGGTCAGATCGGATCTTCGATCTACGCGTGGAGGACCACTCCGAGCCCCTGGTCGAGTTGCGTCGGCTCCTGGTGGTCGCGCGGGCCTATCGGCACATGAACGAAGGCGACGAGCGGGTCACGCGCGGGGATATCGACGGCGCGGTGGAGGAGTATCGCGCGGCGGAGGCTCTCCTGCCGCGCGAGTCGGAGCCGATCTTCTGGCATGCGGTGACGCTGGCAAGCGTCGGTGAGGTGGACGCTTCCCTTCCCCTTTTCGCGCGAGCGTTCGATATGCGTGCGGAGTGGCGGACCCTGGTTCCCCGACTCGTCGACGCCGGACTGCTTCCGGCGAATGGGGGGCTGGTGGAGCGGATCGTCGCGGCCGGTCGGAAACGCTGAGGTCCTCCCCGCTCCGGGCACGGCCGGTCGGGATTGCCGAATCCGTCCCTCTCCGGGGGGCGCCCGGCCGGCATCCGCCGACGGGCCGCGTCTTCGGGAGAGGGACAGGCCGAGGAAAGAGATGTGGGGACTACCCCCGGTCGCGCTCCTCAAGCTCGGGAAGCCGGCAGCCGAAGGCGAAGGCGACCCCGTATCCCGCGATGAGGAAGGCGAGGACAGCCGTGATGAAGATGTACATGCGGCTCTCCGGGTAACGGGACCGGGGCACGGCCGCGCGGAGACGCGCGAACCCGAGCGTCATCCCCCACCGGACTCATCCAGACCGGAAAGGGCTCTCGGCCTCACAGGATGCGTGGTCGATCTCCCCGTGTCCAGGGGCCGTCGGAGGTCGGGCGCCGTTGCGCCCTGCGTGGCGCCGCTCCTAAGCTGGAAGAGCGTTCGCCCGGTGATGTGCCGGAGCACCGACGGAGAGCGTAGAACCCCAGCTGCGAGGCGAAATGTCTGGAACGGATGCCACCATACGGGAAGCCGAGCGATGGAGCGCGCACAACTACGCGCCTCTGCCCGTCGTCATCGAGCGCGGCCAGGGGTGCTGGGTATGGGATGTCGAGGGGAAGAAGTACCTCGACATGCTGAGCGCCTACTCCGCGCTCAATCAGGGGCATCGCCACCCGGCGATCATGGCCGCCCTCACCGCGCAGGCGGCCAAGCTCACCCTCACCTCGCGCGCCTTCCACAACGACCAGATGGGCCCGTTTCTCAGAGAGCTGTGCGAGGCGAGCGGGTTCCCCCGTGCTCTCCCGATGAACACCGGAGCGGAGGCCGTGGAGACCGCCATCAAGGCGGCCCGGAAGTGGGGCTACCGCGTCAAGGGAGTGCCCGAGGGAAGAGCGGAGATCATCGCCTGCGAGAACAACTTCCACGGGCGCACGACGACGATCGTCGGCTTCTCGACGGAGGCCCAGTACCAAGCCGGCTTCGGTCCGTTCACGCCCGGCTTTCGCCTGATCCCCTATGGCGACGTCGACGCCCTGGCCCGGGCGATCACCGAGAACACGGTCGGCTTCCTAGTCGAGCCCCTCCAGGGAGAGGGAGGCGTCGTCGTGCCGCCGGACGGATACTTCAGGCGGTGCGCCGAACTCTGCCGCGAGAACCGGGTTCTCCTCCTGAGCGACGAGATCCAGACCGGCCTCGGCCGCACCGGGCGGCTCTTCTGCGGCGACTGGGACGGAGAGCGCGGCGACATCCTGATCGTCGGGAAGGCGCTCGGCGGGGGCGTTTATCCGGTCTCGGCGATACTCGCCCGGGACGAGGTGATGGACGTGTTCCAGCCCGGCGACCACGGGTCCACCTTCGGGGGGAACCCGCTCGGCGCGGCGGTCGGGCGGGCGGCCCTGCGGGTCATCCTGGAGGAGGAGCTCCCTCGCCGAGCGGACGAGCTCGGAAGCTGGTTCATGGAGCGCCTGCGCGCCATCGACTCGCCACATGTCCGCGAGGTGCGCGGGCGCGGGCTCATGATCGGAGTCGTGATCCGGGAGAGATCGGGCACGGCGCGGCCGTTCTGCGAGGCGCTCATGGAGAGGGGGATCCTCGCCAAGGAGACGCACCACCAGGTGATTCGCTTCGCCCCGCCGCTCGTCATCACACGCGAGGAGCTGGAGGGCGTCCTGCCTGCCATCCAGGAGGTCACCATGGGCACGGGAGTGGCCGTAGCGTAGTCGCCTACGGCTCGACCAGGACCGCCCTCCGGATCACCACCGGCTCGACCGGCACGTCTTGCATCGGGCCCTGATTCCCTGCCCGGACCCCCGTCTCCACCGCCGCGATCGAGTCCACCACCTCGAGCCCCTCGATCACGCGTCCGAACACCGCATACCCCCAGCGCCCGTGTCCCTGCGCTTCGTGATCGAGGAACTCGTTGTCGACCTCATTGATGAAGAACTGCGACGAGGCGGAGTGGGGGTCGTTCGTGCGCGCCATGGCGATCGTGCCCCGGAAGTTGCCGAGACGGCTGTCGGACTCGTTGCGGATCGGCGCCTTCGTTGGCTCGCGAAGCTCCAGCTCCGCGTCGAAGCCCCCACCCTGGATCATGAAGTCGCGGATCACCCGGTGGAAGACGAGCCCGTCATAGAAGCCCTCGCGTACGTACGCCAGGAAGTTCGCCACGGTCACGGGTGCCTCCGTCTCGTACAGGGCGAGGAGGATGTCGCCCTTCGTCGTTTCGAGCCGGACGCGCGGCGACTCCGCGCTCACCTTTCCGACCTGCGCCGCCGGGGCGGCCACGGGCGCCGGCTCGTCCGTCTCACCGGATTCCCCCGACCGACTCGAGCCGCCTTCCCCGCACGCGGCGCCTGCCGCGACGAGCGCGCCGGCCGCCACAACGGCCATCCCTCGCATCTCCTCGATCCTCTTCCGATGGTGCCTCGACCGGGCCGCGAGTGCGACCCCGGAAACGGGCAGGCTAATCCGTTCCGCCTCCCGGCGCTAGCCGGCGACGACGAATCTCCTCCTGCTGGTGACGCAGCACGGCGATGACCCGGTCGACGATCTGCTGGGCGGTGTCCTTGGACCGCTCTTCGCCGAGGAAATCAGAGTAGTCGACGGGCGCCCCGTACATCACATAGATGCGCCGAAACAGCCGTGGAAAGAACCGGCCCACCGGAAGCACGTCGCTCATGCCGTCGATGGTCACCGGTATCACGGTGGGATGATTCGCCAGAATCAGCAGCCCCGCCCCGGGCCGGCCGTCCCGTATCGAGCCGTCTCGCGTTCGGGTTCCCTCCGGGAAAAGCGTCATGGTTCCGCCGCGGAGCGCTCGGATCATCCGGTGCAGCGCCTTGAGATCCCGACGGCCGGGCCGCACGGGGATGCACTTCCACTGGTCCGACCACCAGCCGAGGAAAGGGTTGCGGTAGAAGTTCTCCTCCGCAGCCGGATTCCAGGGGATGAGGTACGGCTTCCACCAGGAATGCGGGTAGAAGGCGCAGAAGCCGACGAGAAAGCTGTCGATCATCGACTGGTGGTTGGAGAGGAGAAGAGTGTTCCGCTCCTTGGGCACGTTGCCCCGCCCGATCACCGTGGTCCGGTTCAGAACGAAGAAGAAGATCGAACCGAGCGTCACCGTGAGGTTGGTGATTAGGTAGCGGGTGAACGGCCAGAAGAAGTTGAACAGCTTCCCCCGGTGTTGCGCGCGGTATTCCTCCGCCATGCCTCCATCCTTCCGTGTCGAGCATCGGAGCTCATCCGAGCCGGCCGTCCATCCGGACGGGAGTCCGGGTCGGCCCGCCCTGAGGAGGGCTCCGGCGAGCGACGGGGCGGCATTCCGTTCCGACGGCGTGCAAATATTCGGGGCTCGCCGTGCCCAGGCCAGCCGGCCGTGCGATGCGGGCGCGGCAGGGCGGATGGTGCTAGCTTGCCGCGCAGGCTTCCCGTCGAGGGAGCCCGGCCCATAGTCGACACCGACAGGACACAGGATGGCGGCGACCCCCGGAAGGAGCCAAGACTCGTTCGGCACGCGACGCGAGCTGACGCTGCCCGACGGAACCTGCACGACGATCTTCGACATCGCCGCCCTCGAGCGCCGCGGCATCGGGAGCGTGAGCCGCCTCCCCTTTTCGGTGCGAATACTTCTGGAGAACCTCCTCCGGCACGAAGACGGCGAGTGCGTGAGCGCCGATGATGTGGCGACCCTGGCCGGGTGGGACCCCGGCGCGCTGCCGGAGCGGGAGATCGCTTTCATGCCGGCGCGGGTGCTCCTCCAGGACTTCACCGGCGTGCCGGCGGCGGTGGACCTCGCCGCCATGCGCGACGCCATGGAGGAGCTGGGAGGGGACGCGGCCCGCATCAACCCGCTCCTGCCGTCGGAGCTGGTCATCGACCACTCGGTTCAGGTCGACTCCTTCGGCAGTGCGGCTTCCTTCTTCATCAACGCCGAGAGGGAGTTCGAAAGGAACCGGGAGCGATACGCCTTCCTGCGCTGGGGCCAGAAGGCGTTCGACAACTTCAAAGTCGTCCCGCCGGACACCGGGATCGTGCATCAGGTGAACCTGGAGTACCTCGCCCGCGTCGTGTTCGACGAAACGGTGAACGGGACCCGCCTGGCATACCCTGACACGCTCGTCGGAACCGACAGCCACACCACGATGATCAACGGCCTCGGGGTGCTCGGTTGGGGCGTCGGCGGTATCGAGGCGGAGGCGGCGATGCTCGGAGAGGCCATCACCTTCCTCATCCCGGAGGTGGTTGGCTTCCGGCTGTACGGGCGCCTGCCGGAGGGAGCTACGGCCACCGATCTCGTCCTTCGCGTCACGGAGATGCTTCGGGAGAAGGGAGTGGTCGGCCGGTTCGTGGAGTTCTTCGGAGACGGCATCGAGAGCCTGTCGCTGGCCGATCGCGCAACGATCGGCAACATGTCCCCCGAGTACGGGGCCACCTGCGCGATCTTCCCGATCGATGGCGAGACCCTGGAGTACCTGCGCTTCACCGGCCGCGACGAGGCACACATCGCACTTGTGGAGGCGTACGCCAAGGAGGTCGGGCTCTTCCATACCGCGGAGAGCCCCCCGGCCGCGTATTCGGACACGCTGGAGCTGGATCTCGGTACGGTGGAACCGAGCCTCGCCGGGCCGAAGCTCCCGCAGCAGCGGATCGCGCTGACTCATGTCAAAGAGTCCTTCCTGGACGCCCTCGGCTCCATGCTGCGGGACGGCAGCCCGCCCACCCCCGCCTCGGCGCTCGAGCGCTGGGAGGAAGAAGGGGGTGATGCGAGCGGCGTGGTCGTCGCCACCGCTGCGCCGACGGGCGTCGCCGTTCGGCTGGAGGCGGAGAACCCGGATGGGAAACCGGTCGAGGTCGAGCTCCACCACGGCTCCGTTGTGATCGCGGCCATCACGAGCTGCACGAACACCTCAAACCCGAGCGTGATGGTCGGGGCCGGCCTCCTCGCCAGAAAGGCGGTCGAGCGCGGTCTGCGCACAAAGCCATGGGTAAAGACCAGTCTCGCTCCCGGCTCGAAGGTCGTCACCCAGTACCTGAAGGAGGCGAGGCTCATGCCGGCTCTCGAGGCGCTCGGCTTCCACCTCGTGGGGTACGGCTGCACCACGTGCATCGGGAACAGCGGCCCTCTCCCCGCCCCGATCTCCAAGGCCATCGAGGAGCACGGGCTCGTCGCCTGCTCCGTACTGTCCGGAAACCGCAACTTCGAGGGCCGCATCAATCCTGACACCCGGGCGAATTTCCTCGCCTCGCCGCCGCTGGTGGTGGCCTACGCTCTGGCCGGGCGGATGGACATCGACCTGTACAACGAGCCTATCGGGACGGGACGGGACGGTGAAGACGTGTGCCTGCGCGATATCTGGCCTTCACAGGCAGAGATCCGGGACACGATTCGCGGCGCGGTGAAGACGGAGATGTTCGCCGAGCAGTACGCCGACGTGTTCACCGGCGACGAGAAGTGGCGCGGCCTGCCGGTTCCGGAGCGCAAGCGCTTCGCCTGGGACTCCGAGTCCACCTACGTGCGCCAACCTCCCTTTTTCCAGGGCATGGCCGCCGAGCCGGAACCGCTCGAGGACATCCGGAGCGCGCGCGTTCTCGCGTTGCTCGGCGACTCGGTCACCACCGACCACATCTCCCCCGCCGGCTCGTTCAGGAAGGACTCGCCATCCGGTCGCTACCTCATCGAGCACGGCGTTCCGGTGAGGGAGTTCAACTCGTACGGGGCGCGGCGGGGGAATCACGAGGTGATGATGAGGGGCACCTTCGCCAACGTCCGTCTCCGGAACCGACTCGTACCGGGGGTCGAGGGAGGCGTCACCCGGCACCTGCCCAGCGGGGACCGGATGTCCATCTACGATGCCGCGATGCGCTATCGGGACGAGGGGGTTCCGCTGATCGTGCTCGCCGGCAAGGAGTACGGCACCGGCTCATCGCGCGACTGGGCCGCCAAGGGTCCCAGGCTGCTCGGCGTGCGTGCGGTCATTGCCGTCGGCTACGAGCGGATCCACCGGAGTAACCTGATCGGGATGGGCGTGTTGCCGCTCCAGTTTCGGTCGGGAGAATCGGCCGATGCGCTCGGACTGGACGGCACCGAGAGCTACGACATCACCGGGATCGCCGAAGGTGTGGAGCCCGGCGCCATGGTTCGCGTGCGCGCCTCAGCGGTGGATGGCGAGGTGAAGGAGTTCGAGGCGGTATCGCGGCTCGACACGGGGGTCGAGGTGCGCTACTACCGGAACGGAGGGATCCTGCACACCGTCCTTCGTCAGATGCTTCGAGAATAGAGGTCCGGCCGTCGGTCGCGCGGGCGGGCCGCAGGCTCGGATCGGCGGGCGGCACGCTCGCCCCTCCCCGGCCGCTACATGCGTTTGTAGCTCGGCCCGCTACCTCCCTCCCGCGGCGTCCACCGCGGGCCGAGCACATCCGTGGCCTTGCAGTCCACGCAGTTCGGAGCGTTCACCACGAGAGTGCCGTCCCGCCACTCGTAGACGCCTGCCGGGCACATATGCTCGTAGAAGTCCGCGAGCTCCCGGGTCACCCCCTCCGGCGCGATGAGGTGAGAGGGAATATCATCGCGCGTCGTGTTTCCGGAGCGGAAGACGGCGTCCACCTTGCTGAAGACGTACCGGCCGTTCGGAAGCGGAACCGGCGCCCGGCCGGTTCTCGGTTCCTCGGCGTCGGCCGCGGCGGCGATTCGCGCGCCTGGGAAGACTCCACGGGATACGCTCATCAGAGCCGCCTTGACGCCACCGGTGAAGAAGCCGGACTTGAAGGCCAGACGCATGTTGCGACGCCGGTAGAGGTCCCTTCCGATCACGCTCCTCCGCACCAGCGAGTCGTAGGGCGCCAGTCCGGAGGCGGAGGTGTCCCCGGCTTTCAGGGCCCGAAAGATCGTCCGCGCGGCGAAGATACCGGAGAACATCGCGTAATGGATCCCCTTCAGGGACGAGACGTCCACCAGTCCCGCCGCGTCCCCCGCGATCAACAAGCCATCTCCGTACAGCCGCTCCGGCAGCGAGTGGAATCCGCCCTCCGGGATCGTCTTGGCACCCCATTCCACCATCTCGCCGCCCTCGAGGTAACGGCGGAAGAGCGGGTGGCCCTTCATCCCCTGAAGCAGCAGGTGGACGTCCAGGTCGCGCTGCGGGTAGTCGAGCCCTACGACCAGACCGATGGATGCCAGGCCCTCTCCCATCGGGTAGAGAAAGCTGCCGCCGAACGCATCGCGTGGGAGCGGCCAGCCAAGGGAATGGATCACCGCGTCGGGCGGGTGCTCCACCTGCCACAGCTCCTTCACCCCGAGGGCGTACATCGGCGGGTTGGCGGAGGAGATCCCGCGGTCCTGGAGGTACGCCTGCGTCAACGAGCCGCGCGTTCCTTCTGCGAGAACCGTCACACGGGCGGATACATCAGTGGGCGGCACGTAGCCGCCGCCCTGCCCTCCGTCGCGATCGAGTCCAGCCGGCGTTGTACGGACACCGAGGACCCTGCCTCCGTCCGTGAGGAGCGAGGCGGCCGGGAAGCCGGTGAACACATTCACCCCCTGCTCCTCCGCTCGGGCGCCGAGCCACCGGACGATCTCGCATATGGAGGCCACGTGGTTGCCGTGGTTGCGCATGGTCGGGGGGGTAGGCAGCCGAATCCGGCCGCGCTCGGTGAGGAGATACACACGGTCGCGCCCGACCCGCCCCCGAAAAGGCAGGTCCTCGACAGGCAAGTCTCGGAAGAGCTCTCGGAACGGTCCCGGGTTCACGACGGCCCCGGAGAGGCAGTGCTCGCCGAGTCCGTCCGCCTTCTCGAGCACCCCGATCTCCAGTTCTCCGAGCCCGCCTCCCACCTCCGCGTCCGCCCGCGCGAGGCGAGCCAGCTCGATGGCACCCGCCAGGCCCGCCGGCCCACCCCCCACGAAGAGCACATCCAGAGGCACGGCCTCCTCCCCGGGTTCCTCCCGAAGGAGCAGCTGCTCGGTAGGCAGGGGAGGCTGGAAGGCGGCGGGAACGAGCGGCGCTCCCGGAGAGGTCCGATCCTCGGCCATCGAAGTCGCTTTCCTGTCTTGCGTTGGTATGCAGGAGCCGAGCAAAATGCGCGGTCCGACCCGGGGTGTCCAGCGTGCCGTAGGCCACCCTCACCTCGCGCCCCCCGACCTGAGGGGAGAAGCCGATGGAACGATCCGCCAATCGTGTCGGGCCGCCGTACATGAACAGAGCGAGAACCCGCGTCACACGCGCCTTCAACACTTTCATCGAGAAGGAAGCGTCGGGCGGAATCGCGATTCTGGTCGCGGCGATCGTGGCACTCCTGGTGGGCAATTCCCGATTCGGGGGCGCATATGTGCAGCTCTGGCACACCGACGTCGGCCTCTCCATCGGCGGCCATGCCTTGAGGCTTTCGCTTCAGCACTGGATCAACGACGGGCTGATGACGATCTTCTTCTTCGTTGTCGGCCTGGAGATCAAGCGAGAGATCCTTGTCGGCGAGCTCTCCACGGCGCGCAAAGCCGCGCTTCCGGTCATCGGTGCCGCGGGAGGAGCGGCCCTACCGGCGCTCATCTACTTCGCCCTGAACCATACAGGACCCTACCGTCACGGGTGGGGGATCCCGATGGCCACCGACATCGCCTTCGCAGTGGGGCTTCTCGCGCTGCTGGGAAGCCGGGCACCTCTGTGGCTCAAGACCTTCGTCACGGCACTCGCGATCGCCGACGATATCCTCGCCGTGCTGGTGATCGCGCTCTTCTATTCGGCAGACCTGAACATCGGCGCGCTGTGGTGGGCGGGGGCGATGATGTGCGTGCTGGCGCTGCTGAATCGTGCCGGCGTGCGCTCCACCTGGGCGTACGTGATCCCAGCGATCGCGCTATGGTACGTGGTACTGCAGTCAGGCGTCCACGCGACGATCGCCGGGGTCATCGCGGCCGCGTTCGTGCCCGCCTCCTTCCCGGACGAGACACCCGAAAGGACGGCCTCCGACCTGCAGAAGGCGTTCGTCGGCTACGCACGGGCGCTCGCGCCGTTCGACAGCTCGGAGGAGGGGCTGGACGCGAAGGACATCCGCGAAGAGATCCTGCGAGATCTGGCCAGGGAAGTGACCGCCTCGGAGGCACCGCTGTACCGGCTCGAGCACTCGCTCCACCCGTGGGTGGCCTTCCTCATCTTGCCCCTCTTCGCCTTCGCGAACGCCGGGGTCCGAATCCCGCTCGCCACGCTCGGCGAGGCCCTCACCCATCCGCTGACGCTCGGGGTGTCCCTCGGACTCTTCTTCGGCAAGCAGATCGGCATCACCGCGGCGGCGTGGCTCGCCGTCCGTCTGGGAGTGGCGGAGCTCGCGGCCGGTGGGCACTGGCGGACCTTGTGGGGAGGCGCCCTCCTGGCCGGTGTCGGGTTCACCATGTCGATCTTCATCGCGTCCCTCGCCTTCGCCGAGCCCGAAGCGCTGGATCTCGCCAAGATCGGCATCCTGGGCGGCTCCGTGATCTCGGGCCTCGCCGGGTACGTGGCACTGCGCGCGGCGCCCGCCGGACCGAACGTCCGGGAAGAGGTGCCCATGGGGTAGGCGACGGGATACCCGGCCGAGAGGCAGCGCGCGCGCGAATGAAGAGGCTGCCGGACGCCTTGCTGAGCGCCCTGGTGTGGGCAACATGGGCGATCCTGGTGATCGCGTGGACCCCTCTCGTCGCCGTGACCTATCTGGCCACTGTGCGACGTGACCCTGGAAGACGAGCCGCCGGGCGTCTCTTTCGGCGCTGCGCCGCCGTTGCGACCCGGCTGAATCTCTTCTGGAACGCCCGGATCGTCGGCGACCGACCGGCCGCCGAGGACCATCCGTTCGTCGTCGTGTGCAACCACGAGTCGCTGGCGGATGTCGTGCTGGTCGGCTCGGTGCCTTGGGAGATGAAGTGGCTTTCGAAGGAATCGAACTTTCGCATACCGTTCCTCGGCTGGATGATGCGGATGGCGGGTGACCTGCGTGTGCAACGGGATGATCCGGACAGTCGAGCCAAGGCCTACGACAGGCTGAAGGAGTACCTGGCGAGGGGTGTCTCGGTGATGATCTTCCCGGAGGGCACTCGCTCCCGCACCGATGAGCTTCTCCCGTTTCGGAACGGCGCCTTCCGACTGGCGATCGAGACAGGGCGGCCCGTCTTGCCCCTCGCCGTCTCGGGAACGCGACAGTCGATTCGCAAGGGCTCGCTTCTTTTCAACCACTCACGGGTCGTGGTGCGCATCCTGCCGCCAGTCCCGGTGAAGGGCCTCGTCGAGGAGGATATCGAGCCGTTGCGCGACCGGGTGCGCGATCTGATCGACTCCGCTCGCCGCGGACGCTGAGGGCGGAACGCGGCCGGTAGGGTGGCTAGGCCTCCGGGGCGAGGGACCCGGCTCCCCCTCCAGGCGGGGGATCGGCCTCCAGACGGGTCCTCGGGGAAGTTGGCTCGTGTAGGCCGGGACCTGAGGCAGGCACGCCCCGGCCTACGGCATGGGGTACAGTCTAGCTATCCGATGCGGCCGGGGGCTCCACGGAGCAGCTGTTGAGGCCGAGCATCTTGTTGACCGGGCAGTAGCGAACGACCCCGGTGATGAGCGCCACCCCACCGACCAGAAAAGCAATCCCACCCCAGAACCCGGCGAGATCCTGCGAGATGACGAGAACGATCAGGGCGAGTCCCACGATCACCCGGATCGCCCGATCCCACCCGCCGACGTTACGTACCAGGGCCATGATCATTCCTCCGCAGGAGTGTCTTCTCGGATCCCTCGCAATATAAGCGGCCGCTTCCCGCTGCATAAGGCGGGCCGTCGCATCGAGGCGCAGCCGGGCCACGCTCGCAAGCCACTGGGGAGACTCGAATTGCGCTAGCCGCGATCGACCGGAGCGGCCGCCTCGAGGATCTCCATCACACGGTCGACGGGCAAGGCTTCTGCACGATGTCCACGCCAGCCGGTGACCGTCGTCGCGCGAAAGAGAGAGTTGAGAACCGCTTCCTCGGTGGCCTCCATCGCTGCGATGAAAAGCGCCGAAAGCACGGACCCCGGAGGGATGATCGGGTCTCCGCGGTGAGTGGAAAACGCGATCGCGTAATCGCCCGAGCCGTGGGACATGGCGGAGCCGGTCCGCGCCACGCCATGCATCGTGCGAGCCGCCAGGCGCTCGAGCTCGCGGTGAGCCAGCGGGGCGTCCGTGGCGACCACGATCATGACCGAGCCGTCCCGGTCGTCGCGAGAGCCCGACCTCCTCCGTGGGGGGGGGCGGACCCCTCGCCCCACCGGCACCCCCCCGCGTGGGTGGGCGCGAAGCCGACGACCCACGGGCACTCCGGCGATCGTGAGCTCGCCGCCGAAGTTCGACTGCACGAGCACGCCGACGGTGAAGCCGCCCAGGCGGCCAGAGATGACGCGAGAGGAGGTGCCGATCCCACCTTTCCACCCGAGGGCGCGAGTACCGGTGCCAGCACCAACACTCCCTTCCTCGACGACCCCCGGAGAGGCGGCGCGCAGCGCCTCGCGGACGTGTTCCGGCGCGATCGGTCGGGCGCGTATGTCGCTGAGATAGCCGTCGTTGGTCTCGCCCACGAGCGGGTTGATGGAGATCACCTCGGCGTTCTCCGGTAGCCGGAGCAGCGTGTCTACCAGGGCGTCGGCGGCGCGGAATACGCTGAGGGTACCGGTGAGGAGGATCGGCGTTTCGAGCTCTCCGAGCTCGGACACTTGGCTGAGACCGACCAGCTTTCCGAAGCCGTTTCCTACGTAGACCGCGGCTCGGACCTTGTCACGGAAGAGGTTTCCCGGGTGAGGTAGGATGGCCGTGACACCCGTGCGGATCGAATCGCCCACGATCACCGTGCGGTGGCCGACCCGGACTTCGCCGACGTCGGTGATCGCGTTCAGGGGACCGCTCGGAAGTCGGCCGATGATGATACCGAGATCGCGCACCCCAGGGCGGCGCTCCTGACCGGAAGAGACCGGCGCTGAGATAAGGAGCGAGATCGCTGCGGCTACCAGCGCCGCGCGCCCGCGGGACGCCCTCAAGCGGAGGAGACTCCGACGATCAACGGTCGCGGGCGTCAGGGCCGGTCGCAGCCGGTCTGTGCGAACAGCCGTTCCACGTCCTGCACGCCCTCGTACAGCCTGCTGTCCCTGGCCACCCGGTCACTGTCCAGGGGAGCATCGACCCTCGCCTTGCCGTTCGCGTTGTAATCGATCCAGGCGTCTTCCACGCGAACGTACACGGCCTGAAGCTCCGAGCAGGTCACGCGGCCCGCATCGAAGCTCACGGTTACGCCGTAGTAGCGGCTGATCGCCTCGACCATCGCGTCGCTGAGCAGGTCGAGCCTCCCCAACACCCCGCCGACAGATGCGGCCGTGGCTCCCGCCGCCTCGCCGGAGAGCGCCTCCCCGTCGTCCTCTGAGCCAGACGCCGCGCCGGGCATCTCGGCAGCGGTCTGCGGTGCCTCGAGCTGCTGGGTCACCGACGGAGCGGCTGGAGAAACTCCGCTCTCGGCGCCGGGGCCCGTCCCTCGGACGACGGCGACCAGACTCACCACGACCACGACGACGACGAGCACGCTCGCCGCGATGAGCGCCGCTTGGCGGGCCCACAGCGGCCGCCGCGTCCGTGGCTCCGCGGTGACGACGAGCGGCGGCGCCGTGGGAGCAGGCCGCGCAGGTGGAGCTGGCCCCCCTCGGACCGCCGCCCTTTCGTCAGCTCCCGCGTCTTCGAGGGCGACCGCCGGACGGGGTCCCGCCGTCCTGGCTCGCGCTCGCGCCATCGCCCGTTCCTCCGCCTCCCGGGCGGCCCGGCGGGCCGCCTCTTCCTCGGCCGCCTTCCGAGCCGCCTCCGCCTCGGCCGCCTTCCGAGCCGCCTCCGCCGCGGCCGCTTTCCGAGCCGCCTCTGCCGCGGCCGCTTTCCGGGCCGCCTCTGCCTCGGCCGCCTTCCGAGCCGCCTTCTCCTCGGCCGCCTTCCGAGCCGCCTTCTCTTCGGCCGCCTTCCCCTCGGCCACCTTCCGGGCCGCCTCCGCCTTGGCCGCCTTCCGAGCCGCCTCTGCCGCGGCGGCGGCAGGAGGTTCCTTTGCCAGCACGGGGACTTCCTCCGCCGCCCGTGAGCCTTCCACCACCAGCGTCTCGCGCTCGGCGGCGGCTTGCGCCGGCGTCTCCGCCCGCGACGTAGCTACGGGCTCGGCTGCGACCTCGGCCTCCGGTTCCAGTGCCGGCGCAGGAGGCTCCGGCCTCGGCGACGGCTCGCGGACGACCGAATCCTCGGTGGAGACGTTGGTCCAATCCAGCCGGGAACGTTTCAGACCCTTCCCGCGCAGGGATTCCGTCGTCACAAGCTCGTAGAACGGGAGAGCGCGGGAACCGGACAAGCCTTTGGCGGTCCG
Organism: Gemmatimonadota bacterium; assembly: GCA_046758745.1. Taxonomy (GTDB): domain Bacteria; phylum Gemmatimonadota; class Gemmatimonadetes; order Palauibacterales; family Palauibacteraceae; genus JBHIAV01. The sequence continues at coordinate 101,752 of JBHIAV010000004.1, forward strand.
GCGGAAGAAGCCGCCCCGGGGATCGGCATGGTCGGTGACCACCAGAACGGCGCTCTGCCACGGCTCTCCGAAATGTCGTTCGTGAGTGGCGACGTCGCTCTCCGTCAGTTCGGCCGGGCCGTCCGAGTGTCGGTGATACCACCCGACCAGGATTCCGCGGCGGCGGTCGACCTCCAGCTGGAGAGCCATGCGAGCCTCGGCAGAGATCTGGTGGGGCGAGTCCTCCGCGAACGGGAGCCGCGAGCGAACCACCGTGCTGACGAGCACATAGCGTGACTCGGCATCGGGGTCTTCACACAGGTCCCCGACGAGAAAGCCGAAGGGCTCCTCCCCGAGCGGTGTCCTCCATACGTGGTCCAGCAGGTCCTCGAGCGCCTGCTGCATGAAGAAGACCTCGTAGGCGCCCAGGCGATCGCTGTGCGGAACGCTCGGGATGGGCGTCCAATGAATGCTCCTGAGGAGCGGACGCGGCTTCCAGATGTGGAAAGCGCCAGGGCTGGGCTCGCCGCCGTGCGGACCGCGCGTTCCCGTCCACGTCGGTGTATTCTCGCTGGCGTCCTCGGCCATCATCTCCACCGGTGATCAGGAGTACGGGCGGCGTCCGTCTCGAAATCGCACGCAGACGAAACGGGCTGACGGCATGCCGGCCTGGCAGACGCCAATCGTCCTGGCGAACGGCGTACAACGCTGCGCGTCGCGTTCCCGGCTCGCGTCGGGAGCGCGGAGAGCGCAACGAGCCGAGCGGCTCGCCGCTGTGTCACCTATAATCTTTAAAGATGAAAACAAGCAACAAGTGCGGCAAGTGCAAGAGCTGGGCGCAAATCGACCACCGCCAGGCCTCAAGCCGGCTTCCGCCTCGCAGGGCCCTTGCTAGGCGACACGTACGGCGGCGGTTAGAAGAGCTCGTCGTTGACCGCGTTGAAGATATTCTGGATCGTCGGGCCGAGCAGACGAACGGCTGCGATGACGACGATCGCGATGAGGGCCAGCAGGATCGCGTACTCCGCCAAATCCTGACCGGAATCGTCCTCCCACAGGGTAGCGAGGGGTACCAGCATACGTACCTCCGGCGTTAGGCCAAGCACGGAGAAGCTTGGACCGATGTGGGTGTGCGAGAGGCGTGCCAGCCCTGCCAGCGCGCGCGCCATGAACTTGAAAGCCTTTTCGCGGGACGAAGTTAGACCAGCGCCGCGAATTCAGGTTCTCACGCTCGTCATCCGTACCGTTGCGGACGTTCAGCACAGGTCCGTTGCCGAAGCGGAGTGAGCGGCGCCGGTGACTGTAGAGCGCCTCACACCCGCTCCGCCGCCCTCACGGCCCTGGAGTGCCGACCCTCCTTGGCGAGCGTCGCTCGCGCCACGGCCGAAGTTCCGTACAGGCCGACCGCGAGGAGGATGATGAAGGGACCCGTCGGGACGTTGACTCCGAAGGAAGCGGAGAGCCAGTAGGAGAGGAAGAGGCCCGAAGTGATGCAGAGAGCCCCGATCACGGCCGCGAGAATCATCATCCGGAGCAGGTCCTCGGACCAGTGCCGGGCGATCGCCGCCGGCACCGAGAGCAACGCGATCACCAGGATGACGCCTACCACACGAATGAGCGTGACCACGGCGAGCGCCGTGAGGGCGAGAAGCAGGAGGAAGATACGGCCGACCGGCACCCCGACGACCTCCCCGAACTCCGGATCGAAAGCCACCGTCTGGAGCTCCCTGAAGAGGAGCGCCACGGCGCTCAGGATGACGAGGTCGAGGGCCGCGACCATGAGAAGGTACCCGGTCGGAACGAACAGGATGTTGCCGAACAGATACGTCATCAGATCCGGCGCGTAGCCAGGCCGAACGGCGACGAAGAGGATCCCCAGGGCCATTCCGACCGCCCACACCGTCGCGATCAGCGTGTCCAGTCCCTGTCGCAGCCTCCGCTCGGCGACGCCTATTCCGAGGGCCGATAGAAGGCCGAAGCCGAGAGCGCCGAGCATCGGATCGAACCCGAGCAGATAGCCGAGCCCCACGCCGCCGAACGCCGCGTGAGACAGGCCACCGGAGATGGAGGCAATCCGTCGGACGACCACGTAGGTCCCGATCACGCCGCACGCCACGCTGGCCAGGAGGCCGGCGATCAGGGCCCGCTGGAAGAAGGAGAAGTGGAGGGCCTCCAGGATCACGCCCCTCACTCCACGCCGTGGTCGCCCAGCACCCGGTGCGGGTGCCCATGCGCGACCAGCTCCACCGGGCAGCCGTACGCCGCCTCCAGCATCTCGGCGGTCAGCTCCCTCGAGTGATGATAGTAGAACCGGCGGTTGAGGCAGGCGATCGTCTTCACGTGGCGGGAGATGACGCCGATGTCGTGCGAGACGAGCACCACCGTGATCTCTCGGGCAAGCTCGTCCAGGAGCTCGTACACGCTCCGCCCGACCTGGGTGTCGACGCTCGCCGTCGGCTCGTCGAGCAGGAGGATGCGCGGCTCGACCGCCAGGGCGCGTGCGATCAGGACGCGCTGGAGCTGACCTCCCGAGAGACGTCCGATCTGCCGATCGGCGAGGTCGGCCATGAGGACCCTGTCGAGCGCGCGCAGGGCCGTTTCCCGATCGGCCGTCCCGAAGAAGCGCGGGGCGCGGCGCCACCCGAGACGGCCCATCAGCACCGTGTCGAGGACGCTGATCGGAAAGTCCGAGTCGAAGCGGGCGTACTGCGGCACGTATCCGATCTCGCCCCTCCCGTCGGCCGGTCTCCGGCCGAAGATCCGGATCTTCCCGCGGTCGGGCTCGAGGAGCCCCAAGATGAGCTTCAACAGGGTCGTCTTGCCGCCACCGTTCGGTCCGATGATGCCTAGGAAGTCACCCTCCTCGAGGGCCAGGTCCACGTCCTCCAAGACGAGCACGTCGCGGTAGGAGAACCAGACGTCCCGGAGCTCGATGGCGGGGACCGCAGCCCCGGACGCCTCGCCGCTCGCCGGAGGAAGGACCGGATCCCCCCCCGCCCTCATCGAGGTGCCTCCCGGTAATGCGGCGGGGCGGCCGGCGCGATCGCGGCCTGGCCGGAGCGGGAGTTCATCGCCGGAACGCCTCCTCGAACGCGGCCGCCGCCTGCCTCAGGCTGGCCGGCCAGTCACCGGCCAGCGGATCGAGAGCCACGACCGTTCCCCCGATCTCGCGCGCCACCAGCTCGGCGTTCGTGCGGGGAAACTGGGGCTGCACGAACACGACGCGAATCCCTTCGGCTCGCGCCCGCTCGATCAGCTCGCCGAGCTCGTGCGTGCCCGGCTCGACCGCCCCGCGCTGGATCGCCACCTGACGGAGGCCGTAGTCGGCCGCGAAATGGCCCCACGCGGGGTGGAAGACCAGGAATGTCTCCCCGCGGTACGGCGCCAGTCGGTCCCGGATCTCGGCATCCAGCTCCTCGACCTCCGCCTCGAAGGCCGCCAGCTCCGTGCGGATCCGCTCCGCCGCCGCCGGAAGCGCCTCCGCGAGCGCGCGAGCGACCTGCGAGGCCATACTGCGGACGCACACCGGCGAGAGCCACACGTGCGGGTCGTCCACCTCCCGGCGACATCCCTCCGATCCGTCGATGACGACCAGGCCCGGGTTCGCCTCGATCAGCCGATCCAGCCACGCCCGCTCCCAGGCGAAGTTCGGGTGGCCGATCTTCACGTAGAGCGTCGCCTCGGAGACAGCGCGGAGCTGCTCGATGGTGGGCTCGTACGTGGCAGGGCTCCCGCCGGGGGGAATCATCACCGCCACGTCGGCCGTCCCGCCGGACACCCGGTCCACCACGTAGGCCTGCGGCAGCACGGAGACGACCACGCCGATGCGCGGGGACTCCGGCGAAGCCGTCGAGCACCCGAGAGCGAGGGCCGAGCATCCAAGGGCGAGGGCCGACCGCCCGAGGGCGAG
>JBHIAV010000005.1:0-104777 GCA_046758745.1 Gemmatimonadota bacterium
TCCGATTAGCGACCTAGCGCACGGGCACGGCGAGCGTGCGCCCCCAGCTCGCCGTGCGCTCAGCTAGAGGAGGGGGCAGAGGATGAGTGCCAAGATGTCTGAACGCAGAAACACTCGCACGGAGGAGCTGCTGCGACAAGGCGTACGGACGCTGTCCAAGGGCGGCAAGGCTCCGTTCGTGAAGTGGGGGGACGAGCCCTGCTGGCTGGAAGGCCGGATCCTGGGCCGATGGGAGAGTCAGTACGGTCCGGTCCTGCGCATCGAGGTAATGGCCGCGAGCGAGAACCTCACCGCGACGACCGGCACTGGGAAGGAAAAGGTCGAATACCCGGTCCTCCCCGCCGTCGATGTGAGCCTCAGCCTCAGTTACAAGGCACTGCGGGATGCGCTGGCCAATGTGGGCGACGGGAGGCTGATTCATGTGGCCTTCGAGGGCTGGTCCGAGACGAGGGGTGGGAACACGTTTCGGAACTTCATCGTGCTCGACCTTTCAGAGGAGCCGCTCTCACCTGGCACGCCTTCAGAGGTTGGGGACTCCGACGATCAGGCCGAGCAGAACTCGATGGTCGCGGACACGGCACCGGCCGTCGAGACCGACCTGCCGTTCTAGCGATCGAGTCCGCAGCGCCGCGTGCGCGGCTGCTTGGCACGGTGCGAGAGCTGGCCGCCTGAACGGTTTGAGAGGCTGGAGATGAGTGAGATAGGCCCACAGAGATCGCTTGAGGACTTGGCCAGGCAGATCCGGGCCGAGCACGAGCAGGCCGCGGCGGCCATCCGGCGCGGTCTGGAGCACGCCCGGCGGGCCGGCGAGCTGCTAATCGAGGCGAAGGGCCGGCTCGACCACGGCGAGTGGCTCCCGTGGCTTGAGTCGCGGTGCGACATCTCCGTCCGTACGGCTCAGGCGTACATGCGGATCGCGCGGCGTTGGGACGAGCTGGCAAATACGCAACGCGCTGCGCATTTGACAGTAAGGGATGCGCTCAGACTCCTCTCGGCCGGGCGGCAGGATGAGCCCGCTGGAGAGGAGTCGGCGGAGCGCCCGGCGGCCGAGGAGGAGGCCCGAGCTGCCGTGCAGCAGGGATACCTGGCGGGTCATCTGTTGGGCCTGATGGCAGCGCAGGCGAACGGCAAGGTGCCGCCCGAGCAGATGTTGGAGGACTTCATCTGGCTGCACCGACACCCCGACCTCAAGCTGACCCCGACGAGTCTCACGTTCAAGCGGGAGGTCTCCCGGGAGGAGTTTTTCGCCACCGCCGAGCGTTTGTTCAGGCTGGCCTCCGGGGTCAGGCCAGAACCCCCGGAGGAGCGGCGGAGGGAGAGTTACAAGGAGCGCCGGGCGAGGCGGGAGTCGATAGAGGGATGGGTGCGCGGGCTGGCGCCGTGACGGTACTCCACGCCCTGGCGCGACGACGCGCCGGACGGCGGCTACGCACGTTACGTCCTGCTCGTCGAGGGCCGCGAGCCCGAGCAGACCGTCCTCGACTTCGACGAGCCGGACGGGCCGGGCGAGGTGCCCCCGGCGGAGGAGGACCTGAGCGAGTTTTCCGCTGCTGCGCTCGACGGCAAGGGGCTGCCGTTCCGAGGCCCGCGTGAATGACCCGCTGCACCTGCTCCGGGAGCTGGCAGCGCGCTGGCGCGAGGAGGCGGCACTGTACGATCGTCGCGGTCAGCGCGCCCTCGTCGACGCGGTGAACAGCTACGCCGCCGAGCTGGAGGAGTGCCTCCAGGAGTGGGCGCTGGAGGCTCTGAGCCTGGAGCAAGCAGCGGAGGAGAAAGGATGCAGGTACGACACGGCGCAGCGGAAGGTGGCGTCTGGAGAGTGGCCGAACGCAGGCCGCAAGGGCCGGCCGGCCGTGCGGCGGTGCGACGTCTGGCCCGCCCTCCGTCGGCCCCGGCTGGTGACCGGCGAGCCGGACATCGCCGGCGAGGAGCTGGCCGCCCGCGGGTGAGTTGCGGTGCCGCCCTCATGTTCGTATCTATGCGAACGTGGGAAGCAAGCGAACCCTGCGCTCGGTTTTCGTGGCGGCGACCGAGCTGGCGACCGAGACGCTCGGCGACATCGCCCGAGCCATCGGCCGCACGCGCCGGATGCTGGAGTTCTACCGGAGCGGCGAACGGCGGGTGACCCCCGAGGCCGCCCGGACGCTCGCGGGTCACCTCCGGGAGCGAGCGGGCACGCTGGAGCGAGTCGCGACTGAGCTAGAGCGCGCAGCCAACGAGGAGGAGACAGATGGGTAGGCGACAACTGTGGAGCCACTCCGTCGGGGAGCGGCCGAACGTGGTCCGCGTCTTCGAGCGCACGCCCGGCGGCATCCTGTACGCCCGGGTATGGAGCCCCACGGCCCGGGGCGGCGAGGGCGGCTGGCGGAAGCGGTCCCTCGCGCACCGGGACCGCGACCGTGCGAAGCAGTACGCCCACGAACAGCACGCCAAGCTCCGGCAGGGTTGCGACGACATCCGGGCCGGGAAGGTCACCCTTGCCCGGCTGTTCAGCCTCTACCGCACGCACCGGACCCCGAAGAAGCGCCCAGGGGGTCGTCAGGCAGACGAGCGTCGCATCGAGCTGTGGACCCGCTTCCTGGGCGTCGACAAGGACCCGCACCGCGTCACCCTCGCCGAATGGGAGCGGTTCATCGACCTACGGTCGAGCGGTGCCCTCGACGCGCACGGCGAACTCGTGTCCGAGGGGAAGCGCAGCCCGGCGCGCGCCCGGACCGTCGAGGCCGACCTCAGGTGGCTGCGGTGGTGCCTCAACTGGGGGACCAAGTGGCGGGACCGGGAGGGCCGTTACCTGCTGCGGGAGAACCCAGTGCGCGGGTACGAGATCCCGACCGAGAAGAACCCACGGCGCCCGGTTGCAACCCGAGACCGCTACGAAGCCCTCCGCGAGGTCACCGACCACGTCACGATGGAGACTAGATGGGAGGGCCGGCGCGAGGTGCGGCGCAGCTACCTTTCAGAGCTTCTCGACATCGCCGTCGGCACCGGCAGGAGGCTCTCTGCCATCTGCCGGCTCCGCTTCGGCGACCTGAGGCCTGAGGTACCGCCGCACGGCGCCATCCGCTGGCCCGCCGATACTGACAAGACAGGCCGAGAGTCTGTGGTGCCCATCTCGCCGCTCGTTCGGGCCGCGCTCGACCGGGTGCTTATGGAGCGGCCTGGGATTGGCGACGCGTACCTGTTCCCCTCCCCCACCAGCCCCGGCCAGGCCATCTCCCGTCACCTCGCGGACGCCTGGCTCAGGGAGGCGGAGAAGTTGGCGGGGCTGGGGACGCAGGAAGGGTCACTCTGGCACGCTTGGAGAAGGATGTGGGCGACAGAGCGGAAGCACCTGCCCGCCGTGGACGTGGCAAAGGCCGGCGGGTGGTCGGGCCCGGAAACGCTGGCGAACGTCTACCAGCAGGCCGACCACGAGACAATGCTCGCAGTCGTGCTCGGCGGCGGTGAGCTGCGGGAGGCGAAGTGAGGTCTTCCACCCCCAACAGCCCCACGAACAGCCCCAGGCGAAAGGCGGGAGCGGCTGTGGAAAACCCGCAGCGGCTTGGGCTGCAACCTCTTCCGTCAATCGGGGCGGCCGGATTCGAACCGGCGACCCCCTGCTCCCAAAGCAGGTGCGCTACCGGACTGCGCTACGCCCCGATGTGTGCCGCTTGTTGCCGCTACGACGGTTCGCGTGCCGTGGAAACCGCTGGTGCCCACGCTCGGAGTCACCTTACCTCGCAGCGCTTGCCAGCGTCAAGCCGACTCCATCTCCCCTTCCCCTCCGTGCTTCGTTTCCACGGCGAGCCGACCGGCCTTGCCTTTCACCCGGCCCAATGGGCCTCGCCTCCGAGAGGGAGGCCTCAACTTTCTCGCTTCGCCCGCGCTCCGCTGGCCCCGGCGCGCCCCCCGACCTCGGTCACCGCTCATACCCGGCTCGGTGGCTCGCCTTCGAAAGCTCCTCCCGGAACTCGGGCTGCGGTGCAAATTGTTATCTGCAGGAAGGTATGACCGGTCGTTGTGCCGGTAGGAGGCGGATGTGGAAAGCGTGAGATGGAACACTTCAGGTGGAAATATAGAGGCGGTCCTGTCAAGGGTGGCCGGTTGGCTCTCGGCCTCTGCGCAGTCGTGCTGCTCGCGGGCTGTGCCTCCACGCAGATCCGCACGGACTACGACCGCCAGGCGTCGTTCGAGGGGCTGAGGACCTATCGCTGGATCGACCGAGAACATGGTGTCGGCGGACATCCGGCGCTCGAGAGTCCGCTGCTGGGGCGGCGAATCCAAGATGCGGTTGATGGCGAGCTGGCCAGGTTGGGCTACAGGAAGGTGGCTTCGGGCCGCCCGGACTTCCGGGTGGCCTACCGGGTGATCGCCCAGGAAGAGACCATCGACGATGTGGGGTACGGCTCGCACTACGGCCACCATCACTCTGGGCATTTCGGTCACTTCGGACATCTTGGTCATCTCGGCCACGGCCCGTACTATGACTCGGGTCTGACGTACGATCGTCTCCGGGGCACGCTCGTCCTGGACATCTTCGACGCCCGACGGAAGCTGATTTGGCGCGGCTGGGCCGAGCGCACCCTGGCCCACAATCCGAAGCCCGCATCGGTCGAGAAATACGTGCGGAAGGCCGCCCGAAAGATCCTGGCCGAGTTTCCCCCATCGACGGGCAAGCCTCCGGACGGCGAACGTCCTGCGGTGCCTCTGACGGCGTCGCTTCCCTCGGCGGGAGCCGAGAACTGAGACGGCCGTTTCAAGCACGAAGCGCGAGTCCATCGCTAGGGCGGTGGCGGGGTGACCTCCTCGCCCAAACGCTCGGCCGAGCCAAAGCCTCCGAAGGGCTCGCCCTGGGCTCGGATCCGTGCCCGGCGGGCCTTCGCCACCGGTAGCGGGCCCACTTTCCCGCCGATAGCTTGACGGGCGATCCACAACCCTATCCTCGAAGCAAAGCGCAGCCTATGAGCTGACGGCCGTCGTCGAGCTCTTTCAGATTCTTCCGCGCCATGGTAGCGGCTCAGACAGGACGGTGGATCCGGTCAGCCTTCGCTCCGGTGTGTCTCGTGCTCCTGGGCGCGTGTGAGACTTCGCGCGACCCAGCGCCGACCGCCGATCCCGCTCCCGGCGGCTCTCTCTTCATCGACATCACCGAGCGGAGCGGCCTCGACTTCGTGCATGATGCGGGCGTCGACTCGAGCTACTACATGCCGGAGATCACCGGCTCGGGCGGCGCGTTCCTGGACTACGACGGCGATGACGACCTCGACATCTATCTCGTGAACGGTGCCCGGCACGGGTCGGGAAGCGTCGGCGATTCTCCCCTCAAGAACCGTCTGTACCGGCAGGATCGGGGGGGTCGCTTCGTCGATGTCACGGACGCCTCGGGCCTGGGAGACAGGAGATACGGTATGGGCGTGGCCGTCGGTGACATCGACAACGACGGCAACGTCGACGTATACGTGACGAACGTCGGCCCCGATGCGCTGTATCGGAACAACGGAGACGGGACGTTCACGGATGTGACGGCGGAGGCCGGGATCTCGGCCCCGGACTGGGGCGCGTCCGCGGCTTTCTTCGACTACGACCTCGACGGCTTTCTGGATCTGTACGCGACGAGCTATCTGGAGCTCGATCCGGGCGTCGCCTGCACGGACGAGGCAGGGCGCCCCGATTACTGCGGCCCCAGGGCCTTCCGCGGTGTACCGGACGTGCTGTACCGCAACAACGGGGATGGCACCTTCACGGACGTGTCGGTCCTGACCGGAATCGCCTCGATCGCCTCGAAGGGGCTCGGCGTCGTGAGCGCGGACTTCGACGGCGACGGTTATCCCGACGTGTACGTGGCGAACGACGGCGAGCCGAACCAGCTCTGGATCAACCGGGGCGACGGCACGTTCGAGGATCGGGCGACGCCGCTCGGAGCCGCAGTGAACGCGCTGGGTCACGCCGAGGCGGGGATGGGAATCGCCCTCGGCGACGTGGACGGCGACTCCGATGTCGATCTCTTCATCACGCACCTTCGAGCGGAGAGCAACACGCTGTATCGGAACTCGGGGCTGCTCGGCTTCCACGACGAGACCTCGCCGCTCGGGCTCGCGGGGCCGAGCATCCCGTTCACCGGCTTTGGAACGGGCTTCCTGGACTACGACCGGGACGGAGACCTGGACCTCGTCGTCGCCAACGGGCGCGTGGTTCGTGGGCCGCTGCTCACCGCGCGTGACCCGCCCGCCTACTGGGACCCGTATGCGGAGCCGAACCAACTCTTCGAGAATGACGGGGGACGCTTTCGAGACGTGAGCGAACGCGTCCCCGCCCTATCGGGACCGATCGAGAACAGCCGCGGCCTGGCGCTCGGGGATGTAGACGACGACGGGGACCTGGACTTGCTCATCACCAACGGGGGCGGTCCCGTCCGTCTCCTGCGCAACGACGCCGCGTCCGGACACTGGCTCGTGGTGCGCGCCCTGGACCCGGCGCTGCGGCGGGATGCGATCGGCGCCGTCCTCACCGTGTTCGCGGGCCCGCGCCGCCTCCACCGCCCGATCGCGCCCGCCTGCAGCTTCCTCTCCAGCTGCGATCCGCGCGCGCACTTCGGTCTCGGAGCCTCGACGACCGTGGACAGCATCGTCGTGCGGTGGCCGGGCGGTTTCGTGGAGACGTTCTCGGGCGTCGCGGCCGATACGATCCTCACCCTCCGTCGGGGAGAGGCCGGCGCCAGGTGAGCGGGCGCCGGAGCGCCGCCTCGAGGGGTTCACGAGCTCCCGGCGGCGGCGCGCGCGCCCGGCGGCGCGGAGCGAGAAAGGCGACCCTCTCCCTCCTCGGCGCCCTCCTGGTTGGACTGGCCGGCCTCGGGGCGTACCGGCTGCTCTTCGCTCCGCGGGCCTCGCTCGACGCCCTACCGAACCCGGACCTCTCCGCCGTCGAGCCCCAGGTCGCCGAGAAGATCCGATCCCTTCGCGGCGCCGTCGTACGCGACCCGGGGTCGGCCGCCGCGTGGGGCAAGCTGGGGATGACTCTGGACGTGCACGGATTCGACCGGGAGGCCGTCTCGGCTTATCAGCAGGCCGGGGCCCTCGACCGCGGCGATTTCCGATGGCCCTACTTCCACGCCATCGCGCTGCAGGAGACCGGCTCTTCCGAGGCGATCGCGGTCTTCGAGGCGAGCCGCGGCCGCCGGCCCGACTACCCGCCCCTCTACCTCCGGCTCGGTGAGGCGCTCTTCGATGCCGGCGAGCTCACCGGGTCGGAAGAGGCCTTCCGGAGAGCGCTCGAGCTGGATCCCTCGCTCTCGCAGGCGTATCTGGGGCTGGGCCGCATCGCCCTCGCCAACGGCGATCCCGAAGCGAGCCGGGCCGAGCTCCGCCGAGCCGTCGAGATCGACCCGGCGTACGGGGCGGCATGGACGCTGCTGGCCGAGGTGCATCGGCGACTCGGAGAGACGGCCGCCGCCGAGGAGACGGCCCTGCGCGCCGGCCAGCTTCCCGAGAGGCCCGTCTTCACCGATTCGGTGTACGCAGCCGTGCTCAAGGAGGGAGTGAGCGCGCGCTGGTACATCGTGCGTGGCGAGGCCTTCCTGGACCGGGGACGCACCGAGGAGGCGGAGCGCCTCTTCCGCGCCGCCCTGGCGATTCGGGCGGATGCGAACGCGCACGACAACCTCGGGCTCGCCCTGCAGTTCCAGGGAAGGTTCGAGGAGGCGGCCGAGCAGCATCGGGCGGCCCTGGAGATCCGCCCGGGCTTCCGCGAGGCGCAGGTGAACCTGGGATCGGCGCTCTATCGCCTCGGGCAGATCGACGAGGCGATCGCGGCAGCGGAGCGGGCGCGCGACCTCGATCCCGCCTTCGCCCAGGCGTATCTCAACCTCGGCCTCTACCTCGCGCGGGCGGGCCGGCGGCGCGAGGCGATCCAGACGTTTCGCCACGGACTCGCCAGGGCCCCCTTCGACGTGCGCATCGCGAACCAGCTCGCGTGGCTCCTCGCCACCTCGACCGACTCGACGCTGCGCGACGGGGCCGAAGCGGTGCGATTGGCCGAGAGAGTATCGGAGATGACGGCTTTCCAGGTGCCCGATGTGCTCGATGTCCTGGCCGCCGCATACGCCGAGACGCGGGCGTTCGAGCGCGCGGTCGAGACGGCCCGCCGCGCCCGGCGGCTCGCCGCAGGGACGGGCCGCACGGAGCTGGCGGCCGAGATTGAGAGGCGCTTGGAACGCTACGAGGCGAAGCGGCCGTACCGGAGCTCGGGGTTCCAAGAATAGCTGGGGGTCGAGCCTCGCCCCCGCGCTCACCCGCCTTCGGCAGGACGATGGCGGCGCCCCAGGAAGCGCGTATGGTAAGCCTCCAGATACCGCCGGTGCGCCTCGTCCGCCGGATACGCCTCGTCCGCGCCGTACGGGTAGCGCGACATGGCGTGGAAGGGCAGCGGCTCCACCGTGCCGCCCTCGGCCGTGTTGAGATCGGCGTCCTTGAGCCACCCGTCGCTGTACAGAAGGAAGTCGCGCCTCCACCCGGGCTCGAGCGGCGGAGCCTGCGTGGCGTCGAACTCCACCGTCATCTCATCCCCCGCCGCCAGAACGACATAGCGGTCGTCCGCCGCCCGGAGCAGCGGCTGCACGTCTCCGTACCGGGTGTAGCGCCCCTCCATCGGCCGCCACCTGGGCTCGGTCGAAACGTCCCCGTAGTCGAACCACTGGGGGCCGTAGCGACCGCCCTTCCGGAACTCCCTCGAGAAGCCCCGGAAGTGGAGGTGAGCGGCCACCGGCTCCAAGGTCGTGCGACGGATCGGGGCGCGCACCGTCCCCACCGAGACGAAGGCGCGGTCCCAGTAGATCTGCATGCTGGTGCGGATGCGGACGCGGTGATCGTCGGTCGGGAAGCTGCCGCTGAGATCCACGACGACGGTCTTCTCCTTGCCGGTCGGGAAGCCCATCTCCTCGATCGCGGTCAGCCAATGCCCTTGCCGATCCACCACCTGGAGGTGCGGGCGGACCAGCTTCGTGGCGGCCGACTGAGCGAGGGCGACGTTGATGCTCGCGTCGGTCGGAAAGATCCACCCCTGAAGGAACAGCCGCACCGGCTCGTCCGAGGCGAACGGGCCGAGGTCGAGGATCAGGTCGTGGAGACGCGTGATCCCCTGGTAGCGATCCGCCTCGAGGGCGGAGACGTACAGGGCATCCCTCTCGCGAAGCTGCGGCAGGAGATCGCGTCCCTCTCCGTCCGTGGCCGAGACGGGCGGGTGCGTCTCCGCCACCTGGTGCAGGTCGAAGAAGGGGATGTCCGGGGGGACGAAGCGCTCGTCCACGTACAGCTCGATCGAATCGGGATGGTCCAGAACGACGAGCTTCAGCTCATCCAGGTACGCCGTCTCCCACAGCTCCTCCGTGATCTGGAGCGAATAGAGGCCGTCCCGCTCCCGGAGCATCTCGCCCGGAATCCGCAGGTGCTCGCGCGAGGCGTCCGGCGGTGCATAGGCGGTCGAGCCGGCCATGATCCCGAGCGGCATACCGATGGCGCTCCGCCACATGATATCGGTGACGAAGGAGTAGCTCGCGCCGTCCCACGCGTACAGGAAGGCGCACGATCCCTTCAGCGCCTGCTCCTCCACCAGCGTATGGTCGGCCGGCGGGGTGAAGGAGTTCTGCGGGACGCCGTTCGTCCACGTCACCCGCACGACGTCGGCCGCCGAGCGGGCGCCGAGGCCGAAGTGGGTGAGCGGCTCCGTGACGACCCGTGTCTGGTACAGGTCGCCGGCCCGGAGCTCGAGCTTCGCACCGATCCCGAAGTGGTTGTTCTTCCCGCTCCCGGTCGACAGCCCGACGAGCCGCACCGCGAGGTACCGGTTCGCGTCTCCACCGTCGTTGCGCAGGAGGTGGACGCTCCCATCCAGGCCGGCCGTGAAGATGTCGAGGTCTCCGTCTCCGTCGTGATCGGCCGTCGCCAGCCGGCGGGCCGCTCCGAGACCGCTCGGGAGGAGGGGGGAGGCGTCGGTGAAGCTTCCGGTCCCGTCGTTCCGGAGGAGCCGGACACCCGGCCCGTCGCTCTTGCCCGGCATTCCGGCGACCGCCAGGTCGAGGTGCCCATCGTTGTCGAAGTCGAGGAAGGCCGCGTCGAGGCCGCGGAAGGCGGAGAGGGACCGCAGCGATCCGGCGGAGCGGCGATCCGGCTCGAACGTCCCATCGCCGCGGTTGGTGTACAGGAGATGCCGCCCGGCGCCGGCTGTCGACGTCGCGAAGATGTCGAGAAAGCCGTCGTTGTCGTAGTCACCGACGGCCAGCGCGGCCACGCCGACCGAGATCGCGAGACCGCTCGCCTCGGTGACGTCGGCGAAGCGTCCCTGCCGCAGGTTCGCGTACAGGACCAGCCCCGCATCGCCCGCCGCGAGGAGATCGAGATCCGCATCGTCGTCGAAGTCTCCGAACGCCGCATCGCGGCTCGCCGTCTCGCCGCCGGCCACGCCCGCACGCGCCGCCAGCTCGAGGAAGGTGCCATCGCCGTTGTTGCGGTGGAGCCTATCGCTCTCGCGCCTGGCCACGAACAGATCCAGGTCCCCTTCGTGGTCGAGGTCGGCGAAGAGGGCGGCGAGCTCGACGGGTGCTTCCCCGGGGCCGGCGACGGCCGTGCCGGGCTCCGCCTCCCGAGCGAGCCCCGCCAGGTCGGTGACCTCCTGAAACATGCCGCCTCCCCGGTTCCGGAAGAGCTGGCCGGGGCTCCGTGAGGCCAGCGCCAGATAGAGGTCCAGATCCCCATCGTTGTCGTAGTCGGCGAAGGCCGCGGCGCCGGACACGCCGGCGTTCGCCAGCCCCGCTTCAGCGGTCGCTTCCGCGAAGCGGCCGGCATCGTTCCGGAGAAGGACCGGCGTTTGGGAAGCGTCCGGCGACGAGCGGGTCAGGAGGAGGTCCACATCGCCGTCCCCGTCGTAGTCGGCGGCGGCGAGGCTCAGCCCCCACTCCAGGGCGGCGTCCGCCTCGACGGGAGAGGCCCGGAGGACGTCCAGTCCCGCCTCGGCGCCCATGTCGGTAAAGCGAAGGGCGGCGAGCGGGGCTCCCTCCCGCTCCGCCCGGGCCGAGAAGGCCTCGCTGAAGGTCCGGATCGGGAAGCCGATCGATGCGCCTCCCGGCCCTTCGAGGTCGATGATGCCGGCCTGATACAGCGGGATCGGGCGGAGGAGGTTGTGGAGGGCGAGCGCGGCGGGCAGCGCTGCCTCCGCGTCGCCGGCGCGCGCGAGCCGAAGCGCCTCATCGTACGCCTCCCTCGTCTGCCGGGCCATCTCGCCGAGCTGGCCCGCCAGAGCTTCGAGCTGTGCCGCTGCGGAGTCGCTCTCGCCACCCCGGAGGAGCGCTTCGATGAGGTGCAGGCGCAGCGCCACGTTGCCCGGATCGGCCACGACGGCCCGTCCGAGGTACTCGGCCCGTCGCGCCGACGCGTCCTCCCCTCCATCCCGAGCGAGCAGCTCGGAGAGGGTGTACAGCGTCCTCACGTGAGCGGGGGTGCGCGCCAGCGTCCCCTCGAGCGTCCGGATCGCCTCTGAGAGGTGCGCGGCGAGCTCCTGGTTCTTGGCCAGGATCAGCCGGATGTCGGGATCGTTCGGAGCGATGTCGAGGGCCCGTCCCAGCTCGGCATCCGCCTCCTCGTATCGGCCCAACCGGAGGTACACGAGGCCGAGATCCGCGTACCCGAGCGCCTCCCTCGGCACCAGGGCGATCACCCTGCGCAGCTCCTCCTCGGCCTCCGGGAGCCGGTTCTCCTCGAGGTACGCCAGCCCCAGGGTGCGGGCTGTGATGGCGGCCACCCGCTCGCGCGCCGTCCCTTCCCGATCGGCGCAGCCGGCGCTCAGGGTGGCCAGCAGGCCGAGAGCGCAGAGAGCGCAGAGGAGGGACCCGGATCGAGGAGCGGCGAGGCGGAAGGTGACTGCGCGTCCCGGCCGACGCACGGCGGGTTCGCCACATCGCCCGGGAAGGCGGCGCCCTCGCGGCGCGACCCCGCGGCATCCGGGGCCGGTCACGGCAGCACGGCGCCGGCCCGTTCGGCCATCACCACCAGCCCCGAGCTCTCCGAGATCACGTACTCCCGGCCCGCGCGAAGGGGACCGAGGCGAAGGGTGTCGCCGGTGGTCGGCCATCGCACCGTCGTGCTGTCCGCCCGGGAGTGCGCGCCCAGACCGAAAACGAGCGGGTTCATCTCCGATTGGGAGAGATAGGAGGAGCCGGTGCGCACCATGCGGCGCTGGTGGAGGTCGCCCGCGTGCACCGTCACCACCGCGCCGATCGCGTCCAGGTTCGGGGCGTTCCCCCGCAGACGAAGGCGCATCCAGTTCGCCCCGGCGGGCAGGTCGTTGCGCAGGAGCTTCGGCGCACCGCCGTTCACCGTGATCAGGAGGTCCGCGTCCCCGTCGCGGTCGATATCCGCCGCGGCCAGCCCCCGCCCCACGACGGGCTCGGCCAGCGCGCCACCCACGGCAACCGTGATGTCGTGGAGGTGGCCCCGACCGTCGTTGTGCAGGAGCTGGGGCGGTTGGGCGAAGGTGATCTCCCTCTGCACCGTGTTGATGGCGGGCTCGATGTGGCCGTTGGCCAGCAGGAGATCCCGGTGGCCATCCAGGTCCACATCCACGAACCGGAGGCCGAAGGTGAGCGGAAGGAGGGTCGGGTTCGTGAGCCCCGCCGCTCCCGCGCGGTCCAGGAAGAGGTCGTCGCCGATCTGTGTGTACAGGGAGACAGGCTCCCGGGAGAAGTTCCCGATGGCGATCGACAGCCGATCTTCTCCGATCACCTCCGCCACGTCGATTCCCATCCCGGCCCTCGCCCGGCCGAACTCGTCGTACCCGACGCCGGCGCGCAGGGCGATGTCGGTGAACGTGCCGTCCCCGTCGTTGAGATAGAGGAAGTTGCGCTCGGTGTCGTTCGCCACGACGAGATCCGGCCAACCGTCATCGTTGAAGTCGGAGACGGCGATGCCGAGCGACTTGCCGTCGCGGTTCAGCACGCCGGCGCTCGCCGTGACATCGTCGAACCGCCTTCCCTC
This sequence comes from Gemmatimonadota bacterium, assembly GCA_046758745.1. Classification (GTDB taxonomy): domain Bacteria; phylum Gemmatimonadota; class Gemmatimonadetes; order Palauibacterales; family Palauibacteraceae; genus JBHIAV01. The sequence continues at coordinate 12,999 of JBHIAV010000005.1, forward strand.
CCGGTTGCGGTACAGCCGACACGACTCGCCTTCGTACGGCTGGGGCGTGGCGTAGGACTTCGTCTTCCCATCGAGCGTCGTGAAGAGATCCGTCGCCGGCGTCCAGCGCACGTAGTTGCACACGAAGAGGTCGAGCCAGCCGTCCCGATCGACGTCGAGCCATGCCGCCGCGGTCGACCAGGCCGGGAACGCCCCCGGCTCGTCGCCGTTGCCGAGCACGCCCGCCGCTGCCGCGACATCGGTGAACCGACCTCCGTCGTTGCGCAGGAGCAGGTTGTCTCCCACCGCCGTGAGATAGATGTCGGGGTCTCCGTCGGCGTCGTAGTCGGCGAAGGCGCTTCCCATGCCGTAGACCGTGAGATCGAGGCCGGCTTGCCGGGTGACGTCATCGAAGCGACCGTCGCCGCGGTTCCGATACAGCCGTGGAGTGGGTTGCTCTCGGTCCGTCTCGTGTCCGGGCCACTCCATTCCGTTCACGAGGAAGAGGTCGGGCCACCCGTCGCCGTCGTAGTCGAGGAAGCCGCCTCCGCTCCCCATCGTCTCCGGCATCCACTTCGCCCCGAAGGCGCCGGTCTCGTGCGTGAAGACGATGCCGGCCTCGTGCGTCACATCCACGAAGCGTAAAGGCGGGATGACCTGGGCGGGGTCGGCAGCGGCGTCTGCCGACTCCGCGTACTCGGCCGGCGGGGTGCTCGTGGCCGGCTCGCCCCGGCCGCACGCGGCGAGAGCGGCGACCCAGGCGAGGAGCACGGAGCCGCCGTGCACGGCCCGCATCACCGGACTTTCCCGATCGTCAGCTCGTGCGTTCGGATCGCCTGCGACATCAGGTTGGCGCCGGGGTTCCGCAACCGGTAGGCGCGCGTGATCTCCTTGGCCGATTCATCCACGCGGTAGTACTCGTACGCCGCCTCGGCCGCGGCGGCCTCCCCCTCCCGACCGAGCGCCCGTAAGCTCAGCATCCGGTGATAGTGCGCGATCCGATCCTCCGGATCGATCTCCAGCACCCGCCCGAACGCTTCCAGCGCCCGCCCGTACTCCTCATTCAGATAGTAGGTGCGGCCGAGGTTGCGCCACGTCGCCCGGTCGTTCGGAAACTCCTCGAGGACCCTCCGATACGCGGCCGCGGCCTCCCCGTAGCGTCCGTCCTCCTGACGGGCGATGCCCCACACCCATGCCGCGCGCGCGTCGCCCGGACGGATCGTCTCGCTCCTTCGAAGATACTCGTAGGCCCGTGGAAGATTGCCGTCCCGGATGGCCACCCGAGCGAGGTTGAGCGGCCCGTCGATCCGGTCCGGCCGAAGCTCCGCCACCCGCTCGAAGGCGAGCGCCGCCCCTCGCGTGTTCCCCTCCATCAGCAGGCCGATCCCGTAATCGTTGTACCGCACCCACTCGGAGGAGTCCTCCGGCTGCGCGCTCTCGGAGACGTGGTCCATCCTCACGCGTTTCTTCTCGTTCCACATCTCCGGAGCCGCCGCCAGCGTGCCGTGACCCCCCGCGTCCGTCGCCGTCGCGGCGCGACCGCCCGCGCCGGCCACCTCCAGCGTCACCTCGTCCGCCGCGATCTCGCTGATCGGGAGGTCGGGCACGGCGGTGAAGCCCCGGAAGCCCTCGCGGTTGGCGTGAAACGCGAACTCCGTGTATCGCCGGGTGAACTTCCGCCACAGGAGGCGCGCCCGCAGGGTGATCCTCCGTCCCGCCAGCCGCGGCGGAACCGTGAACTCGTAGTGGGCGAGGTCCGCGGTGCCCGGGCGGATGACGTTCGCGAATACGGCGGCGCGGATGTCCTGCGCGTTCCTCCGGTCGATGAGCTCTCCGTGTCTGTCGAGGAGTACGGCGCCGTAGCGGTGCGCCAGGGGATCGAGGTGCCCATCCGGCCCCACGTAGCCGCTCATCGCCAGCACCCGTCCGTCCTGATCCCACAGGCTGAACTCGAGCCACCCTTCGTTCGAGTCGTTCGTGCCCCCCGGGAAGGTGTGCCCCACGCCCCGGTTGCGGACGACCACGTCGACCGTCACCCGCCGGCCCGCTCGGAGGAGGGGCCGCGTCCGGTCCAGGGCCATCACGGGATCCCGGCGCGAACCGCCGGTCAGCGCGAAGATGTCGACGCGAAGCTTGTCGTCTCGGAGGAACTCCTCGATCCGTTCGATCATCTCGCTGTCCCCTCGCAGGAACGGGAGGGCCGTGTTCACGGCGAGAAAGCGGTGCGAGCGCACGAGACCGCTCTTCGCGGCGACGTCCCCGAGGGGGGCCGGCTCCGCCGGCATGTGGCAGTCCTGGCAGACCCGTCGGCGCGGCGGCAGATAGAAGGTTCGGGCCGCGTTGCGCGAGATGCCGCTGTCGTCCCAGTTGTCGAACTCGTCCTGTCCGCGCAGCCACCGGTAGTTGTTGACGGGCACGGCCAGGCTGACCTTGTGGCACGCAGAGCAGAACTCGGGATCGCGGAAGAAGGGCCGCAGCATGAGGCGCTTGTGTACGGCCGGCCGCGCCTTGATCGCGGCGTCGTGGAGGAAGGAGCGGAGTGTCCCCGTCCCGGCATCCGCGAAGATGTAGGGGTCCGTCCGATCGTCGGCGATGTTGTAGGTCCCGTTTCCGGTGCGGTCGTGGATGCGGTCGATCGCGTGACACGCCAGGCAGGTAAGCCCGGCCTGCGCCTCCGGCGTCTCGCGCTCCACCTCGAACGGCATCCTCCCAGGCAGGAGAAGCACCGGATCGTGGCAAGCCGCGCACCACTTGCTCTTCACGTGGCCGACCGCTCCGGACTCCTCGGGATACTGCTCGAGGTGGGCTGCCAGCCACGCGTTCGGCTCATTCGATCGCTCCCTGAGGTCGTTGACCGTCGCCTCGTAGAAGGGGTTGTTGAAGGAGGCGAAGCGGTGCGCCGAGCTCTCCCACTGCCGAACCACGTCCAGGTGGCAGCGGGCGCAGCTCTCGGCGCCCACCGTCGCCACCTGGAGCCGGCCGTACCGCTCGAGCTCCCTGCGCAGCTCCTCCGGCCGAGGCACGTCTCCACCCGTGAGGACGCGGGACGGCGCATGCCGGCCCGACGAGGTGGTGGCGGCGGAGGGGAAGAAGGGGCTCCCCGGGGAGACGAACGCGGCGGGAAGGAAGCCCGACGTGCCTTCGGGCCGGGGGGGGTCGGTCACGTGGCTCCCGCCGGCGTCGTCACCGACTCCGGCTGCTCGTGGCTCCCGGTTCGCCAATCCGTGCCACGCCCCCAGCACGAGCGTGAGCGCGAGGGTGACGGCGACGAAGCGCCGGAAACGGGCGGCAGGCGGCCTCGCGAAGCTCACCCTGCGATGCACGAGATACAGGAGAGGAACCAGGGCGGCGACGACCACGTGCGCCCACCACGCCCACCGGTTCTGTCGGCTGGCGGCGGCCGTCAGGATGAACAGGCCGGTCGCGGCCAGGGAGAGGCCGAGAGCCACGAAGAGCAGGCCCGAAACGATGCTCGATCGGTGACGGCGCCTCCACACCTTCGGCAGGTGACTCACTGCGAAGACGATGAGAAGCGTCGCGAGCAGGAGGCCGACGCCCGTGTGCGTGAGCACCATCGCCTGAAGGAGCTTGGGAAGCGAGAGCTCCCCCGGAACGAAGAAGCGCCAGCCGATGGCTGCCGCCGCTCTATGGAAGAGAAGATAGAGCGTGTTGGCGAGCATGAACGCGGCAAGCGCCAGGGCGACGCCCAGGAAGCGCTTGAGGGTGCGCGGCAGGAGCGACGGCAGCACGTCCCGCGGCGGCCGCGGGCTCGGGCCGTTCACCTGGCCCACCTGCCCATCTCCGGCGACATGCAGCTTTCCTTCACAGCTCCCGTCGTACGCAAGCGGCCTCTTCCATGACTCCTTTCAAGACTCCCTCCGCCCGGCAAGCGGTTCTTCCGACCGCCTCGGCCTACGACCCCGGACGTAGGCAGGCGGCCGCTCGGAGCCCGGACGGCCGCGCTCGGCCCCCCTTCTCCGAAACGGGAAGATAGTCCGTAGCGGGAGGCCCTGGAAGAAGAACCGAGCTCTCCGAAGGCGAGCCCCAGCCCCCCCGGCTGGCATCCGGAGAGCTCCTTCCGAAGGTGCGGCGCCCCGCATGGCCCCGGTGGGACCTTTTTTCACCCGCCGCCGGCGTCACCTAACCTCATACGTGACATTATATGACATGAAATAAGCCGCTTTGTGCACGACACTTGGTCTACTGACGCCAGCGCGGGGAACGCGCGTTGCAGCCGAGCAGGGCGGCGGGACAGGAGAGAAAGGCAGGAGCGGACATCCCTGGACTCCAGCAGACATCGGTGAAGTCATGCGCAGGATCACAGCGCGAGCCTTCTTCATGGCCAAGCTCCTCCTCCCCTCCGCGGCGCTGGCGCAGGGCGCCGGACCGCTGCACAAGAGCGAACTGGTGCGGCTGCTCGCCGTCCGGCCGGAGTCGGAGGAGGAGCTCGCGGCGCTGGTCCGCGAGCACTGCCTGGCGTTCACCCCCACCGATCGCGATCGAGCCGACCTCATCAAGCTTCGTGCGGGCGAGGGGGTCTTGCAGGCGATTCGGTCCTGCGAAGGGCGCGTGCGCTCCCCCTCTCGGCTCCGTCCCGCTACCCCCGCGGCAGCCGGTGGCGCCGAGCTCCTCGAGGCCCCGCCCGAGCTCCTCGATGGGACGCCGGCGTCGGAGATCATGGCCGTGGGCCTTCCGGTTCCGCAGTTCACCTCGGGCACGCCGCCTCTGGCCGGTCTGCCATCCCGATCAACCGTCGAGCAGATCGCACCCATGAGGATCGACCGGCCGCCGAGGCTCACCAACCCGGCCGAGGTCGCCCGGCTCCTCAAACAGCACTACCCGCCGGATCTCCTCCGACAGGGAATCGGAGGCAAGGTCGTCCTCCGCCTCCTGATCGACGTAGACGGACGGGTGGCTCAGACCGAGGTGGCGGAGTCGAGCTCGATCGCGAGGCTGGACGAGGCGGCCGTGCAGGTGGCGGCTAACATGCGATTCACGCCGGCCAGGGCGCGGAATCTCGAGGTCCGGACCTGGACGCGCCAGCCGGTGATCTTCACCGCCCAATAGGCGGGGCCCCCTCCACCTCCTCGCAGGAGACACGGCTGGCGTACACGGGCCCTCTTCGACCGATGCCGGGAGAGGTGTCAGCGAACGTCTGACCCCATCCGGTGAGGTCCTGCCCATCGAGGCGGAGCCGCGCCGACAGCCCCCGGAATCCATCGCTCCACCACAAAAACACAGAGTCCGTGGCGAAGGGCAACCATCGGTATCGCTCGACTTCGGAGGTTCGTTGCGAGCTCCGCACCTCGTACATGCCGAAGAAATGCAGATCCAAGCGGCTCAGCAGCTCGATGCTCTCCGGGATGTCGATGCCGGTGGCCCATCCGAAGTCCAATCGGTAGCAGCCGAGCGCCGGATTCCCCTCCGCCGGTGCCGGATCCACCGGGAATCCGGTCATGCGGCGGGAGTCCTCCGGCGCCGGCTCGGTGACCGCACGGGCGCCGGGCGGCACACGGTCGAGCTCCTCCGCCAAGCGTACCGGGGGCTCGGGGGCAGGTGCCTCCGCAGGCGGCGCGGCCTTGCTCAGCGGAGCGACCGCCTCCGCCGCCTCGTCGCGCCGGGCCGTCATGTCCCGCTTCGCTTCCGCCGGCGCGATGTCGCCCGCTTTCTCGGCACCCGGCCGGTGGGCCCCGGCTTCGGCCGGAACGATCCGGTCGTTCCCTTGTCGGTCGCGCTCCTCCTGGCCGGCCGGCCGGTCCTGCACCCGCGCCAACCGGCGAGCGGCCTCGACCCCATCGAAGGCTTTCCCTCTCACGCGCCCGCCCCCGGCGCCGCCCGCCGCCTCCTGCAACTCACCGGCCGCCGCCTTGTCGGCGTTCGCCCCCGTCTCCCTCCCCGGTATCATCGCCGCGCCGCGCTCGTTCTCCATACGCCCGGCTGCCCGAAGCGCCGCCTGTTCGTCGAACGGCTCCTCGGCCGGCGGCGCCGTCTCCACGGCGACCGGAGCCTCCACCGGCCCGTACACCATCAGACGGGCGAGCCACCCCGCCCCGAGCGCCAGCACGACGCTCGCCGCCCACGCCAGCTTGAGCGGATCGCGCAGCTGCCTTCGCACTCCCGTCGGTCGGCCGACGGGGCGGCCGCGAGCCGCGTCCACCGGGGTCGAGCTGCCCGGGGGTCCCGACGGAGCGTCGCCGGAGATGTCTCTTCCGGCTCCCACCTCCGCCTCGCGGCGCCGCGCCTCGGCCCGCGCGGCCACAGCCTCAAAGGGAGGCGCCTCGACGGCTCCGGGCACGGCCTCCGCCAGCAGCTCGTGCGCCCGCCCTCGCAGGCGCCGTGCCTCCTCGAGGCGCGCCCGGCAGTCCGGGCACACGGCCAGGTGACGCTCCACGGCCTCTCCGTCCGGCGCTCCCACCGCCTCCGGCGCGCCATCCAGCCACGCGTGCAGCTGTCCCTCATCCAGGTGCGGCATCCCGTTCCTCCAGCTCCTCGTAAGACTCGACCAACCGGCGACGCGCCCGGGCCAGCGTCGTGCCGATGGCACCCTTCGCGAGGCCCGTCTGCGCCGCGATCTCCGCGTAGCTCAAGCCCGCGTCCCACAGGAGGAGGATGTCGCGGTCTCGATCGACGAGCCTCTCCAGCGCCCGGCGGACCGAGTGCCTTCTCTCCCTCCGCTCGAGCTCCGAGGCCGCGTCCGGGCCGGTCGCCCAGCTCTCCTGTTCGCTCACCAGAAGGGTCAGATGTCGCTTGCGCCGGATCGCCGCTCGTGCCTCGTCACGGGCCAGGTTCCCCGCCACGGTGAAGAGCCACGAACGCGGGTTCTCCGGTGCGTGCTCGAGAGCGCGCACGAATGCCTCCTGCGCCAGATCCTGCGCCCGCTCCCCGTCCCACACCTTCCGGTAGAGGAAGCGGACCAGGTCCTCGTACGTGGCGGCGTATACGGCCGCCCAGTCGACGCTCACGGATCCATCCTTCCCTGAGCTCGCGGAGGGAGAGAGACGGATCCCGGCTTGCCCTGAGCCTCGCCGAACCTCTCCTTCGCGCTCGTGCGCCCGTCTTTCGAGGTGAAAGATGCGGCCGGCCGCCGTCCGAGTCATCCCGTCACCGGCCGGGCCTTCTCCAGCCCGAGCGACGGAGCCCGCTGCTCCTCCTCCCGTTCATCGTTTCCCCTCCGTTCGGTGTTCACAGAGAGGGACGCCGAAAGCCCTCGCGTTTGCACACGACCGGACGTCGGGATCCGGATCCGGACGGAGGGTAGGACGGCGGGCCCGACAGAATGCCGTGCTGACTTCGGCGCAGCCGCCGGGGCGCGGTGCGACGGCAGCCCATCGCGGTCCGGTGCGACGCAGGGCGCGAGCAGCTCAGAGACTCGACCCGTTCAAAAGGAGGCACCCGTGGCCCAGGTCAAGACCGCCGGCGACTTCGTCTGGTTCGATCTCCTGACGACCGACCCGGAAGCGGCGAGGGACTTCTACACCCAGGTCATCGGGTGGGGAACCCAGCTGTGGGACGGCATTCCCGGTCAACCGTACACCATGTGGACGGCCGGCGAGACGCCGCTTGGCGGCATCCACCCGCTGCCGAAGGAGGCGACGGCCGCCGGGGCGCCCCCGCACTGGCTCGCCTACATCTCCACCCCGGACGTGGACGCCACGGTGGCCCAAGCGACCGAGCTTGGAGCCGAGCTGAAGGTGCCGCCGACGGACATCCCGACGGTCGGCCGCTTCGCCGTCCTGGCGGACCCGCAGGGCGCCGTGTTCGCGGTGTTCACCCCCTCGGGAGACTCCCCGGGCCGCGAGGGACCCCCGAAGATCGGCGAGTTCTCGTGGCACGAGCTCGCCACCACGGACCACGAGGCGGCGCTCGGCTTCTACTCTGCGCTGTTCGGCTGGGAGAAGACGGATGCGATGGAGATGGGTGAGGTGGGAATCTACCAGATGTACGGGCGCGGAGGCGACGCCCCGCTCGGCGGAATGTTCAACAAGACGGCGGACATGCCCGGCCCGCCGTGCTGGCTATACTACGCTATGGTGGAGGATGTCGCCCGGGTGGCCGAGAAGGTGAAGGAGCTGGGCGGTCAGGTCCTAAACGGGCCGATGGAGGTGCCCGGGGGAGACTTCATCGCACAGTGCATGGACCCGCAGGGCGCGGTGTTCGCCATCCACTCGAAGGCGCCGGCCGGCGGGAGCTGATCCCGCCCGCGCCGCCCGGGGCGCTGCCGGCTCGCTCCCCTACAGCTCGGCTCGCAGCGCCCTCGCCGCCCGGGCCCGATGGCTCAGGCGGGCCTTCACCTCCGGCGGGAGCTCGCCGAACGTCTTGCCGTACTCCGGCACGACGAACAGCGGGTCGTAGCCGAACCCGCCCTCGCCGCGCGGCTCCTCGGCGATCCGGCCGTGCACGACGCCCTCGGCCACCGCGGTCCGTGAGCCATCCACCAGGACGAGCGCGCACCGATAGTGCGCCGCCCGGCGATCCGCCGGCACGCCCTCGAGCCTTTCCAGCAGGTACGCGTTGTTGGCCGCGTCCCGTCCCAAACGCTCGGACCACTCGTCGGGGGCGAAGCGACGGGACCGGACGCCGGGCGCGCCGCGGAGCGCAGCCACGCACAGACCCGAGTCGTCGGCGAGGGTAGGCAGACCCGTGCGAGCGTGAAAATGCCGGGCCTTGGCGCGGGCGTTCTCCGCGAAGCTGTCGAACACCTCGATCGATGCTTCCTCGGCCCCGGGCCGAACGCCGATGTCGGTGAGAGAGACGAGCGCGAGCCCCTTGCCGCCGAGGAGGCCGCGAAGCTCGTTCAGCTTGTCGGCGCTTCGCGTGGCGACGAGAATCCTTCGACCGCGCGGCGGCCGCTTCTCCTCGGGGCTCCTGGGTTCGGCACGTCGGCCCCCGCGCCTGGACGCCTCCGGTGTCTCCGCTTCGCCCTTCAGATCACTCCTCGGCCCACAGGACCTCATCCTTCAGCTTCTCTCGCAGGCCGGGGTGCACGTTCCACATGTACACCCCCACGGTGAACGCGGCGATGACGTTGCCGAGGAGGACCGACCACCAGGCGAGCTGCTCGAGGATCCAGTTGCCGAGCATCACGACCATCGCGATGAAGAACGTCTGCACCACCACGAACATGAGGAGGAGGAGAAAGAGGATGGGCGGCGTACGCTCCGCCTGGGTGACGAGACCGGAGACGATCACGCCGAACACGAGGAACGCCGCGAGGTGGATCAGCGTGTATCCCAGTATGGTGGCCGCGGCGAAGTCGACGTTCCGGGCGGCGTCGGTACCGTGGAAGATCGCGGAGCCGAGCGCGGCCGGAGTGAAGAGGGGCCGTCCGGCCACAGAGTCCACGATGAGGAACCACACCGCCACGACGAACGCTCCGAGGAGTCCCGCCACGATCCCCTCCCGCAGGGTCCGGTGGGCCATGAGCTGCGCCCACACACCCGTCACCCCCGGCTCGGGGCTCGTCCAGTGCAGGTAGCCGACGATGACGAGGCCGGCGAGGACGTTCCCGAAAAAGACGGCCGGCCAGGCGGGGGCGGCCAGGATGTCCGTTCCGGACAGCACCAGCGAAGGGTAGAAGACGAGCGAGCAGGCGAAGAGGCCGTAGGCCGCTCCGAGCAGGAGATTCTTCGGGAGCCGCGTCACCTCGAACAGGAGGGAGGCCCCTATCCCCAGGATGAGGAAGGCGACGTAGTGGGCGGCCGTGTACAGGGCGATCCGCAGCGACCCGCCCTCCACCCCCATCTGCCCCAGCAGGGCGCCTGAGAGGAAGGTGGGCGTGTGAAGCGGCTGCCCACGCGCCAGGTCGAGGAAGAGGAAGACGATGATGAGGACGGTCCCACCCAGCAGTCCCGCCATCACACCGTCCCACAGCGCCTTCCTGCTCAGCGTCACGGAGCATCCTCGCGAGCCCTCAGGGCTCGACCGGTCTCCCCGACGGCCTCCTCCAGAAGCCGCTCGACCTCCTCCCGCATGGCGCGCCGATACGTGTGCACCAGCCCGCCCCCGATCACCACGAGCAGGAAGGCGGGCGCCGCCATCAGCAGCACCATCCCCCAGAAGAAGCCCTGGCTCAGCTCCGGGCTCGACCCCTGGATGCATCCGGGGCATGCGAGCAGCTCTCCCGCCCCGGCCACGGATGCGGCCACGGCGGAACCCGCGCCCGGATCGAAGGTGAGAAGGAGGAGGAGTGCCGGAAGGTACACGAGCGACGCACGGAAGAGGCCACGTGCGCGCCGCACATCGGCCTGGAGCGCGAAACGGAGGGCGCTCGTCAGGTATGCCGTTCCCAGCGCCACCGCTCCGAGGGCGTACACCGCCCCGCCGAGCCCCAGCACGGCCGGGATGAGGCTCACCGGAAGGAGGGCGAGCGAGTAGCTCACCGCCTGCCTTCCCGTGCGGGCTCCGCACGGGTCCGCCACGCTCAGCGTGCGCAGCCCCGCCCGCCTGTAGTCCTCCCGATACAGCCACCCGAGCGCGAGGAAGTGCGGGAGCTGCCACAGGAAGAGGATGGCGAACAGAGTGATGGCGCCGGGGCCGAGCTCCCCGGTCGCCGCGCTCCATCCGCCGACGGCGGGGAGCGCGCCCGGGACCGCCCCGACCAGGATGGCCAGCGAGCCGACCCGCTTGAGCGGCGTGTACGCGAAGTCGTACACGATCAGGGCCAGGGCCCCCAGCGCGGCGGTGAGCAGGTTCACGGCCACGGCGAGGTACAGGACCCCTCCGGCCGCAAGAGCGAGGGAGAAGGCCATCGCCACGGCCGGCGACAGCCTTCCGTCGGGAAGCGGCCGGCGCCGGGTGCGGGCCATCCGCGCGTCCACGTCGCGCTCCAGCACCTGGTTCAGGGCGCTCGTGCCGCCACACACGAGCGCGATGCCGATGAGCGCCTCCAGGAGACCCGGCGCGCCAGCTGTGGAGCGAGCTCCCAGGAGATACCCGGCCGCGCTGGTCACCAGCACCATCAGGGTGATGCGCGGCTTCGTAAGGGAAAGGAGGTCGGCCGCCACGGACGTCCAGCCGGCCCGGCGGGAAGCCGCCGCCAGGGCCCCCGCCTCAGCGCTCATCCGGTGGCCCCCGCGTCGACCCTACCGCGTTCACGTCGCTGCGCCTCACGTCGGAGTCCCGTCCTGTTTCAGTATTCCATCAGCACCAGGACGACGAGGATCGCCGCCGGCAGGAGGGGGGCGGCGGCCACGACCGAGACCAGCCTCGGCTCGAAGCGGAGGTGCATGAAGTACAGAGCCACGAGGAGCGCCTTCCAGATCGCCAGTCCGAGCAGCCCCAGGATCGTCACGGCGCGGGGGAGCCCCATGAAGGCGACCCCGAGCTCGACTACCGTGAGGAGGGCCAGCCCGCCGAACACCGCCAGATAAGGAGGCTGTCTCTTTCGTGCCTCTTCCATGCCGGACTCCTCAGATCAGGTATACGACGGTGAAAAGGATAATCCACACCAGGTCCACGAAGTGCCAGTACAGCCCGATGATCTCGACGCCCTGGTGGTCCTCGCGCGTGTAGCCTCCCCGGAACGCTCTCACCGTCACCCAGATCATCGAGATGACGCCGCAGGTTACGTGGAAGCCGTGGAAACCGGTCATCGTGTAGAAGGTGGCCCCGTACAGCGCCCCCGAGGCCGCCGGGAGCGCGCCGTGCGCCACCTCCTCCGCCAGCGCGCTCCCCGGTGCGTAGCCGCTCGGAAGGAAGCCGTGCTGGGCGAGGTGAATGTACTCGTACACCTGCACCCCGATGAACGTCGAGCCGATGAGGACGGTCGCGATGAGGAACGTCTTCAGGCCGCGGAGATCGCCGGTCTCGATCGCGGCGAACGCCTTCACCATCGTCACCGAGCTGCAGATGAGGATGAAGGTGTTGATGGCGGTGACGGGAACGTTGAGGACCACGCCCGGGGCCGGCCACTCCCCGGCCGCCCCGAAGCGCAGGATGATGTAGGACCCGATCAGCCCGGTGAAGAACATCACCTCCGAGCAGAGGAAGATCCACATCCCCACCTTTTTGTCATAGATGCCGAGCCCGCGCTCCCGGGGATGCTCGAGCGCCACCGCGTGCGTGCTCATGCGGGCGCTCCCTTCGCGTGCGCGGGGGACACGATGTCCGGCCGCTCGTTCTGCGCCAGCCAGTCACGCTCCATGTCCGGATGGCTGTACTCGTACGGGCCGTGGTACACGACGGGGATCTCCTTCCAGTTCAGGTGCTTCGGCGGCGACGGGGTCTGCCACTCCAGGGTGGTCGCGTTCCACGGGTTCGCCGGCGCCCTCTCCTTGCGGAAGAGCCCGTATAGGAAGTTCCCGGCGAAGAGGAGGCCGGAGAGGAAGAGTCCGAGCGCGCTCACCGTGACCAGGATGTTCGTGTCCTCCAGGCCGGCCAGGTGCTGGTACTGGGTGGGGTCGTACAGCCGCCGCATCATCCCTTTCATGCCGAGCCCGTGCATCGGGAAGAAGGTCAGGTTGAAGAAGAGGAAGGTGAGGACGAAGTGGATCTTCCCCACCGTCTCGCTCATCATCTTCCCGAACATCTTCGGGAACCAGTAGTAGAACGCCCCGAACAGGGCGAACAGGCTCCCGCCGAAGAGCACGTAGTGGATGTGAGCCACGATGAAATAGGTATCGTGGATGTAGATGTCCACCGGCGTGGCCGCCATGTACACCCCGCTCAGCCCTCCGATCACGAACATCATCACGAACCCGATGCCGAAGAGGCTCGGGGAGGTGAGCTGGATGTCTCCCCGCCACAGGGTACCCATCCAGTTGAACGTCTTGATGGCGGAGGGGACGGCGATCACCATGGTCGAGACCATGAAGCTCATGCCGAGCGTCGGGTTCATCCCGCTCTGGAACATGTGGTGTCCCCACACGATGAACCCGAGGAAGGCGATCCCGATGATCGCGAACACCATGCTGTGATAGCCGAAGATCGGCTTGCGCGAACCGTTGGCGATCAGCTCGGAGGTGAATCCCATCGCCGGCAGGATGAGGATGTACACCTCCGGGTGGCCGAAGAACCAGAAGAGGTGCTGCCACAGGAGCGGCTGTCCGCCCTCCGCCGGAAGGAAGAAGTGCGTGCCGATCGTCTGGTCGAACAGCAGCATGATCACCGCCGCCGCCAGGACCGGCATGGCCAGCAGCACCAGGATGGCCGTGATGAAGAGGGCCCATATCGACAGCGGTAGGCGGAACCAGGTCATGCCCGGCGCCCGCAGGTTGACGACCGTCGTGATGTAGTTCACCGCCCCGAGGAGCGAGCTCAGCCCGAGAACCAGGAGGCTGACGATCCACAGCTGCTGGCCGTACGACACCCCGCTCGCCTCCGGCATGGCGCTCAGCGGCGCGTACGACGTCCACCCTGCGCCGGCGGCTCCTCCCTCCACCGCGAAGCTCGCCAGCATGATGATGCCCGCCGGGACGGCCACCCAGAAGGACATCATGTTGAGTCGCGGGAAGGCCATGTCCCGCGCCCCGATCTGGAGAGGGATGAGGTAGTTGGCGAACACGCCGACGAGCAGCGGCATGATGGCGAAGAACACCATGATCGTGCCGTGCATCGTGACGAGCGAGTTGTAGAACTCGGGGAGCACGAACCCCTGGTTGGCCATCGCCTCCGGCAGCAGGCGTCCGAGCGGCAACGGCCGGTCCGGCCAGGCGAGCTGGAAGCGCATCATCATCGCGAGCAGCCCGCCGACCAGTAGGAAGAAGAGGCTCATGAAGAGGAACTGTATCCCGATGATCTTGTGATCGGTCGAGAAGATGTACCTCCGGATGAACGGGAGCGGATGCTCCTCTTCGAGGATCGCCTGCCCCGTCGCCTCCGCTACGATAGTCGCCATGCGATCGTACCTCTCTCCGTTGTCACTCCGCGGCGGCTGCCACGGCCTCGCTTCTCTCCCGGTACCACGCCTCGTAGGAGGCGGCGTCGTGGACCTTCACGGAGGCCCGCATCCTGTAATGACCCGGCCCGCACAGCTCGGCACAGCCGATCTGGAAGTCCCCCGTCTCGGTGGCCTGGAACCAGATCGGGATGGTCATGCCCGGGACGGCGTCCTGCTTCACCCGTAGCACCGGGATGAAGAAGGAGTGGATCACGTCCTCGGAGGTCAGTCGGACGATGATCGGTTCGCCCACCGGGATGTGGAACTGATTGCGGATCGTGAAGTCGTCTTCGTTGCCGGGGATCCGGTCCGTTCCGGGGTAGGTGACGTTCCACTCGAACTGCTTGGCCGTCACGCTCAGGGTGAGGGCGTCCTCCGGAAACGAGTCGGGGCCGCGGATGTCCGCCCAGATGCGTCCGCTGTAGATGCCGAGGAGGACCACGGTGACCGCGGTCACCGATGTCCACGTCACCTCGGCCCGCACATCGCCGTGCGTGTACCGCGCGCGGTGCCCCTCGCGCCGCCGGTATCTGAAGACGAACCACAGGACGCCCGTTTCGACGATCACGAAGGCGATGCCGGTGACCCAGGCGATGATCCAGAAGAGCCGGTCGATGTCGACGCCCTGCGTCGAGGCGTTGATCGGTAGCGACCAGTCCATGCCCTCTCCCCTTTTCAGTCGCGATCGAGGCGGGGCGCCGCGCGTCGGACGAAAGCCCGAGATGCGCGGCGTCCCCGGCCGAAGCTCATCGCGCGGCCGCCGCGTGGACCCCGTGCAGGTCGATCGGCTCGCCGAGCGGCACGACGGCATCGGCCGCCATGTCACTGCGGAAGGTGAAGCTGATCTCCTTCGTCTCCTGCGCGCCCACCGTGACGTTTTGGGTGAGCGTGCCGTACAGCTCGTGCCACGCCTCGACGACGTAGTCTCCCGGCGGCAGCCCGTCGAGGGTGAAGGATCCGTTCGACCCGGAGACGGAGTGGAAGGGGTGCTCCGTGACGCCGATGTAGGCCTCCATCCACCCGTGCACGTCGCACTTCACCGGGACCATGATCTCGGGGAAGGCGAACTTTTTCGTCGTCTCCATTCCCTCACGCGGCTGGCTCACGTTGAAGCCGCGGTTCTCCGTCGGCTGGGTGTTGATGTTGTGCAGCAGCGGGTCGCTGTTCCTGATGAGGAGCGGCTGCCCGGCCTGGATCCCCAGCACGTGCGGATGGTACCGGCAGCCATCCTGGTCGATCACGACTGGCTCCGAGGGTGGCGCGAAGCTCTGGCTGAGCCCGGACTTCACGTACACGAAGACATTGGCCAGCCGCCCGTCCGTCACCACCACGCCCTCGGTCATGGGCGGGCCTTCCTCGTACTTGACAGCGCAGTCCGGCTCCTCGGCCATGTCGATCGGCTGCGCGGCAGGCGGCGTACCCTCGAAAGCAATGTGGCCGCGAATCGTGGCGGCGACCGCCGGATCGACGGCCGGCGCGGCCGATGCGGCTTCGCCGCCTTCCTCCGCGCCCGCGCTCTCGCCCTCGCCTCCACCGCCGCACGCCATGAGGCCCACCAGAAGGACCCCGGTCGCCAGCATCCTCTCTCGATCTCTCATCCCTTGCCTCCGAAGAAAGAGCCTCCGACTCTCGGCAGAGCCGTTCTCACACCATGACCGCCTGCGCCTCCTCCTCCCGGCGCGCCCGCCGCTGCGCTCGCGATACCGCCAGCAGACCGAGGCCGCCGGTGAGCAGCACGGCCAACACGGGCGCCGCGTACCGGACGGTGGAGGCGGGTTCCTCCAGGTACACATAGTACCATCCGCTCACCGATCCCCGCACGGCCGTCTCCCCGCTGGAGCCATCCCACGCGAAGAACGCCACCGGGATGGCGACACCCTCCTGGAAGGCGAGCGCCCCTTCCGTCTTTGTCACCAGGGCACGCCGGAAGTGCACGCGCCACCGGCCGTCATCGTACGCGGCGGAGCCGCCCACTCCCTCGCCGTCCATCGGCTGGAGCTGGCCGAGCCCCCGGGCCCAGGCCTCGCCGACCCCACCCTCGCTCCCCCAGCTCCAAAGGTACACGGGCCTCCGTCCGTCGCCCATCAGGAAGTACGGCCTCTCCATCCCTTCCGGGATCGTCGGCGGGAACTGCACGAGAAGCCCGTCGGGGAGATGCGGCAGCTCGGTGACGGTCGTATCCCGATCGTCGGCGAAGAGCGTGGCCGTGATCTTTTCCTGCCACTCGTCCCACGAGGGATCCGGACTGCGTGAGGGGTCCGACCAGCTCACGCGCATCGCCAGCTCCGTCCCGTCGTGCGCCGCCTGCACCCACACCCCATCCACCGCGGGTGCCAACTGGCGGGGCTTCTGGATCACCTGACCGACGAGGGGGATGTAGAAGGTCTCCATCTTGTCCCACCCCTGCGCGTCGGGACCGTCCGGGAGAGGGCCCTCGAACCGGCGCGCGACGATTACGTCCCGCACGCGGGGCTCGCTCTCCGGCGCGAGGCTGCGGACGTAGCGCGCCAGGTCCCACAGCTCCTTGTCGGACACCACCCCGGAGGCGAGGGCGTCGCTGTACGCCGGCATCGGCGTGCCGTCCAGCCCGGTGAGCATCCGAGTGTGGATCGCCTCGACCGTGAAGCCGCCGTTGAAGCCCCAGGGCTCGGTGAGATCGGCCGCGCGGATGGGCAGCTTCCGCCAATCCTCGAGCGTCGGCGCCGATTGTCCGTTGCCACGGCCGGAGTCGCCATGGCACTTCCAGCACTCGAGCGCCCGGTAGGCGTCCCTCCCGGACTCGAGGGCGTCCGCCCCACCGCCCGGGTCGCTCCCCAGATCGGCCGGCTGCGGGGCGGCCCCCTGGAAGAAGCGCGAGAAGCTCTTGATGTAGGCGATCACGTCCCGTCGCTCGGCCTCGCCGAGGTTCGGCCACGCCGGCATCACGGTGCCCGGCATGCCGTTGCGCAACACGTTGAGGAGATCCTCATCGGTCGGGAGCTCCCCGCTCGCCGTGGTGCGAATCTGGTAGCGTGCCTGCACGAAGTCGCGCGGCCGCGGGAGCATCCGATCGGCGGCCGGACCGTCGCCGCGTCCCTCGGCGCCGTGACACTCCACGCACCACTTCTCGTACAGCGCCCTCCCCCGCTCCGCGTCCTGCGCCCCGCAGGGCGCGGCCAGGGCGAGGAGGGTGAGGGCGGCCGCGCATGCGGGCCCGACGCCGCGCGAGCTCAACTCCCCCCTCCTCCCGCCGCCAGCTCCCACGTGCGCGGCGTCCATCCCGTCTGGTCGTACAGGTACAGGATCACCGCCCAGATCTCCTCCTCGGCGAGAAGAGACTCCCAAGCCGGCATGGCGGAGTTCCACGGCGTCCCCTCCCTGGGCAGCCCCGGTCCCCCTTTGGCGATGCGCCAGAAGACATAGCTCTCGGTGAGCTGGGCGATCGTGCCGTTGTCCGTGAAGTCGGCCGGGACCGGATTGAAGGCGTGGGCGAAGTGCCCCTCGCCGTCCAGGCGATCGCCGTGGCACGGGACGCAATTCTGCACGTAGACCCGCGCGCCGACCTGCAGGTGCTCCTGCATGGAGCCTTCCGCCCTCAGGGGATTCTCCAGTCCCGCCAGGCGCATCGTCTTCCCGCGGAAGGTGATCTCGTTCGGCGGAGCCGGATGGATCGAGCGGAGCGCGGCCGGCGCGGCGAAGCTCGGACGCACCTGCCGGTACGCGGCGAACCCGATGAGAAGGGGCAGGACGATGAGCAGGGCGATCCGTACCCCGCGCCGATCCGGGTCCACCATCACCCCGTGGATCGGCTCCTTGAAGGTCCGCCACCGCTCCTCATCCGCGCTCACGTACAGGAGGACGCCGACCAGGGCGGTGAGCATGAACTGCACCACGACCGAGCGGGGCACGGGAGCGCTCGCAGCTCCGAAGAGCGGGGGCAGGTAGGCGATCCCGTAGCGGAAGAGGAGGTACGAAGCCGCGAGGAGGAGAAGGGCCTGCCAGAACGGGTGCCGGAGGAAGCCGCGGGGATCCGTCACCGTCGCATCCTCCAGGTGGCTCCCCGCCTCCTCGCGCCGCCGCGCCGCCGGAACCGCCGGCGCGAACCCTCACGCTCTCCCGCATGGGGCCGCGCGGCACGACCGATCGGGACGCGGCTCACTTTCGCTCCGACAGGAACTGCACGATCGCCTCGAGCTGCGCAGCCGTAAGCTGCTGGCCGAACGTGGGCGGCATCGTGCCGGCGAACTGCTCGAAGCCCTGCGCCGTGTCCGCGTTCGGAAAGAGGATGGAACGGCGGATGTAGTCCGGCGCCAGGCGCGCTCCCATCCCGTCGAAGGGGGGACCGAGGGCGCCACCCGCCCCGTCGAGCAGGTGGCAGGCGAGGCACCCGCTCGCCTCGATGAGCTCGCCCGGGTCCGTAGCGGCCGGCGGCGTCCCGGCTCCACCCTGCGGCGCGGCGGCCGCCACGCCACCGCTCGCGGGGGCGCCTTCCTCCCCCGCCGTAGCGGCAATGTCATCGGCCGTAACCGTCACCGTCCCGCCCTGGCTCTCGAGGAAGGCCACCACGGCCCAGATCTGTTCGTTGGAGAGGGTGCGCCGCATGTCCGGCATGATCGGCTGGAAGCCCTCCACGAGGAAGGCCGTCGGCTCGACCAGCGACTGATACAGGTACTCCTTGCAGGCGAAGTCAGAACGCCGCGTCGCGCAGTTCGAGCCCACGACGCCCAGGAGGTCGGGAGCGCGGGTGCCGAGCCCGTGGCACGTCGTGCAGCCCCCGGCCCCCAGGTAGATCTCCTCTCCCGCCGCCGCCAGCTCCTCCGCGGTCACGTCCGCCCCGAGCACGAGCTCGGTCGGGACCTCCGACTCCAGCTGAGGGATGATGTTCGCCACGGTGGTGTACACGGCCAGGGTGCCGACCACCGTCAGAACGATCGCCACGTTCGTGCGCCACACGTCCGGTTCCTCAGCTCCCCGTCGCCAGCTCGGGGGCGAGACCGCCGGGTCCGCCCGCCCGCGCGGTGGCGAGCACCGGCTTCTCCACCAGGCCCCCGATCCAGAAGATGAGCGCCACCAGTCCAAGGAAGATGAGCACGCACACGCTGATGATCACCGACGCCGGCCCGAGCGCCGGGGTGACGGCCTGCGGACTCGTGTCCCGGACGACCTCATAGATGTGCCAGTGCTGCCGGATGCCGCTCCGCGCGAAGCCCATCAGCCCCATCAGCCAGGTGAAGGTGACCGCGAGGATGAAGAGCGCGTACTGCGAGCGGGCCGGCATGTGGCCCCAGCGGATGGCGCCGCGCGATTCCGCCCCGCGCATGAGCGCGATGTCGATGAAGACGACGAAGAGGATCGCGGCCAGCACGGCGAGCACCTGGTAGACGCTGAACCCGATGCGCACGATCGCGGTGACGAAGTAGCCGTACACACCGTAGAAGACGACCACCGCCGTCGCGGCGGCCAGCGCGATCCCCTGCGTGATCGTCCCCGTCCGTGCCCAGCTCACCACCGGGGTCTTGTTGGCCCGCCGGTACAGCATGAAGGAAAGGAAGGTGGTGAGGATCATCAGGTTCACCGCGGTGTTCTTGGCGCTCATCACGCCGAGCACGCCGAGGAAGGGATGGTGCGTCCCTCCCATCGCCGCGATCTCGTCGCGGGTCGCGATCATGGTGTGCGGGGTAGCCCACACGATCACGCCGAGGACCAGGAGGAGGAGCATCCACTTCACGTACTTCGTGAACCGCTCGGCCCCCGGGATCCTCCCCATGCCGATCCACAGGTAGTAGTTGCCGGCCAAGAAGAGCACCCCGATGAGGAAGGCCTGGACGATCCACAGCCAGCTCATGAAGCCGCCCATCATCGTGATGCCGAGCTGCTCGTTGAACTCGTAGACCTCCCGGCCCAGGTAGTAGCCGGCGAACGGGAGGACGATGAGGGCTCCGATGGCGATGAAGTTCCCCACGTAGCCCATCCAGTCGTAGTGCGCCCGCTCCTCGTCGGTACGGGCGGCGAGGAAGCGGTAGGCGGCGTACGCGCCCACAATGGCCCCGCCGAACACCACGTTGGCGATGAGCCGGTGGATGTTGATCGGCATCCAGGTGGCGTTGGCGATGGCGCTCCACGTCTGCACGGTGGCCGGGGCCGTGTCCGGTGTCGCCTCGGCGGGCGGGCTCATCATGTAGGTGAGCCATCCGTTGGCGATGAACATCACCACCGTGCCCCACACGTTGAGCAGGATCCCGAGGCTCCAGTGCCACGCCTTGGCCCGCCCCGCCTTCCACCGCTCCCACCCGTAGTAGTACAGGTACAGGGTGAACGACTCCAGGAAGAAGAGCCCGACGTACAGCCACATCGAGGGTCCGAAGACGGCCGTCATGTATGCCCAGAAGACGGGGTACAGGGTCGAGAGGAAGAAGACGAGGATGGCGCCCCAGATCGCCGTGGCGCTGTAGGCGATGAGGAGGAGGCGGGTGAACTCCCTGGCCAGCCGGTCGTATCTGTCGTCCTTGCCGAAGATCCCGATCGCCTCCACCACCACCGCGAACATCGGAACCCCGAGCACGAAGGCCGCGAACATGAGGTGCACCTCGGCCGCGATCCACACCGCTCCGCGCGCGCCCACGATCGGGAAGTCTCCGTACGCCCGGACCGCCTCCTGCGCGACGAGCGGATCGGCCGCGAGCAGCAGCCCGGCGGCGATCGCCCCTCCGACGCCGAAGGCGCGTCTCCCGACCCTCCTACCAGCCGCAGCGGGCGCCCGCACGCGCCGCGTGCCGAGGCGGGGGGATCTTCTCACGATCGGTCCCTGCCTCCGGCGAAGAACGGGAGGCGACGCGAGAAGTCGATCGGCATCTCCGAGCGAATCCTCTCCATGAGCTCCGGCGTGACGCGGGCGTGCCCCTTCCGGCGGGCGTACGCCTCGACCCGGCTCACCACGACACCCCGCACGAAGGAGGGGATCCGGGCGAGCCGCGCCTCGGCCTCCGGCGTCCACTCCAGCTCCGGGAGCTGCGCCATGCCGTACAGCACCGCGCGCCGAGGCTCCACCACCGGGAGGTCGCCGGCGGGCTCGTACGCGCAGGAGGGATCCTCGGCCAGGAAGTCCCCGTCCCGCGCGAAGGCGCGTGCCCGGCACCCGCCGCACACCTTCCGGTACTCGCACCTTCCGCACTTCCCCCCCAGCTCCCCCTCGCGCAGGAGGCGGAAGAGGGGAGCCGAGCGCCACACCTCCGCGAACCCCTCCGACCGCAGGTCGCCGGCCACGGCCGGAAGGTAAGGGCAGGGCGTAAGCTTCCCCTCGGGAGTGATCCGGCAGTACTGCACGCCGCATGGGCAGCGGGTGCCGTAGTTGAGGAGAGGCGACTCGGGGTCGGACTCCCATGCGTGACGCATGATCTGCGGCTGGCACTTCGAGCGGACGAGCATCCGGCCCCGGTATCTCCGCTCCAGGATGACGAGGCCGCGCAGGACCTCCTCGTTCTCGACCGGAGCGAGGCCCCGCATCCCCTCACCCCGACCGGTCTGGACCAGGAAGTACACGTTGAACGACACGGCCCCCGCATCGGCGGCCCACTCGGCCAGTGCGGGTATCTCGTCCCGATTCCCTCGCGTGACCGTCGTCTGGACGATGAAGTCGAGGCGCGCATTCCTCAGCCGTTCCACCGCCCCCAGCGTCTCCTCCAGCGCTCCGGATCCGTGCCGGAAGCGGTCGTGGTAGCGAGGGTTCAGCGAGTCGACGCTGATCGCCGCCCCGCTCACTCCGGCCTCCTGCAGGGACTCGATTCGCTCCACGGTCAGCCGCGTGCCGTTCGTCCCGACGACCACCGTGGCGCCCCCCTTGTGGGCGTGTGAGGCGATCGCCTCCAGGTCGTCGCGGAGGAGGGGCTCGCCCCCGCTGAGGATCAGCAGGGGAGCGGGGTTCAAGGCGAGGATCTCTTCGATGATGCGGAAGCACTCCCCCGTCGTGAGCTCTCCCTCCGCGGAGTGCCACGTTCCGGCGGAGATATAGCAATGCGCGCACGCGAGATTGCAGCGACGGGTGACGTTCCACGCCACCACGTGGGGAAGGTAGCCGTCGCCGGCAGCCGGCCGTGCCCCCGGACGCGCCGCCACGAGGGCCTCCGGCCACTCGGGTGCGCCGGCCGGCCCGCTCACGTCGCCCTGGACACCCGCACCGGAGGCACCGCGACCCTACCCGGCCGCGCGCCGGGGTGGCTCCATGACGCGGAGGGCCCGGCACGGCTGTGTGGGATCGGAGCTCCCCTCACTACTCGCCCATCGGCCCGGGAACGTCGGCCTCCTTCCTCATCAGCTCCTCGACGGCGCGCCTCGCCTCCTCGGGGGTGGCCGTCTTGAAGTCCACCGGACAGCGCTCCACCTGACGCTCGATGTCGCGGATCGGGCAGCGCGTTACCCCCGCCGCCTTCGCCTCATCGATGAACTTCCGCATCTCGGGACTCACCCCATCCAGTCCCGCCGCCTCCGCCCGCGCCTGCTTCGCCTTGAGCTCGTTGAACATCACGAGCATGGTGTCCATGTCGAACTCGTCGGCTTCGATCATCGCCTGCTTGTTGTCGTCCATCACCATCGTGGTGACACGCCACATGCCGTGGCGCCGGGCAAAGCGCTCCACCGTGTTGCGGGCGAGAGGGCGCGCGATGAGCGGGACCTGGCGGAGACGGTCGTACGCCTCGTGCGTCCACACGACCGGGTCTTCCTCGGTCCGCTCGCGCACGGTGGCGTGTCCGGAATAGGGGCACTTCGTCTCCACGGGTCGGGGCGACTCGAAGACGTCCGCGTCGTGCGTCTCCACGACGGTGCGCTTCATCGCCTCCTCCGCCTTCACCTCGGCCAGGGCGAGCTCCTCGGCATCACCGACACCCATGATGAGCTGCATGTGGGTGGGGAGTAGCCTGCGGATCGCTCGGTCCAGCCACTCGTTCGTGACGGTCGGCAGTTCGGGCGGCGTGTGCTCCACATTCTCGAGAACGAACTCCTCGACCGCCTTTCGGGCGATCCCGAGCGCAAAGGGAGGGACCCGAAGGATTCGCACCTCGGCCTCCGGCGCCCACTCCAGACCGGTCTCGCCGTCTTCCTCGATCCATGGGATCTCGTCGGGTCGCACGTCCGTCGTCCCGATGAGGAGCACGCTGCACGGCGCGAGGCGGATCAGGTTCTCGGCCTGCGACCCCATCTCCGTGCCGTCGACGCGGTGCGCCCCGTGTCGGGCCAGCACCAGCAGAGTCGGCTCGACCTCCTCGGCCCACTGGAGCACCACCTGGAAGGGCTTCCCGATGAGGATCTGCGTCGCGAGCTTGACGTCCGGGTACTCCTTCGCCATCGCCTCGGCCCGCTTGAGGTTGGCCTGGCAGAGACGGAGCAGACCCTTGTCGATGATGTTGTTGTGCAGCTCCTCCTGCTCCTCGAACTTGAAGACCTTCGAGGCCTGCACGGAGAGGACGTCCTTGATGTTGTTGAAGACGACGTGGTGGTACTCGACGTCGAAGGCGCTGCACACGAAGAGCTTGGCCCCGAACTCTCGCGCCATCTCCAGCGCCATCCGCATCGCCTTGTAGCAGTAAGACGATCCATCAATGCACACCATCCACCGTCCGCCCTGTAGCGGCCGGTCGTCACGCACGATGAGGACATCCTTGTGCACCGAACGGACCACGCGGGAGACCACGCCGCCGAGCTGCGAGTAGGGCTGACGTCCGATGCCGTGCGCCCCTATGGCCAGGAGGTCGTAGCGTCGCCCGGAAGAGCCGGCGAGCTTCCGCTCCGAGTCTTCTTCCTCCGCCACGAGGCGACCGGTCTCGCTGATCTTCACGTCGCTGCGAACGACGTCGCCGCCGTCGTATCGGGCGGCGATGTTCGGATCGAACCCGATGAGGCTCGGGAGCTGGCCGCGGCCCTCGTTCGCCTCCCGGATGATCTCCTCGAAGTTGATCCCCTCGAGGAGCTGCCGGGTGAGCGGCGCACCCGCCTCCGAGCAGCGCTGGGCGACCCGGTCCAGAAAGCTGTCCGCGATGAGCTGGAGACCCTTCTCGATCAGCTTGTCGTGAATCTTCCGCTGTCGCTTGATCTCCTCGGAAGTCTGGAAGCGAGCGGGGAGCCCGCTCTCCAGCTGGCGGAAGCGAATGTCGTGGAGCCGCGCTGCGTACACGTGGTTCGCCGTGATGCGGCCGCCCGACCGCGAGCACAGCTCGATCGCGCGCTCGAGGGCCCAATCAGAGTGGACCGAGTTGTCCACGGGAACGAGCAGCTCACGGTACATCGACACCTCGAATCCAGGGGTGCCGCCGCCCAAGTGGGAGCGCGGGAGGCGCCGGGCGTGCGGGAGGGGCGAGCCGCAGGGCCGGTGGTGACGCGGCTCCGCCCGCGAAGCAGCGCGCGACGGTCTCGGAGCCGGATCTCCACCTCAGCCCCACGAGCCTCTCGACCCGTCGTTCCCGAGGCCCACTTCGATTCCGGCGTAGGGCGCGCGCCGCGCGCGGCGGGCCCGCCTCTATCGGTGAGACGGGCCCCCGCCCGTCCCGAATTCGACTCGAAAGGAGCGCCTCTCCCCTGACCCGGGAGTGCGCTCGGCGTGAGTATATAGCCGCGGCGGCGACAGCTGTCAAACGCCGCCAAACAGGCGCTCTCGAGGCGCGGACGACCCCCCGATCCACCGCTCTCCGCGCCCGAGGAACGCTCTCGCCGGCGGGTTCGGATGGGCTCACGCAGCCGCTCCGGCGAGCCGGCGGGCGAGGGTCGGCGCCGCCGCGAGAACAAGCCCCGCCCCCAGCAGGACGACGGCGATGGGCCCGATCCACGAGGCGAGGGGACCGACCCCGCCGGTACCCGTCAGCGCCCGGGTGACCGCAGGGGACCCCGCCGAGACAGCGAGCAGGCCGTCGTGGAGCGGGCCGAATGGGCTGAGGTGTTCCACCGTCTCGGCCCATGTTCCGGGCCCGGCCGCGCGGAACACCCCGCTCAGGTGGAGCGCGAAGAGCGACGCCGCCGCGCACGCGAGGGCGCCCTCGGCGAGCGAGCGCACGAGCGCCGCGATGACACTTCCGAGGAGGTTTCCGAAGAGAAGCGCGAGCAGCAGCCCCGCCGCGGCGCCGAGGCCCGGCGCCCACGAGGCTCCGGAGACCGCGAGCAGGATGAGGAGGAGGGGCAGGAGCTGGAGCGCGTCCAGGGCCGCCGCCGCGATCGTACGCTCGGCGAGCCAGGCGCGCTCGCCATACCCGGTCAGCCTCACTTTCTCCACCCAGCCGGACGCCCCCTCTCGCACGAGCGGGATGCAGCTCCCAAAGGTGGCGAAGAAGACGATGAAGACGCTGAACACGGCCGCCCGGTGCGGTGCGGCCGCCGGACTCGCCGCCACCGGGAGCAGAAGCGCGACGGGGACGATCACGTTCCAGGCGAAGAGTCGGCGACGCGTGAGGGCGATCCGCCACTCCAGGGCCCACACGCGCCCGATCACGGGTGCTCCCTCCCCCGACCCTCTCTGTCCCTCACGGGCCGCCGCGAGCGGAGAGACCCGTCCCCCGCAGCGCCGTCTCGTCGGGGGCCGGGGCCGCCCCGTCGAGGGGAACCCCGGCCAGCTCCAGGAAGACGTCGGCAAGGTTCGGCTCGTGCACCCGAATGGAGCGGGGCTCGCACCCGGCCTCGAGCAGGCGTGCGCACAGCTCCGGGAGCGCGGCGCCCCCCGCGGGTGAAGCGAAGCGTGCTCCCTGCGGATACAGTGCCAGCGTCCGCACCTGCGGCTGCGGTTCGAAGCTCCTGCTCGGCATCTTTCCCGACACCTCGATCACGGTCTCCTTCGCCAGCCCGGCGATGAGGTCGCGGGGAGGGCCGTCCGCGATGAGCCTTCCGCCGTGCAGGAAAGCGACCCGGCTGCACGCCGTCTCCACGAACGCCGGATCGTTGGAGGCCACCAGGGCCGCCGCTCCTCTCGACGCCGCATCGGCCATGGCCGCTCGCAGCGCCGCCACGCCGAGGGGATCCAGCCCGAGCGTGGGCTCGTCGAGCAGGAGGAGGTCGGCTGATGCGGCCACCGCCTCTGCGAGGGCGAGACGGCGGCGCATCCCGTGCGAGTAGATCGATACCCTTTCCACAGCGCGGTCGGCGAGGCCGAAGTCGCGCAGCGCGCTATCCAGCGCACCGGCCGCTGCCTCGCCCCCGTGTCCCCTGAGGCCGAGCAGACGGAGAACGTTCTCGCGCCCCGGGAGGGATTCCTGAAACGGAGTGCGGTCGAAGACGACGGCAACCCGCCGGCGGAGGTGCGACGCCGAGTCGGAGGGCTCGTTCGGGAAGAGGCGTGCCGAGCCCTCGGCCGGAGGGAGCACCCCGGCTACGATGCGGAGAAGGGTCGTCTTCCCGGAGCCGTTCGGCCCCATCACTCCGAGGACTTCCCCGGCCGCCAGCTGGAGCGTCAGCCCCACCAGAACAGGCGGCCCGTCGGCGTAGCGGTGGCCCAGCCCGCACAGGGCCAGGACGGGTCCCACCGGGACGGACGGACCTGTCGTCATGGGACGAGCGTGTGACCGTCCTCGTCATACACGGTGATCGCGTCCACCGGACAGGCGGCGCACGCCCGCAGGAGACGCTCTCGCCCCACCGCCTCCGGAGTCGTCAGCACCGCGATCTCTTCCGCGTCCAGCGCGAACGCCGCCGGCGCTTCGGCGATGCACTCCGCGAAGCCGACGCACAGGCCCCGGTCGATCGCCACGCGAAGCCTCCCGACCCGGCGGTCGCACCGCGCATCCGCGATGGCTTCCGGCATCCGGCCCGCAGCGAGGACCGGCGACTGTCCCGGCGCGGCCTCCTCCCGCCGGGCAGCCGCCGACCCGGCACCGCGAGGGGGAGGGGGGACGGATGCCGTCACATCCCCTCGAGGCCGAGCTCCCGACGTGCCCGATCCATGATGGCGGGAGTGATCTCGGCGATGCCCCGCTCCCTCGCATAGTCGATGTAGATGCGCTTTACCATCCCGCGCACGAAGGAGGGGACGGCCCCCAGCCGTTCGATCGCCTCCACGCTCCAGCGCACCGTGGCGGCCGACGGCTCGGGCGGTGCGGTATCCGCGAACGCCTTCTCCCGGCCCTCCGCCAGAGAGCCCCGCACCATCTCGAAGGGCTGTTCGGGCACCGCACGCCCCCCGATCCGGACCCCGAGGGAGGCCACGAGCTGCGTCTCCATGGGGTTGGTCAGCAGTCCGACCCGGTGGTCGCACGACGGGCAGCGGAAGGCGGCCGCCAGCGTGCCGTCCCCCGGGAGGTCCCGCTCCTCGAACACCATCTGCTCGTCGCACTCCACGCACAGGAACTTCACGCCGCCTCCTCGCCCCCCAGGAGGGTCGCGGCGATCGTCGCCAGTGCCCTGCCCGCCGGACGATCGAGGGCGCCGAGCGGGTCTCCCTTCTCCGCCAGCGCGGCGCTCTCGGGATCAAGCGGGACGCGCCCGAGCAGCGGGATTCCGAACAGCCCGGCCAGAGACTCACCGGCATCGCCTCGGAAAAGAGGCCGCACCGCTCCACACTCCGGGCAGGCGTACCCGGACATGTTCTCGATCACACCCAGGGCGGGCATGCCCCGCTCCCGGGCCTCGCGGAGGGAACGCTCCACGCTGGCGCGGGACGCGTCCGAGGGGATGGTGACGACCAATGTCCCCGAGAGGTCGGGAACGAGTTCCGCGAGGTCGATCATGCGCCCCGTACCGGGCGGAAGATCGATCAGAAGGAGATCCAGCTTCCCCCACTCCACGTCCCCCAGGAACTCGCGCAGTGCCCCCTGCTCCTGCGCTCCCCGCCACACGAAGCTCTCCGAGGCGGGCTCCTTCCAGGCGAGAGGTCGTCCCGCCTCCAGAAGCAGCTCCATCGACATGACCCGCACTCCCGCCGGGCTCACCGCCGGCACCACCGCCGATTGCTCCACGCGGAGCTCTCCCGGCGACACCCCCGACAGGCGGGCGGCCGTCGGGCCGTGAAGGTCGGCGTCGAGCAACCCGACCCGGGCCCCTGCGCGAGCGGATTGGGCGGCCAGCAGGGCTGCCACGAAGCTCTTCCCGACCCCGCCCTTTCCGCTCATCACGGCCACACAGCGTTCCACCAGCTCGAGGCGCCGGCGCACTTTTTCGCGCTGCGCGGTCACCTGAGCGACGAGGTCGGACCGGTCCCGGCCGAGGAGCTCCGAGTAGGTGCGGAAACCGATCGTCACAGGTCCCAGCCGGCGCGGGCCAGCATCCACAGGTTGATGAGCACGACGACCACGGCCGTCACGTAGAGCGCCGCCGGGAGGCGGGCCTCCGCAACGGGCAGGAAGCCCCGCCGGACGAGGGCGGGGAGGCGGAGCGCGTGAAGGAGCCACACCGCCCGCGCGAACCACGGATTCTGCCAGCGCCACAACCCCCAGAAGACGACGGCCACGATGGCCGCGCCGAGGAGGAGCCACACCCAGACCGCACCGCGCTCGGCCGGCAGGACGCCGGCCCGAGCCGCGGCGATGACGGCCGCCTCGTACAGGAGTCCGACGTGCAGATAGACAAACGCCGCCTGCCGGAACTTGACGGCCCGCGCCGGCGCGTGAGGCAACCTTCGCGCCCGGCGAGCCGCCGGCTCGGCCGAACCGGGCCCGTCCGCCACCGCGCCTTCCGGACTCTCCGCCGCTCGGCTCCCCGCCATACTCTCTTCCGTCTGGGGTCTTTCGCTCACCTTACCGGTACAGCTTGCCGGGGCGCCCGCTGTTCCGCAACAGCGGCTGTCCCGCCGCGCCGCCGCGCGCTAGTTTTCTGGGTGTAGGGTGCCGCGAAGCGGCGCTTTCTCTGCCTGGGGTGCGGCGAGCCGGCACGTGGCAGTGCACACGCGTCCCGCGGCATGGAACATGA
Organism: Gemmatimonadota bacterium; assembly: GCA_046758745.1. GTDB lineage: Bacteria > Gemmatimonadota > Gemmatimonadetes > Palauibacterales > Palauibacteraceae > JBHIAV01. The sequence goes on from JBHIAV010000005.1 coordinate 41,704, forward strand.
GGAGGCGACGTGTCCCTCATCGGCTTTCACAGGGTTCTGATCGGGAGCGCGATTCTCTTCTGCGCGCTCTTCGCAGTGTGGGAGGGGTGGCGATACCTGCAGGCGGGAGGCGCGGCCGAGCTCACCCTCGCCGTCGTGTTCGGAGTCCTCGCCTGCTCCCTCGCGTACTATCTGGCGAGGCTCAACCGCTTCCTCGGACGCGAATCTTCTTGAGGGCGGCGCGTCCCCGGCGACCCGCCGCCCGCGCCGGGGCTGCCGACTGACCGAGGCTTCCGAGCCGGCGTGAGCGACGAGGTCGGCGCCGGCGGGAGTCCCGCCTGGCTCCTCGGCGCGGCGGCGCTCTTCCTCCTGCTCCTGGCGGCTCTCGTCGCGACCTCCCTGTGGCGCCGCGAACCTCCGGCCTTTCCCATCACCCACCGGACGCCTCAAGAGGCGGGAGACTCGCTCGGCCGAGGCCTCGTGACGCTCGACGCACGGGACCGGCGCGCCTGGGTGCGCTTCGACTTCTCCCGCTCCGCGGTCGTGGAGAGCGGGGAGCCGGCGGGCTGGGATGTGGCCGCTCGCCGCCATCGATTGATCGTCAACGGTGGCCAGGGCTTCGCCGGGCACGGAGGCGTGATCGAGGTCACCGGCACGCCGTACGAGGCGGTGGGCGAGGCACCCGACGAGGGGTACACGGGATCCAGGGTCACCGCGGGAGGCGACTCGGTCAACTCCGTCTTCGACGGCTGGTACCGCTACGGCTTCTTCTCTCACCTGCTCGAGCCGAAGCCGGCCACGTACATCGTGCGAACGGCAGACGGAAGATATGCGAAGCTGCGCATCCTCAGCTACTACTGTCCGGGAGCGGAGCCCGGCTGCCTCACCTTCGAGTACAGCTACCAGGGAGCGGGCGGAACGAGGCTGGCGCCCTAGTCGTCCGACAGCTCCCTGATGCGAGTCACCAGGCGCGAGGTCGAGCGTTCCGGCACAAGCGGGAGCACGTGCACCTCGCCACCCGCCGCGAGCACGTCGGGGCCGCCCACGATCTCCTGTGGTCCGTAGTCGCTCCCTTTTACAAGCACGTCGGGGAGCAGCTTCCGGATCAGCTCGAGCGGCGTGTCCTCGTCGAACACGGTGACAGCGTCCACGCAGCGGAGCGCGGCGAGGATCACCGCCCGGTCCCCCGCCGTCTGGAACGGCCTGCCTCTTCCCTTGACCCGGCGCGCCGAGGCATCCGAGTTCACTGCCACCACGAGTCGATCACCCAGGCGGCGAGCCTCCTCGAGACACCGGATGTGCCCGGCGTGCAGGAGGTCGAACACCCCGTTCGTGAAGACGAGCCGGTGGTCGCGAGGCCTTCCGTACGTCGCGCACAGCGCCGGCCGGGCGAGCACGCGCCCCATGCCCGGTACGCGGCGTTCCTCGCCGCCCCTCACCTCGGGTCCCTCGCACGGCGCCCGAGCAGCTCTCCCGCTCCTCGCTCGAGGAGTCGTTCGGCGAGCGCCCTCCCGATCGCCGCCGGCTCGAACGCCGAGCCGGAGAGCGCATCTCGGATGGCGACCCGCCCGTCGGGCGAGAAGACGGCGGCGGCGGCGCGCAGGCGCGGCCCCTCCACCTCCGCGAATGCCCCAACCGGGATCTGGCACCCCCCTCCGAGCGCTGCCAGCAGGCTCCGCTCGCACTCGACCGCGGTCCTCGCTTCCCGGCTCTCGATCGCCGCCAGCAGGCGAGCCGACTCTTCGTCCGAGGCCCGTGCCTCCACGCCGAGGGCGCCCTGCCCCACGGCCGGGAGCCATTCCGGCGGTTCGAGCCGGGCGAGATGCCGGTGCGGGAGGCCAAGCCGCCGCAGTCCGGCCGCCGCCAGGATGATCGCGTCGTACTCCCCGTCCCGACACTTGCGAAGGCGGGTTTCGACGTTCCCCCTGATGCTCCGAACCTCGCAGTCCGGCCGCCGGGCCAAGAGCTGCGCGACGCGCCTCAGGGAGGAGGTGCCGAGCACGCTACCTGCCGGAAGATCCTCGAGTCCTCCCCTTCCCTCCCGGCGGATGAGCAGGTCGGCTGCGTCCGAGCGCTCTGGAACGCATGCCAGGCAGAGCCCCGCCGCCAGGTCGGTCGGGAGATCTTTGAGGGAGTGCACCGCGGCGTCGATCTCCCCCCGCAGGATCCGCCTCTCCAGCTCGGCGGTGAAGAGACCCTTGCCGCCGATCTCGGGAAGCGGTCGATCGATCGATCGATCCCCCTCGGTCTCCACGCCGACGATCTCCACGACGAGACCGGGCCAGGCCGTCCGCACCCGCTCGGCGACGACCTCGCTCTGGGCCATAGCGAGCCGCGACCGGCGCGAGCCGATGATGAACCGGGAACGGGAGAGCTCTGGCATGGCCGCCATCAGAGAACCCGCCCCGGAAGGCGGCCGGGCCTACGGGCCGCGGCCACCGCCTCCCGCAGGTCCTTTCGCTGGAAGAGGATCTTGAGGAAGGGCGGCACGATGAAGGTGGAGAGAATCACCATGATGAGGATCGCGCTGTACACCGCGTTCGACAGGATCCCCGCCGTGAGACCGATCGAAGCGAAGATGAGCCCCACCTCACCCCGCGGGATCATCCCCACCCCCACCAGCAGCTTGCTGGTGTCCCGCCGCCGCACCGCCAGACCGGATACGATCTTTCCGATGACCGCGATCACGGTGAGGATGAGGCCGACTGCCAGGACGGCCAGATCGAAGTCGTCCGATCCGGGAATGAACAGCTTCACGTTCACAGGCGCGCCCACCGCCACGAAGAAGATCGGGGTGAACACGTCGGCCACCGGCTCGATCCGCTCCACCACCGCGTCGAACTGGTTCGTCGAGGAGAGCACGATCCCGGCGGCGAACGCTCCGATGATCATTGCGGATCCCGCCCAGTCGGCCAGCGCCGCCACCCCGAGCGCGAAACAGAAGGCCGTAACGAGCAGAACGCCGCGCACACGCATGCGATCCACGTAGTTGAACAGCGCCGGTGCGAACCGATTCCCGATCACCACGGCGAGGACGAGGAAGCCGACCGCGAAGAGGAAGATCTTCCCGATCGACAGGACGCCGACGGCGACGCCGCCCGCGAGCCCCGATACGACGGCGAGGATCACGATGCCCATCACGTCGTCGATGACCGCCGCCCCGATGATGATGCGCGCCTCGGGGGTACTCATCTTCTTGAGGTCCGCCAGGACGCGCGCGGTGATGCCGACGGAGGTGGCCGTGAGCGTCGCACCCACGAAGACGGCGACGATGGCGAAGGTGATTCCCTGCGGGTGGGCCCCGATACCGGGATTGATCATGTACCAGTAGAGAAAGCCGAGCCCGAAGGGCACGACGACGCCGACCGTCGCGACGGAGAAGGCGGTCGGGCCCACATGGAACATCTCCTTGAGGTCCGTCTCGAGCCCGATCTCGAAGAGGAGGATCGCCACTCCGATCTCGGCGAAGATCTGGACGATCTCCCCGGTGGGTGTGTCGAACGGCGGCACGACCCCGAGCAGGCTGCTGCCGAGGACCACCCCGGCGACCAGCTCGCCGAGCACCGCCGGCTGTCCGCGCCGCTCCGCGAACTCGCCGAACAGCTTCCCGAGAAGGAGAATGGCGATGAGGACAAAGAAGACGTCGCGGACCCTCAGCCCGTCTTCCGCCTCTCCCGTCGAGTCGTGCGCGTTCTGCAGCGCCGGCCGGCCGGCCTCCCGGGCCGTTTCCGTCAGCCCGGCCCCGGTGTCCGCGCCCCCCCTTACCCCTTCCGCTCCCCGCCCCCGGCTCCTCGGTTCCGCGGTCCGGATCGCCCCGGGTGTGCCTCCGGCCGCTCGCCCCGTGCCTGCCGCGCCGGCGAGCAGCGGAGCCGGGGAGACAGGCGCTTCGCCCCCCGCCCGGCCCGCTCCGCCCGCGATGACGAAGCACAAGCCGAGCGCGACGAGGCCGCGTCGCCAGAGCCTCCGGGTGCTCGCGCGCCGGCCTCGCCCCCTGCCGACTCTCACGGCCTACCGGGTCCGCTCGCCCGGCCGGGCTCCGCCGCGGACGGTCCGGCCGCGAGCGCTTACCACTGGGACTGCGCCCCGTCCACGATCTTCTGGATGAGGTTCTCGAGCGCCAGCTGCTGACCCTCGTCCTCCGTCTCCGTCTCGGGGTCGTACTCGCCCACGCCGGTCACCGAGGGAGCGTTCCAGATCACCTCGTTGCGCTGCAGGTCGATGATCTCCACACGGGCCCGAATCGTGATCCGCCGCTGGAACACGTCGGCTCCGACATCCTCGCGAGCCTCGAAGTTCAGCGCGCGGTCGGCGTACCCGGTGATGGTCGCGCGGATCACGGAGTCCGCGTCCCCCTCCGAGGCGAGCTGCACACCTAGGCGACCGCGCGCGGCGTCGAGAAGACCCTGAGTGAGCTGTTCCGTGAGGGTGAAGCGGGTCGTCTGATTCTCGACCGGAGGGACGAACATGGTGTGGACATGCGAGGGAAGGCCCCCTCCCCCGGAGAAGGTGTAGTTGCAGCCGGCCAGAGCGAGGACGAGAGCGAGCCGGCTAACGCGAAGACGTGAGCTCATAGATCTCTTTCGGGTGAGGCGCGGTGGCCCGTACTTTCCCCATCTCCCATCTAACGCGGCTCCGGGCGGCGAGGTCCCGATACTCGGCTCTGCGGGGCCACTCCCCCTCGGCATGCCACTCGACGACTACCCTCCGGAGAGTGCGGCCGGCTCTTCGCTGCTCGAGCCGTCGCAGGCGTCCCTCGCGCAGGAAGAAGTACGTGGTCTCGCTCCGGTCGTTCCCATACACCAGCACCTCGTCCTCTCCGGAAACGTATCCGCGGGTCGGCTCCGGGGCGGCCGGCCGGAAGATGCCGGCCATCGCGTACAGGAATGGCGGGGACGGCAACTCGACATCCTCGATCTCGCCGAGGGTGGCGAGGGAATCGCCCGCCAGGGAGACGGCGAGGGCCAGGTCGCCGGAGGTGAACAGGTCCAGTCGCAGGCTGTCGGGGGGGTTGAAGCGCGCGATCCCCTCCCCTTCCACCCGCCCGCGGCGGTCGCCGTACCGCCACTCGAATCGCACCGTCGCCGGCGTCACCGCACCGCCGAGGGAAGCCCGACGGACCACGGCCACGGGATCGTCGAGAGGCGGGCCCGTCCCGACAAACCCGGTACAGCCGGTCGCCGTCAACACGCTCGCCACCAGCGCCCCGACCCGAAAGCGGTCCCGGGGGGGCAAAAAGCCCGGAAGGCACGGGCGCTGACGCAGGGGGGCGAGCAGAGGAAGGGGGCCGCGACAGCTCATCCGGAGCGACCATCCGGGCGGCGGCCGCTCAGCTCGCATGCTCCGCCGGCCGGGCAGCGCCGTCGGCTCGCGCGAGCTCCTCCAACGCCTTCCGCAGCTCGGCCGGCATTCGCCGCGGTCTCCCCGCGACGTCCGTGCACACCAGGTCGGTGGATGCGCGGGCGAGAAGCTCCCCGTCGGAACTCCGCAACACGTCGTACAGGAAGGTCACGGAGCGACTGCGCACGGCGCTGACTCGCGTCTCGACGGCCACGAGCTCCTCGTACTCCGCTCCCCGTCGGTACTCGACCTCCAGGCGGGAGACGGGCAGGAGGATTCCTCTCCTTTCCAGCTCCGCGTACGAGATGCCGCTCTCCCGCATCAGGGCGGTGCGACCCAGCTCGCACCAGACCACGTAGGCTCCGTGATGTGCCCTTCGCATCTGGTCTGTCTCGGCGTAGCGAACCCGAACTTCGACCCGCCCGCCGCATTTCGCCTCGTCTCTCATCGGCCTGAACAGAGGGAGATCCCCTCGCCTCGCGCAAGGGGCGGGGAGCGAGGGACGCTCCGCGCGTGCCCGGCGACGACATGCACCGGTCCCGCCCGCGCCGAACACCGGGACGTCGGCGGCCGCCTTTCCGGTCTCCGGGGCGGGGATCTATGTTTCATCGGTGGATCCGATCACGCTGGTCACCTCGGACGCACATCTCGGCGAGGTGTCCGCCGAGAACGAGGCGGCGTTTCACGCCTTCCTCCGGCACGCCGCGGGCGCCGCCGGCGAGCTCCTGATCAACGGCGACTTGTTCGACTTCTGGTTCGAATACCGCTCCGTCGTGCTTCGCCGTCATTTCATGACCCTGCGTCTTCTGGCCGACCTGGTGGACGCGGGGGTGCGGGTGCGCCTGGTAGGCGGCAATCACGACGCGTGGGGCGGGCCCTTCCTGACCGAGGAGATCGGGATGGAGCTCATCCAGGGTCCCGTGGTGACATCGGTCGGCGGACGCCTCGCCTACCTGGCACACGGCGACGGGCTGGCGGAGGGTGACTGGGGGTACCGCGGGCTCAAGCGGGTGATCCGGAGCCGGGGTGCTCGGAAGCTCTTTCGGCTCGTTCATCCGGACCTGGCGACGCGTCTGGTGCGCCGTGTGAGCCGCACGCAAGAGAGGCGGGCTGATGGCCCGCGGGACGATCTCCGTCGCGCCGAGCTCCTCTCATCGCACGCCGAGGCGATCCTCGAGGAACGACCCGAACTGGAGCTAGTGATCTTCGGTCACGCGCACCGTCCTGAGCTCCGCGAGATAGCTCCAGGCCGGCACTACCTGAATCCCGGCGACTGGATCCATCATTGCAGTTACGCGGTGGTGAGCCCGGAGCGGATCGAGCTCAAGCGGTGGAATCCACGCTGACCTTCTCGAGGTGGTCGATCTCGCCACCCAGAAACCTGCTCGCCAAGCTGCCGAAGCGTTCCGCGTCGTCCGTCACGAAGTAGCGCCCTGCCACTGCACGACCTTCGGGTGCGAGCAGTCCCGCGCCGGCCAGGGATCTCGCCACATGGTCCGCCGTCGCCTCCGCCGAGTCGATGAGTGTCACGGTCGGCCCCGCCACGTCCGCCAGAAGGGGCTTGAGGAGCGGGTAGTGGGTGCAGCCGAGGACGAGCGTGTCGATGCCCCGATCGAGAAGCGGCCGCAGGTAGTGCTCGGCCGTGAGACGCGCCACCTCGCCCGCCGTCCATCCCTCCTCCACGAGCGGCACGAAGAGAGGACACGGGGCCGCGACGATCTCCGCCTCCGGCCGCCAGGAGCGGATGGCGCTCTCGTAAGCCCCGCTCTCGATCGTCCCCTGTGTGCCGATGACGCCGATCCGCCCGCTCGGCGAGTCGGTCGCCGCCCGTCTGGCACCGGGCTCGACTACGCCGATCACCGGTACCCGGGCGCGCTCTCCGATCACGGCCAACGCGTGCGCGCTGGCGGTGTTGCACGCCACCACGATCGCCTTGACCCCTCGCGCGACCAGGAAATCCGCCGCCTCCGTCGAGTACCGCCGTATGGTCGAGGCCGATTTCGGACCGTATGGGAGGCGGGCCGTGTCCCCCAGATACACCGTCGACTCGTCCGGGAGGCACCGACGGATCTCCCGCAGCACCGTGAGGCCCCCGATGCCGGAATCGAACACGCCGATCGGCGCTTCGAGGCGGAGATCCCCTCCGTTCCCGGTGACTCCGCTCGCTCCTCCCCGCGCCGCCATCGATGCTATGGGCCACGCACGGCGATGCGGTAACGCAGCTCGAGGCCTGCCGCGCCGTCCGCGGGTGGCGTCACCTCTCCCTCGAACCCCTGCAGGTGCGCGGACACCCACGCGTCCACGCCGCTGAGAAGCGCGAAGAAGGCAGCCAAGACGATCCAATCCTCCCGCTGCTCCTTGCGCGCATCCACCAGGGCGCTGTCGGCCGGTGAGGCGCGCCGCGCCGCGTCCAGCTTCGACTGAGTCTTGAAGACCATGAACAGGCTTCCCGCCTCGGCGGCAAAGTAGAAGGCCCCACGGCCCGGCTTTCCCGCCGCCACCTGGCCCCACCCCGGGACGATGAGCGATCGGCCGAGCGCGCCGAGCGGGCTGACCCGGGGGCGGGCCGCAGAGTCGGGGACGACCCCGGCTTCCTGCCGTTCCTCCGCCTGCCGCGGCTCGCCGGCTCCCCCTTCCCGCGAAGCTCCACCAGCGGCCGGACTCCCGCCGCCGCTCTCGGCGGGGCCAGGCTCCTCCGCCCGCGGCCGCTCCGGCTCCTGAGCCGACGCGTTCCGGGACGGCCGTGCCGCAGCCGCCGCCACGCAGAACAGGAGCACCGCCGAGCGGGAGATGACGATGCGGAAGCAGGTACGGGAGGCGAGGGGGGCCGAGCGCCCCGTTCCCTGGGCCCCGCGCCCGGATTCCGGTCGCTCCCGTGGCCCCCGCTTCCCTGCCCCTGCCGGCGGCCGGTCCCGCGCCTCCGGAAGCCGCGATCCCCGCTCTGGCACCGGGAGGGCCGGGAAATGGCGGGAGCGTGTGGGAATCGAACCCACCCGGGACGCTATCCGCACCCCGAAACGGTTTTGAAGACCGCCGGTGACACCAGCCACCATCCGCTCCCCCGGCGTCGCGCCAAACGCTCTCCCTCCGGCGTCGCCCCGCTCCATCCCCCTTCCTCAACCGCCGGCGGCGGGGCGGAGACGAGCGATGAGCTCCACCTCCACCCGGGCGTCGCGCGGAAGCCTCGCCGACTGCACGGCCGAGCGAGCCGGGTACGGCTCCTCGAACGCCTCTGCGTACACCTCGTTCACCGCCGCGAACTCGTCCATGTCGGCCAGGTACACCGTCGTCTTGACGACGTCTCGGAAGCCGAGCCCGGCGGCGCGAAGCACCGCGTCGAGGTTTCGGAACAGCTGGCGGGCCTGGCTCACCACATCCGGACCGGCCATCTTTCCGGTAGCCGGATCGATCCCGATCTGTCCGGCGGCGAAAAGGTACCCCCCGGCGATGATGCCCTGCGAGTACGGACCGAGGGCGGCCGGCGCCCCCTTCGTGTGAACTGCTCTCGTGTCCGTCACCTCGCTTCCTCTCCGTCCGGTTCGGTCCGCACGGGGGCCGAGCGCGGCCCTCCGCCGCGCGCGTGGGAATGTCGCGGCGGCGCGTCGCCGAGCCGCCGGCGCGTGTGAGCTTCCGGACCTCTAAAAAAGCCCCTCGATCCGTCCGTCCGGGTGCACACGCATCGCCTCTGCTGCGGGTCGGGCCGGCAGCCCGGGCATCGTCAACACGTCGCCCGTGAGCGCCACCACGAACCCCGCGCCCGCCGAGAGTCGAAGCTCGCGCACGGTGACCTCGAAGTCACACGGCCGGCCGTGCAGAGCCGGATTGTCGCTGAGCGAGTATTGGGTCTTGGCGACGCACACCGGAAGGTCCCCATAGCCCGCCGCCACGAAGCGCGTCACCGCTCGCTCGGCGGCGGGGAGCATGTTGATGCCGCGTGCACCATACGCCCGGGTGGCGATGGTTTCCAGCTTCTCGGCGAGCGGCACCTCGAGCGGATAGAGGGGCCGGAAATCGGCACCGTCATCCTCCAGAAGCTGGAGGAGACGAGCGGCCAGGGACTCGCCCCCCTCACCCCCCCGCGCCCACACATCCGCCGTTTCGCACGGAGCGCCGGCCTCCTTGCACAGCTCGGTCACCGCGGTCAGCTCCTGCTCGGAATCGGAGGCGAAGCGGTTCACCGCGACGATGGTGGGCACGCCGAACTGCTTCACGTTCTCGATGTGGTGAAGCAGGTTCGGGAAGCCCGCCCGCACGGCTTCCGGGTTCGGGTGGGTCAGCTCCGCGGCCGGAAGGCCCGCGTGTCGTTTCAGCGCGCGTATCGTGGCCACGACGACTGCAGCGTGGGGCGTCAGCTTACCGGTGCGGCACTTGATGTCGAAGAATTTCTCCGCCCCCAGCTCGGAGGCGAAGCCCGCCTCGGTCACCACGATATCTCCGAGCGTCAGCGCCGCACGCGTCGCGATCAGGGAGCTGCACCCATGCGCGATGTTGGCGAATGGCCCGCCGTGCACGAAGGCGGGTCCCCCCTCCAGCGTCTGCACCAGATTCGGAGCCAGCGCGTCCCGCATGAGGAGCGCCATGGCGCCGCTCACCTTCAGCTCGGCGGCCGACACGAGCGTGCCGTCGGATCGCACCCCGAGCACGATGCGTGCGAGCCGCTCCTCGAGGTCTCGCAGGTCGGTCGCAAGGCAGAAGATCGCCATCACCTCGGACGCCGCGGTGATGGTGAACCTCTCCTCGCGGGGGACACCGTTCAGCGCACCGCCCAGACCGACCACCACCCGGCGTAGGGCTCTGTCGTTCATGTCGGTCGCTCGTTGCCACTGGATGCGCCGCGGATCGATCCCGAGCGAGTTCCCACGGTGGAGGTTGTTGTCGAGCGCCGCGGAGAGAAGGGAGTTGGCCGCCGTGATCGCGTGGAAGTCCCCGGTGAAGTGGAGGTTGATCTCCTCCATCGGGAGCACCTGGGAATACCCACCCCCGGCCGCCCCACCCTTCATCCCGAACACCGGGCCGAGCGACGGTTCCCGCAGGCAGAGAACCGCGTTTCGGCCGAGCCGGCGAAGGGCCTGTACGAGTCCGACCGAGACCGTGGATTTTCCCTCCCCGGCCGGCGTCGGCGTCATGGCGGTCACGAGGACCAGCCTGGCTGTGGGCTTTCGGGCGAGCAGAGTCTCGAGGTCGACCTTGGCGACGTAGTGTCCGTACAGCCGGAGCTCTGCCTCTCCGAGCCCCAGCTCTTCGGCGACCTCTCGGATCGGCCGCAGGGTGGCGCACTGCGCGATCTCGATGTCCGTCGGCATCCCCTCCCCTTCCTCCTCCTCTCCTACTGGTCGAACCGGTCAGGCTCGAGCTGTCGCCTCACGCGCGGGATCTCGCCGAGGCGGGCCCCCGCCGTCCGACGCCGGCGGTCTCCTCCGCCGGGCAGCCCGCTATGAGCTCACCCCGGGTGACGGGGACGGCGCCCAGGCGAGATACCTCGATCCCGGCCGCGTGGTTCGCCAGAGCGGCGGCGGCGGGCACGGGCGCGCCGCCCGCGAGCAGCACCGCCAGCGTGGCGGTCACCGTGTCGCCCGCCCCGGTGACATCGAACACCTCCCGCGCGCGGGACGGAATGGCCAGCGGCGCCGGGTCGTCGCGCGTGAGCAGGAGCATGCCCCCCTCACCGAGAGTGAGGAGGAGGTGGTCGCACGCCAGGCGTTCCGCCACTCCCCGCAGCACCTCCGCCGCGCGCGGAACCCGCTCCACGCCGAGGGCCGCCGCCAGCTCCCTCCCGTTGGGCTTTACGAGGAACGCCCCGCGGTAGTCGAAGAAGTGCCGGCGCTTCGGATCGACCAGGGCCGGGATCCCGCGTGTCCGGGCCTCCGCGAGCAACCGAACCGCGAGGCCAGGCTCGAGGACTCCCTTGTCGTAGTCCTCCAGCACCACGGCGTCGGCCCATCCCAGCGCGCCAAGGGCCCGCGCGGCAAGCTCCTCCCGAGTGGCGGCGCCGATGGACGAGGTCGTCTCCCGGTCCACCCGAAGCATCTGCTGATGCTTGGCGAGGATCCGCGTCTTGATCGTCGTCGGCCGGCCACGCTCCACCACTAGGTCATCGCTCCCGATCCCGTGCGCACCCAGCCCCTCGCGGATGAGCTCGGCTTCCGCGTCGGACCCGGTGACCGACACGAGGCGGCAGGCGGCCCCCAGGGCGGTAACTCCCGCAGCCACGTTCGCCGCCCCGCCGAGGGCGGTGCGCTCCTCCGCCACGCGAACGACGGGGACCGGCGCCTCGGCCGAGATCCGCTCGACCGTTCCGCTCACGTAGCGATCCAGCATGCTGTCGCCTACGACGAGAACGCGTGCTCCGTCCGCGGCATCCAGAAAGCGGCGGGCCTCATCGGAACCAACGAGATGGGCGTCCGGTCGCACCTCGCTTCACCTTGCGCCGAAGATGGGGCCTCGGTAACCTGCGCGAGTCCTTCCGGCCCGGTCCCGGTGCCGTAACGTGTTGCCCCGCAACGGGCTGTACGATGGAGCGGACCGAAGGCCGAATTCGGGCGCGAAGATAGCCGGGATCCGAGAGAGAGTCAAAAGGCCCGCCGAAACAGCTCATGAGCTCCGCGACGCCCGGCCCGGCACCGATCGCCTTCGCCAACGAGACGCTGAAAGGGTGGGCCTTTCACACCCAGGAATACATCGGCCTGCTGGGTCGAACTCTTCGCGCCTGTGTCTCGCGGCCCTTCTATTTCCGCGACCTCACGATTCAGATGGACGTCATCGGGGTCGGCTCGATCATGATCGTCCTCCTCACGGGGCTCTTCACCGGGATGGTGTTGGCCCTTCAGTCGGCCGTCGAAATGGAGCAGTTTGGCGCGGAGATCTACATCGGACGGCTGGTGGGAGCGAGCGTGGTACGCGAGCTCGGCCCGGTGCTTACCGCGCTCATGGTCACCGGTCGGGCGGGATCCGGGATGGCTGCGGCGATCGGCGCCATGGTGGTGACGGAGCAGGTCGACGCGCTGTACACGATCGGCGTCGATCCCGTGCGCAAGCTCGTCGTTCCGCGCTTCCTGGCCGGGCTCATCATGCTGCCGATTCTGACCATGATCACGGACGTCGTGGCGGTCTTCGGCGGTTTGATCATTGCCCTCTTCAAGATCGGTCTCACCTTCGACCTGTACATGCGGTCGGTGTACCTCACCCTGGCGGAGACCGGGTTCATACTCCGGTACATCCCCATCGACCTCATCTCCGGCCTGCTGAAGCCGATCTGGTTCGGAGCGATAATGGCCCTCACCGGCTCCTACTACGGCCTGAGCACGACCGGTGGAACCGAGGGCGTCGGGCGGGCGACCACCCGCGCCGTGGTGACCGCTTCGGTGCTGATCCTGGCGTTCGACTACTTCCTCACACAGATCCTCATAGTCCTGCTGATAGAGTGAAGGCGCGAGGACTCGGAGACAGCGGCGAGCTGCGGCGCGAAGTTCGCGCCATGGTGCGGAAGGAGCTGGGGCTAGCGGTCGAAGACGACCGCCCCTCCACCCCCGCGGGCGAGGTCGTCATCGAGCTGCAGGACGTGTGGCTGGCCTATCCGGACAATCCGGTTCTCCGTGGCATCAGCCTTCAGCTCCTCCGAGGAGAGACCCTGTGCGTCCTGGGGGGCTCCGGCGCCGGCAAGTCTACGATCCTGCGCCTCATCCTGGGCCTCACCAAGCCGGACGCCGGGGAGATCGTCGTCGATGGCTTGGTGCTCGCGCACGCTTCGCTCGAACAGGTCCTGGAGACGCGACGAAAGATCGGAATGGTGTTCCAGGGCGCCGCGCTTTTCGACTCCCTGTCGGTGTACGACAACGTCGCCTTCTATCTTCACGAGCACACCAGCCTGGAGGAGGAGGTGATCGCGGAGTGCGTGCGCGAGGCGCTCGATTTCGTGGATCTGGACACGGACGTGATCCGCGAGCTCCTGCCGGCGGAGCTGTCGGGTGGCATGAAGAAGCGTGTCGGAATCGCCCGAGCGATCATCCACCGACCGGAGATTCTCCTTTTCGACGAGCCCACCAGCGGGCTGGATCCGATCACCACCCACACGATCAACGAGCTGGTTCGCAAGCTCCAGCGTGAGATGCGTGTAAGTTCGGTCGTGGTCACGCACGACATTCGATCGGCCTTCCGCATCGCCAACCGGGTCGCTCTATTGTTCAACGGAGAGATCATCTTCATGGGGAGCCCGGAGGAGATGGTGGGGTCGGAGGAAGAGTATGTGCGGGCATTCCTTCGCTGAGGGACCGGGCCGCGGGTTCCGGCCCGGCGGTTTCCGCGAAGCGCTGCCCGTCGGCGCGGTCCCCCTCGATTCGCACCGCCGGTCCCGACTTCGGAGGGGAGGATGAGACGCGGGACGAGGGTGACGTGGGAGCAGGTGCGCACCGGAGTCGTGCTCATTCTCGGCTTCGCGGTTCTTGCCGTCGGAGTCGTCTTCATCGGACAGACGGGCCACGTGTTCGGCGAGCGCTATCGCCTCGTCACCCTCATGCACAGCGCGGCCGGTCTCGTCCCGGGCGCCGCCGTGCAGCTGGCCGGCCAGAACGTCGGCCAGGTGGACGCGGTGGAGCTCATCGAGCCGGACCGGCGGCCGGAGAGTGGCGAGGCGGTTGCCGTGTGGCTGGCCATCAACCGGGAGGTGCAGACCCAGATCCGACGCGATTCGCAGGCCCGGGTCCGCACACAGGGCCTCCTCGGGGATCGGATCATCGACATCCGGCCGGGGACCTCCGCGGCCCGAGTGCTTCGCGAAGGCGACACACTGACGGCGGCCAGCGCACTCGATGTGGATCGACTCTTCGAAGAAGGGGCGGCTGCCGTCAGCGGGCTCTCCGAGGTGGCGAACAACCTGGCGGACCTCACGCGTCGCCTGCTGGCAGGTGAAGGCTCGCTCGGCCAACTCGTGGTGGACGACGCGCTCTACCGGCGGATGGTCGACCTCTCCGCCTCCCTCGACACCCTGGTCGAGGTCACGGCGAATGAGAACACGACCTTCGGTCGGTTGCTGCGGGACGACGCGCTGTACCGCGCGCTCCTCGGCGCCGTGGCGGCCTTCGACACCCTTACGGCGAACATCGCGAGCGGAGAGGGTACGCTCGGCCGCATGCTGATGTCCGATTCCCTGTACGTGGTCCTGCACTCGGTGGTCGCGCGATCCGACTCCCTGCTCGCATCACTCCAGAGCGGGAAAGGGTCGGCGGGGCGCCTCCTCTCAGACGAGCGACTCTACGAGGAGCTCCTCCGCACCGTCGTCGAGCTCAACAACATCCTCGCCGAGCTTCGCGAGGAGCCGCGCCGCTACATCCCACCGGTAAAGGTCTTCTGAGGACAACCCGCACCTGCCCTCGGTGACGCGCGGCGCAGGCGCGTTCGGCGCTCCTCGTCCTACGAGCCTCGAGGCACTTCGGCCGCCGGCCGCGGTGCTTCCTCCGACGCGGGGCTGGCGTGTATGATCCGACGCCCCTGAAATGCGGTGGCGAGAAGGATGATGGCGGTGGCCGCTGCGACGATCGTCGTTAGGCTGCCCAGGAGCCTGCCACCCCGGTACAGCCAGCCGGCTGCTGTCACTCCGCTCGCCAGGGCGCCGAGAAGCGCCCACAGGCCCAGCTCCTCGTGCTCCTCGATCGCCGCCTCGGCCGCGTACCACAAGGACCCGACCGTCTCCTCCGCCTGACGGCCGGTGATGTACACGACAGGAGCGGTCAGCCCGGCGAGAACGAGGGAGATCGCCCCATAGCGCATCAGACTATCTCGGCCCGATGCTTTTCCGGCCCCCATCGCGACCGCGCCGACGATCGCCAGGATGATGGGGAAGTGGTTGGTGACCAGATGGAGGTAGGGCCAGTTCATCGGGGATTTCCCATCGCCGACGGCGAGGCCATCGCCGCCAGGCACGGGGGTCGGCTAACGCTTGCCGTCGCCGTTGGGCCCGACGAGGTCGTGCAGCGTCATGAACGCCGTGATCCGGTACCGGATCGACCCACCGGGGAGGGTCACGGTGACCTCCTCTCCGACCCGGCGGCCGAGCAGCGCGCGTCCGATCGGCGAGGCCATCGAGATCTCGGACTTGTCGAAGTCGATGTAGTCGCCGAAGGCGAGTGTGAAGCTCTCCTCGGTGCGGCCATCGAGGTCGATCACTCGGACCTGAGAGCCGAAGCCCACGCGATCCGCAGGAATCTGCTCGAGATCGATCTCGGCCAGCTCGGAGAGACGGCGCGAGATGTGGTCGAGGCGGGCCCGCACGAGCTGTTGCCGCTCGAGCGCGGCCGAGTATTCCGAGTTCTCGCGGAGATCGCCCTGTCCGACCGCCCTCTCGATTTCGGCGGGCAGTACGACCTTCAGCTCGTGCAGGAGTCGCTCGGACTCCTCGCTCAGTCGCTCCCTCAACCGATCCAGCACGGTGGTTTCTCCCTTGATCGGCGGCCGCGCCTCGCGCTCACGTGGGGAGCGAGGCGGGCCCACCCACCCCTCCCACGCACGGAAGGAACTCGAGAAAAAAATCGCCGCGCGGAACTCGGCGAGCCCCGCGCGACATGGTGATGGAGGTGCCGGGAATTGCACCCGGGTCCGCGAACCCATCGATCGCAGTCGCTACGTGCGTAGTCGGAGATTCAATCTCGTCGGAGTCGGGCTCACCGACGGCCCGTCACCGACCAGCCGCTATCGGCTTTACGCCATCTCGCCCCCTGCGCGCGCGGCACGCGCTGCGGGCCAGCCCGATTCTTCGACGCCCGCCGGCCCGCCTCGGGCCCGGCAGATCGACGGACGGACTACGTCAACTTTCGTTACGCAGCCAGTGCCAAGTTATCGTTGGCAGATGTTGTTTTTCCCGGTGTTTCGCGAGGTTCCGAGCACCTCGGCACGCTACCACGACCTCAGGAGAACACGTCGAATCTGATTCACCCCCAGGTTATCAAGCAGCCTTCATCGCCTGAGGCCCTCGAGGGGGCCCCGGGCACACTCTTGCACACTAGGAACCATTGATTGTTCCGTCAATCGGCCCGTCCGACCGAGGCCCCGTGCCGAGGGCGCTCCCGCGGCCGCTCGCCTGCACCCGGGCCCGGTACAGGGCGCGCAGGTGGCGAAGCGCCGGGCCGAGCGCCGGACGGACGGACGGCCCCGGGGGCCCTTCGAAGGATATGCAAAGAACGCGCCCGGGCCCGGCCGGCCCACCGACCAGGGACCAGCCGACGCCGGAGCCGAAGAGGTCCTCCGAGGAGAGCTGCAGGAGGAGCCCCTCCCGGAGCGACCAGGTGAACGGGTGGCCCGCCGCCTCCAGGGCGCATCCACCCAGCGATGCCGTCCGCTCTGTCCGTGTCTCCCGCTCGACGACCCACACCTCCCCTTCCAGCAACCACACCGCGATCCGTGCCGCGGCGAACGCCACGCGAAGGGCATCCAGAAAGCTCTCGAGGGGCGTGGCCTCTTCCCCCGCCCCGGAGAGCCCGGAGGGGATATCGGTCAGCGAGCGGGCCCGCTCTTCGTCAGAAAACGAGTTCCGGAGGCGCGACCACCAATCGGAGAGCCAGCGTCTCGGCCGATGAATCAATCGCAGGACGCGAGGTGTTGGTTGATACGGGTGGCGGCGCAGGCGGCTCCATATCCGTTGTCGATGTTCACCACGGTGAGGCCGGGCGCGCAGGAGGTGAGCATGGTGAGGAGCGGCGTGAAGCCGCGGAGTGCGGCTCCGTATCCGCGACTGGTGGGCAACGCGATGACCGGCGTCGGAACCATCCCCGCAACCACCGAGGGGAGAGCGCCGTCCATCCCGGCGGCGACGATGATCACCGCGGCCCGGCGCAGCTCGTCCTGGAGCGTCAGGATGCGATGGAGTCCGGCCACGCCGACGTCCAGCCGCACATCGACGGGATTGCCGTACGCCCGCGCGGCCACCCGAGCCTCCTCCGCTATGGGCAGATCGGATGTGCCAGCCGTCAGGATCAGCACGCGGCCGCGCACGTTGGGCGGGGTATCCTCCTTTGCCGGGAGGTGCGCGATGCGACCGGTTGGCGAGACCTCGATCCCGGGAAACTCACTCCGCAGCGCCCGGAGCTGTGGGTCTGTCGCCCTCGTCGCGAGAAAGCCCTCGCCCCGCCCGGCGAGTCCCGCGCAGATATCCAGCAGCTGAGCCGTCGTCTTCCCCTCGCACAACACGGCCTCCGGGTGCCCTAGACGGAGGGCACGGTGATGGTCGAGCTCGGCGAATCCGAGCTTCTCCGTGGGGAAGCCATCGAGCTCGGCCAGCACCTCATCGCACCCGATACCACCCGTCGCGAGCCGTTCGAGAAGACGACTCAATCGCTCTCGTCGCACTATGCCTCGCCCGTGTCTGTCTGGTCGCCCGGTCCGTCGGCGGAGCGCCTCCGCCGGTTGGGTGCAAGGTGGGATCCGCCGGCGTGCTACGCCAGCCCTTTTGACACGTTTTCGCGGCCCTGGATATACTGCGTGCGAGTCTCTTCCCGGAGGTGGCCGGGGCGACTCCCGGGGCGGCCCGGGAGCGAAACGATCATGCACATCCGTGGGGGTCGACCCGATCCCCTTGTCATAAGGAGATGGCTGACATGCAGCTGCGGGATTTCTTCTCCGAGAATGCGATCAATCTGGACCTCAAGGCGCAGACCAAAGACGGCGTCCTCAAGGAGCTCGTACGCCTGTTCGATCTGGACGAGAAGTCCGAGGGTATCCTCTTCAAGATGCTCAAGCGGCGTGAGAACCTCGGTTCGACGGGAATCGGGAAAGGGATCGCCATCCCCCATTGTCGATCGCTGGTCGTCAACAGGCTGCGCGTCGCCTTCGGACGTCACAGCGCCGGGATCGACTTCAAGGCGATCGACAAGAAACCGGTCCACCACATCTTCCTGATCGTCGCCCCTCCGCTCGAAGTCTCCAACCAGTATCTGCCCGTGCTCGGGAAGATCGCCCAGTTCGGCAAGGAGTCCGACATTCCGGAGCGCCTGACGCGGATTGACAAGCCCTCGCAGTTTCTGGAGCTGCTTCAGGAGAAGGGGGTCTGACCGCATGCACCCGCAGCTCGAGATCCTGCTCGAGATGCAGGACCTCCACAGCCAGAGGCGGGCGTTGCTCGAAGAGCCGACGCGGGAGGTCGAATCGTCCTTCTTCGACCTGGAGATCGACGAGGCCGTACGGATCCTCGATAAGAAGATCGAGGAGCTGATCGGACGGCTCGAGCCCACCGTGCAAGCCCGATACCGGACGATCGCCGGCTCACTGGGCCGCGCCGTAGTGCCGGTGGTGAACGGGATCTGTTACGGCTGCTTCGTGGCCGTACCCACGGCGTGGGCCTCGGAGGCGAGCCGCAACGACCGGGTGCGCGTGTGCGACCAGTGCGGTCGTTTCCTGTATCACGTCGACTGATCCACCCCACCGCCGAGCCGCGCAGATCGTGAGCTCGTTCCTCTCGGAGGAGAAACGGACCCCGCTCTCCGCCAATGCACCGGCCGTCATCGGGAGGCGAGGAGCTTCCTGACCTCACTCTCTCCGTTGACCAGCAGCTGCACGAAGTAGGGCCCCGACGCGACCCTCCGGCCGGAACGGTCCCGACCGTCCCATAAGGCGAGATACCGGCCGGGTCGTGGATACGAGAGGGAGTCGATGGGCTCGCCGCGGCCCGCCGGGTGGTCGAGGGCCGTCGGGATCGCCACCAGCTGGTGGAGGAGGCTGAAGATGCGCATCGAGACGGTGACCTCTCCTCCCGACGCGAAGGCGGAATCCCCCAGAACGAAGGGGATGCGGGCGGTCGACCGGAACGGGTTCGGATACGGGACCCCCAGCGCAAACGGCGGCGCGGCGGTCGCCCGAGGGTCGGACGAGACCTCCTGCGCGTGCGCGGACCCGGCTTGCACGCCGCCGAGGAGCAGCAGAAGCGCGGCGGCGGCCGCTCTCATCGCTCGACGAGCTCCCTTCCCTCGCCTACGCGTCTCGTAACTCCCGTCCTATCCAAGAATTCCATAAGAGGGATCAAGTACTTTCGCGATACGCCGAACGCCTCTTTGAAGTCCCCCGGCGCCGCGGTACCCCGCTCCCCGAGGAGGCGGCGGGCTCGAAGTCGGGCGTTCTCGGCCTCCTCCGCGGCGAGGAAGATCTCCGGCGTCAGCGCCACGATCTCCTCCCGCTCGAGGAGGAGGCGAAGGAGGTCGTTGAGCAGCGGACGGTCCAGACCCAGCCTCGCCGCGATCTCATCGACGGTCGGTGGCGCCAGTCCTCCCTCGCCCACCGCGCGCGCCACCTCGGCCAGCGCCCGCTCTTCGGCGGCCGTCAGCTCGGCGCCGTGGCCGGGAAGCCGGGCGCTCGGGCCGTCGACCAGGATCTTCCGCTCGTCTACGAGCTCGTCGAGGGCGCGCTCCAGCAGTGCGGGTGCGAAACGACCGGCGGCGGCGGAGCGCAACCCCTCCAGGGATACGGACGGCGCCCTGCGGTTCGCGGCGTGCGCTCTCCGCACAGCGTCGAGGAGTGCGGACCGAGCGCCGGAGAGGATTTCCCGCGAGAACCACCGCCTGCCGATCCGGACCGCGTCTACGCGTCGCGCGTCGGGCCGGGCGAGCCGGTCGGCGGGAAGGCCCGTGACGATCGGGAGCCTCTCGTCGGCCAGCCCCTGGCCGGCGGCGAGGCGAACCGCGGCGACGATCGCCTCCTCGGCGGTACCGTCGAGGCAACGCTCCCATGCCCCGACCCGCTCACGCCAGCCTCTCGGCGGATCGAGCGCAGAGATGCGCCCGCCCCCGATCGTGGTGACGGGCGAGTAGAAGCGGATGACGAAGCGGTCGCGGCCGCGCGCCACCACCGGCGTCTCGAGCGCGAGGACCGCCCATCCACGCTGGCCGGGCTCGAGCCGGTCCCTGTTGGCGAGCACCACCCTGCTCATGACCTCGCTGGTGCCCAGATACAGGCGAACGCGCTGACCATGCTCCACGTGGCGCGGAGCGTGCGCGAGGACCTCCAGCCACACGCCGACGCGCCGGGACGGCCTCCAAGCGCCCTCCGAGACGATCACGCTCCCCCGCTTCGCCTCGTCGGCCTGGACCCCGACGAGGGCGAGGGCTGCCCGCCGTCCGGCGGCGACGCGCGGGCGCGTCCGTCCGTGCACTTCCACGGAGCGCACCCTCACCCTCTTCCCGCCCGGAAAGAGGCGAACCCTATCCCCGCTCGCCACCTCCCCACTCCACACGGTCCCGGTCACCACGGTACCCACACCACGGATGGTGAAAGAGCGATCGACGGGCATGCGGAACAGGTCCCTTCCCTCCTTCCCGCGCGCATGCGCCGCCTGCCGAAAGATCTCGGCGCGGAGCTCATCCACACCGGCTCGGGTAGCCGCCGAGACGGGCACCACCGGCCAGCGGGTGTGACCGAGGACGGCCCGAAGCTCTTCGGCCACCGCCTGTCGGGCCAGTTCGAGAAGCTCCGAGTCCGTCCGATCGACCTTGTTCAGGGCGACGATTCCGTGCTCCACTCCCAGGAGCCTGGCTATCGCCAGGTGCTCGCGGGTTTGCGGCATCGGCCCCTCCTCGGCCGCCACCACCAGGAGGAGGAGGTCGATGCCGGTGGAGCCCGCCAGCATGTTCTTGACGAAGTCCTCATGGCCGGGGACGTCGATCACTCCCACCTCGACCCCTTCCTCCGCTCCGAGTCGGGCGAAGCCGATGTCGATCGTCAGTCCGCGCTCCTTCTCCTCCTTCCAGCGGTCGGTGTCGACGCCTGTCAGGGCGCGAACGAGCGCCGTCTTCCCATGGTCGACATGTCCGGCCGTGCCCACCACCACCCCTTTCATCGGACCCGCCCGAGTCCGAGGAAGTCGAGCGAGCGGAGACGCACCCCCTCGGCCAGGTGATGCCGGATGAAATCGGCCACGAGAGTCACCTGTCGGTCGGTGACATCCCCCGCGCCGTCCCCCCCCCCCGCCAGCGCGCGCAGCTTCGTGAGCTCCGCCCCGCTCAGGAGCGCCCCCACTTGCGAACAGCTTTCGCAGCGTACACCTCCCGAGGCGCAATCGAATCTGCCCGGCTCACCGGAGGCGATCGGCCGGCCGCACTCGAGGCAGAGATCCAGGGCCGGGGCGAAGCCCAGCACCGCGACGAGCCGCCAGATCCGTCCGAGAGCGACCGACGGCACGACTGGCACCGAAGCCGCCAGGAGGGCATCGAGCCCGCCGGTAAGCGCCTCGTACAGTCGCTGATCCGCCTGCTCGGGGGCGAGGCGAAGGACGAGCTCGCAAAGGACCGAGGCGCCGGAGAAGCGATCGAGGTCCGAACCCAGCTCCTGCCGGGCGTGCAGGAGCTCGAAATCGGAGAGGGTGTGGAGGTCGCGGTTCGACTTCAGATAGAGGGTGGCGCGGCCTTCCGCGAACGGCTCGAGGAGCCCTGCGAGGCGACTCCGCGGCCGAAGAGCTCCCCGGGCGATCGCCGAACGCGGTCCATGCTCCCGCGTCATGAGGCGAAGGATCTTGCTCGTGTCGCTGTACCGGAACGTCTGCAACACGACGCAGCGGGTCGTTACGATCGGCACGAGCGCAAGTTACGCGCGTCATGATGGGCGAGCAACGAGTCATCGGTCGCCCCGGTTCGGGATCGAGGGGGTGCGCCCGCCGCGGGGGGATCATGACCGAGGGCGGCCGCGTCGCTCTGCACGGGGCCGCCAGGGCCCGGGGGGGCCGCGTGCGACCCTATTCGCCCGATCCCCGCGATGCGGCGGAGAGGGGCACCACCTGCCGTCCGAGCGCACCGAGGTTCAGCACCCGCACCGGCCAGCCGAAGGCCGATTCCAGGCGCTCCGGCACCAGCACGTCGGATGGCCGTCCCAACGCTTCGACCCGCCCCCCCACGAGAAGCACCAGGTGGTCCGCGTACCGAGCCGCGAGGTTGAGATTGTGGGTGATGGAGATCACGTCTAGTCCCTTCTCTCGAACGAGGTCCGACACGAGCTCGAAGAACTCCATCTCATGCCCGAGATCCAGGTGCGCGGTGGGCTCGTCGAGAACCAGGTGGCGGGGCGACTGGGCGAGTGCCCGGGCGAGCCGCGCGCGCTGCATCTCGCCCGCAGAGAGCCGCGACACGTCGCGCCACACGAGCTCCGCCAACCCCGTTCGCTCGATCGCTTCCCACACGATCTGCCGATCCTCGCGGGCCAGGCCCGCCCATGCCCGGAGGTAGGGGTGGCGTCCCATCTCGACGTACTCCCACACGGCGAGCGGAAAGTGAACCGGCTCCTCCTGCGTTACGACGCCGACGCACCGGGCGAGCTCCCGCCTGGGCCAGGAGCTGCTCGGGCGGCCCCTGAACAGGGCCTCGCCGTGCTCGGGCTCCAGAATACCGAGCAACAGCCGGAGGAGCGTGCTCTTCCCCGCCCCGTTTGGACCCACGATGATGGTGTGCATCCGCGCCGGACATTCGAGGCTCACCTCGGCCACCGCCGGCATGCTCGCCCCCGGGTAGCGATATGACACGCGGGAGAGCTCGAAGCTCACCGGACGTAGCGCCGCCGGAGGAGCACGAGGAAGAAAGGAACGCCCACGAATGCCATCACCACCCCCACGGGAATCTCCAGCGGCGCGGCGGCTGTGCGCGCGGCCGAGTCCGCCGCCACGAGCACCGCTCCGCCCCCCAGGAAGCTGAGTGGGATCAGCCGCCGGTGGTCTGCCCCCCACAGCATGCGGACGGCGTGCGGGACGACGAGCCCGACGAAGCCGATCACGCCGGCAACGCTCACCGCAATGGCCGCGAGGAACGATGCCAGGAGATAGGCGAGCCGCTTGACGCGCTCGACTTCGGTCCCCAGGTGCGCGGCGGTCTCCTCCCCGAGGGCCAGCGCGTTCAGGTGCCGCCCAAGCGCGACGGACGCCACGACGGCCGGAAGGGCGTAGGCGGCGACGATGGCCGTCATGCGCCAGGACGCCTGTCCGAGGCTTCCCATCGTCCAGAATATCGCCGATTGAAGGGCCCGCGCCGACGCCAAGGTGAAGAGCAGCATCACGCAAGCGGTGAAGAACGCGCCGGCTACGACACCGGCCAGGAGCAGAATGCGGGTGTCGAGCCGACCCACGGACGACGCGACGCGGAAGACCAACGCGATCGCGAGGACGGCGCCCGCGAACGCAGCCAGCGGAAGGCTCACCGCGCCGAGCGCCGACATCCCGACCGTGATCGCCGCGACGGCGCCCAGGGCCGCACCCGATTGGACGCCGAGCAGGTAGGGCTCCGCCAGTGGGTTTCTCAGCAGCGCCTGGAAGAGCGCACCGGAGACGGCGAGGCTCGCTCCCGTGAGGATGCCGGCCGTCACGCGCGGGAGCCGCACCGCCAGGAGGATGGTGCGGGCCGGAGTCTCCTCGCCGCTGACGACGGCGCGCCACAGCTCCGCCGGGGTGAGCGAGGCCGGGCCCAGAAGGAGCCCGGTCATCGCGCTCGCCACAAGAAGCGCGCCCGCGATGGCGAATGGGATGACCCGCCTCACGGCGCGTCCGACCGCACGGCCATCGGTCCCTCCAAGGGGCGACCGGCGCTTCCCCGACCTCCTCCACGTGCCGGGGGGGCACCGTCCGGCGGGCCGACAACGCCCACCTCCGGATGTATGGCCACGGCGAGGATCGCGGCGGCTTGCCCGATGCGGGGTCCCAACCGGTGCACGATGTCCGCATCGACGGTGCGCACAGAACCCTCCCGAACGGCACGAACGGCGTTCCACCCCGGCCTCTTCGTCGGGGGTGTCTGCCGACCGGCTGGTTCCGCGGTCAACGGATACAGGATGACCTCAGGGTCGCGCTCCGCGATCGCCTCGAGGCTCACCTGAGGGGACGGCGAGGCAAGATCGCTGAAGATGTTCCGCCCGCCCACGATCGCGATGAGGGAATCCAGATAGCTGCCAGCGCCGATCGTGATCGCGGGAGGATACCAGATATCGTAGTAGACGGATCGTGGCGGCAGATGCCGCGTCAGCTCCTTCACCCTGCGGAGCTCTCGCCGCACCCCCGTCAACAAGGCCTCGGCCGCCTCGGTCCGGCCGGTTAGGAGGCCGAGGCGCCCGACGGTACGCTCGAAGTCCGGTAGCGTGTTGAGAGCGACGGCCAGGGAGGGGATCCCCAGACGCTCGAACTCCCGCACGGCCGGCACGTTGTCCGAGCCGGCGAACAGGATCACGACGTCGGGACGGTGAGCCAGCACCAGCTCGGTCGAAGGACGAACGGCGTCGCCGAGATTGGGGAGGTTCAGCACCTCCGGCGGATAGTCGTCCCACCGGGACCGGCCGGCCACGCTCTCCCCCGCGCCAATCGCGAAAAGGACCTCCGTGACGGCGGGGATAAGGGAGACGATGCGATCCGGAGGCCGGGCAAAAACCAGGGTACGCCCGAGGTCATCGGTGACCCATGTGGTGTCGCCGCGACGGGCGTGAACCGTTCCGTCCGTGGCTCCCGCCACCGACACGAAGGCGGCCAGGGCGTACAGAGCGCCGGCGACTTCCAACAAGATCCCCTCCTTCCGCGGGAGGGGAACGGGTACCCCGGGGCGCCTGTCCGCCCACACCCTTCCCGCGAAGAGCTCGAGTGGGCGGGGACGGGACACGTCTCCTGGCTCGAGGCCTCGCCGTGCCTTCCCGGAGCGCCTCCAGTGGCGTGTTACGGCGAGAGCGGCTCCTGGCCGCGGTGCCTCTCACAGTGGCGGGGCCGCGCCGGCTTCACACCGGCTTCCGTATGCCCCATCCCCGATCCGTGCCGGGCGGCGCAGGTCATCACCTTCGCACCCACGGGGTGCGGACGACTGTCGCCGGCCGTGGCCGGAACGCCGCCCGGCGGTCTCGACCTACACTAGCCGGCGGATCGATGGCGGGGCAAGCGGGGCGCCGGGCGGGGTGGAGACCGGTCGGCTCTACCGGCAGCCGCTGCGACGCATAGCGAAGACGGCGGCCGCCAGAAGAGTGATGCCGGCGGCCAGCCATGCCCACGCGGCGGCGTTCGGACCGGCGGCGGACCAACTGACGGCCACGCGCGACCCCGCATCGAGCTCCCTGCCGGTGAAGCGAAGGTAGACACGGCCCTCGACCTCGGTGGTCTCCCGCGCCTCCGCCCCTTCCACCCGAGGCTCCGAGGCGGTACGAGCGATCAGCAGCTCGAGCCTGCGGGTCCGGTGATCGACCGGTAGCTCCAGAGCGCCGTCCGGCACCATGTAGCGAAGCGTCACCCTCCGCCCGGTCGGCCGCAGCGGGCCCGCGAGGATCACCCTCCCGTCGACGAACCGGATCTCACCGGTGGCAGGGCCGCTGGGGACGACCACCTTGTCCGTCGCGCCGCGTGGGAATCGGGCCGTCCATACGGCCTGGCCGGGGGCCGCGGCCACCAGCGTTCGACCGGACGTTCCCTCGAGGTCGAAGACATCCATCACCTCGAGGGCAGGGCTCCCGGGCTCGAGCGGCGAGAGGATCGTGTGGCGCACGGAGACGGTGACGTCCCCGGGCGCGCCGGACACGATCGCCGTGTCGTAGACCAGGACCCGGTAGGGGCGGGGTGGATCCTCTCCTCCGTGCAGGGGCGGCCCGAAGTACAGAACGCCCTGGTGGCGGGCGGCGGTGAGGTACACCGCCGTGCTGCCGGGAGGCTCGCGCAGGAGGAAGCGGAACGACCCGTCGCGAGCGGAGACGACCGAGTCCACGAGGGCGCCGGAGTCGGCCGTGACCCGGTGCAGTTCCACCCACGCCCCAGAGACGCCGCGTGAGTCCACCCCCCGCACGACCACGCCCCTGAGCTCTCTCGCCGCGTCCTGGGCCGGCCGGGTGACCCGGGACTCCACCACGGCCTCGGCCGGAGCGGCCGCGTGAGGACTCTCCGCGACGGCCAGGGGCGCAGGCGGGAGCAGGAGAGAACAAGATAACAGCGAGGCGGTGACCGGGCGCCGGACGACGGCCGTGCCTTCCACAAGCGCACGACCGGCCGCCGGAACGGCTTCGCTCACGGGGTGAAGCGCCCGAAGTCCTCCGGATTCAGTCGCTTCAGGTAGTCCCGGAGCTTTTCCTTCTCCTCCTCCGTCGGCTCGCTCTCGCCGGAAGCGCCGACCGCCCAGGGTGGAGCGTCCGCTTCGTCCTCGAAGCTCGACTCCTCGATCTCGAAGCTTGTCATCTCGAGCAGCGAGTCGTCCGCCAGAATCGGAGCCGACGCCCGCAGAGCGAGGGCGACGCTGTCGCTCGGGCGGGAGTCGATGGAGATGAGCTCTCCGTCGCGCCGGAAGATCAGGGAGGCGTAATAGGTGTTGTCCACCACCTTGGTGATCAACACGCGCACGAGCTCACTCCCGAGCCCTCGCACCACGGTATTGAAGAGATCGTGAGTCAGCGGCCGCGAGAACTTGATGCCGGCCAGCTCCATGGCGATCGCGCTCGCTTCGCCAGGGCCGATCCAGATCGGCAACAGGCGGTCCCCGCCCTTCTCCCTCAGGATGACGACCGGCGTGTTCGAGGCCTTGTCCAGCCCGAGGCTCGCGACTTCGACTTCGGTCATCCGCACCCCCGGCGAGGCGTTCTCACAGGCCCCCTTACGTTCCGAGGTCCCACGACGCCAGATACCTCTGCTGCGCTTCCGTGAGCGAATCGATCCCGACCTCCATGGCCGCCAGCTTCAGCCGCGCGATGTTGCGGTCGATCTCTGCCGGGAGACGGTGAACCTTCCGTTCCAGTGCCCTTCCAGCTTCACTCAGAAGGTACTCCGCAGCAAGAGCCTGGTTCGCGAACGACATGTCCATGACGGCCGCCGGGTGACCCTCCGCGGCGGCCAGGTTCACCAGGCGACCCTTCCCCAGCAAGGCGATCCGGCGGCCGTCCACCACGTACTGATCGACGTGGCGCCTCACCTCCGTCGGTCCCGAGTCCGCGATCTCCTCCAGCCGCCGGACGTCGATCTCCACGTCGAAGTGTCCGGCGTTGGCCACGATCGCCCCATCCTTCATGGCGCGGAAGTGCTCCTCCCGGATGACGCTCGTATTTCCGGTTAGCGTGATGAACACGTCCCCGACCGGTGCGGCCTTGCGCATCGGCATCACCGCGAAGCCGTCCATCGTCGCCTCCAGCGCCCGTACCGGGTCCACCTCGGTGACGATCACCTTCGCCCCCGCCCCGCGCGCTCGGAAGGCCACCCCACGCCCGCACCAGCCGTACCCGGCCACCACGACCGTGGAACCCGCGAGAAGGAGGTTGGTGGCACGCAGGATCCCATCCAGCGTCGACTGCCCGGTACCGTACCGGTTGTCGAACAGGTGCTTCGTGTAGCTGTCGTTCACCGCGATCACCGGGAACTGCAGGACTCCGTCCGCCGCCATGGCCCGCAACCTGATGATCCCGGTCGTCGTCTCCTCGGTGGACCCGAGGACGCCCTCGACGATCTCCCGCCGCGCCGCCTCGTCGAGGCCG
The DNA here is from genome assembly GCA_046758745.1 of Gemmatimonadota bacterium. Lineage (GTDB taxonomy): Bacteria > Gemmatimonadota > Gemmatimonadetes > Palauibacterales > Palauibacteraceae > JBHIAV01. The sequence goes on from JBHIAV010000005.1 coordinate 69,439, forward strand.
GCGTTCCACTCGCGCAGCGCGGAGGCGAGGTCATCGTAACGCTCGAGGGCGAGCATGTGGAGCGAGCCCACGAGGTCGGCTCCATCGTCCATCGTGATCATCGGTCGATGGGCAAGCGCCGCGCGAATGTGACCGTAGTACCGGTCGTTGTCCTCGCCGCGCACGGCGAGCACAGCGATCGCCTCCTCGGCGACCAGGTAGGCCGCCACGTCGTCCTGGGTGGAGAGCGGGTTGGAGGCGCACAGCACCACGTCGGCACCCGCCGCCTTGAGCGTCCGTACCAGGTTGGCGGTCTCGGTCGTGACGTGAAGGCAGGCGGAGATTCTCACTCCTTCGAGCGGCCGCTCGACCGCGAACCGCTCGCGGATCTGGCCAAGGACCGGCATGAAGCGCTCCGCCCATTCGACCCGCCGCCGTCCCTCGCCCGCCAGCCCGAGATCGGCCACGTCGTATTCGGCCACCGCATCCGTGCGATTCGGCATCATGGACTCCGTCCCGATCCTTTCCTCTCCAAGAGAACGCCCTCCTACAAGAACGATGCCGGTCTCGCGCCGGCATCGGGCCGCCGCTTCCCTCTTCGAGGTGCGGCCCCTGCGCTACACCTTCGCCTTGAGCTCCTCCACCCGGTCGGTCCGTTCCCAGCTGAAGCCGCCGTCCGGCTGTGGGGATCGGCCGAAATGACCGTACGCAGCAGTCCGGCGGTAGATAGGCCGGCGAAGCTCGAGGGCCTCCATGATGGCCAGGGGGCGAAGATCGAAGACCTCCTTGACCGTCCGCTCCAGCTCCACATCGGGTACCGCGCCCGTGCCGGATGTGTCGACCGTGACCGACACCGGCTCCGCCACCCCGATCGCGTAGGCGAGCTGGATCTCCACCTCCCGGGCGAGCCCCGCCGCGACGACGTTCTTGGCCACCCAGCGGGCCGCGTAACTCGCCGAGCGATCTACCTTCGAGGGGTCCTTGCCGCTGAATGCTCCGCCTCCGTGTCTGCCCCAGCCCCCGTACGTGTCCACGATGATCTTCCGCCCCGTAACGCCGGCATCCCCCCGAGGCCCACCCACCACGAACCGGCCCGTCGGGTTGATGTGCACGACCACGCTTTCGGGATCGTACAGCTCCGACGGCAGCGCCGCCTCGACAACCTGTGGGATGAGCGCTTCGCGCAGTTGCTCCTGCGAGACGTCCGGGGAGTGCTGCGCGGAAAGCACGACCGTGGTCACCCGAAGGGGACAGTCGCCCTCGTACTCGACCGTCACCTGCGACTTCCCGTCGGGGCGAAGCCAGTCGAGGATCCCCTCGTGGCGCACCTGAGCTAGACGGTGCGTCAGCCGATGTGCCAGGTGGATCGGCAGGGGCATCAGGTTCTTCGTCTCGTTGGTGGCGTAGCCGAACATCATCCCCTGATCACCGGCCCCGCCGCTGTCCACTCCGCGGGCTATGTCCGGCGACTGCCGATCGATCGAGGTGAGGACCGAGCAGGTGTCGCAGTCGAAGCCGTACGAGGCATCTTGGTACCCGATCCCCCGGATCGTGTCGCGCGCCACGTCGGGGATGTGGACGTACCCACAGGTGGTGATCTCGCCGGCCACCAGGACCAGGCCGGTCGTGACGAGCGTCTCGCATGCCACCCGGGCCTTCGGATCCTGCTCCAGGATCGCGTCGAGCACACCGTCCGAGATCTGGTCGGCGATCTTGTCCGGATGGCCTTCGGTGACGGACTCCGAAGTGAAGAGATGGCGGCCGCTCGCGGGCACTTGTGCTCCCGTCGTGGTGGACACTCCGAGCTCGACCGGCCCCCATGCGCGGGACCGGGGAGCAAAGCGCCCGGAAGCTACCGGTAGCCTATTCGACTGACAAGCCGCTCCGGAAGGCGAGGGCGGGCATCTCGATGTCGTCCAGATACTCGCGGATGGCGACGCGCACCTCCCTAGCCGACTCCACGCGATGAAGGTCTGCGCACAGGCGCTCGAGGTCGCCCGCTGAAACGGCGCGTACGACCTCCTTGACCTCGGCCAGAGAGGAGAGCGAGAGGCTGAACTTACGGTAGCCGAGGCCGATGAGGACGCAGATCCCGATCGGGTCTCCCGCCACGTCCCCGCAGGCCCCGAGGTCGAGTTCGTGCCGGGCCGCTTCCCGCACGAGCCGGGAGTACATACGCAGCATGGCCGGGTGCAGCGAATCGTACATCTCCGCCAGCTTCGCATTGCCCCGGTCCGCCGCCAGAACGTATTGCGTCAGGTCGTTCGACCCCAGACTGACGAAATCCACGTGCGGGGCCAGCAGGTCGAGGATCTCCAGCGCCGCGGGCGTCTCGACCATGACCCCGACGGGCACCCGTCTCTCGCGCAGGCCCGGCTCCAGCGAGTCGTACACCTCCCGCAGGATCGCCCGCGTGCGACGCACCTCGTCGACTGAAACGATGAACGGGAGCAGGAGGCGAAGGTCCCCGTGCTGCGCCGCGCGCACGGCCGCCCGTAGCTGGTTGCGGAAGAGCTCCGGCAGATCCAGGCAGACCCGGATCGCGCGCCACCCGAGGTAAGGGTTCTCCTCCGGCGGCATCGCGAGGAAGAGTGGAAACTTGTCTCCTCCGATGTCGAAGGTTCGGAGAGTGACCTCGCTCCGGGGGAAGACCTCTAACACGCGCCGATACGCCTCGTACTGCTCCTCTTCGCTCGGGATCTCACGTCGGCCGATGACGAGAAACTCCGAGCGGAAAAGGCCGACGCCGCGCGCCCCGAGGTCGCGGGCTTCCCCCGCGTCGTCTGGCTGGTCGAGGTTCGCCTGGACGACCACCGGCACCCGGTCCGTCGTCTCCGTCGGCTGGTGGGCGAGCTCGGTGAGGCGTCTCTGCCGCTGCGACGCCTGTACCGCGGCCCGGCAGAAGCTGTCGATCTCATCCTCGGAGGGATCGAGGACGATCCTCCCCGTGCCGCCGTCGAGCAGAAGGAAGCTCCCGTCCTCGATCTCGGCCAGGCGAGGCCCGACTCCCACCACGGCCGGGATACCGAGAGCGCGCGCGAGGAGGGCGGTGTGCGAGCCGCGGGATCCTCCGGCGCTCACGAAGCCCACCACACGTGCCGGATCGAAGCGTACGGCAACGCTGGGCGTGACCTCGTCGGCCACCAGGATCGATGGTTCGTCCCACGGTGTCTCCCAGGGAGGACCCGCGTTTCCGAGCAGCGGGTAGAGGACGCGGAGGCGGACGTCGCGCAGGTCGGCGAGGCGATCGAGAACCATCGCGTGCGCCGAGTCGAGGAACCGCGCACGGATCTCCAGGATCCGCCAATCGAAGGCTCGCTCGGCAGCGAGGTAGTTGTCGCGGATGTAGGCGATCGTGCCCTCGACCATATCGGGATCGTCGATCATCAGCGCCTGCGATTCGAACAGCTTCGCCTCGAGAGGTCCGATTCGTTCGGCCGTTTCGTCGCGCAGCCCGAGGATCTCCCGTCGAGCCCAGTCACGGGCTCTGGTGAAGCGCTCGATCTCCGCTTCGACTTCCCCGGGACCGATGGTGCGGTGAGGCACGGGCGGAATGTCCCAATCGACCCGCCGCGCTATACCCAGGACTCGGCCGGTAGAGGCCGCGATCCCCTCGATGTGGCAGCTCAGCGCGCCCTTCGATTCCGGCAGCTCAGGACTCCTCCCCCGCGACATTCTCGTAGTCCGTCTCCTGTTCGCCGAAGTCTCTCCGCACCAGCTCGCATAGGGCCGCGACCGCCTGGGAGCTGTCCTCGCCCTCCGCCCGTATGGTTAACGTGGATCCACATTCCGCGGCCAGCATCATCACGCCCATGATGCTCTTCCCGTTGACCTCCAATCCGTCCTTCTCGACCAATATCGTCGCCGCGAAGCTCGAAGCCAGCTTCACGAACTCGGCCGCCGGCCGCGCGTGCAGCCCGAATCGGTTCCCCACCCGGACGGTGGCGCTGCTCTCGCTCACCGGCGCGACCCAAAGGCCGGAGCGCCCGACCGTCCCCACACTAGCCGAGCGTCAGCCAGACGAGCGGGGCGGCGAGAAGCAGGCCGATCGCGATCTTCCCACCTCTGGCCGGCCACCGAAACGCCACCAGCGCGGCGCTCGCCCCGCCGATCGCCAGCGGGATGCCGGCGTCGGCTACGTGCGGGATCCGCAGCGAGAGCGCGAGCGTCGCCGCCCCGAGCAGCAGCAGGTTCAGGGGAGCCAGCGCCGTTGCCACCCGGTCCAGCCACGAGTCGTGGAGTGCGCGGCCGAGGCGAAGCCCGCGCAGCCATCCCGTGCGCATCCCCCAGATGCGGAGCGCGGCGTGGCCGGAGTTGTACAGCCCGAGGAAGGCGAGGGCCGCCACCCACGGCGTCGCTCCCGCCGCGAAGAGCAGGATCGCGACGAAGAGACAGACGGGGCGCCACGTCGCCCATACGAGGCGGTCTCCGAGCGTGCCGAGCGGTCCCCGAATTGCGATCCGGAATCGCTCGATCTTTTCGGCCTCTTCACCCTCCGCCTCGAGGCGCGCCAGGGCCCCGACCGCCATTGGGCAGAGGTAGGGGTGGGCGTTGAAGGACTCGAGATGACGCCGAACCGCTGTCTTGAGCCCCACCGGGTCCCCGGCGTACACCCGCCGCAGCAGCGGAAGGAGGCTGTACGCGATGCCGCCCCCCAGCAGCGTGCGGTAGTTCCACGAGCCCTGGACGGCGAATCCGCGAAGCCAGGCGGACACGAAGTCCGTTCGGAGGGGCCGCATCAGTACGCCCTCCCGACGACCCAGGCGACGGCGGCTCCGAGCAGCAACAGATGCCACGCGTGGAGGCTGGCCGAGAGGGTCCTCGCTCCCGACCCTGCGGACCCGCTCACCGCCACGACGAGAAGCGCGGCGGTGGCGGCCACGGCCGTTGGAGCGAGCGAAGAACCCGCCGCCAGTCGCGTCGCGATCGCCGTCGGCAGGGCAAAGCCGCCCGTGATCAGGCCCGCCCGGAGGGCATCCAGCGCGATCGCGGTGCGGTGGCGACGCTCCAGCCTCGCCGGCTCGCCCGCCAGCGCCTCGACTGGCTTGAGGAGCCCTTCATTGATGCGCCGGAGCAGGTGGACGGAACGGGCGCCGAGCCACCCGATCGCCCAGCCGGCGAGGAGCGCCACGACCAGGGCCGCGAGCCCGGACCCTCCCGCCGCAGCGTATCCGGCGCCGGCGACGACTCCGGCCGGTCCGGTGTCCGGGTACGTCGCGGCGCCGTAGGGGGGATGGGCGAGGGCGAGCAGCTCCAGAATCGCCCCGCACATGAAACCCGCGGCCGGATCACCGAGCAGCGTCCCCCCCAGCGTGCCGGCGACCAACGGGCGCGACAGCATGAGCTGGGGCCACGAGACGGCGTCAACGCCGCACACGGCGCCGCACGTCACCAGCAGGAGCCAGGTGCCCGGGCCGATCGCGAGCTCAGTCAGCGGCATGCAGCACTCCGTCCAGCTCTACCTCCGTCGCGGTGGGGAGATCACGTGCGGTGAGCGAGCGCGCCAGCTCCGCGATGACCCGAAGGTCGTCCACCTCGGCGTCCCGCAGGTACACGTAGTCGAGCACGGCGCGGCGGCCGGGGCCATCGTGCAGCCCTCCGACGTTCACACGCCGGTCCTGCAGCCGGCCCGTCTCCGCGAGGGCCCGCATCGCCCCGGTGCCTCGCGTGAGCAGCGCGCCCACACCCGGCAGCGCGTCCAGCTCCGAGAAACGATCGATCGCTTCCACCTCGCTCAGGAAGTAGACAGAGATGTTCTTGGGAAGCCCGGCGCCATACAGCTCCTGCTCCCACTCGCTCTCCGCGATCCGGTCGTCCACCACCACGTAATACGAGATCCGGAGCCGCACGCCCCAGCCGACGATCACCTGGCCGTGCAGGAGGCGTTCGTCAATCCGAAACAGGCTGATCGGCACGCGACGACTCCCCGGGGAGGTGGAGCGTGGTCCCGGCCCGACCCTTGGCCACAAGCCGACGGCTGAGCGTCTCCAGCTCCATGTCGCGGTGGAAGACGAAATCGAGCAGCATGGAAAGGCTGACTCCGGTGACCACCGCGACCCGCGGCGACCGCATGCACAGGGCCCGGCCGGCGAAAGCGCAGCTGCCGCTCGCCAAGTCGACGAAGATGATCGCCGGTCCCTCGCCCACGGCCGTCTCCACGCGAGCGCTCAGCTCCTCCGGTGTGCAGCCGAGGTTGCTGATCGGTGAGAGGGCGCCACGCACCCCGGAGATCTCCTCCGCGGCGCGGATCATGGACGCGGCCATGTCACCGTGTGCAACCACGACGCCGACCACGTCACTCATAATCCTCCTCGAGATACTCCCGGATCGGCTGCAACTTCTCCTTCAGCCGATGTTGAAAGAGCGTGGCGCTGTCCACACCGGCATAGCGAAGGAGATGCCGCATGGCGACGACCTCACACAGCACCGTCAGGTTCTTCCCCGGGTTCAACGGGATCACCACCTTGGGGAGCGGCACGGCCAGGATCGGGGTCGATTCCACCTCCAGCCCGGTCCGATCGTAGTAGCCGTCGTCCCTCCACTCCTCGAGCTGCACCACCACCTCGATCCGCTTCTGCTGTCGGGTCGCCCGAATGCCGAACAGCGCCCGCACATCGATGATCCCGATCCCCCGAATCTCCATGTGATGGCGCTGCAGCTCGTGACCCCGGCCGATCAGGACATCGACCCCGCGCCGGGTGATCATCACGACATCGTCAGCGACCAACCGGTGACCGCGTTCGACCAGATCCAGCACGCACTCGCTCTTCCCGATCCCGCTCTTGCCCACGAACAGCAGTCCGACCCCGTACACGTCCGCCAGCGAACCGTGGATCGCCGTCGTGGGGGCGAATTCCTCTTCGAGGAACGGCTGGATACGCCGGTAGAACTCGCCCGTCTTGAGCGTCGTCCGAATCAGGGGCACGGAGCTCGCTCGGGCGCACTCGACCAGCTCGGCCGGAGGCTCCAGCCCCTTCGTGACGAAGATCGCGGGAATGTCGAAGGTGAGGAACTCGCGCAGCACGGACGCCCGCTGGTCCGGCGGGAGAGATCTCAGGTATGTGATCTCCGTCTCGCCCATGACCTGGATCCGGCGCTCGGGAAAGCGCTCGACGTACCCGCTGAGCGCGAGGCCCGGGCTCGATACCTCGGGGCCGGCGATGATGCGGTCCAGGCCGCCGTTCCCCCCCACGAGATCGAGGAAGAGGATCTCCCGCTTCCGCGCCAGGAGATCCCGTACACGGAGTTCGCTCAAGCGCTCTGATCCAGCTCGAGGGTGGCTTCTCTCGCGACGGCTTTGTGATCGCGTCGTCGAGAGCGGGATTTCTTCAGCTGCCGGGACAGCTTGTCTATCACCCGGTCGATGGCCGTGCGGAACTCGGACGCCTCGGCGTGCGCGTGGATCGAGTCGGCGCGGCTGATCGCGAGCTGGGCCTCCACCTCGCACCGGTTCTTCTCTTCGAGGAGCGTGACCTCAACCCGCAAGATGCGCGGCTCGAACCGGACGAGTCGGGAGAACCGCTCGTCGATCAGAGAACGGAGTGTGTCTGACACCTCGAAATGCCGAGCAGAAACGATCACCTGCATTCTGTATGCCTCCTTTACCGCGAGCACACGGCGGCGAGCGTCTCCTCCGTCTCTCGGGCCGCTCGATCCCAGGTGAAACCGGCCGCGTGGGCGATTCCCCCCTCACCGAGTCGCGCCCGCAGCTCGGGGTCCGTGCAGATCGCCTGCAGCCGGTCCGCCCACGCCTGCGGGTCGTCGTGGCGAACCAGGAAGCCGCTCACTCCATCCACGACTGACTCGCGAAGCCCGGGCGAATCGCTGGCGACACAGGGCGTGCCGCACGCCGCGGCTTCCAGATTCGTGATCCCCCAACCCTCCTTCGGCGAGGGATATACACTTACCCACGCGCGTCTCAGAAGATCGATCTTCTCCTCCTCCCCGACGAATCCCAGAAACTTCACGCGCTCCTCGACCCTGGCTCGCTCGGCGATCCGGACGAGCCGTTCGGCGTCGTCACCCCGCCCCGCGACCAGCAGCCGGGTCCGCAGGCCGCGAGCCTCAAGGATCGCCAGCGCGCGAATGACGACGTCGAGGCCCTTGTAACGCTTCAGACGACCCACGTACGCCAGTGTCGGTTCGGTGAAACGCGGCCTGGAGGGATCTGGCTTGAACCGCGAGTGATCCAGGCCCGGGAAGATCACTCGGATCCTCTCGGGATCGAAGCCGCGCTTTTCCAGGTCCCCCGCCGTGCTGCGGGAGATCGCCACGAACGGCACCGCGCCGTACGCGATCGGCATGAGACGCTCCGCGAGCCAAACGGTCGCCGCGATCGGGAACGCCTCCTGCGTGAACGCCGTGGTACCGAAAAGGTGGGGCACCAGGCCGAGCACCGGGACCCGACTCCACCATGGTGTGAACAGCGGCAGCTTGTTGATGTCCTCGACAATGATGTCGAAGTCCTCGCCACGCGACCTCGTCACGAAGGCCCGATACGCTACCAGCGGGAACGTGTACCGCCTGCCGGCCCTCCACACCCTCATCCCGTCGACGCCTGTCTCCACGGGCGCATCGCTCCACCCCGACGCGAGGAGCGTCACGTCGTGACCCCTGGCCGCCACGCGCCCGAAGATCTCGTGCAGGTGAACCTCGGCGCCCCCCGCCTGCGGGTTCAGCCGGTCCTGCCAGTTGACCACGAGGATCCGCACGCGTTCGGCGCACTCCGCGGTCAGCGGGTGACCGGGATCTTGCGGCTCACGGCGTCGAGAACGCCGTTGACGAAGCGCGGGCTGTCGATGCTTCCGTATTTCTCGGCCAGCCGGATCGCCTCGTGGATCACTACCGGGACCGGGACATCCGGACAGGAGGTCAGCTCGGCGACCGCGAGACGGAGGATGTTCCGGTCGATCGCCGACAGCCGCTCGATCCTCCAGTTCTCCATGCACTCCTCGAGAAGCGAGTCGATGCCGCCGACCCGTCCCTCCACACTCCTGAGCAGCCGGTCGATGTGCGGGCGATAGCGTCTCCCGACCCTTCGGCGGAGCATCTCGCGCTCCGCAAACTCGATGAGCGACGGCTCGCCCGAGATCTCCCAGGCGTACAGCAGCTGCAGGACCCAGCTTCGGGCACGGGTCCTCGGGCTTCTGCCCTTCATGGCAGCTGATCGGCCAGGGCGCTCAGCTCGAGCGCGGCGAGCGCGGCCTCCTCGCCCTTGTTGCCCACCGTACCACCCGAGCGGTCGAGCGCCTGGGGCAGGTTCTCAGTGGTCAGCAGACCGAAGCCGATCGGAATCGGATTCTGCCGCGCCAGCGCGGCCAGCCCATCCGTGGCCCCGCGACACACGTAGTCGAAGTGGGGCGTTTCCCCCCGGATCACGCAGCCCAGGGCCACGATCCCGTCGTAGCCCATCCGCGCGGCCATGCGTGCGGCCTGAGGGAGCTCCCATGCGCCCGGCACCCTGATGACGTCGATATCCTCCGCACGTACGCCGTGCCGGAGGAGCGCCTGCCGTGCCCCCGCTTCCAGGCGCTCCGTAACCATCGGGTTGAACCGGCTGACCACCAGGCAGAAGCGCCGTCCCTCACCCCGCGGCTCCGCCTGGAACTCCGTCATGAAGTGCCGAGCAGATGCCCGAGCTTCTCGCGCTTCGTCTCCAGGTAGTCCGCGTTCACCCGTGACGCGCCCATCTCGAGCGGGACGCGATCCGTGATCTCCAGCCCGAACCCCTCGAGACCCGAGAGCTTCTTGGGATTGTTCGTCATGATCCGGATCGTGCTCAGGCCGAGATCGACTAGAATCTGGGCCCCGATTCCGTAGTTCCGAAGGTCGGCCGGAAAGCCCAGCACCTCGTTGGCCTCGACGGTGTCGTGCCCGCGGTCCTGCAGCTCATAGGCGCGCAGCTTGTTGAGAAGTCCGATCCCGCGGCCCTCTTGATCCAGGTACACGATGACCCCGGCGCCCGCCTCCGTCACCATGCGCATCGCGGCCTCGAGCTGCGCCCCGCAGTCACATCGGCAGGAGTGGAAGACATCGCCGGTCAGGCATTTGGAGTGCACTCGAACCAGCACGTCCGCGGCGCCCCGCACATCGCCGCGAACCAGCGCCACGTGCTCATGGGCATCGACGTCGTTGCGGTAGCCGATGATCTGGAACTCGCCGAACGGGGTGGGGAGCTTGGCCTCGGCCACGCGGTGGACGAGCCTCTCGTTCTTCAGACGGTACGACACGATCTGGGCGACGGTGACGAACGGAACGGCATGGCGCTTCGAGAACTCCTGCAGCTGCGGACGGCGGGCCATCGTGCCGTCCGGGTTCAGGATCTCGCAGATGACTCCAGCCGGAACCAGCCCCGCCATCCGCGCGAGGTCCACCGAGGCTTCGGTCTGTCCGACCCGCTGTAAGACCCCCCCGGGTCTCGCGCGGAGCGGGAAGACATGGCCGGGACGCACCAGGTCCGACGGTCGGGTGCTCGGCCCGACCGCAACCTGAATCGTGCGGGCTCTGTCCGCCGCGCTGATACCGGTCGAGACCCCGAGCTCCTGCCGCGCGTCGATGGAAACCGTGAAAGCAGTCTCGTTCGGCCCGGCCGCACGGCCGTTCGCCATCAGCGGCAGGTCCAACCTGTCCGCGATCTGGGGCGCCAGGGTGAGGCAGATGAGCCCGCGCCCGTACGTAGCCATGAAGTTGATCTTCTCCGGCGTGATCTTCTCCGCCGCGCAGACCAGGTCACCCTCGTTCTCGCGGTCCTCGTCGTCGGCCACGATGACCAGCTCCCCACGCCGGATCGCTCCGATCGCCTCCTGTACCTTCCGATCGAACACCAACACGAGATCCTACCCCCGCTCTGGATGACTCCCGGCGGCCGTGGCTTCCCGCTCGACGTAGGGCCGGAGGAGTTTGTCGACGTACTTTCCGATCAGGTCCGCTTCGATATTCACCGTGTCTCCGCCGGTGAGGCGAGACAGCGCGGTGTGACTCCATGTATACGGAATGATGGCCAGTTCCGCGACATCCCCGCGCAGGCCGTTGACGGTCAGGCTGACGCCATCCAGGGCCAGCGAGCCGAACGGGACCGTCAGCCGGGCGACCTCAGCCGGCAGCCGGACGCGGAGGAACGTGGTCTCCCCGGCCTTCTCCACCTCCAGCACGCGCCCGATCCCGTCCACGTGGCCCTGCATGAGGTGACCCCCGAAGCGCTCTCCCGTCGCGAGCGCGGGCTCGAGGTTCACCGACCGCCCCGGCCGCCACTCGCCGAGCGTGGTGCGCGAGAGCGTCGTGCGGATCGACTCGAACTCGAATCCCTCCTCGTCCGCCCGGGTCACCGTGTGGCACACCCCATCCACGGCCACGCTCTGGCCGGCGGCGAGCGCCACCGCGAAGTCCGGCGCTCCCACGCGAAAGTGGAGCCCCCCTTCCAGCGAGACCCGCTCGAGGACGATTCCGACCGCCTGCACGATCCCGGTGAACATTCGCAACGTCCCCGCTAGGAGACCACTTCGGCCAACCGACGCAGGAGCTCCCGGTTCTCCAGACGCAGCAGGGTGTCCTCCCCGAGGGCGCGCCGCTCGCCGATCCGCCATTCCCTCGGAACCGACGCTGGCACGGCATCGAACGCGGCCAGCCCATCCGGCCCGAGGAAACGCGGAGCCGCGACGAGGTACAGTCGCTGAACGAGTCCGGCCGCCAGGAAGGCCGACCCGATCCGCGCACCTCCCTCCACCAGCAGGGAACGGATCCCCCGCGCTCGCATGGCGTGGAGGGCCGAGCCCAGATCCAGGCGGGGGGCGCCGCGCGTAGGCCCGCCGGCACCGGCCGCGCCCTTCCCGCCTCCGTCTCCCTCGGCCGGGACCGCCAGGACGCTTACCCCCCGCGCTTCGAGGTTCGAGCGTCTGGCCGCGTCCGCTCCCGGCCCGCCGACCACCCACGTCGGAACCTCCAAAGCCGTTAGGGCCAGCGCTGCGTCCGGGCTCAACCGAAGCTCCGGATCGAGCACGATGCGCACCGGCGGCACGCGCGGCTCCGGGAGTCCCCGCGCGGTGAGCCTCGGGTCGTCCGCCTCGGCCGTCCCGATCCCGACGAGCACGGCGTCGAACCCGGCACGCCACCGGTGGACCGCCCTCCACGCCCTCTCTCCCGTCACGGGGGTCCGCGCGCCGGGTCGCGCCGCGATCCGGCCATCGAGCGAAAGGCCGAGCTTGAGGGCCACGAATGGCCGACCGGTCAGCTCGTGCCACAGGAACGGGGCGTTGAGAAGAGCGGCGCTTCGGCCCTTCACCCCGGTGGCGACCTCCACGCCGGCCCGCCGGAGCCTCGTCGCTCCCCCCGCCGCGTGCGCGTGAGGATCGCGGCATCCGATGGCCACCCGCCGCACCCGCGCGCCCAGGATCGCCTCCGTGCAGGGCGGCGTCTTCCCCTGGTGGGCGCACGGTTCCAACGTCACGTAGAGAGTAGCTCCCGCCGCCCGGTCGCCGGCTCTCCGGAGCGCCACGGCTTCGGCGTGCTCACGGCCCCACTCGCCGTGGAAGCCCTCGCCCACCACCTCACCGTCGTGCACCAGCACGGCACCCACGAGAGGGTTGGGCGCCACTCGTCCCCAACCGCGCTCGGCGAGCTCGAGCGCCCGGCGCATCCAGGCCGGGTCGACCCACCCCGGGAGGTCGCGCCCTCGGGAAAGCTCGGGGCCCGCGGGCCGCGCTCCGGAGGCCGAACCAACCTCGGGGGGCGTCACGTGACGCCCCTCAGCCGCACGGCGCCACCTCCGTCCACCAGCTCTCCGCAGCGAAAGGCCTCACACCCGGATCGGCGGACGCTCTCGATGACGGGGGCCTCGTGCTCGGGCCGCACCACCGCGATCATCCCCACGCCCATGTTGAGGGTGCGGTACAGCTCCTCCGCCGTGGCCCCACTCTTGAGCGCGAGGAAGCGGAAGACCGGTCCCGGCTCCCACGCGGCAGGGTCCACGACGGCATCCAGGGAAGCCGGGAGGAGCCGGCCCAGGTTGCCTGGGATCCCCCCGCCCGTGACATGCGCCAGCCCACGCACCCAGCCGGCGGCACAGGCTTCTCGAAGCGGTTCCAGATACGAGCGGTGCATCCGGAGGAGCACATCGGCGACCGACTCCCCCGTGCCAGGCCACTCCTCGGCGAGCGACATCCCGAGGCGCTCGAAGAGCAGGCCGCGCGCGAAGCTGTAGCCGTTGGTGTGGAGGCCGCTGGACGCGAGGCCGATCAGCCGGTCTCCGGCCGCCAGCTGCCGCCGCGCGACGATCGGATATGTCGTGCGGCCAACGATGAAGCCCGCGAGGTCGTATTCGCCTGGTCGATACACGCCCGGCATCTCCGCTGTCTCCCCTCCCAGGAGGGCGAGCCCGTTGCACCGGCAGCCACGCGCCACCCCCTCCACCACCGCCTCCGCCGTATCCGGCTCAAGCATCCCGAAGGCGAGATAGTCCAGGAAGAACAGCGGCACGGCCCCCTCGCACAGGATGTCGTTCACGCAGTGATTCACCAGGTCCTCGCCCACCGTGTCGTGACGCCCGGCCCGGATGGCCACCAGGAGCTTGGTTCCCACGCCATCCGCGCTCGCCACGAGCTCGGCCTCACCGGAGATGCGAAACCGCCCGCCGAAGGAGCCGCACGCCACCTCCACGCCCCGCGTCCGCGTGGAATCCACCAGCCTCGCGAGACGCGCCTTGAGCGCATCGGCGGCCTCGAGGTCGACTCCGGCCTCCCGATAGCTGTACGGCCCCGCCCTCACCATCCGACGGGCGCCGGGTACTCGAAGCGCGTCATCTCGCGGAACCGCTGCACGCGCTCGCCGACCTCTTCCCCCGTGAGGTCGATGAATCTCTCGGGGCCGAACGCCTCGCAGGCGAAGGAACCGAGCGCACACCCGTACACGATCGCCCGCTTCATCTCCTCGAAGTGCAGACTCCCCGCCCGCGCCACGTGACCCAGCAGGCCACCGGCGAAGGCATCGCCGGCGCCGGTGGGATCGAACACGTCCTCCAGCGGATAGCCCGGGGCGAAGAAGATCCCCTCACGAGAGAAGAGGATCGCGCCGTGCTCCCCCTTCTTGATCACGACGTAGGTCGGGCCACGCTCGTGGATCCAGCGGGCCGCTTGGGCGAGGCTGTAGCTCCCGGACAGCTCGCGCGCCTCCGCGTCGTTGACCAGGAGCATGTCGATGCGGCCGAGCAGCTCGATGAGCGCCTTGCGCTCCCCCTCGATCCAGTAGTTCATCGTGTCGCACGCCACAAACTCCGGACGCTGGACCTGCTCGAGCACCTCGAGCTGCAAGCCGGGATGGATGTTCCCGAGGAAGATCCACCTGGCGTCCCGGAAGCCGCGCGGGATGGTCGGCTGGAAGTCGGCGAACACTCCCAGCTCCGTGGACAGCGTCTCACGGCTGTTGAGGTCGTAACCGTACACAGCGCTCCACCGGAAGCTCCGACCGGAGCGGCACTCGAGGCCCGCCAGATCGACGCCCCGCTGCACCAGGAAGTCGAGGGCGTCGAGCGGGTAGTCCTCTCCCACCACCCCAACGAGACGGATCGGAGTGAAAAGGGACGCCGCCGCGCTGAAGAAGACGGCTGAGCCGCCCAGGGTATCGGTGACCCGACCGAACGGGGTCTCCACGGAATCGAGGGCGACGCTCCCGACCACCAGGATCCCGCTCATCCTCGGTCTCCTTCCCGGATCATCCGCTGTGGAGCGCGGAGCCCGAGGAGCCTCAAGCCATTGCGCAGCGTGATCTGTACGGCTCGGGCGAGCGCCAGACGTGCCGGGCGCGTCGGGCCCTCGGCGAGCACCCTGCGAGCCGGATCCATGTTCCCTTCGTGGTACCAGGAGTTCACCGCGCCCGCGAGCTCCTCGAGATATCCGCACACCTGGTACGGAGCTCGCGCGTCGGCCGCCCCGCGTACTACCTCCGGGAAGCGGAGCAGGATCTTCGTCACTTCACGCTCGGATTCGCCGTCCAGGCGAGCCAGCACCTCTGGATCCGCCGTGACGGCGGCAGGCTCCACCCTTCCCTTGCCGAACACGCTGCACATCCGGGCGTGCGCGTATTGCACTTTGTAGACGGGATTCGCCTCGGACGTGTCGAGCGCCAGGTCGAGGTCGAAGTTCAGTGGCGCCTCCGAGCGGCGCATGAGGAAGAAGTAGCGCGCCACGTCCCTGCCGGTCTCCTCGAACAGCTCCCGGAGCGGCACGAACTCCCCGGCGCGTTTGCTCATCCTCACCTCCTCGCCTCCGCGGAACACGGTGACGAGCTGGATGAGGACCACTTCGAGGAAGTCCGACGGCGCGCCGAGCGCCTGCAGCGCGGCCCGCATACGGGGGACGTGGCCGTGATGGTCGGCCCCCCACACGTCGATCGCCAGGTCATACCCCCGTTCCAGCTTGTCGAGGTGATACGCGATGTCCGTGAGGAAGTAGGTATGCGAGCCGTCGCTCTTCACCAGGACACGATCCTTCTCGTCGCCGAAGCGGCTCGTCCGCAGCCACACCGCGCCTCCGTCCCGGTACGCATGGTCGGCCGTTTGGAGTCGCTCGAGGAGCGCCGAGAGGCGACTCTGCCCGGCGAAGGCGCTCTCCTCGCTGAACCGGTCCATGCACACGCCGAACGCCTCAAGATCCTCCGCCTGCTCCTCCCGCAGGATCGCGCTGGCCCGTCTCGCGAACAAGCGGGTGCGCTTCTCCGCGGAGAGGGCATCGAGCTGCGACGCCCCCTCCTCCGCGGCGATGCGTCGCGCCAGCTCCGTCACGTACCCGCCGTGATACCCGCTCTCGGGGACCTCGGCACCTCCACCGCGCTCCTGCCGGTAGCGAGCCTCCACCGACTCCCCGAGCAAATCGATCTGGCGTCCGGCGTCGTTCACGTAGAATTCGCGCGTCACCGTGCAGCCGGTCCACTCGAGCAGCGAGGCCACCGCGTCTCCGACCGCCGCCCCCCGACCATGCGCCACGTGGAGCGGACCCGTGGGGTTCGTGGACACAAACTCCACGTTGACCCTGCGCGAGTCGGAGTCGCTCCGACCCCACGCGCGGTCCGCGGCGAGGATCCCTCGCAGCCCCTCCCACAGGAGAGAGTCGTCGAGGCGAAAGTTCAGGAAGCCGGGCCCCGCCACCTCGACGGCCGACAGGCCGGCCGCAGCGGGGTCGATGGTCCGGGCGATTCGGTGCGCCAGCTCCCGCGGCGGGAGCTTCAACCGACCTGCCAGCACGAGCGCCGCGTTCGAGGCCAGGTCGCCGTGGCGCGGGTCGGGCGGACGCTCGAGGGTGGGCTCGAAGTCGGGAGGCCCACCCGCCTCGCGGACCGCACGACGGAGCTCCGTCGCAAGGGCCGCGGCCGGGCCGGCGAGGGTCTCAATCATCGGCGGCGGCCGACCCTTTCTTCCTCGCCCCTTTCTCCGCTCCCTCTCCCGTCTCTCCCGTCGCCTTCTTCCCGCCTGCCGCCGAATCATCACCCTCGCGGCCGCTCTTCCCCGAGGGCGCAGGGCTCTTGTAGTCCGTCGCGTAGAACCCCGGCCCCTTGAAGACGAGGCCGCCCCCGGTCGAGATCAGCCGCTCCACCCGGCGCTTCCCGCATTCGGGACAGCTCCGGATCGGCGGCTCGCTGATCCGCTGAAAGCGCTCGAATGCGTGCCCGCATGATCTGCACCGGTATTCGTACGTCGGCATCCGCTTCCCCTGTTCGCTTCGTCGCTCGCCCGCCGGCCGCGCGAGACTTCCCGGACCGGGGGCAGTCGCAATCTGAGACGGGCGGCCGATGCCTTCAACGCCGCGTCCCGTGCCGCCCTCACGCAGGGGAGTACTCGCCCCACCTCTCGCGCAACGTGCCGCTGATCTCCCCCAGAGTAGCCCGCGCCTCCACGGCCCGGATGATGGGCGGCAGGAGGTTCTCCGTCGAAGCGGCCGCTCGGTCCACATCCGCGAGCGCCTCCCGCACGACGGCCTCGTCCCGGCTCGCCTTCACGGCCGCGAGCCGCCGGGCCTGTTCGGCCGCCAGGGCCTCGAAGTCCGGTCGGGTGGTCTGGGGCTCCGGCTCCTGCTCGCGAAACGCGTTCACCCCGACCACGACCTCCTCCCCATCCTCCAGGCGCCGCTGGTATCCGTACGCGGCCCGGTGGATCTCGTCCGCCATGAACGAGATGGCGGTGGAGGCCCCACCCAGCTCCCCCACTCGGTCTAGGTACTCGCGCGCTCCGGCCTCCAGGCCGGCGGTCAGATGCTCCACGTAATAGGAGCCGGCCAGTGGATCCACCGTGTCCGTCACCCCGGATTCGAACGCGAGGATCTGCTGCGTGCGCAGGGCGAGGCGGGCCGCCTCGGCCGTCGGGAGGGAGAGCGCTTCATCGTACCCGTTCGTGTGGAGCGACTGCGTGCCGCCGAGCACCGCAGCCAGGGCCTGTACGGTCACACGCACGATGTTGTTTCGAGGCTGCTGGGCGGCCAGCGTCGACCCCGCCGTTTGGGTGTGGAAGCGCAGACGGCAGCTCGTGTCAGAAGCGCCGAAACGCTCGCGCATGAGCCGCGCCCACAGCCTGCGCGCGGCCCGGAACTTCGCCACCTCTTCGAACAGATTGTTGTGCGCGGCGAAGAAGAAGCTGAGGCGCGGCGCGAACTCCTCCAACTCCAATCCCGCGTCTCTCGCGCGCTCGACGTACTCGAGGGCGTTCGCGAGCGTGAACGCCACCTCTTGGACCGCCGACGCGCCGGCCTCCCGCATGTGATAGCCGCTGATCGAGATGCTGTTCCAGCGAGGGAGTCGGGTGGCGCAAAAGGCGAAGATGTCGGTCACCAGACGAAGGCTCGGCTCCACCGGATAGATGAACGTGCCGCGAGCGATGAACTCCTTGAGGATGTCGTTCTGTACCGTGCCGCTAAGACGATCGCGCGGGATGCCCAGGCCATCGGCCACCGCGACGTACATGGCCAGCAGGATCGCCGCGGTGGAGTTGATAGTCATCGACGTCGAAACGCGCTCCAGGGGCACGTCGCGCAGGAGGATGAGCATGTCGTCCAGCGTATCGATTGCCACGCCCACCCGCCCCACCTCCCCCTCGGCCCGGGGATCGTCCGAGTCGAGCCCCATCTGCGTCGGCAGATCGAACGCCACCGAGAGGCCGGTCTGTCCGAACTCCAGCAGGTAGTGGAAGCGCCGGTTCGTTTCCTCCGCCGTCCCGAACCCGGCGTACTGTCGCATCGTCCACACGCGCCCCCGGTACATGGTCGGGTAGACGCCCCGCGTGAAAGGATAGCGGCCCGGCAATCCGAGCTCGGCTTCGACGCCGGGGGGAAGATCCGCCGCCGTGTAGACGGGGGCGACTTCCATTCCGGAGGTGGTCACGGGAAGCCGATGGGCATCCGCGTCCGGAAGTCTGCCGCGGTTCGCCCCGGCTCCGGCGGCCGCCACTATTTGAACCTCACCAGCACGTCGTCCCGATCGACCGCCTGGCCCTCCCGCACTTCCACCGCGGCGATCGTTCCGTTCCCCACGGATTTCAGCTCGTTCTCCATCTTCATCGCCTCCATCACGACGAGCGGGGTACCTGCCTCGACGCGTTGTCCGGGCTTCACCTCCACGCGGACGATGAGGCCGGGCATGGGGGCGCGGAGGGCGCCGGCCGACTTCGAAGCGCCCGGGTCGCTCGCCAGCTCGCGTATCGCACGGGTGCGCTCGTCCTCAACCCGCACCCGGTAGCTCCGCCCCTCGACATCGATCAGCCATCCGTCGGCTGTGCGACGCGCCAGGACCCTGAAGCCACGGTCGCCCAGCCGCAGGTGTCGAACCGCGGTGCCCGGAAGGGCGGCGATCTCCGCCGGGACGAGGCGGCCTTCCATCTCCAGCCCAGCCTCGGTGAGCCACACTTCGTGCACGGCTTCGCCGATCGTTGCCACGTACTTCATGTGCCCCTTCCCGCGCGGTCGTGCCGCGCGGTCCCGCTCACTCCGGCGCGTAGGCGCGCTGCCACTGCGTCGGCCCGCGATGTGGAACGCTCCCCCGCCCCGGCTCCGCAGGCCGGGGATGCGGCGTGGCTCGGAGTTCCTCTTCCAGCAGGACGGCCGCCGCCGCGGCCGCCCGTGCTCGCCGGTCCGCCGGATCGGGTCGGACCAGCTCCGGATGCTCCTCCACGTATCGGACGCTGAGCCGACCGGCCCGGAAGTCCTCCTCTTCCATCACGTTGATGTGGAAGGGCTGTGTGGTCGCGAGGCCGAGGATCCCGAGCTCGCGGAGCGCACGCTTCATTCGATCGATCGCCCGCTCCCTCGTCGGCGCGTGCACGATCAGCTTGGCGAGGAGCGGATCGTAGTGCA
This sequence comes from Gemmatimonadota bacterium, assembly GCA_046758745.1. Taxonomy (GTDB): domain Bacteria; phylum Gemmatimonadota; class Gemmatimonadetes; order Palauibacterales; family Palauibacteraceae; genus JBHIAV01. Next base: position 88,740 of record JBHIAV010000005.1, read on the forward strand.
GCCCTACCTCGAAGCCCTCCGTGACGCCCGACTCCCAGCGCACCCCGGGGCCCGAAGGAGTGTGGAGATGCTCGATCCGCCCGGCGGAGGGAAGGAAGCCCTTGAACGGATCCTCCCCGGAGATACGGCACTCGATGGCGTGGCCGATCGGCCACGCCGGGTCCGGCAGCCAGCCGAGCGGCTCGCCGGCCGCCAGGCGGATCTGCTCCCGAACCAGGTCTACCCCGGTGACCATCTCGGTGACCGGGTGCTCGACCTGGATGCGGGTGTTCATCTCCAAAAAATAGAACTCGCCGTCCTCGTACAGGAACTCGACCGTCCCGGCGCCCCGGTAGTCCACGGCGCGCGCTGCCGCCACGGCGACCTCGCCCATATGCCGCCGCATCGGGGCATCGATGACCGGTGAAGGGGCTTCCTCTATCAGCTTCTGGTGGCGACGCTGGATCGAGCACTCCCGTTCCCCGAGGTGCACCGTCGTGCCGCGGCCGTCCGCCAGGAGCTGGATCTCGATGTGCCGCGGGTCGGCGAGCCAGCGCTCCACGTACACCCGGTCGTCCCCGAACGCCTGCCTCGCCTCGCTCCGAGCCGCCCGCAGCGAGCCCGGAAGCTCGCCGGCCTCCCGCACGATTCGCATCCCCTTCCCACCTCCTCCGGCCACCGCCTTCAGCATGACGGGGTAACCGATCTCCCGTGCGGCGGTCCGCGCGGCCTCGAGATCGCCGACGGGCCCGTCCGAGCCCGGGATGATCGGGACTCCCGCCTCCCGCATCCGCTGCCGGGCCGCCGTCTTGTCCCCCATCGCCTCCGCCGCCTCTGGCGGCGGGCCCACGAAGACGAGGCCCGCTTCCGCGACGCGGCGGGCGAACTCAGGATTCTCCGCGTGGAAGCCGTAGCCGGGATGCACAGCCTCGGCTCCGGTCCGGTGGGCCGCCTCGAGGAGGGAATCCATGTCGAGGTAGCTCCGGATCGACGGAGCCGGGCCGATCGGGACCGCCTCATCGGCCATCAGGACATGCGGGGCGAGCCGATCGGGGTCGGAGTATACGGCGACGGAGGAGACACCCAGCTCGCGGCAGGCGCGGATGATCCGCACCGCGATCTCGCCCCGGTTCGCGATGAGGAGTTTGCCGAACATCGCCAGCGCCCTCGAGTGGAGCGGGCCTCCCACCCACGGCGGCGCGCCGCGGCGGGATCCGCTACAGTGGGATGTTGCCGTGCTTGCGGGGCGGGTTCCGGTCGCGCTTGTTTTCCAGCATGTGGAGTCCGGAAATCAGGCGCGCTCGAGTCTCGCGCGGGTCGACCACGTCATCGATGTAGCCACGGGCCGCCGCCAGATAGGGGTTGGCGAACTTGGCTCGGAACTCCTCCTCCAGCTCGGCGGTTCGCGCCGGCCGGTCCACCGCCGCCTCGATCTCCCGGCGATACAGGATCTCCACCGCCCCCTTCGGTCCCATCACCGCGATCTCCGCCGTGGGCCAGGCGAGGTTGAGATCCCCCCGGATGTGCTTTGATGACATGACGTCGTACGCCCCACCGTACGCCTTGCGCGTGATCACCGTCAGCTTCGGCACGGTGGCCTCACAGTACGCGTACAGCAGCTTCGCCCCGTGCTTGATGATACCGCCGTGCTCCTGGCCGATACCGGGCAGGAAGCCCGGCACGTCCTCGAATGTGACGAGGGGAATATTGAACGCATCGCAGAAGCGTACGAAGCGGGCTCCCTTCAGGCTCGCAGCGATGTCGAGCACGCCGGCGAGGACCGCCGGCTGGTTGGCTACCACGCCGACGGATCCGCCCCCCAGCGACGCGAAACCGACGATCAGGTTCTGCGCGTAATCCCGGTGTACCTCCAGGAACTCGCCGTCATCCACAACACGTCGGATGACCTCGTACATGTCGTAAGGGCGATTGGGCTCGTCCGGAACGATCTCCAGGAGCTCCTCGTCGGCGCGATCGAAGGGGTCCGCGGTCGCCAGGGTCGGGGCAGCCTGCATGTTGTTGGAGGGAAGGTAGCGCAGGAGCGCCCGAATTCCCTGCAACGCCTCGACCTCGGAGCGGCATGCGAAGTGCGCCACGCCGGAGGTGGAAGCATGCGTCCCCGCGCCTCCCAGCTCTTCGAAGCTCACCTCCTCATGCGTGACCGTCCTCACGACGTTCGGCCCCGTAACGAACATGTGGCTGATGCCGTGCACCATGAAGATGAAGTCGGTTATCGCCGGCGAGTACACCGCACCTCCGGCGCACGGGCCCAGTATGGCACTGATCTGCGGCACGACGCCGGACGCGAGCGTGTTTCGGAGGAAGATCTCCGCGTATCCTCCGAGCGAAGCTACCCCTTCCTGGATACGAGCCCCTCCCGAGTCGTTCAGGCCGATGAGCGGCACTCCGTTGCGAAGCGCCAGGTCCAGCAGTTTACAGATCTTCTCGGCGTGCGCCTCCGAGAGCGAGCCGCCGAACACGGTGAAGTCCTGGCTGAACACATTGACGGGCCGCCCTTCCACCCTGCCGTAGCCGGTGACGACGCCGTCTCCCGGGATCTTCTCCTCCGCAAGACCGAAGTCCGAGCAGCGATGCTCGACGAAGCGGTCCAGCTCCACGAACGATCCCGGATCGAGCAGGATCTCGATGCGCTCGCGGGCGCTCAGCTTTCCTCGGGCGTGTTGACGCTCCAGCCGCTCGGTGCCACCGGCCTCCTCGCTTCTCCTCCGGCGCTCTTCGAGATCCCGAAGCTTCTCCCATGTGCTCACGCCGGAATCTCCCGAGCAGTCATGGCTTCATGGGGACCCCTCTCCCCGCTCCCGTCGCGTCGCCCGCTCGCGTTCCTCCATCTCCTGCAGCAGCTCCCGCCTCGCCTCTTCCTGTCTGCGTGCCTCCTCCGCCCAGGCGAGGATGTCGGCCGGCTCTGCGGGGTCGAGGCGACGGCTCCGGAGGATTCGCATCAGCGTCCGTCGTCCCACGGTCGAGGTGGTCGGGTCGGGAGAGAGTTCCCCCGTGGCCCCGGCGAGCGGGCCGCGGCGGGAGGCGGCGCGGGCCACCGAGCCGGGCGGGACCGGACCTTCCGCCGGCACGCCTTCCAAGATGAGTCGCGTCGCGTCATAGCCCAGAGCAGGAAACATGTTGTCTGGCAAAGGCTTTCTATACGTCACCTCATACAGATTCTGGAAGCTCGACCACGCTGTCTCCAGGCTCACGCGGTCGACGTAGGTGGCCGCGATCCGGTAGTCCGCGAAGCTCGGGTCGAGTCGGCGCACCACCGCCGGGTCCGCCCAGCTCGGTCCCCCGGCCAGGATCGTCGCCCGAAGACCGTAGAACGAGAGCTGAGGTCCCAGCTGGAGGACGGTGCGCGGACCATCCGCCGCCACGAACACGGCCTCCGGTTCTCTCTCCGCCAGGGCCGTGATCGGGCCCTCGAAGGTCGTGGAATCGGGATCGTACGCCACGGCTGCCAGAACGCCTCCCCCGGCCGCTTCCACTCCGGCCTGAAAGGCTCGGTATTTCCCGTCTCCGCCGGGGCTGGCCGGGTACAGAACTCCCAGCTTGCGGAGGCCGAGCTCCCCGGCGATCCAGCGGCCCAGGTCCGCGGCCACCTCCGTCTCCCGACGGCTCCGTTCCCACAGTGTGTAGGCGTGGGGAAGCGGCATCCCGACGTCCGTCGCGGTGGGGCTGACGATGAGGAGCCCCTTGTACTCGCGTGCCCCGGCGGCGAGGGCAAGCCCCTCCGAGCGCACGGGACCCAGAATCCCGGCCACGCCCTCGGCCTCCAGGGCACGGAGCAGCTGCGCGGCCACATCGACACGGGAGTTGTCATCCAGCGTGGTCAGCTCGGCCCTTCGCCGGCCCGGCGTGCGGTTGTGCTCGGCGAGGGCCAGCTCGGCCCCCTCGAGAAGGAGAACGCCGACTGCGGCGAAGCGGCCCGAGAGCGGGAGGATCGCCCCGACGTGAACCGTGGATCGGTCGGCCGAGACCCTGCCCGCGGCCACCGAGCGAGCTGTCCGCAGCTCCTCGGGATCCGGTGCCGCTGCAAGGGCGGCGCTCGCTACACGTGCGGCCGAGTCGGCCAGACCAGCCAGCGCCAGGGCTCGCGCGAACTCGGCCTGCACGATGGCCAGCATCGCCGGTGACGAAGAGCCGCCTTGAGCGAGCGATTCGAGCTCGGCCAGGGAGAGGCGCGCGGCCGCTCGCCGCATCAGCTCCCGACGTCTTCCGTCCTCCGCCTCCGGGTTCTCCAGCAAGATACGGATAGCCTCCGGCTCCTCGGCGACGGCGACTTTGGCCGCCGCGAGCCGCCGGGCGCCTTCCCGGCGGAGCTTCCCCTCGTCTCCGATCCCGAGTAGGTCCTCGAACCTCGCCGGCCCGCTCGACGGGCGGGCCACCGCTTCCCACAGCCGTGCCGAGAGCCATAGTGCCTGCGCCGCGGCGGGACCCGGCTCCTCCCGAAAAGTCAGGTACAGGGAATCCGCCAGCTCCGCGGCGAGGCGCGTGTATCCCGACTCGTATGCGGACCTCAGCGGGGCGATGTCCGCCGCCGCGATCGCCAACCCGGCGGCGGGTGGTGTCGTGCCCGGGGACTCGACGCCTGGAGCAACCTCCCGGGTTCCCGCGCATGCTGCCGCGAGGATGGCCAGCCCGGTGATCTCCCACGCGGCGACTCTCCCCGACAGCCGAAGGGGTCCGGCGTCGCCCGCCGGACCCCTCGCCCCACTACCGCGGTGCGACCGTACGGGAGCCGGCGTCAGGACTTCTCCTCGCCGCTCTCGCCTGCGGCCGTGCCGGCCTCGTCCGTGGCCTCGGCCCCGCCGGCCTCGGGAGGGGCCTCCGCCACCTCTGCCTCGGGAGCCACCTCGATCACCTCCGCCTCGGGAGGGGCTTCGGCTTCTTCCTCCTCGGGAGCCGCTTCCGCCGCCTCCGCCTCGGGAGCCGCCTCGACGGCCTCCGCCTCGGGAGCCGCTTCCGCCGCCTCCGCCTCGGGAGGGGCCTCCGCCGCCTCTGCCTCGGGAGCCGCCTCGACGGCCTCCGCCTCGGGAGGGGCCTCCGTGGAGGGTTTCGCCTCGGCGGCCCGCTCCTCCACTCCCGGCTCGCCGACCACCGAGAGCACGATCCGCCGATTGATCGGATCGGATTCCAGCACTTTGAGATCGAGACGGTCTCCCTCGACGTAGCGCTCCGAGGGCTCCTGCACGCCCTCGCCCAGCTGGCTCACCGGGACGAAGCCCTCGACATCTTCACCCAGGTCCACCACCACCCCCTTGTCGAGCAGTCGTACGACCGTGCCGGGCGTCTCCTTGCCGGGCTCGTACTTCTTTGCCAGCTCGTACCAGGGATCGTCCTCGACCTGCTTGATCCCCAGCGAGATTCGCTTCTGCTCAGCGTCGATGTTCAGCACCACCACTTCGACCTCTTCTCCCTTGCGGACGACCTCCGACGGGTGCTGGACCCGCCGCGTCCAGCTCATGTCGGAGATATGGACGAGCCCGTCGATGCCGGGCTCGACCTCGACGAACGCTCCGAAAGAGGTGAGGTTGCGCACTACGCCACGGATCTTCGTGCCCGGCGGGTACTTCGACGGAAGGGCGAGCCAGGGATCCTCCTCCGTCTGCTTCATGCCGAGCGAGATCTTCTTCTCTTCCTCGTCCACCCGGAGCACAACGCACTCCACCTCCTGGCCGATCGAGACGAGTTGAGAGGGATGCCTCACATTGCGAGTCCAGCTCATCTCCGAGATGTGCACCAGGCCTTCGACGCCCTTCTCGAGCTCCACGAAAGCCCCGTAGTTCGTGATCGACACGACGCGGCCGCGCACCCGGCTACCAACGGGATATTTCGCGGCCACGTCCTCCCACGGGTACGTCTGGAGCTGCTTGAGACCGAGCGAGATCCGCTCTCGGTCCCAATCGATGTCGAGCACCTTCACCTCGAGCTCGTCGCCGATGTTGCACACCTCGGACGGGTGCCCGATCCGACCCCAGGACATATCCGTGATGTGAAGGAGACCATCCATGCCGCCAAGGTCGATGAAGGCACCGAAGTCGGTGATGTTCTTCACCACGCCCGTGCGCACCTGACCGACCTCGAGGACCTTCTTCAGCTCCTCCCGCTTCTTCGCCCGCTCCTCCTCCAGGATGACCCGACGGCTCACGACGATGTTGCGCCGGCGCTTGTTCAGCTTGAGGATCTTGAACTCGTAGGTGTTGCCAATGAGCTCGTCGATGTTCGGCACGCGGCGCAGGCCGATCTGAGAGCCGGGGAGGAATGCGTCCACGCCCATCAGGTCCACCGTCAGACCACCCTTGATCTTCCTCTTCAGCGTGCCTGGGACAGTGCGCCCGTTGTCGTACGCGTCCTTGATCTTCTCCCACACGCGGAGGAAGTCGGCCTTCTTCTTGGAAAGGACGACCACACCCTCCTGATCCTCCAAACTCTCGAGGAAGACGTCGACCTCGTCGCCCGGCTCGAGCGATTCTGGGTCCCGGAACTCCTCCAGAGGGACCGCCCCTTCGGACTTGAACCCCACGTCCAGAATGACGGCGTTGTCGGTCAGCCGGAGGACGCGCGCCTTCACGATCTCGCCCTCGGCGATCTCGCTCAGGGTGTCCTCGTACATCGCCATCATCTCCTTGTACTCGTCCGGCGTGTACTCCTCCGTCTCGAACGGGTCGGCTTCCTCGTCCATCGGCTCGCCATCGACGGCGGCGGCTTCCCCGGTTCCTCCCGACCCGGTCGCGGATTCCGGCTGAGTCATCGCCTCGCCGTCCGCGGCAGAGATGGCCTCGACGGCGGAGCCCGCCTGGGGGTCGATCTCGGTGCCGGGAGCGGAGCTTTCTTCGGTGCGGTCGTCAGTCATGGGTTGTCGGTCCTCGATCGAGCCGCGCGCCGTCTGGCGCTCTCCCGAAAAACGAGCGGCCGGGGCCGAGCCTGGCTCGGCCTCCCAGCCGTTGGATCGATCGGCGCGACGCTCGGGCTAAGGGTAACGTGAAAGTCCCTAGAGCACAGCAAGCTAGGGAGATGGGTCGGGATCGTCAACCGTCGAACGAGCGCGCTCTCGGGCCAGCTCCACGATCCGCACCACCACCTCTTCCGGCGTCGACGCCGTGGTGTCGATCAGTACGGCGTCCTCCGCCTGCCGCAGCGGAGAGTGCGCTCGGCTGGAGTCCGCATCGTCCCTCGCCCGCAGCCTCGCCGCTTCCGCGGCGACCGCGTCCCGCGTGGCCGTCTGGCCTCGCTGGAGCAGCCGGCGGCGGCCTCGCTCCCCTGCCTGTGCCGTCAGATACACCTTCAGCTCCGCGCTTGGGAAGACGACCGTGCCGATGTCCCGACCGTCGCACACCACACCCCCGCCCGAGCCAGCCGACCTCAGGATCCCCCCGGCGCGCCGCCGCACCTCGGGACGAGCCGCCACCTCCGAGACCCGCTCCGTCACCTCTGGTGAAGCCAGCTCGGCCCCGGGCTCCTCGCCGCCCACCGTAACCCGCATCTCCGGCGAGCCGATCTCCACCGACAGGTCCAGGCGCTCGAGCTCCGCGGCGAAGCGCGCCTCGTCGTCGATCCAGCCACCCCGGAGGGCCGCCCACGTGATCGCCCGGTAGAGAAGCCCGGAATTGAGGTGGCAGTAGCCCAGACGTTCCGCGACCGCCCGCGCCGACGTGCTCTTGCCGGAGGCCGCCGGCCCGTCAATCGCGACGATAATCGGCTTCACCGTTCCGAGGACGTCACGCCGTGCGCGGCGGGAACACGCGGTCCAGGTCTTCCCAGAATCCGGGATAGGAAACGGTCACGCAGCCCACGTCGTCGATCCGGATAAGGCAATCCGGGCGGCGCGCCAGCACCCCGAACGCCATGGCGAGGCGGTGGTCCCCTCCCGTCCGTACTTCTCCGCGCAGCGCACGGTTCGTCCCCTCGATTTCCAGTCCATCTGGGAGCTCCCGGCACACTACACCGAGAGCCGACAAGTTGGAGGCGAGCAGCGCAAGGCGATCGCTCTCCTTGACGCGCAGCTCGGACGCCCCGCGGACCACCGATGTGCCGCGCGCCCGGGACGCGAGGACGGCCAGCACGGGGATCTCATCGAGCAGCCACGGAATCCGGCTCGCGCTGATGTCGAGGGGACCGAGGTCGGAGGGGCACGCCCACAGCTCGCCGACCGGCTCTCCGCACTCCTCGCCCGTCCTCCGAACCTCGATGGCGGCACCCATCTCCTCCAGAACATCCAGAAAAGCTACGCGCGTAGGGTTCAACGCGACCTCTCGAATCCGCGTCTCTTCGCCTCCGAGCAGCGACGCGGCGATGAGAAAGGCGGCAGAGGAGGGATCGCCCGGAACTTCGAGCGTGAACGGACGGAGTCGACCCGACCAGCCGTCCGGCTCGAGCACGACTCGCCACGCGGCCCGCCCGCTCCCGGGCACATCCCCTCCGGGAGGCGCCGAACCGCTGGAGCCGGTCCCCGCTCCTTCCCCACTCTCCTCCGCACCGAAACGGACCGGCGCCCCGAGGTGCAGGAGGAGACGCTCGGTGTGATCGCGCGATCGGTAGGGCTCGACGACCTCGACCCGAGTTCGCGAGGCGAGCCCCGCCAGCAGAAGGGAGGATTTCACCTGCGCGCTCGCCACGCGTGTCCGATGCCGCAGAGGACGCAGGGCACCGCTGGAGCGCCGTTCGATGCGGATCGGGAGCGCATCGGGACGCTCCAGGTACCGGATCCGAGCCCCCATCGCCTGCAGGGGGTACACGACTCGGTCCATCGGGCGGCGGCGCAGGGAGGCGTCCCCATCCACCTCCGCCTCCACGCCAACACCCGCGATGAGGCCGGTAAGCAGTCGGGCCGAGGTGCCGCTGTTCGCGCAGTCGAGCCGCCTGCGCGCATCCTCCCATCCGACCGGACCGCGAACCTCCGTCCCGCCGCCCGGTCCGGCGATGATCTTCGCTCCCAGGCCGCGAAGCGCGCCCATCGTCGCCTGAACGTCCAGCGAATCCGGGAGCCCGCGAAGGTGGGATGTCCCTCCAGCGAGGCAAGACAGGATGAGGGCCCGGTGGGTGATCGACTTGTCGCCCGGTACGCGCAGCTCGATCGTCACCGATCACGTTTCCGCGAGGCGTCCGCGTAGAACACCTCGATCACGTCGCCGTCCTCAGCCACCGTGCAGGCCGGGAAGACAGCGGCCGCCTCGCGGCGGAGCCGGCGCGGCTGCTCGGAGTAGCGGGCGCTCAGGTGCGTGAGCACGAGTGAGCGAACCCGAGCGCGGGTGGCGATCTCGGCCGCCTGACGCGCGGTCGAGTGGCGCGTCTCGCGGGCACGACCCCGCTCTTCCTCCCCGAACGTCGCCTCGTGCACGAGCAGGTCGGCGCCGGCGGCAATTTCCACCGTGCTCTCCGCTGGCCGGGTATCGCCGGTGTACACCACGGCCCGCCCGGGCCGGGGCGGGCCCACCACCTCTTCGGGTTGAACGATCCGGCCGTCGGCCAGCCGAACCGGTTCCCCACGATGCAGCCGTCCGAAGTCCGGTCCTTCGGGGACGCCGAGTGCGCGTGCTCTCTCGACATCGAACCGGCCGAGCCTTTGCCGCTCGAGCAGGGCATATCCGACCGAGGACGCGGTATGCTCCGTGGGGAAAGCCTGAATGCGGTAATCTCCGTAGCACACGGACTCGCCGGGCGGGAGCTCGCGGATGTCGACCGGAAACAGAACACGGTCACCCCCCAACCGGACGGCTTCCTCCAGTGTCTCGCGGCCTCCAGGCGGTCCCCACACACCGAGCGGCTCCTGTCTACCCTGCAGGCCCAAGGTACGCACCAGCCCGATGATCCCAAGGTAGTGATCGGAGTGCAGGTGGGTGATAAAGATGTCGCGCACGCCGAATCCGACGCCGTAGCGCATCATCTGGCGCTGGGTGCCCTCGCCGCAGTCCAACAGAAAGAGGTCGCCCTCCCGCTGCAGCGCGATGCACGAGACGTTGCGGGTGACCGTCGGGCGGGAGGAGGCCGTGCCGAGGAAGGTGAGTCGCAGCAAGGCTAGCTTGTCCAGCCCCGGACGTCAGATTCGAGGACCGTGACGAGCCGGCCCATCGCCGGGCGAGCAGTCTCCGGCGCCCTGTCCCGTGGCCGGCGCCTGGCCGCAACCTCCGCGGCCCGATGCTCGCTCCGGCCTCCGCGCGTGTGGGGAACCGCAGCCGCCTTTGCGACGGCCGTCCTTCTCGCGGCGATCGCGAGGCGCATCGCTTCGCCCCACCGCGGCATGCTCTCCAACGCCGCATCCATCTGCGCCAGCGGGCCTCCCTTCCCGGTGCGGGCGGCCGTGCCCGCCGCGGCCAAGGTATCGCGGGGAATCCGCGCGTCAAATGCCGCTCGGCGCGCGCCGGGACCCACGTTGCCGGAGCGGCCGGTCGGCGGCACGATACCTGCCTCCGGCGAGGGGAAATGAGCGAAGAGAAGCCGGGCGACGGTTACACCCTGCTCCGAACATTCGGGGCTCTGAAGGCGCAGCTTCGGGAGCTGCGGCGGCGCTGGCGGACCTTCGGCCGTGACCCGGGTCCTCGGACCCTGGCTGCGCTCGGCCGTGCCGCAGCTTCGGTCTCCGCCCGCCTCGCCGAGCTGGAGCGTCTCCTGCCCGAGCGAGTGGGAAACAGATCCGAAGAGCGGGTGGAGGGAAGAGGCCTTCGGCGAACGAGGGAGGCCGAACCGTCCGGGCAGAAGCGACCCCCGTCCGGCCGCGAGACCGTGGAAGCCAGCCGCCGCCTCGACCGGCTCGTGTGGGAGGCGGGCGGCGCGTGGCATTCGTTCCGGCGCGGGCGCGAAGTCCGTGATCTCTTCCGGGTGGAGGAGAGGCTCACGCTCGCCCTGGAGGAGGCGGAGACGCTTGCCGCAGCGATCGCATCCGCCGCCCCGCCCCCCTCCCCCACCGCCGAGGCGACGCCGGAGCTGGGTCAGGTTCTTGAGGCGATGTTGTGGCGAATCGCCTCCACCTGGCAACACCTGCGGCGCCATCCCTCGCACGATCGGATCGCCGTGCTGCGCGACGAGATCGCCGAAGCGCTGCGGGTCGCGCGGTCGCTCCTGGCAGCCCCGCGATCCGGGAACGGCACGGTCATCAGCGAGCCGCCGAGCGACGTCCTTGTAAGCCACGCCACGTATCGAGACCCGGCCACCGGCATGTACGATCGGGAGGGCTTCGATGCGACGGCCGGCGCCGAGCTCAAGCGGTGCCGCCGCTACGGACGCCCGTTCGGTCTGCTCCTCCTGCGGCTCGCACCGAGCGGGTTGGAGGATCTTCGCCGACGCCTCCGTGTGGTCAACGCCGAACTGCGGGAGTACGACATCCTCGCCCGCCACGCAGACCGCAACGTGGTGGTCGGCCTTCCCGAGAGCGGGAGCGAGCAGACACGCCTTGTCGGCCGACGAATCGAGGCGGCGCTTCGAGCGGTCGGGAGGTGGGGAGCCGAGGACCGGTGGGCCGCGGCCTGCCTCCCGGACGACGGATCCTCGCTCTCTGCGCTGACATGGGCCGCATCCGCGCGACTCGACGAAGACGCCTGAGGCCGCGTCCGGCGATCACGGCGGGGCCGTGTCGCCCGCCTCGGGCTCCCGTCGCCCTGCCTCGGGCTCCCATCACCCCGCCGCGCGGCGCATCAGGCACATGGGCGCCGACCCTGCCACCTTGAAGCGCCGGTCATTCCCCAGCCCGCCCGCGCCCCCGGGACCAGACGACCGCGAGGCTGGTCTCATCCGTCCGTCCGGCGTCTCCGTCCGGAACCGAAAAACGCTCGAAGGGTCCCTCGAGGCTCGTGAAGAGAAGCTCACCGAGCCAGGCGGCCGCTACTCCCTCCGTCCACACGGGACCCGTGCTCTGCACAAGCCACTCTCTCCCATCGGGAGCCTGGAAGCGCCGCTCGGTGCGCGTGAGCCGGGCTCCGTTCCGGTACAGCTGCGTCAGTCTGTCGTCGGGAAGCTCCGAGAGGCTCTCCCCCGGACCGAGGAGTGCGCGACGGTCCTCGGTCCCATCACCCTTCCCCTCGACCGGGTGCAAGTAGCAGAGACCGTGTCCTCCCCGTCCGCGCCACGCCTCACACGCCCGTATGGTCCGACCATCGATCGTCAGGATCCGTTCCGCTCGGTCAGGCATATACTCCGGCTTCCGCGTCCGTCTCGGGGTCGGGCATTCGGCGCCGTCGGCTCTCCAGCGCATCCTCGGCGGCTCGTTCCACCTCGGCGATGACCTCGGACTCCACGCTCGCCACACAGGCGCGGTTCCTCTCCTCGCGCGATGCGCCGGCCTCCTCCCCCAGCTCGAACGGACGCCGGACCAGGTACTCTTCGTACAGGCCGATCGGGTCCCGGCGCCCCCACCGTGCGAAGAGCTCCGGCGCGAAGGTCTGCCGCGCCTCCTGCTCGTCGTGGGTCGCATGGCCGCCCATGCGGAAGGTCTCGGCCGCCAGGAAGATGGGACCTTCGCCGGCGCGACACTTCCGGACGGCGAGCACGGCGGCAGCGTGCACGTCGAGCACGTTGTTGCCATCCACCGGGAGGAGAGGCACGCCGTACGCCTTGCCCCACTCGCCGAAGTCGGCAGCGCGATGGTGCTGGTCGAACCGGGTACCGAGGGCAACCTGGTTGTTCTGCAGCACGAAGACGATCGGCAGGCGCATCACGGCCGCGAAGTTGAGCGCCTCGTGCGACTCCCCATGCTTCGTGGCGCCGTCCCCCATCCAGGTCAGCGCGACTCGCGCCTGGCGCCCGTACTTGAACGCGAGGGCGAACCCGTTCATGACAGTGGCCAGGGCCCCGACCATGCTGATCGGCGCCACGACGCCGCAGCGCAGGTCACCGATGTGCAGGTCGCGGCCACGGGTGGGAGAGTCCCCGGTCGCCAGGTAGGCGCGGAGCATGTCGGCGATCGACATGCCCATTTCATGGCACGCCCCGGCGTTGCGGATCATCGGTCCGACCACGTCCCCCTGCGCTCCGCGGCGTAAGGCGTGCACCGCCCCGACCGTCACGGCCTCCTCTCCGGTCCCCAGCCACGCCTTCGAGATCACACCCTGCTTGACCCACCTCTTAAGAGCGATGTCGTGCAGCCGGAAACGCAGGAGTCCCCGGTAGAGGTCGAGGAGGCGCTCCGGCCCAAGGCTCTCGACGACCTCCCGGCGCCGCGAATCCTCCCGCAGCCGCGCCTCATACTCCTCCACCAGCTCGGGTCGCGGAGACCAATCCACGTATTCGGGCGGATCGAACGCCGGGTATCTCTTCACGCTCTCCTCGCGGTCCGCTCACGGCCGATGCCGGGTATTATCCTACGGTTGCTGGTCGAGGGGGGCCAGCGACCGGCGAGACGCTTTGAGGCGGCGATGGACGAGGTCCCTCGCGGCCTTCACGCTGGTGGGGAGGCACTTTCTCAGCGGCCACCGTGGCGGTCGGGCTGGCGCTGCTCGTGCGCTGGATCGGACACGACCGCGCGGGCTCCCGCGTGGGGGAGAAGCCGCGGTGGGGAGCGGTCGACGCGGCGAAACGCGAAGCGGCGGGTGGAGGCATCGGAGAGTGAGCCCCCAACCGAGAGATCGGAGCATGAAGACCTGCAGGGAGTGCGATGCGATGATCCCGGACCACAGTCACCGTTGCCCGCACTGTCGAGAGCGGCAGCGGCGGGGAGAGCGCGTCCCGCAGCTGGTACTTGTGGGAGCGGCGCTGGCGGCGGCGGTGGCGGTGCTTGTCGAGAACTGCCCGGGCACGCACCTATGATGGCGGCCTGGCTTCACCACCCCGCGTCCGCCACGCTCCATCGGAAGCTGTTACAGCGCGGGCGGCTGGGCGGACCGTGGCGAGCGTCCCTTACCCTGCACATCTTCAGAGGGGAGAGAGCACCTATCATCGGACCGGTGAGAGGAACCTGTCCACACGCGACGAAGGTGGTCAAGATGCGAGGTACGATCTTAGCACTGGCTGTCGCCGGGGTGGGGTGCGCCGGAGCTTCCGCCTATCTGCCGAACGAGCCGGGCAGCTCGCTCGTCGATCTGAGCAGCCAGTCGGATCGGGAGAGATGGGTCGCCGAGCATCCGGACGAGAGCGAGGGGATCCGGGCGGCACTGCTGGAGGGCGTCTTCGTCTCCGGCATGAGTATGGAGCACGTGCGAGTGATCACCAACCCGCGGCGCGCCGGCACGACCGGAGGCGGTTTCTGGCGCCGCTTCGAGACGGTCGGTGAGACGCGGTACCGTTGGTATGTGGCCGGCGCGCGAGAACCCTTCGACGATGCGCGTGGCCGTCCCGTGTGCGAGCTCGTCTTCGTCCAAGATATCCTGAACACGGTGCGGTATTGCGGCCGGCGTGAAGTCGCCGACACGAAGCGATGACCCGAGGGACTTCAGCCGGTGCTTCGCGCGAGCCCGGTCCCCTTCACCATCTGGACCCGGCCCATTCCTCTCCGACCGCCTCGGACGACCGCGTACTTCTTTGCACGACGGTGCACTTTTTTGGGTCGCCCGGGCGCTCCCCTCATCCCACGCCCGAAAGGCATCGGCTACGACCGAGCGTGGCCGCCATGACACATCGTGGAATCGGGTGTCGCAGTTGCCATTGACCGGGTTCGAGCGTCCCGTAGCGCCCGGCGTGTGGAGCCAGCACCACAGGCGAGGGCATCGATCTGCTGAGCGCTCTCTACAGGAGGACCCGCCGCGCCCCCGCCCGGTCCCTCTCCGGATCGCCGGGAAAGCCTTTGCGCAGGGCAGAGGGTATTCCGCGAAGGCGTCGCAAATTGCAACGAGATGGGGCCTTTCGAAGGCACGTGTCGATCCGCGTGCGAGTGGTACAAGTCTCTGTGCGGAAGAGAGATCACCTGACCGGAGGGGAGGTAGTGGTCCTCCCCTCTCACGGGTATGCGCCTTGCCCTTCGCCGGGCACGGTCGGGTCGTGCACAGTCGCGGCTGCAACGCATGGCCGCGCGAGCCGTGGCACGATTCGTCCACACAGGGCAAGCGAGCGCAGTCCGCGGTCGGGACCGTCCCGATGCGCGCTTCCTACCGGTCGCCAGCCGGAGCGGGAGAAGAGGAAAAGCCTGGGCTGTGTCGGTCGCCTCGGGGAGCCGGGTCAGAATCGCCCGGCGCAACACCCCCGGCGGACAGGATCCGGCGCTTCCGTGGGAAGGTTGAGAAGGCTGGCCTGGCCGCCTCCAAACTCGAACGGCAAACACGCCGGGAGGACAAGGCATGCGGCAGGCTCTTCGAAACCTCTGGCAAGATGAGGCGGGCCAGGATCTCGCGGAGTACGCCATTCTGCTCGCGCTGATCACGGTCGTCGTGATCGCGGTGCTTCAGGTGCTCGGTCCGACGATCCGGGACTTCTTCAACGACGTCGGCGACAACATGGAGTCGCTGACCTAAAGATCGGCCAGACAGTCTGGCGGCCGGGCCCGACCCGCGCCGTTTCACCCAACTTCGGCCTTGCGCCGGGAGGAATTCATGCTGGCACACCTCGAGAACCTTTGGAAGGACGAGTCCGGTCAGGACCTCGCGGAATACGCGATCCTGCTGGCCCTCATCGCTATCGTCGTGATCGCCGCCGTGCGTCTGCTCGGCCCGACGATCCGCAACGTGTTCCAGGACATCAACGACAACCTGTCGACGCCGTAACGACGGAGAGGCGTCCCTCGGGTTCATTGCGATCCAGGGCGCACCGCGAAGATCGACAGCAGAGCGCCGGGGGCGGCCGGCGAAGGCCGTCTCTCGGCGCCAGCCGTAGCTAGCAGCGTTCTTCGAACTTCAACCAGGCTATAAGGCCAAGGGGCGACCGTGGACTTGATCGCCGCAGCGCTGATCGTACTCGCCGCCACCGCGGCAGCGTTCGATCTCGGCACGCGGCGCATTCCCAACTATCTTACGGTGACGGGTCTGCTCCTCGCGCTTGCTCTGCGGGCATTGGACGGTGGTGAAATGTTGCTCGGAGGGTTGGGCGGAGCGGCGCTGGCTCTGGCGCTCTCCTTCCCGCTCTTCATCGTCGGCGGATTTGGCGGCGGCGACGTGAAGCTGCTGGTGGCCGTTGGCGCCTTTCTCGGACCCGGCC
>JBHIAV010000006.1:0-97607 GCA_046758745.1 Gemmatimonadota bacterium
AGTACGCCATCGAGCTGAATCGGCTCATCGAGCTGGAGATGGAGGGCAGCGTCGGCTGAGCCCGAGCTCTCCGGACCGTTTCGCACACGACCGGCTGCGGGTGCTCGAGGCGACGGCCGCAGACGCCCGCCCCCGGTTTTGACGACTTGGAGGAAGCCCAACGTGTCGGATACATCGGCAGCCGCGCAGCTACAAACGCCGGCGGGAGAGGAGGGAGCGGTGGCCGCGTTCGAGGCGTTTGTCGATGCCGCGGACGAGCCGGAGCTCCTTCTGCGGCATCGCCGGGACGGGCTGGCGCGCTACACCGAGCTTCCGATGCCGACGCGCAAGTCGGAGGAGTGGCGGTATACCGACCTCAGCGGGCTCGAACCGGAGCGGTTCCAACCGATCGCTCCGGAGGCGCGCCGACAGATGGACAGGGAGGATCTCCCCGAGGCCATCCGTGCCGTGCTGGGGACCGCGCAGCGTCGGAGCGCCATCTTCGTCGAGATCGACGCGACGCCCGTGTATCAGCAGCTCGACCCGGAGCTCGACGCCGCGGGCGTCGTATACCTCCCGATCGGCGAAGCGGCGCGCTCGCGGCCGGCGCTGCTGGGGAGGTTCCTGTTCGCCAGCGATGTCCCCGCCATGGAAGCGAAGCTGTGGGCACTTCACGTGGCCCTGCTTTCGAACGGGTACCTGCTCTACATCCCGCGCGATGTCGTCATCCCGCATCCCGTGCACACGCTCCGGTATTTCGGGCGGGGCGGGACCGTGCTGTCGTGGCACTCCCTGATCGTCGCGGAGGCGGGGGCCGAGGTGACCTGTGTCGACGAGTACCTCTCGCCCGACCTGAAAGACACATCGCTCAGCCTGGCCGGGACCGAGATTTTCGGGGGGGACAGCTCGACGGTGCGTTACCTCTCGTTGCAGCGGTACGGGGCAAGGGTGAAGCACTTCGCGATGCAGCATGCCACCGCCAGACGCGACAGCCGGCTCAGCGGGGTCAACGTCACCCTCGGGGGCGACCTATCCAGGGCGGACGTGACGAGCCGTCTCGTCGGGCCGGGAAGCGAGAGCGAGATGCTCGCTCTGTGGTTCGGGGACCGCGACCAGCACTTCGACCATCACACGCTCCAGCACCACGCCGCGCCGCATGCGCGGAGCGACCTGCTGTACAAGGGCGCGCTCACCGCGGCCGCGCGCAGCGTCTTCCGTGGTCTCATCCGGGTCGACAAGGGAGCGCAGCTCACCGATGCGTATCAGACGAACCGGAACCTCCTGCTGAGCAACGAGTCCCACGCGACGACCCTCCCGAACCTCGAGATCGAGGCCGACGACGTGCGCTGCTCGCACGGCGCCACGGTCGGCCAGGTGGACGAGGGGCAGCTCTTCTACCTGATGAGTCGCGGCCTGAGCCGCCCTCAGGCGGAACGGCTGCTCGTCTCCGGATTCTTCCACGAGGTGCTGAGCCGCGTCCCGGTGGAGGGCGTACAGGAACGGATCCGGCTGGCCATCCAGGAAAAGATCGGGATCTGACGATGGGTGGCTTCACGACGGTGGCGAGGCTCGACGAGGTACCCGAAGGCGCTCTGCATGGCGTGGAGGTGGACGGGGTGAGGATCGTCATCGCGAACAGCGGCGGGATGCTCTACGCCCTCAAGGATGAGTGCTCGCACGAAGAGTTCCCGCTCTCATCGGGGGAGCTCAACGGGGGTCGGATCACGTGCATCCTGCACGGCGCCAGCTTCGATCTCGCCACCGGGGCGGTCAGGGCGCTTCCGGCCGTACGGCCGGTTCCGACGTACGAGTGTCGGGTACAGGGGAACGAGATCCAGGTGAAGGTGGATTAGTGTACGGAGGTGAGCGACTGTCGGGCGGGGAGGCTCTCCCGGCTCGGGCATGCCCCATGCGGAGCCGCGAACTCGGAGAGAGCCGCCAGGCCCCCGGCGTGGCGAGAGGAGGTGAGCGTACGAGCGATGAGTGAACCGGCGCCGGTCGTGACGACCCCTGTACTCGATGTGGAGCGGGTCCGCCGGGAATTCCCCATCCTGCGGCAGACCGTGAACGGCCGCCGCCTCGTGTACCTCGACAATGCCGCAAGCTCGCAGCGGCCGGTCTCCGTCATCGACGCGATCGGGCGGTACTACCGCACTTCGCATTCCAACGTGCACCGTGGCGTGCACGAGCTTGGCAACCGGGCGACCGACGCGTACGAAGAGGCCCGGGCGACGGTCGGACGGCACATCGGGGCCAACGAGTCCGCGGAGGTGGTCTTCGTGCGCGGCACGACGGAGGCGATCAACCTGGTGGCCCGGAGCTGGGGGCTCGCAAACCTCTCCGAGGGCGACGAGATCCTCCTCACCCTCATGGAGCACCACTCGAACCTGATCCCGTGGCAGCTGGTGGCCCGAGATACCGGCGCGAGGCTCCGGTTCGTGGACGTCACGCCGGATGGTCGGCTGGCGTTCGACGACTATCGCCGCCTGCTCGGGAAGCGCACCAGACTCGTGAGCCTCACGCACGTATCCAACACGCTCGGGGTGGTAAACCCCGTCGCCGAGGTGGCGGCTATGGCACACGAGGTCGGCGCCCTCTGCCTGGTGGACGGCGCGCAGGCCGCCCCGCACTTCGAGCTGGACATGCGGGCCCTGGGCTGCGACTTCTACGCCTTCAGCGGGCACAAGATGTGCGGGCCGACCGGGATCGGGGTCCTGTGGGCCCGGCGGGAGCTCCTCGAAGCTATGCCGCCGTACCAGGGGGGCGGGATGATGATCTCCTCGGTGAGACTGGAGGAGTCGACGTGGGCCGAGGTGCCGCACAAGTTCGAGGCCGGCACCCCCAACGTGGCGGGAGCGGTCGGGCTGGCCGAGGCGATCCGCTACCTGGAGGGGCTCGACATGCGGGCGATACGCGCGTACGAAAGCGAGCTGACCGCGTACGGCGTGGAGCGCCTGCGCGAGGTTCCGGGCCTGGCGCTCTACGGGCCCGCAGAAGGGCGGGCGGGCGTCTTCTCCTTCCGGTACGGAGACATCCACGCGCACGACCTGGGGACCATCCTGGATCAGCGTGGCATCGCCATCCGAGCCGGCCACCACTGTAATCAGCCCCTCATGAAGCGCCTTGGCGTGGATGCCACGGCAAGGGCGAGCCTGTACTTTTACAACACCCGGGACGAGGTCGATGCCCTGATCGAGGGGCTCCGCTTCGCGGCCAGGCTGTTCGGGGGCATCCGCCGGGCCTGAGGCGCGGCGAGTTCGGGACGCTTCTTCCTTATTCCCGCCCGATAGCGAGAGATGCCTGACTCCGAGACACCGTCCGCCTTCGACCGGTCGGTTCCATCTTCCCTGAGCCGGCTGTACCAGGAGGTGATCCTCGACCACTACCGCAGGCCTCGAAACAAGGGCCCCCTCCCCGACGCGACGCACCGGATCACCATGAACAACCCGTTGTGCGGGGACATCATCGACCTCCACCTGCAGGTGGACCGCGACCGCGTGGTGGACGCCCGCTTCGAGGGAACCGGTTGCTCGATCAGCCAGGCGTCGGCCTCCATGATGACGGCTCGCCTCAAGGGAAAGACGGTGCGAGACGCCCTCCGACTGGCAGCGAAGTTCACCCGGTTGCTCCACGGAGATTCGGAAGCGGCGGTCGACTCCGAGCTCGGCGATCTGCGGTCCCTCGCCGGAGTCTCCAGGTTCCCGGTCCGAATCAAGTGCGCCCTCCTCGCCTGGAACTGCCTGGAGGAGCTGGTGGGGAAGGGGGAGCGGGCGAAGCGAGCCTCCGGCTGATCGCGTGTTGCCCCCTTCGCACGCCCACCTCTCCTTCCGTCCCCACCACCCCCTCACCGACGCCGGACGGCGCCGTCCGTCCCCCTAGATGCCTGAGGCGCTGACCGGACTGGTGCTCGGCATGGCGGCCGGCGTCTACCGCGTCGAGGCCGGCAAGGAGGTGCTCGAGTGCACCCTACGAGGACGCATCCGCCAGAGGGACCGCGGTCGCGTGGCGGTCGGCGACCGGGTGCGCGTGGAACGGCTGCCGGACGGGAGCTGCCGCATTGTGGAGCGCCTCCCACGGGGAAAGGTGCTGCGCCGGCGAGGACCGACGGGTCGGCAGGAGCGAGTGATCGCGGCCAACGTGGACCAGGTGACGGCGGTGTGCTCGGTGACGCGGCCCGACCCCGACTTTCGCATGATCGATCGAATCCTGGCGTTGGCCGAGCTCAACGACCTCGCCGGCCTGGTGGTGGTGAACAAGATCGACCTCGCGCCCGCGAGCCCGCACCCGGTTCCCGCCGCCTTCGAGGCGTACGAGCGCGCGGGATATCCGGTTCTCGGGACAAGCGTGCGCACGGAGGCCGGGCTCCAGGAGCTGTCCACCCGACTCGCGCACCGCGTATCGGTCTTCACCGGGGCTTCGGGCGTAGGAAAGTCAAGCTTGGCGAATCGGCTGATACCCGGGCTCAAGCTGCGCGTGGGCGCCGTGGGAGATCGTCGGGGGCGAGGCCGCCACACCACCGTCTCCGCCTCGCTCATCCCGCTCCCCGCCGGCGGCTACCTGGCCGACACCCCCGGCTTCCAGTACGTGGGGGTGGGCGAGGTTCCGGTGCGCGACCTCTCCCGCGCCTTTCCCGAGTTCCGTCCGCACCTGAGCCGCTGCCGCTTCTCCGACTGCCGGCACCGTGAGGAGCCAGATTGCGCGGTGCGCGCGGCTGTCGATGCGGGTCAGGTGGCCCAGCGGCGGTACGAGAGTTACCTGACCCTGTTGGAGGAGGCGGGAGCCGATGTTTGACGCAGCCTCCTTGCGCGCGCGGCTGGAGGAGACGCTGGCCGTCCGCCGTCCGCGGGTGATCGGCGACGACGCGTGCGACGCGCGGGCGGCCGTTGCGCTCATCCTGCGGGCCGGGCCGGGGAATCTGCCGCAGGCCGGGGCGGAGGTCCCGGGAGCGGAGGTCCTCTTCGTGCGGCGGGCCGATGCTCCCGGCGATCCCTGGTCCGGCCACACGGCCCTGCCCGGCGGGCGGGTCTCCTCGGCCGATCGGAATCTGATGGAAACGGCACGGCGCGAGACCAGGGAGGAGACCGGGCTCGACCTGGCTCCAGCCGATTTCCTCGGCCGGCTGGATGACATCCACCCGTTGAACGCTCACCTTCCATCTATCGCGGTGACTCCGTTCGTCGCCTGGCCAGGGGGGGCGGGAGTCGTGCGGGAGAGTCCCGAGCTCGCCGGACACGTGTGGATCCCGGTGGGCGCCCTCTTGGATCCGACCTTCCGCTCCTGGTATCGGCCTCCCAGGCTCCGGGAGCGGGCGTACCCGGCGATCGCATACGCGGGCGAAGTCATCTGGGGGCTCACGTTCAAGATCGTGGAGGACTTCCTGTCCCGTCTGGAGTGCGACGCTCGGTGATGCCGGCCGGTCGCACGGGACGCACGCGCGCCCTCCTCGCCGCCGCTCTCGCCCTGGTGGTCTTCGCCGTCACGATGTGGGCGCGGGCGCCGGTGGGCGCCGGGGTCTACTACGACGACGGCGTCTACCTCGCTCTCGGCCGTTCCCTGGCCGAGGGCGAAGGCTACCGGTACGCCAACCTTCCGGGCTCCGTGCCGGGCGTGAAGTACCCGCCGCTCTTCCCCGTGGTACTCGCCGCCGGCTGGAAGCTGTTCGGTCCCTACCCCGGGAGCCTTCCGGCGCTCAAGGCGGTGAACGCGGCGCTGTGGGGCGGGGCGGCCGCGGCCACGTTCCTGCTCTTCGCAGTCGGGGGAGGGCGACGTCTGGTGGCGATGACGGCGGTGACCGTCTTCGGGTTCCTCTCGGTTCCGGCGCTGTCCATCGCCACGGTGCTCCTCTCCGAGCCGCTTTTCCTCCTCCTCGCGGCGTCGGCGCTCCTAGCGTCCCTCCGGGCCCACAAGGGCCGGCCGGCGATCGCCGGCGGCGAAGCGCCAGGCGAAGCGGGCCTCCCGGCGGCCACCCTGGCCGCGGGCGCGCTGGCCGCGGCGGCCTTTCTCACGCGCTCGATCGGGATCGCGGCGGCGGCGGCCGTGGCCTGCGCGGCGCTCGCCGCCGGCGCCGGGCATCGCCCGGCCGGGGGACGCCTCCGCGGCGTGGCCCTCGCGCTCCTCTTCCCCGCGCTCGCCGCGGTGGGCTGGTTCGCGTGGACCGCCGCGGCGGGCGGAGGCGTCCCCCGAATCGCCGCCGGACAATACGGCGCTTACGCAGGATGGTACCTGGATGGGATCGGGGACGACCTGGCGGGACGGATCCGACTGATCGCCGGCTCGGCCTGGCCCGTCTTCCTCTCCACCCTCGAGGTCGTGTGGATCCCCGAGGCGCCCCCATGGGCGGGGCGGGTGGTGGTGCTCCTTCTCGGCGCTCTGGCGGTGCTCGGCGGTCGCTCGGCGTTCCGCCGCAACCCGGCGCTTCCCCTGTTCGTTCTTTTCTATCTCGCCCTCGTCGCCGTCTGGCCGTATGAGCCCGACCGCTTCTTCTGGACGATCCACCCCTTCCTCACGCTGCTCGCCGCGGAAGGAGTCGCGGAGGCGATTCCCACGCTGCGCGCGGATCTCCCGCGGCTCGGCGTGCCGGCCGCCGCCGTGGGCCTCACCTTCATCGCCATCAACACGGCTCGCTACGAGCTGCGAGGCTACGCGCGGCGGGCGTGGGAGCTCCCGCAGCAGGCGCCGGCGGCGGCCTTCGCCCCCCTTGTCGCCTGGATCCGGGAGAACACGCCGGCAGAAGCGATCGTCGCCTCACGGCTAGACCCGTTCGTGTACTGGGAGACAGGGCGCTTGGCGGTCCCGTCGTGGCAGTTCCTCCCGACCGACTACGGCCGCTACGAACGTGACCCCGCCACGCTGGCCGCGGGCCTGGAAGCGATCCGCGAAGCCTTTCGGCCCGACTACGTGGCGGTGCTGCGAGGAGACAACAAGCCGTATCTGACGGCCGCCGCCTACGCCGAGGCGTATCCGGACCGCATCGAGTTGGCGTACGGCGGCGCTGGGGAAGGGGAACCAGGCGTGGTGTACCGCCTTCTCAGTCCACCCAATCCGCCATGAAGAGGTTGGTCTCCCCCTCGAGCTCGTTGTTGCGGTTCGATGCCCAAACGAGGCGGGAGCCCTCCGAGTCGAACATCGGGAAGCCATCGAAGTCGGGGTGGTGCGTGATCCGCTCCAGGCCGGTACCGTCCACCGCGATCGCGTAGAGATCGAACTCGCGGCCGCGCGGGTTCTCCAGGTTCGACGCGAAGATGATCCGCTTTCCGTCCGGGAAGAAGTACGGCCCGAAGTTCGCGGCGCCGTTGTCGGTGAGCTGCCTCTTCCCAGTCCCATCTTCGTTCATCACGAAGATCTCCAGCTGCGTCGGGCGAACCAGATTCAGCCGCAGGAGCGCCCGGTACTCGGCCAGCACCTCCTCCTCGCTCGGATGGTGTGCGCGGTAGACGATCTGGCTCCCATCGTAGGAGAAGAACGGCCCGCCGTCGTAGCCCTCCTCGTCCGTGAGGCGCCGCACGTCCCTCCCATCGCTCCTCATCTTGTAGATGTCCAGGTCACCGTCGCGGACGGATGTGAAGACGATCCACTCCCCGTCACGCGAGATGGTCGCCTCCGCATCGTAGCCCGGCGTGTCGGTGAGGCGGGTGAGGTTGGAGCCGTCCGTGTCGGCCACGAAGATGTCGTACCCGGGGTAGACCGCCCACACGTAGCCCATCGAGTAGTCTGGCGGAGGGGGGCAGGCCTTCCCGGCGAGGTGAGTGGAGGAGAAGAGGATCCGCTCGCCGCCGGGGAAGAAGTAGCCGCAGGTCGTGCGGCCGGCCCCGGTGCTGACTCTTCGCAGCCCGGTGCCGTCCACCCGGATCGTGTACTGCTGGTCGCAGTGCGCTCCCCGGGGCGTGGCCTGGAAGATCAGCCGCTCGCCATCGGCCGAAAAGTACGCTTCGGCGTTCTGACCCCCGAAGGTGAGCTGGCGAATGTTCCTCAGATGCGTCTCCGCCTCCACTCGGAGCGAAGGAACCCCGGCTCCGGCGTCGGCGAACGCATCGCTCGCCGCGGACCGAGAAGGCTCTTCCTCTTTGGCCCGCGCACCGTCTGAGCAGCCTGCGACGCTCGTCGCCGCCAGGAGGAGGGAGGCGATCCGTCGACCTCCCGTCACCCGGCAAGCTCCGCCCGAATCGCGTTCTCGAGCTCTGCGACGATATCCGACCAGGCGATCTCTTCCGCCTTGGTCACCGTGATGAAGTTGTCGACCAGGAAGAGGGCACGGACGCCGTTCACCGCGAACAGCCTCGCGGCGAGCGAGTCGCCCTCGGTGGCGGAGGGATCGAAGTAGGACCGGCCGCTCGTCACCGGCAGGGGGCGGTCCAGGACGAACTTCGCCGCGTTCGGATTCGGCGTCCCCTCGACCGTGACGTTCAGCTCAGCCATGCCCGACTCCCTGTTGGGCTTCCCCCCGGCGCGGGTCCGGCCACCTCCCGACACGAGCGTCGGATTCCTGCGCAGCGCCGCGTCAATGTACCCGGGGGGCTCTGACCCAGAAAGGCGCCCGGGGGCGCACATCCGCCCCGCGCTCGCTCCTCCCCAGGTCTCGAGCGGCGCGAACCGGGCCTCTCTAATAGCTAGCCTCGGCGGGGACGGCTGTCAGTCGGGAACGGTCGGCGCCGGCCTGTGGGGAATCTCCCCACACGGCGAGCCGGCCGGAGCCGGGGGGCGAAAGCCGCGGCATCCGAGATGTCGGCGCTCGGGCCGGTTACTCCTCCCCCTCAACCTCGAACAGAATCCGGTCGAGCGCTCGCGTGGCGGCATCCAAGAGCTGACGCGCGATGGTGAGGGGCGGGGAGAGAGAGATCACGTTGCCGTCCGGGCCGCCGGCGAGAAGGATCCAGCCGCGACGCAGGCCGGACACCACCACCCTTCGCGCCAGGGCGGCGTGGGGAGCCCGGCTCCCGAGGTCCCGCACGAGATCGAGCCCCACGATGAAGCCGCACCCGCGCACATCGCCGACGGCGGGGTGTCGCGACGCCATCTCCGCGAGACGTGCCCTCCAGCGCTCGCCCTCCTCGGCGGCGCGCCCCGCCAGCTCCTTCCCTTCGAGGACCTCCAGCGAGGCGAGGGCGGCGGCGCACGCCGGCGGGTTCCCCAGGAAGGTGGAGGTGTGTATGGCCTCGCCCTCGGACCCGGGCCACGCCTCCATCACCTCGCCGCTCCCGATGCAGGCCGAGAGGGGGAGGCTTCCGGAAAGGGCCTTTCCGACTACGAGCAGATCGGGGACCACGCCTTCGTGCTCGCAGGCGAAGCGGACTCCGGTGCGGCCGAAACCGGTGAAGATCTCGTCGGCAATGAGGAGAATCCCTCGCTCCCGGCAGAGCTCGGAGAGCCGTCGCAGGAAGCCCGGCGGAGGCACCACCCCACCGCCCCGACCCTGGATCGGTTCGACGATGAGCGCCCCGACGGATGAGCCGGCTTCCGTGTCGAGCCTCGTCTCCACGGCCCGAATCGCCGCCGTAGCAAGCTCCGCCTCCCCGCGCAGCTCGTCTGGGGTGCGGTAGGGGTCGGGATAGGGCGCGCGGACGACATGCGGGTTCAGCTGAACCTCGAACGGGGCACGGAAGTGTGCTCCGTCGGTGACCGCCAGGGCTCCGTAGGTGAGGCCATGATAGGCGCCGGTGAAGGCGAGCACGCCCGGCTTGCCGGTATACAGCACCGCCGTCTTCAGCGCGATCTCCACCGCCTCGCCCCCCGAGGAGGCGAGGACGGCGCGCGCTCCGGGAAGCGGAGCGAGGGAGGTCAGCCGCTCGAGCAGGCGGACCTTGGCCACGGGAGGGTGTACGTCGCCCATGCCGTGCGGGATCCGACCGGTCTGTGCCCGTATCGCGGCGACCACGCGCGGGTGGGCGTGACCGACGGCGGCCACCCCAAAGCCTGCCGTCAGATCGACGTACCGGTTTCCGTCGGCGTCCCACACGTTGCTGCCCCGGGCCCGATCCCAGAAGATGGGGAAATCGTCCGCCAGGCTGGTGACGTTGCGCGATTCGACCCGCGCGAGACGGGCCGCCAGCCGGCGGGAGCGTCCAGCTGGTGGAGTGAAGCGAACACGCGGCAGCTGGTTGCCTCGGGTAGATCTCGTCATCGGCGGAGAGCTTATGGAACTGTCG
The DNA here is from genome assembly GCA_046758745.1 of Gemmatimonadota bacterium. GTDB lineage: Bacteria > Gemmatimonadota > Gemmatimonadetes > Palauibacterales > Palauibacteraceae > JBHIAV01. The sequence goes on from JBHIAV010000006.1 coordinate 10,122, forward strand.
CGCAAGGTCGCAATGATATCCGGCGCGTCGAGGGGGCTCGGAGCGGGCCTGGCCAGGCGGTTTGCGGAGGAAGGCGCGTCGCTCTCGCTGTGTGCCCTTGGAGAACAGCGTCTTCGGAACGTCGCCGAGGCCGTGCGGGGCGCTGGTGCCCGCTGCGTCACGATCGCCGCGGACGTCTCGGCCGAGCTGGACGTCGACCGCTGGCTCCGGGTGACGCTGGAGGAATTCGGCAAGCTGGACGTGCTGGTCAACAACGCTTCCCTTCTCGGAGAGCGGGAGAGGATAGAGTCGTATCCGCCCGCCGAGTGGCGGCGGGTGCTCGAGGTCAACCTGACCGGTGCCTTCCTGTGCGCTCGCGCGGCCATCCCCCCCCTGCGCGAGACGCACGGCTCGATCATCAACGTCTCCTCGGGCGTCGGAGACCACGGTCGCCTCCTGTGGGGCGCGTACAGCGTCTCCAAGAACGGCCTGGAAGCCCTGTCGCAGATCCTGGCCGAGGAGCTGCGGGAGGACGGGATCCGGGTCAACGCCGTGGACCCCGGCGCGATGCGCACGGAGATGCGGGCAGCCGCGTATCCTTCAGAGGACCCGGCGGCGCTCCCCGAGCCCTACGAGATCACGGACGTCTTCGTGTACCTGGCATCGGACCGCTCAAGGGACGTTACGGGGCAGCGCTTTCGAGCGAGGGAGTATTCCGCTTCTCGGGCCGGGGAGAGGTGAGGGAGCGGCCGCAAGCAAGGAAGAGGGCGCCAGGACCGGTCTGTCGACGAGCAGTGGTAGCGGTCTCCGGCCTACCAGTCGTAGACCGTCCAGCGCCCGCACTCGGCCGCCGGGCACACGAGGCGGACGCGAAACGGCGACGAAGCGTCCCGCGGGGCCGGGTGGCGCTCCACATGGCGGACCATCCGCGTACCGCACACGGGGCACTCGGGCTCCCCACCCGGGAACGGGCGCTTTCGGTCGTCGGCTTCCAAGCGGCTCGCCACCTCCGGATCGAGGAGGGAGCCGACGTCGTCGGGGCTCACGCGATCACCATACGGGGCGCGGCCGTCGCGAGCCACTCGGAGCACGCTCCGCCCGCCCGACCCTCCGGCCATCGGCCGTGCGACGGCGCGGGGAGCGTGATATCGTGGTGCCGTCGCACGAGAGCGCGGCCGCCGCCGCGCCGCCCGGGAAGCCCCAGGCATCCGGCGCGCCCGACCGAGGGGAGGCCGCCCGGCGCGCCCGATCGTGCGAAGGAAGCAGCCAGCCGCGGGTGAGCCAGGTGATCGTCCAGCTGCGAAGGATCAGCGCACGTTCCGTCTTCCTGGTGGCCATGACGCTGTACGGGATCGTCGGTGTCCTGGTCGGCGTCGTGCTGGCCATCGTGGCGACGCTGGAGGTCCCGCCCGGGTCCGAGGGGAATCTTCTCACCCGGCTCGGCATGTGGTCCGTGCTGCTGTTCCCGGTCCTGTACGGCGTCATCGGCGGGGCCGCCGCCGCGGTCGCCGCGGCCCTGTACAACGCGGCCGCGGCCGTGGTTGGCGGGATCCGAATGGACATTTCGGACCTCACGCGTCCGAAGCCGTCAGCTGGCGGGAGCGGCCCGGCGGCGCGGACCGGGCCCGCGGACGACGAGCCATGAGGGCGCCCGGTAGGATCCGCTTCTTCACCGTGGAAGAAGCGAACCGTACCCTTCCGCTCGTCCGCCGGATCGTGGACGACATCCTCGGCGAGCATTCGCGTCTTCAGACGCTTCTCGGCCGCTTCGAGGGCGCGCGGGCCGGCGGGGCGCCGGAGGTGCCGGAGCTGAGGGACGAGATCGGACGTGCCTCCGCTGCCCTCGAGGCATACCTGGCGGAGCTTCATTCCATCGGCTGCCTCTTCAAAGGCGCGCCGGAAGGCCTGGTGGACTTCTACTCCCTGAGAGACGGCCGACCCGTCTTCCTGTGCTGGAAGCTCGGTGAGGAGGAGATTCAGTACTGGCACCAGCTGGAGACGGGCTTCCGGGGCCGCGAGCCGCTCGTGTCGGGTGCCCTTCCGGCCGGCGGCCACGAGTATGGACCAGAAGGATAGGGAAGCTCGCCTCTCGGCGATCCGCCGGCTCATCGCCGAGAGGCGGGTCAGGAGCCAGGAGGAGCTTGCCCGTCTCCTGACCACTCTCGGCATCCGCGTCAGCCAATCCACCCTCTCCCGCGACATTCGGGAGCTCGGCCTCGTGAAGCGAGCGGCCCGCGGCGAGAAGTCGTATTACGCTCCACCGGGCGGCACAGCCGGTCGCCAGGCCGAGGCCCTAAGCCGGGTTCTCCCCGACCTCCTCTCGCAGGTAGATGGGTCCGCCAACCTCCTGGTGCTCAAGACGCTCGCCGGCTCCGCCCAGCCCGTCGCCGCGGCGCTCGATCACGCCCGCTGGCCGGAGGTGATCGGCACCGTGGCCGGCGACGACACCGTTCTCGTGGTGCTCCGCTCGCCGCGTCAGCGGGCCGCCGTCGCCCGCCGCGTGCGGGCGCTCGCCCGTCGGCGCTGATTCGTCGCTCTCTGCACCCAGAGCCGAGCCGTCGCTCTCCGCGCCCCGACCCGATTCGCCCCTCTCCGCGCCTCGGAGCCGAGTCGCGCAGCTGCCCGCCTCGCCGCCCCCCGGCGCATGCCGACGAGGACTCGATCGGAGCCCTGCCATCACCCGACGCGGGGCGCACTTGACAGGGCGGCGTTGCATGCTTATGCTCCATAATCACATAATTATGCACATCCCGTTGCACGCCGCACGTCGGATCTGAGGCGCCGACCGGGAAGGCGGGGCTCCAGACGGGTCGCCTGGCCGGAGCGGCAAGGCGGGTGCGGAGGGCGGCGGGTAGGGAAGGCGGTCGCCGGCGCCCCGGGACGTCAAGAGGAAAATGGCAGAAAAGAGAAGGATCGCCCTCGCGTACTCGGGGGGGCTCGACACGTCGGCTGCGGTGCCGTGGTTGATCGAGAACTACGAAGCCGATGTCGTGTGCGTGGCCGTGGACGTGGGCCAGGGTCCGGACGAGCTGGACGGAATTCGCGAACGCGCGCGGGCGGCGGGCGCCACCGAGTGCCGCGTGGTGGACGGCCGACGATCCTTCGTGGAGGGGTTCGTGTGGCCCACGCTCCAGGCCGGAGCCGTCTATGCGCGCAAATACCTCCTCGGCACGGCGATGGCGCGGCCGCTCGTGGCTCGCGAGGTGGTGCGCGTGGCCCGTGAGGTCGGAGCGAAGGCGGTGGCGCACGGTTGCACCGGGAAGGGGAACGACCAGCTTCGCTTCGAGCTCGCGTTCGCGTGGCTGGCGCCCGAGCTCAAGGTGATCGCTCCCTGGCGCGAATGGTCCTTCCGGGGTCGACGGGAAGCCCTGGAATACGCATCGGCGCGCGGCGTCCCGCTACCTTGCCCGGACTCGAGACTCTACTCGCGCGACCGCAACCTGTGGCACGTGTCGCATGAAGGCGGGCCGCTCGAGGACCCGGCGTTCGAGCCGAAGCCGTGCATGTACCTCGTCACCGCCGATCCGGAGCACGCCCCGGAGGTGGGGGAGAGCGTGGAGATCGGGTTCGAGCTTGGCGTTCCCGTCTCGGTCGACGGAGCGCGCCTCGAGCCGGTGGCCCTGCTCACGCGGCTGAATGCGGTGGCCGGCCGACACGGCGTCGGGCGGACGGACGTCATCGAGGATCGGGTGGTCGGCCTCAAGTCACGGGGCGTGTACGAGACGCCGGGCGGCACCCTGCTCTACCTGGCGCATCGAGAGCTCGAGCAGCTCGTTCTGGACCGGGGCACCCTCGAGCTGAAGGACGCCCTGGCGGCCCGCTACGCCTCACTCGTCTACGAGGGTCGCTGGTGGGGAACGGAGCGGGAGGCGCTCGACGCGCTCGTCGGGGTGACGCAGCGCCTGGTGACAGGGAGCGTCACCCTCGGGCTGTACCGGGGGACGTGCCGGATCGTGGGCCGGAGCGCCCGAGCTTCGCTGTACAACCAGGAACTCGCCACCTTCGAGACGAGCGACCTGTACGACCACGCCGATGCCGCCGGCTTCATCCGGCTGTTCGGCCTTCCGTACCGCACCGCCGGGCGTCGCCGGGGGCGCGACGCGCCCTCCGCGGACGGGGAGATCGCGGGGCTGCGCGCCCCGGGAGTGCCGTCGTCCGCGGGGGAGGGGCCCGCCCTGCCGGTGGCCGGCTCTCCGGCTTCCGAGCGGCGCCCGGCGTCACTCCGGCGGGCCGCCGCGGGGTGAGCGCGCCCGCCGTGAGCGCGCCTCTCACCCGTTTGTGGGGGGCTCGGTTCGCTGGGGGCGCGGCGCCGGAGCTTGATCGTCTGAACCGCTCCCTCCCCATCGACTGGCGCCTGTGGCCCTTCGAACTCCGCGTAGACCGGGCCTGGCTCGCCGAGCTGGTCGCCGTCGGGGCCGTGTCCGAGGCAGAGGCGGAGAGGCTCGGCCAGGGCCTCGCAGCGGTCGAGCGCCGTCTGAGCGAGGCGGAAGGAATCGAGGCGGAACCCGATGAGGACATCCATACGCTGATCGAGCGCTGGCTGCACGAGGACGTCGGCGACCTAGCCAGCCAGCTCCGGCTGGGCCGCTCCCGAAACGATGTCGTGGCCACCGACACCCGCCTGTGGGCGCTCGCGGCGGCGGAGCGGACGCAAGGGGCGATCCTGGAGCTCCAGCGTGCGCTCGTGGACCGCGCCGTCGAGCTCGTCGACGTCCCCTTCCCGGCCTATTCTCACCTGCAGCGCGCCCAGCCGTCACGCGCGGCGCACTGGCTGCTTGCGCACTTCTGGGCCCTCGAGCGCGATCGGGCCCGCGTGCGGGAGGCCGGCGGCCGACTCGGGGAGCTTCCCCTCGGCGCGGCGGCGGGATGGGGCTCGAGCCTGGCGATCGACCGGGACCGACTGGCATCCGCCCTCGGCTTCGCCGACGTGTGTGAGAACTCCCTCGACGCCGTGGGCGGCCGCGACTGGGTGGCGGAGATGCTGTACGTATGGGCGCAGACGAGCATGGACGTCGCGCGGCTGGCGGAGGACCTCATCCTCTATTCCACCGCCGAGTTCGGCCTGGTGCGCCTGGCCGACGCCTTCAGCACCGGTTCCAGCCTCATGCCGCAAAAGCGGAACCCCGACGGAGCGGAGCTGGCGCGAGCGCGGGCGGGGGTCCTCATCGGCCTCCTCGCCGGCTTCCTCTCCACCGTCAAGGGCCTCCCGTCCGGCTACCACAAGGATCTACAGGAGGACAAGGCAGCCCTTTTCACGGCCGAGCGGTCGCTCTCCGACGTCCTCTCTGCCCTCACCGGAACGGTTCGCACGCTGGAGGTGCGGGCCGAGGCGGCGGGCCGGGCTCTCAAGCCGGGGATGCTGGCGACGGACGTGGCCGAGTATCTCGCCGGACGCGGGGTTCCGTTCCTCCGGGCGCACGAGGCCGTCGGCGAGATGGTGCGCCTCGCCGAGCGGACCGGGCGCGCGCTGCCCGACCTTCCGGCGGAGGCGCTGGCCTCCATCCATCCGGCGCTGGCCGAGCTCGCTCCGCAGGTATGGGACGTCGAGGCGGCGCTCGAGAGGCGCAACGTCCGCGGGGGGGTCGGCCGACGTACCCTCCTCGATCAGATCCAGAGGGCGAGGGCCCGGCTGGACGAGGTGCCGGATCCGGCCTGACGCCGCGGCGGCCGCCGGGCCGTGCGGTCAGGCTGCGCCGCGGGCGAGCGCCTCCGCCGGGTCGTAGCCCGCCAGGCGCAAGATCCTCTCCACCGTCTCTCCAATCAGGCTGTCCGGGGTCGAGGCGCCGGCCGTCAGTCCGATCCGCACCTCCCCCTCCGGCAGCCATCCCCGCTCCAGGACGATGTCGTCTCCGAGGATCCGCTTGTGGGAGATGGTCCCGGCCGCTGGATCGATGCACGCGGCGGTCTCGATGTGGAAGGTTCGAGCGCGCCCGGCGCAGATGTGGGCGAGGTGGTTGGTGTTGCTCGAGTTATATCCTCCAACGACGATCATCAGATCGGGAGGCTCGCGCATCAGCTCGAGAACGGCGTCCTGCCGGTCCTGTGTCGCTGAACAGATCGTGTCGAAGCTGCGGAACCGTTCCGGAAGCTCCCGCTCGCCGTATCGCGCCGCGATCGCCTGACCGAGTCGGTGCGCGATGGCGAGCGATTCGGAGGCCAGCATGGTGGTCTGGTTCGCCACCCCGATTCGCCCCAGATGCCGCTCGGGGAGGAAGCCCTCCGAGCATCTGTCCCTGAAGCGGCCCATCAGGGTCCTCGCGTCGAGCTTCCCCTCGATGAAGGAGCAGACCAGCTCGGTTTCGGCCATGTCACGCACGATGAGGTAGGCGCCGCCCCGACGCTTTCGCACCTGTGAGCTGGTGGCGCGCGTTTCCTCGTGCCAGTACTTGCCATGGATCACGGCGGTGAAGCCGTCGCGGGCGTAACTCTCGACCCGCTTCCACACGTTGAGGACCGAGCCGCAGGTCGTATCGACCAGGACGCACCCGATCTCGCGCAGCGCCTCGAGGTCCTGCAGCTTCACGCCGAATGCCGGAATGATCACCACCGCGCTCCGGTCGATCCCGCCGAAGTCGAACGTTCCCTTCCGGTCCGGATACAGGAAGGTGATCCCCATCTCCTGGAGCTGCCGGTTCACATGCGGGTTGTGGATGATCTCGCCGATGAGATAGATGTCGCGGTCCGCGAACTTCCGGCAGGTCTCGTACGCGTACTCGACGGCCCGGTCCACGCCGTAGCAGAAGCCCAGGCTGCGCGCCATCCGGAAGTGGATCCTGCCGACCCGGAGGGAGAAGTCCCCGTCCTTTATGGCGCGGACCAGGTCGCTCCCGTATTCGCTCTCGAGAACCGGCTTCACCTCGGCCTTCAGGCCGAGTCCGCGCCGATAATACCTCTCCCGCTCTATCGACTCTCTCATGGCCGTAATGCTAACCCCCGTCCAGCACCGAGTTCAACCGGTGGGATCGGATGCCGCCGTGGTGCCGGTCGGCGGTCGGCACGGCCGCCTCTCACGAGCCGCAGCCCGGCCCCCCGTCCCCACCCACGTACGGCGAGATGCGAAACTCATCCAGCCGGGAGCCGTCGGTGCCTATGGCCACCCCGGCGATGGCACGCGGGGTGATCGACAGGGCGACGAAATGGTGCTCCCTGGAGATTCTGGCGGTGAGCGCCGAGGGGGCGACGTCTCGGGCGAGACGGGAGGCCCCTCCGCCGCCGGTGACGAGGTAGACGGGACCGCATCCGCCGGGAACGGGTCGCCCGGCGCGCGTCGGGCGAGATCTCTCATAGTGATGATCGTGCCCCGCCAGGACGAGGTCCACGCCGTAGGCGTCGAAGAGGGGGGCGAGCGCCCGCTGCAGGTCACGGTCGGGGCCGTGCCCGCTCAGACCCACGGCATGGCTGTAAACGGGGTGGTGACCGAACACGACGGTCCACGCGACGGTGGAGTCCCTCCACGCCTCCGCCAGCGTCGCGACGAGCCACTCGTACTGGCGCCCGCGCCCTTCGCGGAGACCCCGCACGTCCGCAGTCTCGCTGCCGGTGTCCAGCGCCACGAAGCGAACGTCGCCCCAGCGGAAGGTGTAGTAGCGTGCCCCCGGTACCGGGGCCGGCCAGTAGAACGCCTCGTCGTAGTGGCGTCCCTCGTCCGTCCGCAGATCATGATTCCCCGGCGTGGGAAAGAGCGCGATCCGCGCGAGCAGCCGCCGATAGACGGCGAAGTGGCGTCGCGTGAACTCGGTGGCGGAGCCGTGGTCGTACGCGATGTCGCCCATGTGCACGGCGAGGTCCCACTCCCTGACCTCCATGAGGCGGGCCAGCCGGAGCTGGGGCTCGGAGCCGAACCCGGAATCCCCGAAGGCGAGGACCCGGACCGTGCCGCGGGCATGGGACCGCGGCGCCGTGTGGAAGGTGACCGGACCCACCTCGATGCCGTCGGCCCATACCACGTAGTCCACCGGAGAGGCCGGGCTGAGGTGCGACAGGGCGGCGACCCTCACCCCGGAGGGCAAGCGCTCCACCCGAGCCGACCTCCAGCTCCCGGAACGGGTGCGGTACCTCACGGAGTCCGGCGTGCCGGGCGGAACGAGCCACATCAGCCGCGCCGAGCTCGTGTCGACCGCCTGGACATAGGGCACCCGGAGGAACGGGCCACGTGGGGCCGGAAGCCCGACCGGGTCGACCGGGCCGGGCCGGCAGGCCCATACGGCAAGGAGGGCGGCCAGCGCGGCCCGCACGCCGCTGCTCGGACGCGCGAGCGGACGTCGCCGCCCCCGCGCACCCTGCCGGGCGGTGGGAGCAGGGGGCTGCATGCCGGGTTGGCGGTCAGGCTGCGGGATTCGGCGCGAATCCATGCCAGATGGGCGGCGTGGCGGCGCAATCGTCCGGCGCAGGGCGGCGCGGTTCCTGCACCGTGAGGTAGGCGGTAGTACCTTTTGGCCGGCCGTGGAGTACACGCGTGGCCGGGCATGCGCCGCGTGGGACCCGAGGAAGGCCTCCGCTGCGCGGCCGGCGGCGAATCATGGGAACGGACAACCAGATCATGAGCGACGAGAACTATACAGCCTGGATCCACCCGCTCCAAGGAATGCCCATCCCCGCCCGTTGGATCCGCGTCGAGAGCGAAGGGGGAGCAGCGGACCCCGACGGGGAAGCGGATCCCCCCGCGCCGCAGCCTCGCCGCCAGGAGGGCCGCCTTCGCCTGCCGGTGATCTCCCTCCGCGGCACGGTGGTCTTCCCCTCCGTGGCCGCGCCGATCGCGGCGGGGCGCGAAAAGACGCTCGCCGCCATCGAGGCCGCGGTGGCCGGCGACAAGGTCGTCCTCGCCGTCGCGCAGCGGGACGCCGAGCTGGAGGACCCCGTGCCGGAGGGGCTGTACCGTGTGGGTACGATCTGTCGGATCGCCCAGCTGCAGAGGGTCCCGGGGGGGGTACAGCTCGTGATACAGGGCGATTCGAGAGGTGCCGTCCTCGAATACGGCGAACGGGACGGGAGGCTGGAAGCGGTGTGCCGCCGCATGGTGGACATGCCTCCGCTCGATCCCGACGACTCGGCGTTCGCCGCGCTCTACAAGGAGGTACGTGAGCGGGCCGCCCAGCTCAGCCGCCTGCGGGGCGTGCCCAAGGAGATCGTGGATCACCTGCTGGGTGGGATCTCCTCGGCTGGCGAGCTGGCGGATCTGGTCGCCTTCTACACGGAGTTGGAGGTGCAGGAGAAGCAGGAGTTGCTCGAGACCCTCTCCGTCGAGGACCGGCTCCGCAAACTTCTCCTCCACCTGCAGCGGCAGATCGGCGTCCTCGAGGCACAGGAGCAGATCCGGAGCAAGGTCCAGGAGGAGCTCGGTGAGCGACAGCGCGAGATCTTCCTCCGCGAGCAGATGAAGGCGATCCAACGCGAGCTCGGCGAGGACGGCGACACGCAGGAGATCCAGGAGCTTCGCGAGCGTCTGGAGGCGCTCGACCTGCCGGAGGAGGCGCGCAAGGAGGTCGACCGTGAGCTTCGGCGGCTGGAGCGGATCCCGCGCGAGTCGGCCGAGGCTCAGGTGGTCCGCACCTACCTGGAGACGGTCGTCGACCTCCCGTGGAACGAGCGGACCGAGGACCGCCTCGATCTGAAACGGGCGGAGGAGATACTCGAACGCGACCATTACGGGCTGACGGACGTCAAGGAGCGGGTGCTCGACTTCCTCGCCGTCCGCCAGCTCCAGCAGCAACGCCTCGCCGGCCGGGCCGAGGAGAGTGAGGCCGGCGAGACCGAGCCCGACGCGGGGGGCGAGCCGGAGGCTGGAGGCGAGCCGGAGGCGAGAGGCGAGTCGGAGGCGGGGGGCGAGCCGGAGGCTGGAGGCGAGCCGGAGATGCCCCACCCGCAGGGACAGCCCGACGACCGGAGCGGCTCGACGCTCCTCTTCGTCGGACCGCCCGGTGTCGGGAAGACCTCCATCGCCAAGTCGATCGCGGAGGCCATGGGACGCAAGTACGTCCGCGTGTCGCTCGGCGGAGCGCGGGACGAGGCGGACATCCGCGGGCACCGCCGGACGTACGTGGGTGCCCTGCCGGGCCGCATCATCGAGGGCCTCAAACGGGCCGGCACGAAGAACCCCGTCTTTCTTCTCGATGAGGTGGACAAGCTCGGCGTCTCCTTCCAAGGGGACCCGTCGGCAGCGCTCATGGAGGTGCTCGACCCCGCACAGAACGACTCCTTCGTCGACCATTACCTGGGTGTCCCCTTCGACCTGTCTGAAGTGATGTTCATCGCCACCGCCAACGTGATCCACCAGATTCCGGGGCCGCTTCGCGACCGGATGGAAGCGATCGAGTTCCGCGGGTACACGGAGAGCGAGAAGCTGGAGATCGCCAACCGTTTCCTCGTCCCCCGGCAGATCGAGCAGAACGGTCTGCGGCCGGATCAGCTCCACGTCGACCAGGACGCGATCCGCAAGGTCATCACGAGCTACACTCGCGAGGCGGGAGTGCGAAACCTGGAGCGGGAGCTCGGCGCCATCGCGAGGAAATCGGCCAGACGGATCGCTTCGGGAGACGCCGAGAGCGTGACCGTGATGCAGGAGGACCTCCGAGAGCTGCTCGGCCAGCCAAGGGTGCATCCGGAGAAGAAGCTGGCCGTGGACACGGTGGGCGTGGCGACCGGCATGTACTACACGCCGGCCGGCGGCGACATCATGCTGGTCGAGTCCAGCGTGATGGAGGGGAAAGACAGCCTCGTCCTCACGGGTCAGCTCGGCGATATCATGAAGGAGAGCGCCCGCGCCGCGCTCACCTACGCGCGGAGCCACGCCGAGGAGCTGGGAATCCCGGTGGAGAATCTCCGGGACCGCGAGATCCACGTGCACGTGCCCGCCGGTGCGGTTCCGAAGGAGGGACCGTCGGCGGGGATCGCCATGGCGATCTCGCTCATCAGTGCTCTGAGCGGGAGGGCCGTGCGGCACGACATCGCGATGACGGGCGAGCTGACGCTCACCGGCCGGGTGCTGGCGATCGGCGGGGTCAAGGAGAAGGTCCTCGGCGCGCAACGCGCGGGGATCACCCGGATCATCCTCCCGGCAGAGAACGAGGGCGACCTGGAGGATCTCCCCGAGCAGATCCGAAGCTCGATCGAGTTCTGCCCCGTGCGGACGCTTGACGAGGTGATGAGGCTCGCCCTTCGCTCGCTGCACGAGGAGAAGCGGCCGCGCCGCGCCAGGGCGCGGAAGGAGGGTCCGAGCGAGATCTCGGCCCCCCTCTGAGGAGGGGGTCGTTTAGACCGGCTCGGCAGCCTTCCGGGCGCGTTCCTTGAGCCGGGTCACCTCTTCACCGTCGAGCACGACCCTGAGCTCAGGCTCACACGCCTCGACGACCGGGATGCCTCCCTCGGGAAAAACGGAGCAACACGGCCGCTCGCCCTGGCAGTGGTCGTCCACCGTCAGCTCCCCGTCCACCACGGTGATCGGGAAGAGGCGGCAAAAGAACGGCTTGAGCTGCGGAAGCTCGCGGTTGAGCGTCGAGGCGATCTGGAGGACGCACAGTCCCTCACCGTTCAGGAAGACGCATCCACGATCCGTCGCCTCCGTCCCCACACACTCTCCCCCCTCGAAGTCCCGATCTTTCAGAATCTCCGTCTCGAACCACCTCGAGGGGTCCTGACGCTGGGACGGATCCATGCATGCCCGTACGGCATCGGCATGCCGGAGGATGAGGTCCCGCTGGGCGAGAGACAGGTACACACCCGAGTGGCAGCAGTAACCGTCGCACGCCGTGGCCGGCACCTTCCCGGGGTCCGCGAGGAAGCATTCCAGGAGATCCGGATCCACTTCGTAGTGGCGCGCCTCTTCCGGCAGATCGATGCGCTTCCTGCTCAATCGAGCTCCTGGTCGGGGTTCTCCATGGCGGGGGCCGGAAGGCCCACCGGGACGCTTCCTGCGAGCACATCGAGCAGCCCCTCGACTCGTCGAAGCCAATAGTGCGGGCTGGCCGGGGCCAGATCCGCCGGCGCGAACGGACCCCACAGGGCAGCCGCGGTGAACGTGCCCGCCGCATGACCGGCCTGCAAGTCGTGGACGCTGTCGCCGACGAAGATCGCTCGGCCAGGGTGTGCCTCCCCGATCCGGCGCAGCGCGGCACGCACAGGCTCGGCGTCCGGCTTGTGCCGATCGACGTCGTCCGCCGCGACGATGACGGAGAACAGGCGCTCGGGAATCCCGCACGCTCGGAGGCCGAGTCGAACTCCATCCGAAAGCTTGCTCGATACGATGCCCAGCCGATACCCGTCCGTGGCGATGTGCTCAAGCGTCTCACGCACGCCGGGAAAAGCGCGAATCATGGCATCGTGCATCTCCAAGTTGTAGCGAAGATATGTCGCCATCATCTGGCGAACCTCCCCTTCATCGCTCGCGAACTCCCGCAGCTGGGCGAGAAGCGGAGTGCCCATCGTCGCGAGCCAGGCCGCGTCGGGCGGCACCGATCCCGTGTGGATACGCAGCGTGTGGCGGAACGAGCTGAGAATCAATTCCAGCGAATCGACGAGGGTTCCGTCGAAGTCGAAGAGAATCGTTCGGAAAGGAGCCGACATCTCGTGTTGACTGAGGGAAGCATCCCGGACACATTTTGGGCCACTTGGTCCGCCGCCGATCCGCGCGCCGGCGAGCCAAGCTCGCTCGCACCGCACCGCCCCCAGCTTCACCGGCTGCACGTAGCGCGCTGACGGGCGAGCGCTCACATCACCGGGCGGACACTATAGAGCGGGGCCTTCCCAGGGGCCAGCGGGGCCCAGCCAACATCGGAGGCCGATGGGAGAGTCTACCCACGAGATTCGCCGGATCGCCATCAACACCGGAGGAGGCGACGCTCCGGGGCTCAACGCCGTCATCCGTGCCGCTGTCCTAGCCGCCGTGAACCGTGGCTGGGAGGTGTTCGGGATAGAGAACAGCTATGATGGGCTGCTGTCGGACGAGTCGGCGAAGGTCGTTCCTCTGACCCGCGAGAGCGTTCGGGGAATCACCCATCTCGGCGGCACCATCCTAGGAACGACCAACCGGGGCAGTCCTCTACGGTGGCCGGTCACGCGACGGGATGGAACGATCGACTACCGAGACCGCTCGCACGAGATCCTCGATGCCTTCCGGAAGATGGGATTCGACGCTCTGATCGCCATCGGCGGCGACGGGAGCCTCCACATCGCCAACGAGCTGGCGAAGAAGGGGTTGCCCGTGGTGGGCGTCCCGAAGACGATCGACAACGACCTGTCGGCGACCTCCCTCAGCTTCGGCTTTCTCACCGCGGTGGAGACGGCGACCGACGCGATCGACAAGCTCCACTCGACCGCCGAAAGCCATCAGCGGGTGATGGTCGTCGAGCTCATGGGGGCCGATGCCGGGTGGATAGCCCTGTTCAGCGGCGTCGCCGGGTCAGCGGATGTCATCCTCATCCCCGAGATCCCTTTCCACATCGCCAAGGTGTGCGACAAGATCAAGGAGCGGGAGGAGCTCGGCCGCCACTTCAGCATCGTGTGTGTCGCCGAAGGGGCACGACCCATCGGGGGCGGTGTGGTGACCAAGGAGGTCTCAGGGGGCGGGGCGAAGCAGGTCCGGCTGGGCGGCATCGGCGCTCGCGTGGCGGAGGAGATCGCCGGTTGTACGGGGAAGGAGACCCGGTCGATCGTCCTCGGACACCTGCAGCGCGGCGGTTCTCCGATCGCCTATGACCGGCTGAACGCCCTTCGGTTCGGGACCGCGGCCGTCCGGTCCGTCGAGAACCGGGAGTTCGGGTGCATGGTAGGGCTCGACCCACCGAACGTGAGGGCGGTTCCTCTCGACGTGGCACTGAGGCAGAAGAAGTATGTCCCGCTCGACAGCGACATCGTGCTGACGGCACGAGCTCTCGGAATCAGCTTCGGGGACTGAGAGCTCGAATCCGTCGGCGGCCCGAGGGCGGATGAAAAGGGATGCCCCTCAGAGCGCTCCTCACGCCTCCGGTACCGGCGACCCTCTCCGATCAGCGCGAGGCCGCCGCCATCGATCGCGCCGCCTCGAAGCGCTCCGCCACATCGATCCAGTTCACGATGTTCCACCAGTTGTCGACGTAGTCGCCCCGCTTGTTCTGGTACTTCAGGTAGTACGCGTGCTCCCACACATCGAGAACGAGGATGGGCGTGATGCCCTGCGCCGTCAGGTTCTGGTGCTTCTCCGCCTGGAGAACCAGGAGGTGCGACGCCTGGGGCTCCCACCCGAGGATCCCCCATCCGCTTCCCTCGACCCCCTTGGCGGCGGCAGAGAAGTGCGCCCTGAAGGTGTCCGCCCCTCCGAAGTCCTTTGCGAGCTGCTCGGCCAGCGCCCCGGAAGGCTCCCCGCCCTCCCCGGCCGGCGTCATGTTGGGCCAGAAGATCGAATGGAGAAGGTGTCCCGAGGCATTGAAAGCGAGATCGCGTGAGATCGCTTTCACGGCCGCGTAATCGCCGGCCTCCCGCGCCTTCTCCAGCTTGTCGAGCGCCGCATTCGCGCCGTTGACGTAGCCCAGATGGTGGATGTCGTGATGGAGCCGCATGGTCTGCTCGTCGATGTACGGCTCGAGGGCATCGTACCCGTACGGAAGATCCGGGAGAGTATAGCGTGCCATCTTCGGCCTCCTCATGAACGCCGCTGAACGGCCGTTTCGGAGATTGAGACGGAGTATCAATCTAGCATCGCGGTGCCGTCCGGACCACGGGCCTGCGGCAGGCCGCGGGCGCTGCGACGGGCCGAGCTGCTCTGCGGCCGGCCGCTCCAATGTGACTTCGCGGAGTGCGTGGCTTTCTGCATGGGATCGGGAAGGGAAGTGTGGCCACGTGGGAGCGGCCGGTGCGTGTGGTGGCAAGGCTGCTAACAACTTACGCCGACCCGGTCTCCCTGGTATGCGACTTGCTCCTCCGCGCCACGAGCACACGCGAACAGGAAACAGCGGGCGCCGAATCGGCTGCGGTCGGCTCGGCGCTCATGTAGGGCTCTCGGAGGCTTCATATGAACCGATATCTGGACCGAGGCTTTCTTTCTCTACTGGTCTTCTCCTTCGCGCTGGGAATCGGCGGGTGCGGCGGCGACCCGGCGGGTCCAAGCGGGGAGTTCGACGCTGTCGGGGTGGCGCAGTCCCTGGACGGGGTACGCGGCAACCTGGATGACGACAGCGACATGATCATCAGCCTCGACCTAGTCGGCTCGGCCCTGCAGCAGCAGACGGGAACACCGTCGTTGGTCGGCGGCGACCTCTCGCGTCCGGGCTTCGCGGCCAGCATCGCACCGGCCCGCACCCTGCTGTCGGCCGGAAGCGCTTCGGCGCCGATCTTCCCCAGCAACCTCCTCGGGAAGACGTTCGTGTGGAGTGCCGCCGAGGACAGCTACGTCATCGATGAGACGCTCACCGGCGCTCCGGCGAACGGCGTCAGGTTCCTCCTGTACGCGATCAACCCGATCACGCGCAGGCCGGCCGTGCCGCTTGTCGTCGTAGGTCGGGCAGACCTGATGGACGAGAGCAGCGCGGAGTCGACGCGCCTCGCCGTCCAGGCGGTGGTCGGAGAGCAGACGCTGATCGACTACTTCGTCGAGGCCTCCTTCACCCAGACGCAACAGACGGTAAGCGTGAACCTCGACGCCCTGGGCTTCATCTCCGACGGCAGTGTTCGCCTGGACTTCGATCTCTCGGAATCGGTAGGCCTCTCCGACGCCGCGCAGACCTTCACCATCTCGCTCCTCCACTCACTGGAGGTGGCTGCCGAGGACGTCGCCGTCACCCTCTCCGTGAACGGTGAGTTCGACTTGGTGACAGAGGTCCCCGTCAGCCTAGCGTTCACGCTCACGGTCCGTGAGGGGCCCAATACGCTGGTGTTCACCGGCGAGGCGACCGATGTCGCGATCGACGGCTCGCTCGCCTACAACGGCGAGGTCGTCGTGCTGGCGAGCGGCGATCCGGACAACCCGACCTTCACGCGGGCGGACGGCTCCGAGCTGAGCGCGGCCGACGCTCAGGCGCTGAGAGACATCTTCAATACGGTCGGTGAGGTCTTCGACTTCGCCGAAGAGATCCTGGACCCGCTGGGCGATCTGCTGTAACGGGTGTGAACCTGCTCGGGCGCGCCCGAGCGGAGCGAGCCACTACCCGTTCCAGCGAGACCGCGCATTGACAAGCGACGGCTGAAGCACTGACAGCCCACTGAGGTACGAGGGGCCCTCTCTCAGAGGTCTTGCCTCCGCCTCTTCCCCCAGAGGAGCGGCTTCCTCTGCCTCAGTGGGCGATTCCCTTCAGCGCCCTCCTCACGAGCACCGGCACCATCGCCCGCCGCCACTCCGTGTCCACGATGATGTTGTCCAGCGGGTGGCACTGCCGGAAGGCCTGTTGGGCCACCGCGTCGATCACCGAGGCGGTCAGCCGGTTGCCCAGCGCGGCCTCCTGCACCTTGCCGATCCGTCGCGGATAGGCCGCCAGAGCCGAGGCGACCATTTCCAGGGCAGTGACGCGGCCTTCGTCGTCGAAGCGCGCCGACACGGCGAGGTTGAGGATCGGAAAGTCGATCGAGCCGCGCGGGCGGAGCTTCTGGAAGGCGAGACAGGTCCCAGGCTCCGGCCACGGAACGCGGATCGCCACCAGGAGTTCATCCGGCGCCATGCGACGGTTCCACACGCCATCGTTGGTGAAGAACTCCTCGACCGGCACGGTCCTCCGTCCGCCGGGACCCGCGATCTCGAGGGAAGCGCCGAGCGTCATGAGCACCGGGGGCGCATCGGCGGAGTGGGCCGCCACGCATCGGGTGCCCGCCTTCACCACGTAGCAGGTGTCCCCGTCCTTCTTGAGGCAGAAGCCGAGCGCCTTTCGCCAGAAGTAGGTCTGGTTGTAGTAGGTGCAGCGGGTGTCGAGGCACACGTTGCCCCCGATCGTGCCCATGCGGCGGAGCTGCGGGCCGGAGATGAGCCCGCAGGCCTGGGCGAGGGAAGGGAGGCGGCTCCGAACCGCCGGATGTCCGGCGAGGGAGTCCAGGGTCTCCGCCGCGCCGATCCGCAGGCCCTCCTCCGTCTGCTCGATGCCTCGCAGCTCCTCGATCCCCTTGAGCGCCACCAGGTGCTCCGGGGTGAAGAGCCGGTGCTTCATGTTGGGCACCAGGTCGGTTCCGCCGGCGATCGGAAGGGCCTTTCCCGCGTGCTCGGCGAGGGTCGCCAGCGCCTCCTCGACCGTCCCGGGCCGGTGGTAGCTGTACGGGTGCAGACGAAGCATGGTCTCCGTGTCGGACCCGGTCGCGTCCGCCGTCTACCGGGTCATCGAGGTCGGGGCTCTCCCCTCCGGCCGGCGGCGGGCCCGGCGTCCGGTCAGCGCGCCCGCTGCGCGGCCAGCATCCGGTCAGCCCGTGCCCAGACGCGGTGGGCCCGGCGTCCGGTCGCTCACCACGAACCCGGAGGCTCGCGGCCGACTCTTAAAAGATAACCCAGCCCCACCGGCGGACCAACGACGCGGAAGCCGGCGGCGCTCCCCGACTACCCCGCCCCGATGTTCGATGTAGCGTGCCCTCCGGAACCGTCCTGATGCTCTCCCGCCGGACGCTGATCGCGACGCCTACTGAACTCCGGCGGCGATGCCCACGACGATCGCCACCGCCCCGAGGGCGAGCAGGAGCAGATACTTCGGCAGGGCGAACCGGAGCCACTCCTCGTACCGCACCCCGCCCGCCGCGAGGATCGCCAGCAGCGCGCCGTTGGTCGGCGTGATGAGGTCGCACAGTCCCGCTCCGTACTGATACGCGAGCACGGTGACCTGCCTGGAGAGCCCGAGCAGGTCCGACAGGGGAACCAGCAGGGGCATCGTCAGCACCGCGTGACCGCTCACGCTCGGCACAGGGACGTGGACGGCCGTGTGCGCGGCCATCATGCCGAGGGCGGAGAGGCCGAGCGGGAGATCGGCGATCGGCGTGAAGAGCCCCTTCACGATCGTGTCGACGATGCGACCCTGGTCGAGGACGACGTAGATGGCGCGCGCGAAGCCGATCAGCAGGGCGGCGAACGCCATCGACCGAAAGCCCTTCACGTACGCTTCGGCGGTGCGGGTCACGCCGAGGCGGCCGATCAGGCCGGCGAGGACTCCCATGAGGAAGAACAGGGCCGACATGTGGTCGAAGTCCCAGTCTAGATAGAGGAGGCCGACCACCAGCGCCGCGAAGGTCAGGAGCACGAGCAGCAGGATCGCTCCCTCGCGCCGGCCCACCCTCTCCGATCCGGCGGCCTCGACCGCTTCCGGCTCCGTGCGAGTCCGGACGGCGTGCCGCATGGTGGCCCCGATCCAGAACGCCACGGCTGCCCCCAGGAAAGCCAGGCGGAACGCCGAGCCGGAGAGCAGCGGGAGCTCGGCGAGCTTCTGGGCAATCCCCACCTGAAACGGGTTGATCGGGCTGAACGATGATCCGACGAACGCCGCGCCTGCGCTCATCGAGACGGCCACCAGGGGAGTGAAGCCGAGGCGTCCGGTGAGAATCAGCAGGACCGGGACCAGGGCGATGATCTCCTCCTGCATGTTCTCCAGCGCCCCGGCTGCTGCGAAGGCCAGCGACACCACCGGGATGACGAGGGCTTCACGCCTGTCCAGGCGACGCACCAGCCATGTCACGCCGCTGCGCAGCGCCCCCGTCTCGTCCACCACCGTGAACGCCCCACCGATGAGGAAGACGAGGAAGACGACGTCGGCCGCGTCGGCCAGGCCCTTCGGGATGGCGACGATCGCGTCGAAGAAGTCGACCGGATTCCGCTCCACATCGTGGTAGGTTCCGGCGACGACGACGACGCGGCCCGTGGCCGCATCCTCGCGCCGTTCGTACTCCCCGGCCTGGAGCACGTAGCTAAGGGCCGCGGCGACGAGGATGCAGCCCACGAGTAGCGCGATGGGATGCGGAAAGCGTCGCTTCTGCATGTGCTGGCGCTCGGTTCGATCGGTGATCCAGTCACCCCGGAGCCGATGAGAAAGCTCGGGGACCGCTTCGGTCGGCGGTGCAGGGTCTCCGGGCTGCCGCATCGCCCGAAGACCCGGGAGGAACGTCCTCGAGACGGCCGATCAGCCCGGCGTCCGGTCAGCGCGGACGCGGCCCGGCCAGCATCCGGCCAGCCCGTGCCCGGCGCGAGGGGCGGGCCGACGGCTCAGACGCCGAGCGCCCGGGCGGCGAGCTCCGTCCCGGCGACGCGGGCGCGAACCTTCTCGAAGGCCGTCTCCCGAGAGGTCGAGGTGTCGTCCCCGAACGGTGACAAGCCGCAGTCGTCGGTGGTGCCGAGTCGGTCGAGCGGAAGGTATTCGGCCACCTTCCAAACCCTGTCCCTCACCTCCTCGGGAGTCTCCACTCTCGGCTCGATCGGGTCGATCACGCGGCGGAAAGCTACGCCGTCGGGCCCGCCTGCCGCACCTCGACCGTGCAGCAGTCGGCGTATTCCTCGAAGTTGGAGCGAAAGAGGCCGGCCAGCCTGCGGGCCGCCCTATCGTAGGAATCTCCGTCGGCCCAGGTGTTCCGAGGCACCAGAATCTCCTCCGGCACTCCCGGGGCGCGCGTCACGACCTGAAGGCCGAACACCGGGTCGGTCGCGGTGGGCGCGTCCGCCAGAGTCCCACGGTGGATGGCGTCGACGATCGCACGCGTGTAGCCCAGCTTCATGCGCGCGCCGACACCGTACCCGCCGCCGCTCCAGCCGGTGTTCACGAGCCACGCACTCGAACGGTGCTCTCTCATCTTCGCAGCGAGCATCTCCGCGTACTTTGCGGGGTGCCACACCAGGAACGGGCCGCCGAAGCAGGGAGAGAAGGTGGCCTTCGGCTCCGTGATCCCCACCTCGGTTCCGGCCACCTTCGCCGTGTACCCGCTGATGAAGTGGTACATAGCCTGGGAGGGCGACAGCTTGCTCACCGGCGGGAGGACGCCGAACGCGTCACACGTGAGGAAGATCACATCGGTCGGGTGATCGGCCGTGCAGGGGATCCTGGCGTTCCGAATGTACTCGATCGGGTAAGCGCCCCGCGTGTTCTCCGTGATGCTCGAGTCCGCGAAGTCGACCTCCCCGTCCTCCCCGAGCACCACGTTCTCCAGCACCGCACCGAAGCGGAGAGCCTGGTATATGTCGGGCTCGGACTCGGCCGTCAGGTTGATCGTCTTCGCATAGCAACCGCCCTCGATGTTGAAGATCCCCGTGTCGGTCCAGCAGTGCTCGTCGTCCCCGACGAGCAGCCGGTTGGGGTCGGCGGAGAGGGTGGTCTTGCCCGTGCCGGAGAGACCGAACAGCAGGGAGGAGCGACCCGTCCGGGGGTCCGCCGTCGCGGAGCAATGCATCGAGAGCACGCCCCGTTTCGGCATGAGGTAGTTCATGATGGTGAAGACGCCTTTCTTCATCTCGCCCGCGTACTCGGTCCCGAGGATCACGATCTCGGCGTCCTCGAAGCTGATGTCCACGCTAGTGGTCGAGTTCAGGCCGTTGGCCTTCCCGTCGGCGGGAAAGCGGCCGGCGTTGTAGATCACGTAGTCGGGCTCGCCGAAGTCGGCCAGCTCCTCGTTGGTGGGCCGGATGAGCATGGTGTGCATGAACAGCGCATGGTACGGCCGGGAGCAGATCACCCGGATCTTTACACGGTGCTCGGGATCCCAGCCCGCGAAGCCGTCGAAGCAGTAGAGCCAGTCGCAATCGTTGAGATGCGCTCTCGCCTGCTCCCTGTTGATCGCGAAGACTCCCGGCTCGATGGCGGCGTTGACCGGACCCCACCACACGTCGTTCTCGGAGTCGGGGCTCGCCACCAGGTGTTTGTCCTTCGGCGAGCGTCCCGTCTTGTCGCCGGAGTAGGCCACCAGGGCACCGCTCGCCGAGATCCGGGCGTCGGCTTCGTGCCGGAGCGCGTCCTCGTAGAGCCGGCCCGTCGACAGGTTGCGCCGGACGTCCGCCACGGTGATGCCGTGCGCGGACAGATCGAAGCCGTTCGGTCTCCTCCGGAATGAAAGCGCTGTGGCCATCCGTGCTCTCCGCGCTGCCGGCCCGGCTCCCCGCGGCGCAGAGGTGCGGAGGACGGTCCGTCCGCCGCGGTAGATCCGACCGAACGGTGAAACGTCCAGTAAGCTTCGCTCCGGGAGCGGCCACGGGCAACCGCCGCGCCCATCGGACGGCCGGGGCTCGCCGTTCGCGCGCTCGGCGAGGCAGATACCTTTTCGGCGTGCGACGAAGCGGTTGAAGGCAGGACGGGGCGGCTAGGGGAGCTCCCCTGGCGAGTGCCGCCGCGGGCCGGCGGCAGAGCCTCAGGCCGTGGCGACGGCGCTCTCCGCGTCGGCCGCCTCCCCCTCACGGATCGCCCGCCACACGCGGTCGGGGGTGAAGGGGAGAGAGTCCATGCGCACGCCGATGGCGTCGTAGATGGCGTTCGCGATGGCGGGAAGCGAGGGATGGAGCGGACCCTCGCCCGCTTCTTTCGCGCCGTAAGGGCCTTCGGGGTCGTTCGTCTCGACGATCAGCGAGACGAACTCCGGGCAGTCCATAGACGTGGGGATCCGGTAATCGAGGAGCGAGGGGGCGTTGTGGAGGCCGCCCTCCTCCGGCCCACGCTTCATCACCTGCTCCTCCATAACCGCCTCTGCGAAGCCCATGTAGGCCGAGCCTTCGATCTGTCCCTCGACGAGCACCGGGTTGAGCGCCCGCCCGCAGTCGTGCGCGACCCAGATCGTCTTCACCTCGACGAACCCGGTGTCCGGGTCCACCTCCACCTCCGCGACGTGAGCGGTGAAGCTGTAGGCCGGCGATGCGCCGATCGTGCCGCCCCGGTAGTCGCCGTGGATATCCTTCGGGGTGTTGTAATGCCCGATGGCGCCTAGCGTGCCGTGCTCCGCCTCGGCAAGCTGGAAGGCGGCCGCGATCGGCATGCGTCGCTCGCCATTCCGCGGGTCGCCGGCGTCGAAGGCCCATCCTCCGGTGAGCCGCACCCGCTCGGGCGGGATCCCCCAGGCCTTCGCCACGGAGCTCCGAACCTTCCCGCCGAGCTCGCGGCACGCCATCACGCACGCGTTCCCCACCATCAGGGTCTCGCGCGAGGAGTACGCGCCGAGGTCCACCGGCGTGAGGTCCGTGTCGGCCGAGAAGACGCGTACGTATGGGAGTGGGACTCCGAGCTCCTCCGCGGCGATGTAAGCCATCGTCGAGTCGGAACCTTGCCCGATCTCCGAGGCACCGTGCAGGACGTTCACCCGGCCGGACCGCTCGATCTGCACCTGCACGGCGGCCTGCGGCATCGGGTTTGGGTAGATGGGATAGTTCGTCCCGGAGATGTAGCACGAGCCTGCGATGCCTACACCCCGACCGTATGGGAGCCTCCGGAACTTCTTCTTCCACCCGCTTGCCTGCTCCACGGCCTCGAGACACTCGAGGAAGCCGTTCGAGTTCACCTGGAACTCGTTCACCGTCCGGCCCGTGCCCATGAAGTTCCGGCGCCTGAACTCGATCGGGTCCATGCCGAGCTTCTCGGCCACCTTGTCGATAGAGATCTCGAAGGCGAAGCGGGGCTGCACGGAGCCATGTCCGCGCTTCGGGCCGCACGGCGGCTTGTTCGTGTACACGCGGGTCGATTCGAAGCGGTACGAGTCGATCGTGTACGGCGCGGTGAGCAGCTGGCCGCTGTAATAGGTGGTGACGAGGCCGAAGGAGGCGTACGCGCCACCGTCGAGGATCGTCCGCGCATCCACCGCCCTGAGCCGTCCGTCGTTCGAGGCGCCGAGGCGGTACCACATCTTCATCGGGTGCCGGCCGCGGTGGGAGTAGAAGACCTCCTCCCGCGTGTACAGGATCTTCACCGGACGTCCCGTGCGCAGCGCCAGCAGAGCCACGCAGAACTCGAGGTCGAACGGCTCCGACTTCCCACCGAACGCACCGCCCACGGCCGGCTGGATCACCCGGATCCTGGCCACGTCCAGCTCGAGGACGCGCGCCAGCTCACGGTGCAGGTAATGCGGCACCTGCGTGGAGGACCACACAGTGAGGATCGCGTCCTGTCCGACGCGGGCGATCGCGCAGTGCGGCTCGATCGCTGTGTGGGTGGTACCGTGGAAGTAGTACTCTCCCTCCACCGTGACGTCGGCCGACTCCATGAGCTCATCCACCGGCCCGAACTCGAGCTTCACCTGTTTGGTGACGTTTCCGTTTCGGCCTGGCTTCCCCGGCTGGTGGATCGGGTTCTCGGGATGAGCCAGTGCCTCCTCGGGGTCCAGGTAATAGGGGAGGGGCTCGTATTCCACGTCGATCAGGTCGAGCGCCGCGTTGGCCGTATCCTCATCCACCGCGGCGACCGCCGCCACCGCATCACCCACGAAGCGGACCCTATCGAGCGCGAGTGCGTGCTCATCGCGCGTCCACGGGATGATGCCGTACGGAATCGGCATGTCCTTCCCGGTGATCACTGCATGCACCCCCTCCAGCGCCTCCGCCTCGGAGACGTCGATCGAGCGGATGCGGGCGTGGGGCTCGGTGCTGCGGAGGATCTTCCCGTGCAGCATTCCGGGGAGGACGATGTCATCGGTGTACACCTCCTTCCCGGTGGACATGGCGAGGCCGTCGGTGCGGCGGTTGCGCCGCCCCAGCACGCGGAACTCATCCGCGCCGAGCGCCTCCAGCTCTTCGGGGGAGTCCGCGCTGGATCTCTGCAGGCGCTCGAGCTCCTCGGGCAGCATGGCTTCAGGCCTCCCCCGGCGCCGGTACCCGAGCCGGCGACGGGTGCGGTGATGCGAGCAGCTCCGCCGGAGCTCGGCCGCTCCGAAGCGCCTCGGCCGCCAGCTCCACCGCCTCGAAGATCTTCGTGTAGCCGGTGCACCGGCACAGGTTGCCGGACAGGGCCTCCATGATCTCCTTCCTGGTAGGCGAGCTGTTCTCCGCGAGGAGTCCGAAAGCACTGCACAGAATGCCGGGGGTGCAGAAGCCGCACTGCGCCGCGCCGGTCAGGTCGAAGGCATCCTGCAGCGGGTGGGGCCGAGCGCCCTGCGCGATCCCCTCCACGGTGGTGACCTCGTGGCCCATCGCCTCGTACACGGGAAGGATGCACGACAGCACGGCCTTCCCGTCGAGCAGCACCGTGCAGGCGCCGCAGTCGCCCTTGTCGCACCCCTGCTTCGAGCCTGTCAGGCCGAGACCATAGCGGAGCGTCTCGAGGAGCGTGAAGTGGGTCGGGACGCCGACCTCGACAGCGTCACCGTTGACCCGGAGATTGATTACGTCCTTCATGGCTGGGTAGTACCCCGCGTTTGTCGGGGTCGTTCGAGCTTCACGAAACCGTGACCGGGCGAGTGCCGGATCGATGGGCGCCGCTTCCGGCGCGGACGGGCCGTCCCGAGCCCCGGGCGGACGGCCCCGTTCCTGCGGGACGTTAGACGCGCCGTGCAGGTCGGGTCAAGCGCGAGGCACCCCGCACGGGAGATGGGGGTACGCAGGCGGACGCTCGGCCTTCGGGCCGCAAGCTGGAAGCCCGGTCGGCCGGCGCCGGACACCCGGTCGTGGTTGCCGGAGAGATGAACCGGAGGAGCCGAATGCCACGCGGAGCACTCCTCTCCTTCTGCTTCGCTGCATCGCTGATCGCCGCCGCGCCCGTCCCGGCGGCCCAGGCTGCCGTGCAGGCAGCCGATCGAGGGCCCGCGAGGATCGCCATAGACCGGTGGCTCGTCTCGGGGGCTTTCGAAGCCGACACCGGTCCGTCTCCCCTGTCGGTGGACTACCTCAGGGGAGGCGAGCCGGACATCCTACCGGACAGGGGACGCGAGGCCGGGTCGACCCGGTGGACGCTCGTCCGGCAGGACTCGGCCGACCTCTTCTCCCTCGACTCGATCCTCGGCGAGCGGCCGGCGCGCGCCGTCGCTTACGCGCACGCCTATCTCCGCTCGCCCTCCGAACGGACCGTCCGCCTCCTCCCGCGGGGGCCGGACTGCGGCGATGTGGATGTCCGACTGAACGGACAGCCGCTCGGCGAGGCCCGCTCCTCCGCAGACACGATCGACGTGAGGCTGGCCTTCGGATGGAACACCCTTCTCCTCGAGGTTCTGGGCGGCGACTGCGCCTACACCTTCGGGGCCCGGCTCCTGGCGGGGATCGACGGCCTCGACGAAGTTCGGGTCCAGGCCTCGCGTCCGCCCGGCGACGCACGGGCCTTTCCGGCGCCATCCCTGACGGTCCCTCCGCTCCTGGAGATAGAGCCGTCGCTCGCCTGGCAGGCCGACGAGCTGCTCGCGAGGCTCGCCCTCCCGCTCACCGCTTGGGGGAGCGGCCCGATCGACAGCGTGCGCATCCGATTCCGTTTGGGAGGTACCGACGAGAGATCGGTCGCCCGGGACCTCCGGCCGGCGACCGTGACCAGCCTGGCCTTCATTCTCCCCTTCGACGCCCTTCGGAAGGGGGCCCTCCAGGCGGAGGCCGTTCGACTCGACCTCCGCTGGGGGCGTGACAAGGCCGAGCCGAGCGTCTCCATCGCCCCCGAATCGCTCCTGCGAACGGTTCACGCGCCGATCCGACTCGTCGGCTGGGGACCGGGGGCGGTGGAGACGGCAGCGCGGAGCAGCGAAGCACCGGGCGACCCACCCCTCCCCACCGGAAGCGGGGTCGCCGTCGGCGGAAAGTGGAAGGTGCCGCGAGAGCTGGCGGGGTTCACCCTGCTTCTGGACGCCGGAGGCGCTCCCGGCTCCTACCGGCTCGGAAGCGGGCAGTCCGTCACGCCGGACACGCTCCTCACGCTGTGCCGCGGGTGCCGCCGCGGCCAGGAGATCTCCATCCACGCGACCTCGTCCGCGGCCTGGAGCTCATACCCGACCGTGCGGGTCGCCGAGCCGGGGTACCCCGCCGCGGCCGACGCGGCCGAAGCGCCGGACGCGCAGACATGGCTTCGGGCGCTCGGCGAGAAGAGAAACGAGCGCTACCTCGAGCTCTCCGCCCGCTTCGGGAGAGAGACCGCGGCGGAGGGAGGATGATGAGGGGGGGCCGAGCGGTCTGGCGCGCGGCGTCGATCTCCCTCCGACCGACCCTCTCGAGGGCCTGTCTCTCGCCGGGCCCGCGCCCGGCGGCACTCTCCTCTCTCCTCGCCGTCTCCCTGGCGGCGTTCGGCGGCGGGTGCAGCGGCGGCGCGGTGCAGGTACCGCCCCGCGATAGCGGCTGCGGGGATGCGCGGCGGTTGGCCGCACTCCCGCCGGAGCTCAAGGAGGCCTCCGGGATGATCCGAGACCCGCGACGCGAAGACCTCTTCTGGCTGCACAACGACAGCGACAACGACCCGGCCCTGTACCTCGTCGACGTGGAAGGACACCTCGTGATGTCCGTCGAGGTCAGCGGCGGCACGAACGAGGATCCCGAGGATCTCGCGCTGGCCGAGTGCGGCGATCGCTGGTGCCTCTACCTCGGCGACATCGGCGACAACTTCGGGCGGCGGCGTGAGATCTTCGTCCACCGCATCCTCCTCCCGCCCCTTCCGACGGAGGCCGGAAGGCGGGGGGGATCGTCGCCATCGAGCTACGGAGTCGGCTCGGTGCCCCGCGGCGAGGTCGCCGTGGAGCGCAGCTTCCGCCTCCGGTACCCGGACGGTCCACGGGACGCCGAATCGATGATCATCGACGAGCGTACGGGCCAGCTGATCCTCATCTCGAAAGGGCGGGAGGGGAGGGTGTCGATGTACGCGGCACGGCTGGACGCCGAAGGGGAGGAACCGATAACCCTGCGGCGGATCGGTTCCCTGCGCATCCCCATCGGCCGCAGCACGAGCCAGTACCTGACGGCG
Source organism: Gemmatimonadota bacterium (assembly GCA_046758745.1). Classification (GTDB taxonomy): domain Bacteria; phylum Gemmatimonadota; class Gemmatimonadetes; order Palauibacterales; family Palauibacteraceae; genus JBHIAV01. The sequence continues at coordinate 36,845 of JBHIAV010000006.1, forward strand.
GCGGATCTGTCGGCGGACGGGCGGCAGCTGGCGGTGCGCAGCTACACGACGATCTTCCTCTTCCGGTGGCCGGGTCTGAGCGCGTTCGACACGACCGCCGTACCGGCGGCCGTCTCCCTCGCCGCTGCGGCCGAGCCCCAGGGCGAGGGGCTCACCTTCGCGGCCGACTACGGCCTCATCTATCTGGCGAGCGAGGGCCGGCTCGGGCGGCCGCAGCAGCTCAGCGTGGTGAGCTGCCCGGCGCGTCGTCCCTGATCCTCAGCCGAACAACGTCGTCTGGTCGTCGCCCGGCTCGGAGACGCCGCGCTCCTCGCTCCCGACACCCTCCTCTCCCGGCGGGGAGCTGCCGCGGCCCCCGCTCCGAGCGTCCTCGCCGCCGGAGTCGGAGGCGCCGGCGCCGGTCGGGTCCGGCGTGGGGCCCGCCGGGGACTCGGACGCCCGGTTCGCTGCCTCGGGCGGCCGGTCCGCTGCCGCGGGTGACGAGGGGGCGGAAACGGACGCTCCGGACCCGCGCGGGCCCGGCGGCGGCGGGGTCGGCGGCGGAGGGGAGCTCCCGAGACGCTCCGCCTCCTCCAGCTCGCGCTGGATCTCGTTCAGGCTGCGCCGGAACTCCCGCATCGCCCGGCCGAGGGAACGGGCGATCTCGGGAAGCCGCCGGGGCCCGAAGAATATGAGGATGATGACGGCGATCACGAGCATCTCGGAAAGCCCGAGGGTCCCGATACCCATCAGCCACTTCCCGCGGAAGGCGAGCCCACCTGATCCGCGGTTGCAACGGGGACGGCAACCGGCCGGGAACCGGTCAGCCGGTGAGGGCCCGCAACACCTCCTCGCCGTAGAACATGCGGATGTACTTCGCCTGGATCGGCGTGATGCGCCGCACCGCCCACACGAGCTCGACGTCGTTCGGCGCTCGAGGCATGGCGATCGGGCGCATGCCGCTCTCCTCGGGAAGGCGGCTGCCCTTCCGGAGATTGCACTTGCTGCATGCGGTGACGACGTTCAACCATCCGTTGTCGCCGCCCTGAGAGAGCGGCACGATGTGGTCGCGGGTGAGGGATTCCCGGTAACCGAGCTGACGCCGGTGCCGCCCGCAGTACTGGCATCGGTACCCATCGCGCGCGAACAGGAAGGTGTTGGTCACCTGCCGGCGGAATCTCCGCGGCACGTGGATGTAGCGGACCAGGCGGATGACGACGGGTGCGGCGAAGTGACACCACTCGGAGCGGAAAGGCCGATCGGCGTCGACCTCCAGCGCCTCCGCCTTTCGGTCTATCACCAGCCTGAGAGCGCGGCGGACCGGAATGATGGTGAGCGGCTCGTACGACGCGTTGAGCGCGAGACACCCCATGTAACGTCCCACCTCCTGTTCCGAGGTGGAGTCTAGGGCGCTTCGGCGCGCAAAGTCAAGCATGTCAGGGAATAGCGGCATCCAGACTCAGGTCGGACAGGACACCGCGGCTGCGGCACGGACCGGCCGGCAGCGTGTCGCCCAGGGTGGGCTAACGTCTGGCGCCGCAGAGCTTTACTGCCACGTCGCGCTGCCGCGGCCCGTGCGGCAGACGTTCGCCTACCGGCTCCCGCCCGCCCTGGCCGCATCTGCCCGTCCCGGGATGCGCGTGGTCGTGCCGTTCGGCCACGGACGGCTCGTCGGATGCATCGACCGCCTCGCGGATCGGCCGGGACGAGGGGAGACGCGGGACGTGCTGGATCTCCTGGACCCGGAGCCGATTCTCTCCGAGCCGCTGCTCGAGCTGTGCCGGTGGTTGGCCGACTACTACGTGGCTCCCCCCGGCATGGTCCTGCGGGCAGCTCTTCCCCCGGGCCTGTTCAGCGAGTCGGCGCTCCGAATCGAGCTGCTCGACCGGCCCGCCCGCCCGGAGAACCTCACGACGACCGAGGGCCGGATCCTCGAGCGTCTTGAGCGGGCCGCCGGCCCCCTGCGCGCTGCCACACTCCGCCGGGAGCTCGGACTCACGGCGATCGGCCCGACGCTGCGCAAGATGGTGGAGCGCGGCCTCATCTCGGTCGACGAGGAGCCGCCCCAGCCCGAAGCCCGCCCGCTGCGACGACAGGTGGTGCGTCTCACCCGTTCCCTGCCGACCCTCCTGGCGCGTGAGAAGGCCTTCGGAAGGGCGAGGCGGCAGCGAGACGCATACGAGACGCTGGAGGCCCTGGGTGGGGAATCCACCGTCTCGCACATGGAGCGGCAGCTCGGCTTCAGCCGAGCCGTGCTCGCTGGTCTGGTCGAGCGGGGGGTGGCGGAGCTCAGGGAAGAGACCGTGGGCCGCGACCCTTTCGCCGAAGGCGCGCCTTCGATGGAGCCGGGGCCGGCGCCGATCCCGACGCCACGACAGGCCGAGGTGACCCTCGCCCTGCGCGAACAGGCGGACTCGAGCGACCCTGGCGTGGCGCTGCTCAGAGGGGTTACGGGGTCGGGGAAGACCCTCGTTTACCTGGAGCTGCTCGATGGCCTGCTGGAGTGCGGCCGCTCGGCGATCGTCCTCGTGCCGGAGATCTCGCTCACACCACAGACGGTGAGCCGATTCCGGGCTCGGTTCGGGGAGGCGGCCGCGCTCCTCCACTCCGGCCTCTCGGACGGCGAGCGGTACGATGAATGGAGGGCGTTGCGCTCGGGGCGAAAGCGGCTCGTCGTCGGAACGCGCTCCGCCGTCTTCGCGCCGGTCCGCGAGCTCGGCGCGATCATCCTCGACGAGGAGCACGACGGGAGCTACAAGCAGTCGGAGACCCCGCGCTACCACGCACGCGCGGTCGCGGCCATGCGGTGCCGCCTGGAAGGGGCGCTGTGTCTCCTCGGCTCGGCGACTCCATCGCTCGAGAGCTGGGCCCACTCGCTGGCCGGTCGCTACCGGCTGTACGAGCTGCCCGACCGCGTCACCGGCCAACCGTTGCCGCGGGTGGAGCTGGTGGACATGAGAGACGAGCGGGAGGCCCTCGCCGCCGGAGCGCCCGGCGGAGGAGTCACGGAGGGGGCGACCGCCTTCCCCGTCGTTCTCTCCGCACGTCTCCGGAGCGCCCTCGCCGCACGGCTGGCGCGAGGAGAGCAGACGATCCTCCTCCTCAACCGTCGCGGCTTTTCCACCTTTCTCCAGTGCCCGGCGTGCGGGAAGGTGTGGAGCTGCCGGAGGTGCAACGTGTCGCTCACGCACCACCGCCGGCCCCCGCGGCTCCTGTGCCACCACTGTGCCTTCGAGACGGCCGTTCCCGAGCGCTGCGACGAATGCGGCGCCGAGGACGTCTCGTTCACCGGCCTCGGGACCGAGCAGGTGGAGGCGCGGATCGGCGAAGAGTTCCCCGACGCCCGCGTGGCGCGGATGGACGTGGACACGACGCGGCGCAAGGACTCGCACCGGATGATCCTGGAGCGGGTGCGGCAAGGAAAGATCGACATCCTTCTCGGCACCCAGATGATCGCGAAAGGCCTCGACTTCCCCGAGGTCACGCTGGTGGGCGTGATCAACGCGGACGTCGGCCTGAACCTGCCGGACTTTCGCGCCAGCGAGCGGACCTTCCAGCTCCTCGCTCAGGTGGCCGGGCGGGCGGGACGCGGGCGTGAGCCCGGCGAGGTGCTGGTGCAGACGTCCCGTCCCGGGCACGCGGCCCTGCGCACGGCCGCCGCGCAGGACTTCGTCGGTTTCGCCGAGCTCGAGCTCGCGGAGCGACGGGAGGCCGGCTATCCCCCTTACCGGCGGCTCGCCAACCTCGTGGTCAGCGGCAGGAGCGAAGAGGCGGTGGCGGAAGCGGCGCTGCGCGCCGCCGACTGGACACACGGGCTCATCGAGGACCGCCGGCTCGTGGGGATCGACCTGCTGGGCCCGGCGCCCTGCCCGATCGACCGTCTGCGGGGCCGCTACCGGTGGCACTTCCTCCTCAAGGCCGACAGAGCGGCCGTTCTCGGCACGGTGCTCCGCTACCTCGCACGGGAGTTGGGGCGGCCGGTGGGCGGCCTGCGGCTCGAGATAGACCGAGATCCCGAAGCGCTGCTGTAGGCCGGGCGGTCCCCGGCCGCCCTCGAGGCGCTCCCGTCAAGCCGCTGGCAGCTCCACCCCGAGCCCCGGCCGGTCGTTAAGCACGATCCGACCGGCGGCGTCGATGCCGGGCCCGCGGAAAGGATCGTCCTTGAGCAGCGCAGCGCCATCCAGATCTACATAGTCCATGAGCGGAGCGAGGTGCGCCGCCGGTGCGATCCCCAAGGTGCTCTCGAGCATGCAACCCATCATGACTCGCAGGCCACACGCCCGCGCCGTGTGGATCATGCGGAGCGCCTCCCTCGGTCCCCCACACTTAGCCAGCTTGATGTTGATCCCGTCCGTGAGGCCCACGAGCCGCGGGATGTCGCGCGCGACCATGCAGGACTCGTCGAGGATGATCGGCAGAGCCGACCGCTCACGCAGGAAGCGCAGCCCCTCCACGTCGTCCGGCGGGAGGGGTTGCTCCACGAACTCCACTTCGTAGTCGACCGCCATCGCGATGCGATCCACCGCCTGGCGCGGCGTCCACGCCGCGTTGGCATCCACTCGCAGCCTCTTCCCGGGCGCCGCGCCCCGAACGGCGGCCAACATCTCCTCATCCCGATCCGTACCCAATTTAATCTTCAGGATCGGGTAGCTGTCCGCCTCGCGAGCCTTGCGCGCCATCGCCTCCGGTTCATCGATTCCAATGGTAAACGAGCTGAAGGGCGACTGCGCCGGATCGAGCCCCCACAGCCGCCATAGCGGCCGGCCGAGCCGCTTTCCCACGAGGTCATGAAGTGCCGCGGAGACCGCGGCGTGGGCGGAGCCGTTACCCCCGAGGGCGGACCGCAGCTCCCGCTCGAGCACGTCGAGCCCTTCCGGATCGATCGCGCGCTCCACTACGGGCCGGAGTGTCTCCAGGGCCGCCTGCACGGTGGCCGCCGTCTCTCCGTAGTAGCCGGAAGGATCCGCCTCTCCCCACCCCTCGATCCCGTCCGTCTCGATACGAACCCACACGAGCGTCTCCCGGGTCCGCGTCGAACGGCTGATCTCGAACGGATGCCTCGGCTCGACCTCGAACGTCTCCCACCGGATCTTCACACCGAGTCTCCACCCAGCCCGACCAGCCGCACGAAGTCGTACGCCGCCCACGGCCCCGTGATGTCCATCTTCACCGCTTCGTCGCGCGATTCCCAATCGCCTACGTGCTCCACGAAGCGGATCCACTCGCTTCGCGAGATGAGGAAGGCCGCGCTGAGGAGCCGCGAGTCGGTCCCCTCGGCGAGGATCCGGGCGGCGCGGGCATGACGACGCAGGTCCTCGTATACATGGCGGGCCATCCCGCGCGTGGCCTCCGACGGCGAGTCCGACACCACGCAGGAGATATGCAGCCGCAGCTCGTAACAGTCCTCGAAGAAGTCGAGCGCCTCGAGTAATGGTACGCGCTGCGTCTCCAGGAAGCGCCGCACGGCCGCCTCGTCGCGTGCTCGGAGGCCGAATGGCGCCGGCACGACGCTGCTCCGGCGCAGGAGGTGCGCCACGATCTCCGCGTGAGCGCGCACGGCGGCCGGGTCCATTTCGGCCGTACCGAACTCGGTCTCGGTCACGGCCGCCGCCAGCTCGCCGGCCTCCACGAGCCGGAAATGCCGGGAAGGCTGACGCAGGCGGATCGCGTCGAGCGCCTTGTCGGTCCGTCGGTTGCGCACCACCGCATGGACCGCCAGGCCTGCCGGGCGCTCGGCGCTCACAACGTCCGCATCCCTCGCGTCTCGCCCGTCCGCCTCCGTCCCCGCGCGTGCCTCACTCATCGACGAGCCATGGCTCCCGTTGGACGGAGGGGGTTGTAACTTCGGGGCCGTTCGCGCTCAGGTAGACGTTGATCTCCGAGCGAACTCCGAATCGACCATCCAGGTACACACCGGGCTCCACCGAGAAGCCGATGCCTCGTACGAGACGTCTATCCTCCCGCGTCTCCACACAGTCGAGGTTGGGGCCGAAACCGTGGTTCACACGATCCATGCCGTGCCCGGTGCGGTGCAGAATGTGTTCCCCATACCCGTGATCGGCGAGGATCTCGCGCGCCCGTCGGTCCACCTCCGCGCCCGTCGGGCCGGTCTGGCCGTCATACCGATCCGCGATGAACTCCACCGCTCCATCCCGGGCGCCCCGCACCGCTTCCCAGACCTCGAGGAAGGAGTCGGGCGTCTCCGCGCCGAGCACGCACATCCACGTCTGGTCCGCAAAAACCGCTTCGGGCAGGCCATCCGTGCGGCCCCACACGTCGATGAGGAGCACGGCTCCAGGGCGCAGGGCGGCGGAGCCGCCGGCCGGCGGCGCGTAGTGCGGCACCGCCGAGTTGGCTCCGGCGGCCACGATCACCCCCCCACCCGTCAGCCCGCGGCCTGTCATCTCCGCCTCGATCCAAGCGGAGAGGTCGTGCTCCGTCATGCGCTCTCCGTTCTTCACCGCCACCGCCGCACGAAGAAACGCGGAGCGGGCCGTCTCCGCCAGCACGGCACCGGCCTCCCTGTTGAGCCGGACCCCCTCCTCGCCCCATTGCGCATACGTGCGGGAGAGGAGATCGCCGGAGCTGACCACCCTCGCCCCGACGGCGGTGACCAGCTCGACCACGCCGGCCGGCACGTTGTCGACGAACGGGACCGCGTCTCGCTCGGACACCTCCATCGCCACCGACGCGCAGCCGGCCAGTGCGCCCCGCAGCAGCGCTTCCAGCTCCTCCCACCCGACGTACGGGAGCAGCTCACCCTCCCACTCCTCCCAGTGCTGCAGCTCGATCCGGTGCGCCAGCGCCATCGGACGGTGGCCGGGTCGGATCAGCACGAACCAGCGGCGCGAGATCCCCTCCGGCAGACCGACGAGCTCGGCGGCCACGCGGTTGCGCGCCTCCAAGTCATACAGGAGCCAGCCGCCGATGCCGGCCCGCTCGAGCTCACGCTCCGCCCCGCTCAGAAAAGCCGCGTCGAGTTTGGCCTTCACCCCTCTTCCTCTCACTCTGGTCGTCCCCGGCCGCTTCCGCGAGACCGCGTAGGTGCGCGACGACATTGCGGCCGAGCTCAGGTGGATTGTAACCGCCCTCCAGCAGCGAAACGATACGCCCACCCGTGGTCCGGCGGGTCCGCCGCACCACCTCCAGGGTCAGGTGCCGGAAGTGCGACGCCTCCAGCGTGAACCCGCCGAGCGGGTCGTCCGCGGCCGCGTCGAAGCCGGCAGAGACGAGCACGAGGTCCGGCGCGAAGGAGCCGGCCGCTTCGTCGACGGCTTCCAGGAGGGCCCCGACGTACCGCTCCGGCGGAAGTCCGGGAGGCAGAGGGAGGTTCAGCGTCGTTCCCCAACCCTCGCCGCCGCCGCGCTCTTCCTCCATCCCGGTGCCGGGATAGAAGGGATGCTGGTGCATCGATAGGTAGTAGACGCTCGGGTCCTCGTAGAAGATCTCCTGCGTTCCGTTCCCGTGGTGCACGTCCCAGTCAACGATCAGCACCCGCGTCGCGAGCCCCCTCACGATGGCATCTCGGGCCGCCACTGCCGCGCTGTTCACCACGCAGAAGCCCATGGCGCGATCGCGCGTGGCATGGTGGCCGGGCGGCCGCACCGCACAGAAGGCGGCGGTCAACCGGCCCGCGCACACGGCCTGCACCGCATCAACGACGCAGCCGGCCGCCGCGAGCGCCGCGTCCCACGAGGCAGCCGACACGACTGTGTCCGGATCCAGTCGGAGCACCGCATCCTCGCGCCGCGCGCGCTCGACCGTTGCCCGCACCCGTTCCAGGTAATCGCCGTCGTGCACCGTCGCGAGGACGGCAGGAGCGATCGGCCGGCCCTGCACGGGCTGCACCGCTTCCGCCAGCTCCGGGAGAGCCGCCTCCACGGCCTGCATCACGGCGCGCAGCCGCCCCTGATGCTCCGGATGTCCCCACCCCGTGTCGTGCAGGCTGCAGCTCTCGTGGGTGTAAAGGCCGATCCTCGGCACCTGACTCACCTCCGATCTGCTGGAGAAGGCGGCGGCGGCGAGCGCGAAGACCGCGGTTGATCCGCTGCGGGCGGGCTCCTAGCTTCCCCGTGGGTCGCTCCCCCCGGAGAACAGGAAGGCACAATCTACATCGCGAACCCGCTCGGTCCACGGCCGGCCATCCGCGCCGGCGGCTGCGCCACTCGCGGGAGTAAATGAGGCTCGGCCGCGCGCTCCTGCCGGCCTGTGCAGCAGCGTCGCTCCTCAGCGCCGCGTGCAAGGTCGAGTTCGGTGGCGCGAGCTTCGCCCTCGAGAACCCGGCGCCGCCACCGGCGCCGACTCCCGAGGCCCCTGCCGAGGACACGGCCGCCGCGCCGATTCCACTCCCCGAAGGCCCGCTGCTGTACGTCGCGCGATTCGCGACGGCCGGCGATCGCGCGCTGGTGCTGCCGATCGTGCGCGTGACGACCGATGGGATCGCCGACCTGGAGCTTCCCGGCGCCCTCCCGGCCGACTTCCGGGCGCGCTTCGACTCGGCCTTCCTCCGCCCGGGGGCCGAGCTGGCCCTTCATGCCGGCGGAGAGCGGATCGGCTCGCTCGTCCTCGCCGAACGCCGGATCATCCTGGGGGACGGCTGCCCGTCCGCAGCGGAAGCCCATGTCCTCGTGCCTCCCGGGGGACGCGCTCCGAGCTTCGGACTCGCCGTTCCCCTGGACGTTGCCGCCGCGCCGCCGGTCCGCTTCGCACCGAGCGAGCCGGACAGGCGAATGCTCAGGTATGCCCCCATCCTCGCGGAGAGACTGCTCCGCGAGGCGGGCGAGCGGAGGCCCTTCCTGGCGCGCAGGGTCCGGCTCGCTACCGTGCGCTTCCAGAGAGACGAAGCGCCCGGGATCGCCGCCACCTACCTGATCGGAGACACGCTTGCCCCCGTGGCGCCCGCCGGCGAGGCGGTGTCGCTCTTCTACCTCGCTCGCTTCGAGCCGGCACGCGGCTACGTGCCGGCATGGTCGATCGTGCGACGTTACACCTCACCCGCCGAAAAAGAGGCCTATGCCTTCCTCGACTGGGTCGCGCTGCCGTCAGGTCGCATCGACTTCCTCACGCTGTTCAATGGCGCGGCGCGGCGGCTGGCGGCGAGCGCGGCATCGGTGGGGGAGCGGCGGATCGACTGGAGGGAGCCTGCCGGATGCCCGTCCCCGCAGCTGATGAAGGGAGCGCTGGGGGGATAGACGGCGGGTCGACCCTGCGGCGAGTCAGGCGGCGGCGAAGCTCCGCAGCACGCTACCCATCGGTCCTCGACGGAGCTCGCTGAGCGCCCGGTCGCGCAGCTGGCGAACGCGCTCGCGCGTCACGCCGAGCAGCTGTCCGATCTCCTCGAGCGTGTGCTCGTCCTCGCCCTGCAAGCCGTAGTACAGACGGATCACCCGCGCGTCCCGCGGTCGAAGCTCCTGCAGGGCGCGAGCGACGTGATCCTGAAGGAGTCGGGCTTCGAGCGATTCTTCGACGCTCGTCTCGTCGACCAGGAATCGCTGGTGCAGCTCGTTGTCATCCGTACCGCCGACCGGCGCATCGAGCCGCACCTCGGCCACATTGAGGGCGAGGAGCATCTCGACCGTGAGCACATCCAGTCCAGACACCTCCGCCATCTCGCGCGGCGTGGGATCCCGGCGCAGCGATTGCTTGAGTTCCTCGCGCACGCGCAGCACGCGCCCCAGCTCGGTAGCCCGATTGAGGGGAAGGCGTACCGACCGCCCCTGCTTCGCAAGCGCAGCGAGAATCGCTTGCCGTATCCACCATACGGCGTAGCTGATGAACTTCACGCCCTGATCCGGATCGAATTTCTGCGCCGCGGTTACGAGGCCTACGTTCCCCTCCTGGATGAGGTCGGCGAACGCCATCCCGCGATTCTGATATCTCTTGGCGACCGAGATGACGAAGCGGAGGTTCGAGCGGACGAGTGTCTCCAGCGCCTTCCCATCGCCCGACCGGGCGAGGCGCGCGATGCGATCTTCCTGGTCGGGATCCAGGAGGGGATAGCGGCTCAGGTCATCGAGATACAGGTCTATAGCGCTCGGGCTGTCCTGCACGAGCGCCGGGGTCCGGCTTCCTCTACCATCAAGCGGCATTGTGGACGCGGAACTCACTTCCGAACCAGGTGTCGCCGTCCGGTCGCGCCTCCCGCCGGTCCCCGAGCACGGTCGCCGGACGCCGCTGCGCGATAATAGGACCCGCTTCGGAACGCGTCAATGAGTTTCGTCGACCGATTATCGTTATCCGCTCGCGCCCATCTCTCCGTGGGCTCCGACGGTTGTGCCGACCAGCTCCCGGCCCTCGAGCCTGTCTTGCCCGTGGCCGGATTCCGGCGGGCCTGACGGTCACAGCGGGGCCGCCGAACGGCTTGTCGGCCGGGCTCTTCACGGGTAGATAACGTCGGTCGACGCGGTTCCCCGTCCGCGCGGCGTCGAGAGGGACCTCGCCGGGCCAGACCGAGGAGGAGATGGGGAAGATTCGTTGGACCCACGCCGCACTCAGCGACGTCGGGCGACTGCGCAGCGGAAACGAAGATGCCGTTTTCGCCGAACCGAAGGCCGGCGTGTTCGTGGTCGCCGACGGCATGGGCGGACACGCGGCGGGAGAGGTGGCGAGTGCCATCGCCACCCGAGCCATAGGCGCTCGCCTTTGCTCGCTCTCCGCGACCTGCTCCCTTCAACAGGCCCGCGGATCCATACATGAGGCGTTCGTGGATGCCGGGGACCAGATCGTTCAAGAAGCGCGCGAGAACCCGGCCCACGAGGGCATGGGAACGACCGCCACCGTTCTCGTGCTCGGACCCGAGGACCGGTACGTGGTGGGACACATAGGGGACAGCCGGGGCTATCTGTTCCGGGATGGAGAGCTGCGCCAGATCACCCGCGACCACTCGTGGGTCCAGGAGCAGGTGGACCGCGGCGCGATCAGCCGTGAGCAGGCGCGTTTCCATCCGCAGTCGAACATCATAACGAGAGCGCTCGGCACCGCAGAGATCCCGTGGCCGGACGTGTACGACGGCCAAGCCAAGCCCGGCGACATCTTCCTGGTGGCGAGCGACGGCCTCACCGACATGCTTCCGGAGGAGCGTATCGCGGAGATCCTGCGCTCCGGCCGGACACCGAAGGAGATGGCGGTGAAGCTGGTGGACGAAGCCAACCTGGCCGGCGGTATCGACAACATCACCGTTCTCGTGGTGGCCGTCGAAGAGGCCTCGTAGGGCGGCCTGGCCCACCATCTCAGGAGAGTGGCCGATCCTCATCCAGGCGGGCGGCCACGCCGGATGCGGAGTCCTCCAGCAGCTCAAGGATCGGTCGGGGGTCCTTGGGACTCATCGTCTCCAGGGCGAAGATTCGAAACACGCGGGTCGTATGGAGCAGGGACTGACTGAGCCGGGGAAGATCGATCAGCCCTTCCTCTCCAGTCGAGGTGAGTCGGCGGACCTCGCCGCGCCGACGCACGAGCAGGAGGTGTAGCCGCAGCATGCGCGGGTCCGTCGGATAGTCCAGGATCACCGAGCCACCTGCGAGCCCCCACTCCCGTGCCAGCCGGTCCTCCAGCCGGCGCACCAGCTCGGGGTGGGTCTCCACCCAGGGCGCTCCCCCGCTCGGGAGGTCGTCACCGAACAGTTCCAGCACCCTCTTCGGGAGCCTGCGATCGACCAGCGCGGCGAGGAGCGCACGCAGAATCGGCGGCCCGGTCCCGTTCTCCAGCCTCCTCGCAAGGAGGTTCATCAGCTCCTCATCGGTGCGACCCGGGAGCTCCTCCCGCTCCAGCGCTCGGCACGCGAGGGCGCGCTCGACCAGCCGGCGGAAGGCGGCGGTGGCAGCCCGCACCGTGTGATGCCAGTACACGTTGCGGAACATCTGGTACTTCGAGAAGAGAAGCGACTCCAGCGCGCTGATTCCCTTCTCAGTGACGGCGACCTCCAGTGGGGCTTCGGGCACCTCGCGAGCCAGCGTAAGCGAATCCAGCAGCCGTTCCACGTCTACCGCTCCGTACGGGACGCCGCAGAACAAGCTGTCACGCCGCAGGTAGTCGATCTTGTCCAGATCGAGAGAGCCGGACACGAGCCCCTGCAGCGGATGCCGCGAACGGCCCCGGATCAGCTCGGCAATGCGGGAGGGGGCCTCCGGGTGCACACCCTCCAGAGCCGCTCGAATAGGCGGCGCTTCGAGGAATCGAGCCGCCACCTCTTCGTGGTGACCCGGGATCGACTCGGGCTCCAGCTCCTCCATGGCGTGCGAAAAGGCGTAGTGCCCGACGTCGTGCAGGAGCGCGGCGAGCCGCACGACCGGGATCTCTGCCCGCTCATCGGCGCTCAGCTTCTCCAGGGCACCCGACCGTCCGAGCGTCTCGATCGCGCGGCGCGTCAGGTGATAGACGCCAAGGGCGTGCAGGAAGCGGGTGTGGACCGCGCCGGGGTAGGCCAGGTGAGCGAAGCCGAGCTGCTTGACGCGGCGAAGCCGCTGGAACTGTGGCGCGTCCACGATGGCGGCCGCAACGGGGTCGAGCGGGATGTTCTGCCATACCGGATCCCGGACGGTCCGGGCGCGGGGCGCCGCCATCCCCTCAGCCTCGAGCCGCCCGCTCGCCCCGGCGCTCTTCGGCGTCCACCACGCTGATCGCCGCCAGGTCCGCGATGTCCTGCCCGCCGGCGCCCCGCTGGAGAATGTGCGCCGGCTTCGCCATGCCAAGCAGGAGGGGCCCGATCGCCTCCGCGCCGCCCAGCCGGCTGAGGAGCTTGTAGGCGAGAAGCTTGTTGACCTGGTTCGGATAGTCGGATCGGCCGGTCGTCATGATCTCGTCGTCGCGCACCGTCTGCAGCTCCTGGGGCATGATCTCATCGTGCGGGTCGGCCATGGCGAAGAGGATGGGCCGTTCCGCCATCGAGGCCACCAGTGTCGCCGCTAAGCACGCCCGCTACGGAAAGGCCCACGAAAACGTCGGCACCGCGTATCACCTCCGCCAGGGTGCAGGCCTTCGTCTGCCGCGCGAATCGGGCCTTGTAGCGGTCCATCTCCTCCTTCCGTCCCTCGCACACCACGCCGAGGCGGTCCACCATTGTGATGTTGTCGAGCCGAACCGCCAAGCTGACGTAATGGTTCGCCGTGGCCACGGCGAGCCCTCCCGCGATGGCAAGCCCACGCCCGCCCCGCATGGGGCCGTCCACCCCCGTTGCGCCGCGGCAGCAGCGAGCTGCCCCGCGTACGGCATCGCCACCTGCTTGACACCCCCGAAGAGCGAGGAAACTTTCTGTCTCGGATTCGACTCCCGACCCCAGCGCCCGGAGGCGCCTTGGAGATCAAGCACGACCTCATGATCCATCTCGGGTACGGGAAGTACTGGCGCTCGGATGAGATCGTCGGTCTCCTCCCGATCGAAGAGGGGCGCGGTCCCGGCCGCCGCACCGAGGTGTACGTGGCCAGCCGCGAGGAGCCGATCGTGGCGTCGCGCTCCGAGCAGACGATCCTTCAGGACATGGCCTCCCTCCCCGACGAGCTCGCCCGCGCCACGGAGGCGCGCTCCCTGGTGGAGGACCTTCTCGAGGAGCTGAGCGAGCTCTCGCCCGTGCTCCGGAGGATGCTCCGCAACGAGGGAGGGATCGATGTGGAGTTCTGGACCCGCCGGTTTGGTCAGCTTCTGAACCCCGAGGAGCCGGTCTCGCCGCAGGAGGATCTCTTTCCGAGAGACTGAGCCGGAACGCGCCTCCGCGCCCCCGGTACACATCTCCCGTGCAGACATTCCCGAATATCCCGCCTCGACCGGCGCGGCGAATCGCCGGTCAGGGGCGGAAAGTCACTCTGCGCTCCCGGTGCGGGGGGCGCTCGCTGCCGATCCTGGCGTGGCTGCTCCTGGCAGGGTGGGCCGGGGCGCCGCATGCCGACGCCGCGGCCCAGGAGTGCCCGTCGGCGGCGGCCGAGACCGTGGAGGCGGGCTGGAACTCGGCGCGCGCGCTGGAGATCGCTGCCTCGGCCATCAGGGCGCGGCGCCATACCTTCGCCGACAGCTCCCTCCAAGCGTTCCGGGCGCGCGCGGAAGGCCACGTGCTCTTTCTGGCCGACCTCGGCGAGCTGGCCGGACAGCAGCTCATCCGAGCCGACCAGGTGGCGCTTCAGGTGGCCTGGCAGGCCCCGAGACGCTCGCTCCAGTGGATCGTCGGGCGGCGGTACATGAACCGCTTTCCCTCGCGGATTCGCTATCACATCGACCACATCAGCCTCGTGCTCGACAACTTCAGCGACCGCATAGAGATCGGAGAGGGCGAGGAGGTACGCGATGTCCTCCACCCTGCGGCGCCGGGGGCTCTGGACATGTACCAGTACCGCCTGGTGGACTCGTTGGGGATCGAGATACTGGGGGACCTCACCAGGGTGTACCGTCTGGAGCTGCGTCCGGCGTGCTCGGCCGCGGCCGGGGCGGTCGGCACGATGGACGTGGATCGCGATTCGCGTGCGATAGCCCGGCTCGCGCTGACCTTCACCCGGGCGTCGTATGTCGACCCCTCGGTCGACTACGTGAGCGTGGAGCTGGAGTCGGGGCACTTCGGCCGACGGTACTGGCTCCCCGTCGAGCAGCGGGTGGAGATTCGAAGGCAGGTGAATTGGCTCGACTTCCCGCTCGGCGGGATCATCCGCACCCGGTTCCGTATCCTGGAGTACGACCTGAACCCGCAGATCCGGCCCCGCCTCCGCCCGGGCAACCGGGTGGCCAGTCTGCCCGACACCGTCGTGGAGCGCTTCGCGGGTTGGGAGACCGGTCTGCTCGCCGGGCCTCTCGAGGAGCAGTGGAGGGACTCCGTCTCCCTGGAGGAGGTGCGGCGGCGCGCGCTCGCCATCGTGGGGGGGCGTTATCTCGGTGGCAACGCCCGCCTGCGCGGCTATCTCCCGGACATCTCGGGGGCCGTGCGTGGCCGACGCGCGGAGGGGCTCCTCCTGGGGGCCGGGCTCCGCTACATGCTGGACGGACGGAGCGACCTGACCGGATGGGCCGGCTATCCCCTTGCCAGGGAGCGGCTGGAGTGGCGTCTCGCCTACCGTCGCTCGATCGGGCGATCGGAAGTGCGGCTCGAAGGATTCGACGACCTTCACACCGATATCGGGCCGTTTGTGGCGGCGACCGGCGTCGTCTCGAGCTTCGGCCTCGTCATCCGGGGAGAGGACTTCGTGGACCCGTACTTCCGCGACGGCGCGACGCTGACGGTCACCCATCCCCTGTGGGGCGGGCGCGGATCCGCGGGGCTCTCGTACGAAGAGCACAGCTCGGGCTCGCTCGTGGCGGATCCGATCGGCGGCGTGGACCCCCGGCCGGTGAGGCCGATTCGGGACGGAGAGGGGCTCCGGCTGGAGCTCGGATTCGACCGCTCTCTGGGGGAGGCGCTCTCCGCGGCATGGACGATCCGGGCGCGCGCGGAGCTCGCCGCGCCAGGCGACTTCGATTACACGAGGTGGATCGTCACGGCCAAGGCCCAGCCCCCGGCCAACGGGATGATGAGGGAGTGGGAGGCGACCCTGGGCGCCGGGATCGTCACCGGATCGCTCCCGCCGCAGCGCCTCCTCCTGCTCGGCGGGCGAGGCACGGTGCCCGGCTACCCATTCCGCGAGTGGGGAGGCAACCTCGCGGCCTTCATCAACGCGGGCATGGCGGTGGTGTCCTTCGATCCGTGGGTGCGGCTGCGCGCCATCGCCGCAGCAGGGTGGGCGGAGCTGACCTCGGCGGGGCGGGAGGCCGCAGCCGCGCTTGGGGTCGAGAGCTCCGGCGGGATCCGCGCCTCGGCCGGCGCCGGCGTGGGACTGCTGTACGACCTCCTGAGAGTCGAGGCGGCTCGCGGGCTGGACGACGGCACATGGGAGTGGATGGTCTCGGTGAACCCCACGCTCCGCCTACCCCTGTAGCCGTCGACTCCGCGGAGACCGCTCAGCGCTCCTTGCAGTCGTACCAGCTCTTGCCGACAGCGCAGTCGACCCGGAGCGGGACATCCATCTCGATGGCACCCTCCATCTCCTCCCGCACCGACGCCCGTAGCTCCCGCACATCGCTCTCCGGCACCTCGAACAGCAGCTCATCGTGCACCTGGAGCAGCATGCGGCAGCGGGTGCCGGCGAGCCGTCGGTGCAGCCGGATCATCGCGACCTTGATCAGGTCGGCCGCCGTACCCTGAATGGGAGAATTCGTCGCCGTGCGCTCCCCGAAGCCCCGCATGCCCGGATTGGGAGAGCGGATCTCGGGTATGTAGCGCCTCCGGCCGAGCAGGGTCTCGACGTATCCTTTCTCCCGCGCCTCTTCCTTCATGCGCTCCAGATAGTCGCGGACGCCGCTGAAGCGGTCGAAGTACTGTTGGATGAAGGTCTGCGCCTCGGCGCGGGAGATGCGGAGCTGGCCGGCCAGGGCCACCGGTCCCTGACCGTAGATGGTCGCGAAGTTGATCGTCTTCGCCTGGTCCCGCATACCCGGCGTCACCGCCTCCGGCTCCACCCCGAAGATGAGCGCCGCCGTGTCTCGGTGAATGTCCCGACCCTCCCGGAAGGCTTTCACGAACGACGGGTCCCCGGAGAGGTGGGCGAGCACGCGAAGCTCGATCTGAGAGTAGTCGGCCGACAGGAAGACCCAACCCTCCTCCGGCACGAACCCCCTGCGGATCTCGCGACCCAGTGCAGAACGGACCGGGATGTTCTGCAGGTTCGGGTCCGAGGACGAGAGGCGACCCGTAGCCGTGACGGTCTGATTGAACCTCGTATGAAGGCGCCCCGTCCCCGGATTCACCATCGCCGGCAGCTTCATCACGTATGTCGAGTTGAGCTTGTCCAGCTCCCGATGCTCCAGGATCAGCCGGGGGACCTCATGGCCCTGCATGGCCAGGGTCGTCAGGACGCTCTCGTCCGTCGAAGGACCGGTCTTGGTGCGGCGTACGACCGGCAGACCCAGCCGGTCGAACAGGAGCTCGCGCAGCTGCGGAACGGAGCGAAGGTTCACCTCTCCCCCGGCCAGCTTCTGGATCTCCTGCTCCACCAGCTCGATCTCGCGCGCCATGCGAGCCGCGAGAGATTCGAAAAAAGCGAGGTCGATGCGGATCCCGGCTCGCTCCATCGCCGCCAGCACCGGCACCAGCGGCATCTCGACCTCATCGAGTAGCTTGCGCATGGCGTGCTGCTCCAGCTCCCGCTCGAGCAGGCCCGTGAGACGGAGGGTGTAGTCTGCGCGCACGGCGGCGTACCTCACGGCGCGCTCGGGCGGCACCTCGGCGTAGGGGATCCGGCTGCGCCCGCTGCCGCACACTTCATCGCGAGTCGGCAGCCTACGGTCGAATCGTTCGAGGGCGAGCAGCTCGAGGCCATGCCCCCTCTTGCCCGGGTCGAGGCAGTAGGAGGCGATCGAGGTGTCGAAAGCGATCCCGTCCAGCGACACGCCCGCCCGCCCCAGCACGACCAGGTCGTACTTGATGTCGTGACCACTCTTCGCGAGGTGGGGGTCGGCCAGGAGCTCTCTCAGAGACGACAACGGCGGCGAGTCGATCGACGGGAGGTTGGCAGGAGCCTCGCCGGCGAGGGCCAAAGAGGGGTCGTCCGTCTCATCGAGGTTCGTGGCGGGCCGCCGGTGCGCGAAGGGCATGTACCAGGCTCGCCCGCTCTCGGCTGCCAACGCCAGCCCCACCACCCGGGCACGCATCGGATCAGGAGAGTCTCCCTCCACTGCCACCGCAACTCTCTCGGAGCGCCGAGCTTCCGCGATCGCTCTTCGCAGGTCGTCCTCCCGGGCGATGAGGGCGTAGCCGTTCTCCGGAGCACTCCGCCTCCCTCCGTCCTCCTCCGGACCGCAACCTCGCACGAGCGAGTGGAATTCGAGCTCGATGAAAAGCTCACGCAGCCTCTTTCGGTCGGGGGACTCGCGCCGGAGGGATTCCAGATCGAGCGCCACGGGAGCATCCCGGCGGATCGTCACGAGCTTCTTGGAGAGCTGCGCTTCCTCAGCGTGCTCTTCGAGCGCTCGGCGCACGCGCGCGCTGGTGATCTCGTCGCGCCGTGCGAGAATCTCCTCCAGAGTTCCCAGCTGCTCGATGAGCTTCGGCGCCGTCTTCCCCCCGATCCCCCGCACACCGGGGACATTGTCCGAGCTGTCTCCGATGAGCGCGAGGTAGTCGGTGACGCGCTCGGGCGGCACTCCGAGACGCTCCGCCGCGTTGGCCGACGTCACCCACTCCTCGCCTATCCCGGCCGGTCCACCGCGCCCCGGGTTCAGGAGGCAGGTGCGCTCGTCGATGAGCTGGTAGAAGTCCTTGTCTCCCGAAACGATGACGGTGCACAGCCCCCGCTCGGCCGCCTGCACGGCCAAGGTACCGATGACGTCGTCGGCCTCCCAACCGTCGATCTCGATCACCGGGATGCGGAACGCGCGCACGATCTCCCGGCAGCGCGGAAGCGAGGCCGCCAGCTCGTCGGGCATCTTCTCGCGCGTTCCCTTGTATTCCTCAAACAGCTCGCCGCGAAAGCTGTCCCCCGCATCGAGCACCACCCCTATGTAGTCGGGACTCCGCTCCTCGAGAAGCCGCATCAGGAACCTCGAGAGGCCGTAGGGAGCGGATGTGTTCTCGCCGGATGCGGTGGTGAGCGGGCGGCTGATCATGGCGAAGAACGCCCGGTAGATGAGGGCGTGGCCGTCGATCAGATAGAGAGTGGGGCGGCCGACCAGCTCGGCCGGAACGTCGGACAGGGCAGGCAGGGTGAGTCTACCGCTTCACGCGGTCGTCGAGCCGCGTTTCCGGCATTACCCAGCTTCCGATCGGGCGGAGGGTTCGAGGGCGGACACGCTAAAGCTGCCGCACGTTCGCGGCCTGCGGTCCCCTCTCTCCCTCACGGATCTCGAACTCGACCTCCGCCCCTTCCACCAGCGTCTTGTATCCCTCCATCACGATCGCGCTGTAGTGGACGAAGACGTCCGGTGCGCCTTCCACCTCGATGAAGCCGTATCCCTTGGCCTCGTTGAACCACTTGACCCTGCCTCTCGGCATGTCACGAGCCTCCTGAGGGGTAGCATGTCGAGTTCCGCCCGATGCTACCCGCCGTCCTCTCGACCGTCAACGCTCGCCCCCTCGAGCCCGTACAGCCGGCGATACACGTACACGGCGACGTACACCGCCTTCAAGTATCGCCGCGTCTCGCTGAACGGGATGCGCTCGATGAACAGCTCCTCGTCGGCCTTGAACTCCGGGAACTGCCTCCACCGCACGAGGCGGTGCGGACCAGCGTTGTAGGAGGCGAGGGCCGCCGCAAGTGAACCGAACCGGTCCAGCAAGTCGCGAAGGTAGCGGCTCCCGAGTGTCATGTTGACCTCCGGTACGACGAGCTGGTCCAGGCTGAACTCCGACAGGCCCACCTGCCCGGCCAGCGCGCGGGCCGTGCGAGGAATCAGCTGCATGAGACCGACCGCGCCCGCCGTCGATACCGCACGGCTGTCGAAGATCGACTCCCGGTGGACGAGCCCGGACACGAGGGCCGGGTCGAGCCTCTCGCGCGCCGACACCGCCTCGATCGCTCGTCGAAACCGAAGCGGGTAGGCCGCCCGGATGAGCCTCAGGCTCCACGGTCGCCCCCGCGTCCGGTGCAGCCCTCGCGCGATGGCAGATCCCTGCCAGGTCCAGCCGGCTGCGTTGAGCGCCTCGGCGAGGCGCAGACGATCCTCGGCGGACTCGGCGCGCCCGTGTCTCGCCTCGCGGAGCTCGATGAGGGCGCGTCCCTTCCAGCCGAGCGACTGGAGGAGCGACATGCGATCGATCAGCGTGCGGTGGTCCGGCCCCGGCAGCGCGGTGCTTCCCGACGCGGGCAAGCCACGCCAGGGGTCGTCGCCGGAACGGAGGGCGGCGCGGATTCCGTAATAGCCGACGGGGTCGTGGGCGAGCTCCCGGTACAGCCGCCGGGCGGCCGCGCTGTCCCCCATCATCTCCCTGGCGCGCGCCTCCCAGTAGGCGGCGGCCCGGTACCAGTTCCCCGCGGGGAAGCGTCGCTGGTAGTCCGCGAGACGCCCCGCGGCGGTCTCATGGTCGCCCTCCAGGAAGTCCAGCATGGCGAGACGGAAGAGCGCCGTGCCCGCGAAGGAGGAGCGGGGGAAGGCGAGGAGAGTGCCCTCGTATCCCTGCCGCGCCGCATCCAGGTCGCCGTCCTCGTGAGCCACATCTGCGACTAGGAAGGAGGCGTAGGGGGCGTTCGGTCCGGGCCGGCTCGCGGCTTCTCTCCACGCGTCCACCGCCCGCTCCCGTTGCCCGCCCCGGTAGCGAGCCCGACCCACGAGGAACCACATCTCTCCGAGCGTCTCGCCGCCCGGCGTGACCCGCTCAGACCGGGCCCTACCGAGCCAGCCGGCGAGCCCCGCGCTGACCTCACGGTACGCCCCGGCTCGGAAGCGCGCCTCGGCCAGCCGCAGGGCTAGGACGGCGCGACGCTCCGGCGGTGCGCCGGCGATGAGCCGACGCAACAGGACGGCTGCCCGGCCGGCGCGACCCGCGCGCCGATCCGACTCCGCGACGGCGCGGAGAACGACCGTGCCGGAGTCAAGCACGAGCAGGAGGCGGCCGACCTCCGGATTCGCGCCCCTCTCCTCCAGGGCGGCTCGCAGCTCGCGGATCGCTCCCGTCGTGTCGCCCCTGGCAAGCCGGGCCGGCGCCGTCCACTGCGCGGCCAGGGCGGAGCGGGCGCGCGGGGCGAGCTCGGCAGCCGCGGCCAAGCCGTGGGAAGGGTCGCCGGCCCGGAAGGCCGCCAGGGCGAGCTCTCGTCGCACCGAGTCACCGGGCACCACATGATCCGCGAGGAGCTTCCCGGCAAGAGCCCGCGCACCTGCCGTGTCCCCTCCCTCGGAGCGAGCCTGCAGCGCGGAGAGCAGAAGCCACGAGGCGACCTCCGGGCTCTCGCTCGCGGCGCTCTCGAACTGGTCGGCCGCCTGCACACGCCGCCCGGAGCGAAGGAGCGCGCGCGCGTACCCGATGCGGCCGGCCAGGCGCATTCGGGCCGCCGATCCGGCTCTGCCCGGCCCGCCGAGGTAGAGCTCATAGTGCTTTAGGGCGGCCGACAGGCTGTCCATCTCCAGCATCGCGCGGGCGAGCGCCAGGCGCCCCGCCCCTCCCTGCACGGAATCGAGCCACGCACGCCCGATGAGCAGGCGGCGAACGGCGGTCCAGTGCCTGGTCGCTTCGTAGGCCCGCGCGGCGAGCAGGATCAGGTCGGGTGTAGCCGTCTCGCCCATCGAGAGGAGTCGGGCGAGCCCGCGGCTGGCCGTGAGCGCCAGGCCCGCGTCGATCAGGCTGAGCGCTTCGGCCCGAGGGTCCGGCGCATCCTCCGGAAGCGGCTGGCCGACGACAAGGAAGGCCAGGAGGAGGGTCGAAGCGCTCACGTATCGTCCTGCCCCGGGAGGGACTCTCGCTGCTCCGCACGGTGGCGCCGCAGCTGCTCCGCCGCCTCCCTGAGAAGGAGCCTCGAGCGCTGCGTGAGCACGAAGGTTCCGAACCCGCTCACGTCCTCGAACAGGAGGCGTACGCGGATCGGCAGCGACTCCTCGTACAGCCACTCGATCTGGGCCCGTTCTCCGGTCCGCCGGGGAGCTCGAAGCACCTCCTTGTCGGGCTCTCCGAGCTGCACGAGCGCCCGCCCCCTGTCACTCCGCCAGCCCGGCGTGCGCGAGTCTCCGTAGCGCCGGTTCGCCTTGGTCATCCGATCGAAGTACTCGGCGAGGAACTCGTTCGCCGGCGTCTTCGGGTCCGGGTCGCTCTCGGTCCAGAACCGACCCCACAGTCTAGAGCGCTCGGCAGGTCCGGCCTCGCGCCATGCCTCCAGCGTCTCGGGCGGCACCGCATACCGGAGATGCTCCGTTGCTTCCTCGAAATCTCCGAATACCCACTGGTCCGCCAGGCCTACGAGCAGCGTCGCCCGCGACGACCGGCCATCGTCCAGCGCCTGCACCTCAATGCGAGCCAGGCCGGGGGGGAGGAGCTGTAGGGGGAGGGGCGCGATCGCGGTAGCCGGGCCCTGCTCAGCGACCCGGCCTCGCAACGTGTCTTCCCACACCCGCTCCTCCCCCACGAACGCCCGCACCAGGAAGCCTGCGCTGCCCGGAGCGTAGTCCTCGATGACCACCACCGCGGGTGCTCGGCCGTACACGGCGGTCGATCGTGGGGAGATGATCATCGGAGGCGGCTGTGCGTACTCCCGGCGGGGGGCGGCACGGTACGCCACCAGGGGAGGAGAGAGCGTGGCACCGCTCGCCCCGAAAGCCGGTACCGCGAGAGAGTAGCGGGAGGTGGCCTGGTTGCGGGTCGTGAGCTCGCGGACAAGCACGTCGACCGTGTACTCACCCGGAGGGAGGGTGACGAAGCGCTGGAAGACGATGGCTTCGTCCGTGCGGGCCGTCTCGGAGAAATCTTCCACCCGCACGATCTCGCGTCGGTTCACCGCGCGAACCGTGTCCCTGCCCGACAGGAAGGTGAGCCTTACCTGGTAGCTGGCGGAGAAGAGGTCACCCTCCCGCGCGAAGCGGAGGGACGCGGGCGGCATTGAGGCGGCGAAGCCGACATAGGCGCTGTCAGCGGGTCCCCGCAGGATCACGAACCGCCCGACGACCGGGAGGTCGGGGTTCCCGACCACGAGGTCGAGCGCCCGGTACGTGTCCAGGAGATCCGCCGCCGGACGGCCGCCGGCCGAGACATCGGGCGGCGACGGGACACCCGAAGCGCAGCCCACGAGGACCCCCGCCAGCCCCACGAGCAGCGTTCCCCGTACGCTCCACGCCGCCGCTCCTGCCCTCACCTCTCTCCCATCCGTCGTCAGCCTTCTTCGAGCGAGCCCCGTGTGGTTCTCCTACCCGAGCGGGAACGCGAGCGGTCCGCGCCGAACGAGAGCGGCGGCCCCCGGCATCCACCGGAAGCCGCCGCTCGAAACCGACCGTGCGCGGCCGTCCTCTCTTACGGAAAGTCGTATCGAAGCCGGAACATGGTGTACCGACCCAGGTTCGGCGTTCCGACGAAGGTCGTGTACTCCTCATCGAAGAGGTTCTGGATATCGACCTGCGCGGTCACGCCCGTCCCCGGTATCCGGTAGCCGAAGTTCAGGTCGAACACCTCATAGTTGTCGATCTCGCCGATGTAGACCCCGGAGTTGACCGGGAATCCCTTGACGAAGCGGGCCCGGACGGCCGCGTTGAAGCCGACCCCGTCGTTGCGGTAGGAGAGCGAGGCCGCACCCTTGGCCGTCGGGGCGTTCAGAGGAATCACCTCGGCGTCCGTCCCCTCGCCGGCCGTGAACTCATCATCCTCCACGAAGGAGGCCGAGACGTTGAACCGCCACTCGTCGGTGAGGAGGACCGCGGCGGAGAGGTCTCCGCCGAACAGCTCTACATCGCCGAGGTTCCGGTAGGTGAGCATGAGGGTCGCGTCCGTGGTGCCTCCCACCGTCGTCGGGGTGATCACCCCGAGCGGAATCTGGGAGATGCTGCCGGCCAGCGCGGACGCGGTCGCGCGCGCCGTCAGCTCGTCCGGGAAGAGGATCCCGACCAGGGGGACGAGCTGAGACTGCAGGTACGCGTCGAGCTCCTGGCCGTTCAGGAAGACGTTCGGGGTTGAGAGGCGAAGCGCCGAGACGAAGTCCTCGATCCTCGTAAAGTAGGCATTCGCCGCCAGGAGCACCCGGTTCCCGATCAGCCCCTTGTAGCCGAGCTCGAGCGTCTGGGTGGTCGACTCCTGAATGGGCGGGAGGGCGGAGATCCCCGCGAGGCCGCCGGGGGTCGGCGCGAACTGCTGGCTGTCGAGGTTGAGGGTCAGGGCGAGGATCGACACATCGGCGTCCGTCGGGGGCGCGATCGCCTGCAGCAGCCCACCCGCCTGCGGGTCGTTGGCGGACACCACGGCCACCGCCTCCGCCCACAGCTGCGGGGTCGTGGTGGGGAGGAACTCCCGCGGGCTCCCGCCGAGCAGGAGGTTGAAGGGAGACTGGTGGTCCGGAACTCCCGTCCCGAACCGGTCGCTGAAGGTGAAGCCGTCCTCCGTGGTCCCCTGCGCGCGGACGTCGTACCGGAACGGACCTCCGAGGGGCACGGTGCCGCCCGAGATGTCGAGGAAGAGGTTGAGGGTCGTCGGCGTGGAGAACGAGCGGTTGTACGTGACCCGCAGGCTGTGCTCCTGGGTCGGTCTGAAAACGAGCGCCGCCCGGGGCGAGAAGATGAGGTCCTCCAGACGGCTGTGGTCGTCGAGCCGCGCCGCGAGCACCAGGTCCCACTGGTCGCTGAGCGTGGTCTCCGACTGGATGTAGCCGCCGACCTCTGTGATGTCGTCGTCGTCCTCGTGTCGGCCGTTGATCGTCCCCGCCGACTTCGGCACGGTGCGCAGGAGATCGAAGCCGTAGATCAGCCTCTCGCGATTCCCGATCCGCGACGCGTACTGGAGCTGGCCGACGAACAGCTCGGACTTGTCCACCAGAGGACGCCCCGAGCGCAGGAGGAAGGTGTCATCGTTGTCGCTCTTGTTAAAGAAGAGCTGCCCGAAGAAGTCCTTGTACCGGACGCGAGCCTGCGCGTACGTGTACCCCCAGTCGATGACCTGCCCGGCGCCGAGACCCGTGAGGTCCACGCTGCTGACCGCCTGCGTGCGTCCCCCGGAGAGGATCAGGTTGAGATCCGGGGACGGCCTGACATCGAGCCGGCCATCGACCGTCCAGCGCTCCAGGTCGTTGTCCCGCCCGGTCGCCACGTTCCCCACGCTGGTGAGCAGCAGGTCGATGTCTTCGGGGCTCGCGCCCGGCCCGCTCACGTTGAGCCCCTGGGCGAAGGCGAGGCAGGCGGGGTTCGGGTTAAGCGGATCGAAGGCCGTCTGGAGGCATGCGCCCGCCGCTGCTCGCCCCGCTGCCTCCACCTCGTCGACGAAGCCGAAGTCCTCCGAGTTGAAGTACAGCCCCGACAGCTTGAAGCCGACCCTCTCGTCGCGGCTCTTCAGGGCGATCCGACCCTCGAAGTGCCCTACGTACTCGTCGGTAGAAGGCAGATCGACCGGCGTCTCCGGAACGCCGTCCCCGTTCAGGTCCACAATCGTCTGATCGGAGTCCTGCTGCCTCACCCCGTTTCCCACCGCGATGGTCACGCCCGGATAGTCGATCGGAGACTTTGTCAGCGTGTGGATCACCCCGTTGGCCGCGTTGGGACCGTACAGAGCCGATCCGGGGCCGAGAACGACCTCGATCCGGTCGATGTCGAGGGTGGTCGTCGGGTTCGACAGGTGCGAGATGTTGGCGCGCAGGGAGGGAACCCGCGCGATCCGGTTGTCCGTCAGGGTAAGTGTGGCGCCCGAGAAGATGTTGTTGAAGCCGCGGACGACCGAATAGTTGCCCTGAAGCCCGGTGGTGATCACGTCGACCCCGGCCTTCTCCTTCACGTAGTCCGCGCTCGTGGTGGCCGGACGCTCGAACACGTCGCGGGCGTTGACGACCTCGATCGCCCCCGGGGCTTCCAGCACCTTCTCCTCCGTCTTGGAGGTCGTGACGGTGATCGGGTTCAGGTTGTAGCTCCGCTCGATGAGCTCCACGGCGAGACTGGTGGTCTGTCCGGGGCTCACCGCCACCCCCTCCTCGCGCATCTCCCATCCGGGAATCGTGAAGACCAGGGTGTAGCTGCCGGCCTCCACCCCGGTGATTCGAAAGGCCCCGTCGACGCTGGTAAACGCCCCGGCCACCGTCCCGCCGGCGGGCCCTCGCACCTCGACCTGCACGGCGGAGAGACCGGTGCCCGTGGTGGCGTCCCGCACCGTGCCCGCGATCCCGCCCGTCTGGGCCGCCAGCGGGGGCACGGACAGGAGCAGGAAGAGGAGCGACGAGAGGGAGGAAGGGTGCCACCGGAACGCTACGTGGAACGTTCTCATAACGCGGCCTCGCAGCTGAGGGTATACGGCGGAAGTGGCTCCGGCTCCGGAGGGGCCGTTTCGACTTCCAAGGTCAACACTTCCACCATGCAACGCAAGGCTGCCCGCCCGGAGATGGGGAGGCGTGCCCGGCCGCGGAGAGGGCGGCGGCTCCGCACAACGCGAAGAGGCCCGGGAGGTCCCGGGCCCCGCTTTCGTCCATTCCGCGAAACGGCGGCTCAGCTCGCGGCCGCCTGCCCCCGCTCGATGCTGTGCAACGCGTCGATCATCTTCTGAGCGCTCTCTTCCATATCGATGACGAGGCGGTCGACGCGCGTGACGAAGTAGTTGTGCATCACGTTGATCGGGATCGCGATGGTGAGGCCGGTGGCGGTCGTGATGAGGGCGACCTTGATGCCGCCGGCGACGAGAGTGGCCTCCACCTCCCCGGCGATCTCGATCGCCTGGAAGGCCTGGATCATCCCGATCACCGTGCCGAGGAAGCCGAGGAGCGGCGCGACGTTGGAGAGGGTGGCGAGCCACACCAGCCCGCGCTCCAGATTCGCCACCTGGATGGCGCCCGTGTTCTCGATCGCCTGCATCACGCGCTCGGTGCCTTCGTGATGCCGCTTGAGACCTGCCTTGAGGATCTCGGCCGCGGGGGACCTGGACTCCTCGCACAGCGCCAGAGCCTGATCGAGGCGCTGCTGGGCTATGAGACCGTCCACCTCGCCGAGCAGCTTGCGCGTGCGGGCGGCCTTCACCTGAAGGTCGAAGAACTTCCACAGGATGATGAGGACCCCGACGGCCAGGCAGAACCCGAGAGGCCACATCATGAAGCCTCCGGACTCCCAGATCTCGCCGAGATTCAGGCCTTGTCCCTGCCCGAGCGCCGGGCTCTCCTGCAGCATCCACAGCGCCGTTTGAGCCAAGCTGCCCACGGTGACCTCCGACATCAGGAGTAGGATCGATCCTCGCGCCCGCGGCCGGCGACAAGGGGTTCGAAGCTATTTGGCGGCCTCGCTGGCTGTCAAGTCGCGCCAAACGTCCGCTTCGGAGCGATTCCACGGGTCGAGTGAGGCCTCCGGCGGCGCTCTCCGGGGATCGAGAACCCTCCTGCTCCGCCCACACCCCCCGATCCCTTCAGACCTTGATGCATCGCGCCCGCTGGCCCGGCCTCTTCTCCTCCAGGGATGGCACGGCGGTCAGGCACTCAGGCCCCTTCGCGGGGTGCGGGCAGCGGGGATAGAAGGGGCATCCCGCCCGCGACTCCGGCCACGCCAGCGGGTCGCCCCCCAGGACGATTCGCTCTCGTCCCGCTGGCGGATGTGGCCTCGGCACGGCGGCGAGGAGGGCTCGCGTGTACGGGTGCAGCGGTTCCCGGAAGAGGGAGTCCGCATTCGCCAGCTCCACGATCCGTCCGAGGTACATCACGGCCACCCGGTCGCTCACCTGCCGAACGACGGCCAGGTCGTGCGCGATGAAGAGGTAGGTGAGGCCGAGGTGCTCCTTCAGGTCGGCGAGGAGGTTCAAGACCTGGGCCTGGACGGAGACGTCGAGCGCTGAGACGGGCTCGTCGGCCACGATGAACTCGGGCTCCACGCTCAGGGCGCGGGCAATCCCGATCCTCTGTCGCTGGCCACCGGAGAACTCGTGAGGGTACCGGTCGGCATCACGAGCGGGAAGTCCGACGAGCTCCAGAAGCTCGACGATTCGATCTTCCGCTTCCACGCCGCGGGCGATCCCGTGGACCCGCAGGGCCTCCCGCAGGGCCGCCGCCACCGTGAGCCGGGGATTCAGGGAGCCGAACGGGTCCTGGAAGACGATCTGCGCCCGCCGCCGGAACTCTCGGAGCTCGGCGCCGTGGAGTTCAGCGATGTCCTGTCCCGCGTATCGAACCTTCCCCGCCGTCGGCTCTTCAAGACGAAGGAGAAGCCGTCCGATCGTGCTCTTCCCGCACCCCGACTCTCCGACGAGCCCGAGCGTCTCTCCCGCCCTCACGGTGAGCGAGAGATCCTGGACCGCTCGCACCCCGTCCCGGCGCCGGCGGGCGCGCGCCAGTGGACCGCCGGCGGGCGGGTAGTGCTTGACGAGACCGCGTGCCTCGACGAGAGGGGCAGCCGCCGCACGGAGCATCTCGCCGTCCCCCGATGGCTGCCCTTCGCCCCACGACGCGCGCCGGTTCATCGCACCTCCTCCTTCGGGACGCCCCCCTCGCCGCTCGGCCGATCGCTCATTCGTCCCCGGACGCGCCGCGAGTGGCGCGGCGCCCCGGCTCCTCGACGAGCCAGCACCGGGCGCGGGTTCGGCCTGCATCCAGCATGGGCGGCTCGAACTCACGACAGCGTTCCCACGCGTGGCGGCAGCGCGGGTGGAACCGGCACCCGGCCGGCCACTCCACGGGCCGCGGCACCGAGCCTCGGATGGGGGCGAGGCGCGCGGCGGTCCGGTCGAGGGCGGGAACCGAGCGCAGCAGACCTTCCGAGTAGGGGTGTCGCGGCGCGGCGAGAAAGTCCGCCACGGGACCCTCCTCGACCACACGCCCGGCGTACATCACCGCCACCCGGTCCGCCATCTCGGCCACCACGCCGAGGTCGTGCGTGATGAGGAGGATCGCCATCCCGAACTCCGCCTGCAGCGATCGGAGCAGATCCAGGATCTGGGCCTGGATCGTAACGTCGAGCGCAGTGGTCGGCTCATCGGCGATGAGGACGGTGGGCCGGCATGACAGCGCCATGGCGATCATGACCCGCTGGCGCATCCCCCCGGAGAGCTGGTGCGGGAAGGCGCGCACTCGACTCTCGGACTCCGGGATCCCCACCCGATCCAGCAGCCGTATGACCTCATCTCGTAGAGCGGCGCCGCGCAGCCCCCGGTGCTCCCGGATCGCTTCCCCGATCTGATCCCCGATCGTGAACACCGGGTTGAGGCTCGTCATCGGCTCCTGGAAGATCATGGCGATCTCGCCCCCCCGCACCTCCCGCATCTCCGCCTCGGCGAGGCTCAGGAGCTCGCGACCCTGCAGCCGAATACTCGAGCCGGCGAGGATTTCCCCGGGCGGGTGTGGCACGAGGCGGAGGACCGAGAGCGCGGTCATCGACTTGCCGCATCCCGACTCTCCCACCAGACCCAGGGTGGCGCCCGCCTCGAGCTGAAGCGACACACCGTCCACGGCCCGCGCGACACCGTCCTCCGTCCGGAACCAGGTCCGCAGGTTCTCGACGGCGAGGACGGGCACGCTCATTCGCTCCATGGCGGGCCGGCCCGCCCGCCCGGCCCAGGGCGACGTCGGCTCATCCAGAAGTCCGAGCACGGACCGTGGCTCATTCGCTCAGCCTCGGATCCAGCGCGTCCCTCAGCCCATCGCCCACCAGGTTGAAGGCCATCACGGTGAAAACGATCGCCAGGCCGGGGAAGGCCGTGATCCACCACGCGTCCAGAATCGCGTCCCGCCCCTCCGAGACCATCCCCCCCCAGCTCGCCGTCGGCGGCGGCACGCCGAGGCCGAGGAAGCTCAGCGCGGCTTCGGCGAGAATCGTGTTACCGATTCCGAGCGTCGCGGCCACGATGACCGGCGTGAGCACATTCGGAAGGATGTGCCGGCCGATGATGCGGCCGGCGCGATAGCCGAGGGCCCGGGCCGCCTGCACGTACTCCAGCTCCCGGACCGCCAGCACCTGCCCGCGCACGATGCGGGACGTGCCCATCCATCCGGTCAGCCCGAGCACGAGCGTGACCAGGGCGATGGAGGGGTTGAAGATCGCCACCACCGCGATGAGGAGCACGAGCCGGGGAAAGCTGAGGAGAAGGTCGACGAAGCGCATGGTGAGCGCGTCGGCCCACCCCCCGGCGTAGCCGGCCATCGCCCCGAGCAGCGTCCCAAGGGTGATGGCGATCGCCACCGCCAGGAAGCCGATGGACAGACTGATGCGGGCCCCGTACAGGACCCGGCTGAACACGTCGCGGCCGAACTCATCGGTCCCCATCGGATGGGTGAGGGAGGGAGGAAGGTAGCGCGTGGCGACGATGTCCCCGATCGCGTCCGGGTCGAAGGGAGCCAGGTAGGGCGTCAGCAGCGCCGCCAGCGCCAGCGCCAGCATGAGAACGAGCCCGCCGAGCGCCTGCCGATGCCGCCGGAAGCGACGCCAAGCCACCACCCACTGCGAGCGGCCAGCGGGCGCCTGCGTCGGCCGCGCAATCCTCCCCCCGGAGCGGTTCGCCGCCAGCCAGCAAGCGGCCAGGACGCCCATTAGGGTGATGAGCGCCACCCACTCGTCGACGGCGCCGCCTCCCAGCGTGACGACCATGCGCGGCCACCTCCAAACGAGGAGGGCGAGCAGGAGCACCCACCCCCCGGCGAGGACCGTGCCCAGTGGACGGCGACGGACGATGAGAGAAACACCCGGCAGGGCCCGGTCCAGGGTGCGCGCCCACCGCGGTGCGGGCTCGCTATCCATACCTGATCCTCGGGTCGACGACGGCGTACAGCAGGTCCGCCAGGAGGTTGCCGATCAGCACGAGTGCAGCGAACAGGAAGCTCGCGGCGAGCACGACCGGCGTGTCGCGGGCGATCACCGCATCGTACAGCAGTCGGCCCATGCCGGGCCACGAGAAGACCACCTCGATGACGACGGCGCCTCCGAAGAGAAGCGGGAGGTACAGCCCGAACAGGCTTACGATCGGAATGAGGCCGTTGCGCAGCGCGTGCTTGAGGATGACGCGCGCCTCCGACAGGCCCTTCGCACGCGCGGTTCGGATGTAGTCCTGACCGATCACCTCGAGAAGGGAGCCCCGCATGTAGCGAGCCACACCGGCGGCGGACGCGATCCCCAGCGCGACCGATGGGAGCACCAGATGTTGCAGGCGGTCGAGCGCCTTCTGCCATGGGGTCAGGAAAGCGTAGTCGATGTCCGTGATGCCGGAGATCGGGAGACGGAGGCCGTCGGGGACCGCCGAGGATGAGAAGAGGATCACCAGCATGAGCCCGAGCCAGAAGCCGGGTATCGAGTAGATGAAGAGCGTGAGAAAGGTGAGGACTCCGTCCAGCCGTGAGTACTTGCGGACCGCTTGCACCGTCCCCACGGTGCACCCGATCAGGAAGATGAGGCCGAGGGAGACGGCGCTCAGCAGCAGGGTGTTCGGGAGGGCGTCCCGGACCACATCGCGCACGGGACGGAACTGGCTGAAGCTGTAGCCGAAGTCCCCCCTGAGGAAGGAGCCGAGCCAGCGCACGTACTGGACGTGGACCGGTCGATCCAGCCCCATGTTCCGTCGCATCTGCTCGATGACTTCGGGGGGGATGTTCGGGTTGAAGTACGCGGCGGTCGCATCGCCGGGGGCCAGGTGGAGGATGAAGAAGACGAGGGTCAGGATCCCGAGGAGGAGCGGGACCGCACCCAGCGTCCGGGTGGCTGCATAGCGGATCAGCCGTCCCTCCCGGCGGCGCGACCGCCGGACCGCGGCCCGGCGGCGCCCTCGCCGACCCTCGCCGGCGTGCTCACCTCGCGGCGCCTCGCCGCTCGTCCGGCATCAGCCACCAGCGGCTCACCGAGGCCCAGTCGCCGCGGGCGTCGGGCTCGAATCCCCGAAGCACGCGGCGCAACGCGTCGGCCCGCTTCTCGAAGTAGAGGAATGTGTAGGGCTGGTCGGTCGCGATGATCTCGTGGTAGTGCCGGATGAGATCCTTCCGACGCTCCCGATCCACCGTCAGGGGGATCGAGTCGAGCACGGGGTCGAGCTCCGGATTGCAGTAGCTGGTGAACTGGAGAGGTTGACCCAGCTGGTCGCACGCCCACAGGTCGCGGTCGTTGAGGAAGACGTCCCGCACCCAGGCCAGCACCGCCGCGTCGTAGCGACGGTCGGGGCTCGTCACGGCATCCCGGAGGGCCGCGGACTCCCGGACGCGGGGTATCGCCTCGACCCCCACGCGGGCCAGCGCCGCCTGCACCACCACCGCGATGTCCCGGCGCTCCTTCATCTCGTTCGTCATCAGCTCGAAGCTGAACCGTATACCCTCCCTCTCGCGTACGCCGTCGCCGTCCCTGTCGCGCCAGCCGGCTCGATCGAGGATCGCCGCCGCCGAGTCGGGCGCGTATGGAAGAGGCCGCCACGTCGGATCGAACGCCGGGTGCCAGGGACCGACCGGACCCGCGGCCGGGGTGCCGAGCCCGCCGCGCACGGCCCGCAGCAGCTCCTCCCGGTCGATGGCCATGGTGAGAGCACGGCGCAGCTCCGGCGAGGCGAAGTACGGCCGAAGCGAGTTCCACGCGATGAAGCTGTACGTCGGCGAGGGGAAATCGACCGTGGCCAGGGAAGGATGCGCGGCCAGGCGCGGCAGGCGGTCGGGCGCGACGTCCACGTACAGGTCGACCCGGCCCGACGAGAGCTCGGCGAGCGCGGCCGTCTCTTCCGGAATCACCCGGTAGACGAGCCGATCGAGGTACGGTCGGCCACCCAGCCCGGCCGGGAAATCCGGGTTGGCCTCGAATACCCAGCGCTCGCCGGGCACGCGCTCGACGAACCGGAACGGGCCGCTCCCCACCGGGCTCGACGTGCCGAAGGGATGGCCCTGCAGCCGGCCCGGCGGCACACCGCCGAGGATATGCCGCGGCATGATCGCCGTCACCGCCCAGCCGTAAAGGAAGTCGCCATGCGGCCGGATGAGGAAACGGATCCTGTGCTCATCCACCACCTCGGCGACCTCCCAGCGGTCGAAGTAGCTGCGGTTGGCGAACGGGACCTCGGGATCCTTGGCCCGGTCGAAGGTGAAGGCGACGTCGGCCGCCGTCACGGGGGTTCCATCATGCCACCGCACGTCGTCGCGCAGGTGGAAGAGTACTTCCGTCGTATCGGCGTTCACCTCCCACGAGCGGGCGAGGAACGGCTCCTCGACGAACCCGGGGCCGTGCCGCACCAGCGTGGTGAAGAGGACGTAGACCTGATGCTGCAGCGTGTAGTAGTCGGAGGAGGTGAGCGAGTTCATCGAGTGGAGGTCGCTCATCCCCGCCACCACCACCGTGCCGCCGTAGCGCGCCTCTTCCGGAACGGTGTCGGCGTCAACCCGCGGAATGTCCTTGCCTTGGCGATCGCCGCAACCGGCCGCCGCGAGGCCCGCGACCACCGCGCCAAACAGCGCGCCGCGGATCCACCGGCTAACGGCGTGCGTCACCGGCGCCCCGCGCCCCGCCCGGCGAGCCCGCAGGTCGGCAGGCAGGCGGTGAGTCCTCTCACCCGCCGCCGCCTCGACCGGAGCCTGCGTCATCCA
Source organism: Gemmatimonadota bacterium (assembly GCA_046758745.1). GTDB lineage: Bacteria > Gemmatimonadota > Gemmatimonadetes > Palauibacterales > Palauibacteraceae > JBHIAV01. The sequence goes on from JBHIAV010000006.1 coordinate 69,937, forward strand.
CCGTGCCCTCCCGCCGCCACCTCCACCGCCGGAGGGTTACCAGCTCGCCGCGCGCGTCCATGCGCACTCCCTCGAGTCGACGGCTCACCGCAGCCAGCTCGTCCTGCCAGAAGAGGAGGGTGAGCGGTTGGTCACGCTGCAGGACGCGGGTGAATTCCGTCCAGATCTCCGCCGCCTTCGTGGTGTCCAGGGTGACGGCTCCCAGATCCATCAGGCTGTCCGCCACCGGGTTCGCGTAGGAGCTCCGGTTCGCGCTGTTCTCGATCTGAAGCTGGCTGCTGTGGAAGAGCGGACGCGGATCGACGCGGAAGTTGTCGAGCACCCAGTTCGTCAGGACGGCGTCGAAGTCGCGTGCGCGGTGGCGGCCGAGCACCGTCTGCCACTCCAGGAGCCTCGGCTCGAGCTCCACCCCGATGCGGCGAAGCTGCGCCTGGATGATCTGCGCCATGTCGCCGTAGATGGGGTTACGCTGGTTGGTGAGCAGCTCGAAGCGGAAGGGACGCCCGTCCCGGTCCCGCACGCCGTCCCCGTCGCTGTCCCGCCAGCCAGCCCGTTCCAGGAGAATGGCCGCCGAATCCGGATCGTACGGCAGCGGCTCGATTTCGGGAGCGTAGCGATGCCACGGGGGCACCACGCCCGAGGCGACGTGGCCGTACCCGAGGAGGACGGCGTCGACGAGCGCCTGGCGGTCGATCGCCATGGCGAGCGCGCGACGGATCTCCACCGTGGTGAAGGGCTCCCGCCGCGTGTTCCACCCGATGTAGCTGAACTGGCGCCACGGGAAGGCGACGAGGCGCACCCCATCCGCGTCCCGCACCCGCGGAACCTCCGCGGGACCGAGCGTCCCGTACACATGCACGCTCCCGCCGAGGAGCTCGGCCAGCAGCGTGGTGGCCTCCGGCACGATGCGATAGATGATGCGACCGATCGGAGGCGGGCCACCCAGGGACGGCGCGAACTCGGGGTTGCCTTCGAAGACGAGCCGCTGGTTCACCTCCCAGCTCACAAACCGGTATGGGCCGCTGCCGACGGGTGAGCGGCCGAACGGATGACGGGCGAGCTCCTCCGGGGGAACATCCTCCAGGAGGTGCCGCGGCACCGGGGGCCAGAAGAAGTCCTCCAGCGGCTCGGCGTGCGGGGAGGCGAACGTGAAGCGGATCTCGCGCTCGCCCAGGATCTCCGCCCCTGCGACGTTGGCCAGATACGCGGCAGCGAGGGGAGAAGCCGTCCTTGGATCCTTCGCCCGCTCGAAGGTGAAGAGGACGTCGGCGGCGGTGACCGGCTCGCCGTCATGCCACCTGACATCGGACCGGAGTCGGAAGACCACCTCGTCCTCGGCGATCTCCCAGGACTCCGCCAGGCCGGGCGCGATGTTGGAGGCGGAATCGTACTCGACGAGCGGCGTGAAGAGGAGATAGTAGATGAGCTCGTTCGCGTTCGTGTCCGTGCTGGTCAGGGGGTTGAGCGTTTGCAGCTCCGAGGAATACCCGAGGACCAGGGCACGCTCGGGCCGCGCACCGCTCCCTCCGCCTCCGCACGACAGTACGGCGAGCGCGGCGGAGAGGCCGAGGTACCCGAGCCTCCAGGCCGGCCCGATTACCGCCGCCATGTCCAGGCTCCCGAGCGATATCGGGCCTCGAGCCGCCTGGCCCTCTCCCTCTCCGCTGCGGTTGCCTCACCGGGCTCCACCTCGACCCCGAACTCCGAAGCGAAGCCCCGGGCCAGCGCTCCGCACAGTGCCGCGAGCGGCGGCAGCACTCCGAGGACGTCGGCCAGGCTCGCCGCCGCCACCGCGCCCTCCCTTCCCTTCCCGTTCAGCCGGAGGCGCTCGGCGAGCTGCTGGTCGTCGTGAAGGAGGATCGAGCCGTGCTGGAGAAGGGCTCCACCCTCCCGCCACTGGGCGCTTCCCACCAGCTTCCGCCCTCCGGCCACCACCTCGCCGGGCATCGGGTGGCGGAAGCAGGCGCGCGGCGATGGTTGTCGGAGACCACTGCTGGCCCGACCCGGCGCGACCGCCGCGGGAACCCCCAGCTCGCGAAGGCCGGCCGCCAGCGCCCGGTTGATCCGGCGGTAGCTCTCACGCAGTCCCCCCCACGCGTCCGAGGGCGCCGTGACGCTGTAGGTGAGTTCGCGGTCGTGATAGACGGCGCGCCCTCCCGTCGGGCGGCGGACGATGTCGATTCCCAGCCGTTCGGCACGCCCGACGTCGTAACGCCCGCGGGCCGGTTCGTTCCGACCGAGGGAGAGACAGCCGGGAGCCCAGCCGTAGAAGCGAACCGTGAACCGCCCGCGGCGCCCCGATGCGAGGAGCGCTTCGTCGATCGCCATGTTCCACGCCCCGGGGGCTGGTCCATCGAGGATCAACCGGAAGGTCTTGGAGACGACGAAGGTGTGGGCCGTCCGATGCAGCCCGCCGGACGCCGCCGGGCCCGGGGGGGTCATGGGCGGCTCATTCCTCGGCGTTAGAGAACTCCCACCTGACATCGAGCCGCCGGCCCGCACGCCCCTCATCGAGCCGCCGCACCGGAGTCGTGTGCGGGGCGGCCCGGACGAAATCCGGATCGCGCTCCGACTCGCCCGCGATCTCCAGGAGCGCGTCGGCATAGCGGTCCAGCTCCTCCTTCGTCTCCGTCTCGGTGGGCTCCGTCATCAGAGCCTCCGAGACGATGAGCGGGAAGTAGATCGTCGGCGCATGGAAGCCGTAGTCGAGGAGACGCTTGGCGACGTCGAGCGTCCTGATCCCCGTCCTCCTCTTCAGCTCGGCGGCCGTGAACACCGATTCGTGCATCCCTCGGCCGAAGGGGAGAGGATAGCTCCCCTCGAGGCGGGTGCTCAGGTACGCGTTGTTCAGGACGGCCGCCTCGGCCGTCTCGCGGAGCCCCTCGCGCCCCAGCATGCGGATGTAGGTGTAGGCCCGCACGAGAACTCCGAAGTTCCCGTAGAAGCCATGTAGCTTGCCGATCGAGTCCGGAATGTTCCACTCGAGGACGTACTCGCCGTCGGGGCGGCGCATGACTCGCGGCGCGGGGAGGAAGCGCTCCAGCCGTGCCTTCACCGCCACCGGGCCGGCGCCCGGCCCACCCCCACCGTGCGGAGTGCTGAACGTCTTGTGCAGGTTGAAGTGCACGATGTCGTACCCCATGTCGCCCGGCCGGGCGACGCCCATCAGCGCGTTGAGGTTCGCCCCATCCATGTACATCAGGCCGCCCGCCCGGTGCACCAGACGGCAGATGTCGCGGATCTCCCTCTCGAAGACACCCAGCGTGTTCGGGTTTGTGAGCATCATCCCCGCCACGGTGTCATCGAGCGCCGTGCGCAAGGCGTCGAGGTCCGTCCTCCCGTCGGGGTTCGATTTCAGGGTGACGGCTTCGAAGCCAGCCAGTGCGACGGTGGCCGGGTTGGTGCCGTGAGCGGAGTCCGGGATGAGGATCCGCCGACGGTTCGGTTCGCCGTTCGCCCGGTGGTAGGCGCGCATGAGGAGGACGCCGGTCAACTCCCCCTGCGCCCCGGCGGCCGGCTGCAGCGTGACGGCGTCCATCCCGGCTACCTCGCGCAGGATCTCCGCCAGCTCGTGCATGAGCCGGAGCGCGCCCTGCACCGCCATGTGCGGGGTGAACGGGTGAAGGTCGGCGAAGCCCGCAAGCCGTGCCATCGCCTCGTTCACCTTCGGGTTGTACTTCATGGTACACGACCCGAGAGGATACAGGGCGCGGTCCACGTGGTGGTTCTTGAGCGAGATCTCCGTGTAGTGACGAACCACCTCGTGCTCCGGCGCCTCCGGCAAGCGGGGAGGACGGGTGCGCAGATGCCGCGCCGGCATCAGCTCCTGCAGGGGACGGATCGGGACATCCGGCCGGGGCACGCGAACCCCGCGCCTTCCGCGCCGCGACTTCTCGAAGATCGTCGGCGTGACGTCACCCTGAAACGGAAATGCGACCACCCGCCCGCCCCCTCTCCCCTCAGAACCCGTATGTCCCCCCCGCTGCCAGAACGATCACCTCCGCGGTGGCCCCCACGCGCCTCGCGAAGGCATGCGGATCCTGACGAATCAGCTCCCACGTATCGTAATGGATCGGGATCACCGCGCGAGGCCGAATCATCTCCACGGCGCGCGCGGCGTCCTCCGGACCCATGGTGAAGTTGTCGCCGATCGGGAGGAGCGCGACGTCCACCTGACCCTGAAGGAGCTGCATCTCCATGAGAAGGGCCGTGTCGCCCGCGTGGTATATCCGGCTGCCGTCCACCGTGACGAGGAGGCCGGCGGGGACCGTCGTGTATCCCTCCGCCCCTTCCCCCGCCACCTGTCCGCCGTGCAGGGCGGGAGTGAGCTTCACCCGGCCGAACGGGAAGTCGTGACCGCCGCCGATGTGCATCGGATGGGCGTTCTCCACTCCCTGGTGCGCCTGTGCGTAGCTCACGATCTCGAAGGTGGCGATCAACGTCGCTCCGGTCTTCCGCAGCAGCTCGTAGCCGTCTCCCGTATGATCGAAGTGCCCGTGCGTGAACAGGACGTAGTCCAGGCGGTCCTGGAAATGTTCCGGTCCGACGTCGGCCTTCGGGTTCTCGGTGAGGAACGGGTCTATGAGCAGCCGCGTGCCGTCGCCAGCCACGATCTCGGTGCAGGCGTGGCCGTGGAAGATCAGCTGGCCCATTCATACCTCCTTCCGCACGAGACGAGGACCCCCGACCCGTGCCCGGATGGCGGCCCGGCGCGATCTCCGCGGTACAGGACGTGAGGCGCGGCGCCGGCGCGGTCGGGGTGGCGTTCGCGCATCAGCCGCCGAGAGTCTCGACCAAGCTGTCGATCTCGGCCCGGTTCCGCTTCTCCGTGAAGGCGAGCAGCAGGCCGTCCGGGGCCCCCAGCTCGGGGAAGCGCGACAGGCTCACCCCGGCGAGCACGCCCCGCTCGATCCCGCGATCGAGGATCGCGTGTGAGTCCTCCTCCGTCGCCACGGCGAATTCCCGAACGAACGGCGTGTGGGGGTGGAGCGGACGCACCCCCTCTACCTCCTCGAGTCGGCGACGCGCATAGTGAGCGTTCTGGGCGGACGTCTCGGCCACCTGGCGAAGGCCCTCTCTCCCGATCAGCGCGAGGTGGATGGTGGCTGCCAGCGCGTTCAAACCTTGATTCGTACAGATGTTGCTGGTGGCCTTCTCCCGACGGATCTGCTGCTCCCGCGCCTGGAGGGTGAGGACGTAGCCGCGCCGACCCTCCACATCGACGGTGGCGCCGACTATGCGACCGGGCATCTGCCGGATGTACTTGGACTTCGCGGCGAACAGGCCGACCCCCGGTCCTCCGAAGCTGAGCGAGTTGCCGAAGGGCTGCCCCTCGGCCACGACGATGTCCGCGCCACACTCGCCGGGCGACCTCAGCAGGGCGAGGGAGACAGGGTCGGCCGCGACGACGAACAGCGCGCCGACGCCGTGCGCTCGCTCCGCGAGCGGCTCCAGGTCTTCGATGAGACCGAAGAAGTTCGGGTATTGGACGATCAGACAGGCGGACTCCTCATCCAGCCGTTCCCCGACCCCCTCCGGATCGAGGAGGCCGTCGTCTCCCGGCTTGACCTGCTCCAGCTCGATCGCCTGGCCGCTGACATACGTCTTCACGACCTTGCGGTAGTGAGGGTGGAGCGATCCTGCCGCGATGACCCGTCTCCGCCGGGTCACGGCCGTGGCCATCAGAGCGGCCTCTCCTGCCGCGGACGCACCGTCGTATAACGAGGCGTTCGCCACCTCCATGCCGGTGAGCTCGCAGATCATCGTCTGGAACTCGTAGATGGCCTGGAGCGTGCCCTGTGCGACCTCCGGCTGGTAGGGGGTGTAGGCCGTGTAGAACTCGCTCCGTCGGACCAGGTGATCGACCGCCGCCGGCACGTAGTGGTCGTACAGCCCCGCTCCGGCGAAGCTGACCAGCGGAGCGTTGCCGTTCGCGAGCTCCCCCAGGAGCCGCACGGCCTCCCACTCGGAGAGGCCTTCGGGAACGTCCAGAGGCCGCTCCAGCACCAGGTCGGAGGGAACATCCTGGTACAGCTCCCGGACGCTGCCAATCCCGACCGCCTGTAGCATCGCTACGCGGTCCGAGGGGCCGTGCGGAACGAAGGACATGCGGCCTCAGGCCTCGATGTGACTGCGGTACTCCTCGTCGGACAGCAGCGAATCGAGCTCGGAGGAATCCCTGAGTCTGAGGCGGATCATCCACCCTTCGTTGTAAGGGTCCGAGTTCACCAGGGCCGGATCCTCATCGAGGGCCTCGTTGACCGCCAGCACCTCGCCCGCCACGGGGCAATACAGCTCGGATACCGCCTTCACCGCCTCGATCGTCCCGAACACGTCCATACGCTCGAACGTGTCGCCGGGGCCTGGCAGCTCGACGAAGACCACATCGCCGAGCTCACTCTGGGCATAGTCCGTGATCCCGATGATGACTTCCGATTCCGAGTCGGTCTCGCGAACGTACTCGTGCTGTTCGCTGTACCGAAGCCCCTTCGGGATCTCTGACATAAGATTCCTCCGACCGTGGATCCGAATTCCGGCACCTCGAGGTCCGCAGTGCCCGGGACTATACCCAGCGCCGGTTCGGGGCGTCAAGGAGGTTTTCGCCCCGCGGGCGCCTAGCTTCCTCTCCGCCGCCGCTTGCGATAGGTGTTGAAACTTTTTTGCACGAACGATAGGATTCTCTCGTATACATAGGTGATGAGAAATCGATCAATCCAAGTCGATCGGTCGGCGTCGCACTTCGCAGATGAGACCTGATGCAAGAGGAGACGAGTATGGGGCGTAGGAAGAAGGTCGGGCTGAAGGTGAGGGTCAGCGGCGACACGGCATTCGTGAGCACCACGGATATTCGCACCAACTTCACGGCGATCTACGACCGCGTGCTGAGGAAGTATCCGACGATCGTGGTGGAGAGGAACGGACAGCCGGTCGCCGTGCTGAAGCGACCCTCCGAGGTCGAGGCGGCCGTGACCGTGGAGGAGTTCTAGCGAACCGCTCTCACCGGGCGTGCACCGCGCAGCCCGGGCATCCCGTCGAACCGACTACCCCCGCCGACGCTCGATTCGGCGAGCCCGCCGCTCGGCCCGGATGCGGCGCTTCGCTTCCCGGCTCGACTCGCCCGGATAGCGCGTCCGCACCTCGACCCCACCCATCATGGCGAAGCCGTTGATCTTGAGCACGGGAGCCTGCGGACCCGGGTCGCCGGCCACCTGATCGAGCTGCTCGAACCCACCCATGATGGCGACGCCGTTCGTGTGGACTTCCAGACCCGGCGGCACGATCACGCCCGTGCCTCCCATGAGCGCCAGGATGGTCACCTCGGTGACGCCCGGGGGCAGCCTCGCCTCCCGAAAGTCGAGCTCGGCGCCCCCGCACACCGCCACGACGTACAGGTGCCGGGGGGGTGTCCACGCTCCACTCCTCTCGTGCCCACCCAGGACCGCCACGATCAGCCCGCGCTCGGAGACCGAAGCGGGCGGCGCGGCCGAGACCGGGGCGGAGGCTGGAAGTGTCTCCTCGCGGAGTACCGGCAGGTCGGCGAGAACGGCCTTCAGCGCGGTCACCGTCATCGCCCGGTAGGAGCGGTCGAGGCGGGCCTCGAACTCCTCGACGCTCAGGCGGTCTTGCGCGAAGTGGGTGCACAGGGCCTGCACCGTCTCCTCGCGGGCCTGCGGGGAGGGGACCTCCTGCGGCAGATCGCCGTCGTTCATGCGACGCCCTCAGCCTCTCGGCGGGAATCGATCAAGCGGGCGAGCCACTCACTCACAGCCATCTCTCCCCTCCAAATATAGGATCGTGCCGATGGCCACGCCCGACATGAGACCAGCGACGCAGGGCGGGCCTGTGCCCGCCGCGCTCCTCCGCGCTCACCCCAGCAGCCAGAAGGCGCCCACACCGCCGGCCACCGCCGCGAGCCCGCCAAGCAGGATCCCGTACGCCCGGTCGCCGGCGGCCGCTACCAGTCGCTCCGCAATCAGCCCGGCCAGCGCGGCAAACGTGAGCATGCCGGCCACGGTGCCCATCGCGAAGCCGGAGAGGTAGACGACGGAAGCGGCGAGGGACGGCAGGGCCAGCGCCGGAAGCACCCCCACCAGGTGCGAGCTCCCCGCCACCCCGTGAAGAACACCGATGACCAGGGCGGCGTGCTCATGCGCGTGGGCCGCCGGATGTGAGTGCGAACCGGCGCCGCCGCGCAGATGGATGTGGAGGTGCGTGTGTCGGTGACCATCGTGCTCGTGCTCGTGGGCGTGCAGGCGACCGGATAGCGCACGCCGGAGGGCCCACAGGCCGATCCCTACGAGGGCGAGCCCCACCAGTCGCTCGCCGTGCCCGGCGACCAGCTCCAACGGGATGACCCGGCGAAACAGGAGGACGAGCGCGCCGACGGCGAGCGCACCCAACGCGTGGCCGAGACCCCACCGCAGGCCGGTGCGCCACGCGCGGGGGCCGGCCTCCGCCGCCAGAGGGGCCACCGCGGCCAGATGGTCCGGCCCGGCGAGCACGTGAATCATCCCGGCGGCGAGTCCGGCAAGGACGGGTAGCAAGCCCAGAGACCCTAGCTCCTCCGCTGGTGTTGGACGCGTGGCGGGGCGCCGCGCTCGACGGCCCGCAACGGCCCGGCTCCGATGAGGCAGGCCGGATCGGGCGGCGAGACGGCGGGCAGCCCAACACTAGACGTGGAGCGAGAGCACGACAAGGAAGCCGGTCGAGTGCGGTGCGTGGCGCTTGCCGACCCCCGGAGCTCCGTCTAGCTTTCTGGTACGCCGGGGCACAGGGAGGGTGGATGTCCCTGCCGCGGCGCCGGTGCTCGGCCCGATCCGTTCACTCAGCAAAGGAGGTGATCCAGTGTCCGAAGGGAGTAGATTCGAGTCTGACTCGACACGGGCAAGCGGTCGCCTTGGAGTGATTCGCTAGGGGAGGTGTTCTTCCCGCGCCGGCCTCTCGCCGAGGCACGGCGCGTGCCTGGCCGGCGGAGCCGTGAGAGGCGCCGCGTCGAGTTGGGCCGAAGAGTACCCCGCGGCCGCAGCGCTCTCCCCGAGCCTGCGGCCGTCTGTTTTCCCAATCGCCCGCACCCATCCATCCGGCCGGTGCCCGGGGAAGCGATTCCCGTTGAACGCGTTTCACGTCAGGACGGAGCGAACGGATGTGGAGCTCTTCGTAGCGCGGCAGCCGATCTTCGATCGGCAGGACCGGCTCTTCGGGTACGAGCTGTTGTATCGCGGCAGCCGAGAGGCCTCGGTTGCAGGTGGTGCCCCCCCGCACCAGATGACGTGCGAGGTGATCGCCAACGCCTTTCTGGAGCTAGGGATCGACCGCGTGGCGCACGGCAGGCCGGCCTTCATCAACGTGACCCGGCAGATGCTCCTCGACGGCCATCTCTCCCTGCTACCCGCAGATTCTATCGGCTTCGAGATCCCGGCCCGGTTGGCCCATGACCCGGAAATCGCGGTGGCCTGCCGGGAGCTGGCGGAGGGGGGGTACCGCCTTGTCCTCGACGGCTTCACGGAGAGCGCACGAGTCGGCTCCCTTCTCGAGCTCTGCGAGCTGACCAAGATCGACGTGCTGGGACGCGATCCCGGCGAGCTGGCCCGGACGATCGAGGTCCTCTCTCCCTCAGCCGCTCGGGCGGTCGCCGTCCGGGTGCAGAGTCGCGAGTTGCGGAGGAGGAGCCTCGAGGTCGGATTCGACCTCTTCCAGGGCAACTTCTTCAGGTCGCCCGATCTCCTGGTCGCGCGGAGAATGTCGGTGGAGCTCGCCGAGGTCGTTCGCCTGCACAACCTGCTTCTCGACGAAACGGAGGAGGAGGATCTCGTGCGGGTACTCCGCTCGGCTCCCGGGCTGGCGTACCGGCTGCTCCGCATGGCGAGCACCTCATGGCCGGGCGGCACGAGCATCGGGTCGATCGAAGGGGCGCTCCGGCTCGTGGGGCGCGATCTGCTTCGTCGGTGGCTCTCGATCCTTCTCGTCTCATCGGCTGCCGGAACCGGAGGAGTGGGAGAGCAGCTGGCCGCCGAGGCCCTGTTTCGCGCCAGATTCCTGGAGCTCCTGGCCGGCGAAGACGGTGCATCGGCAGGTTCCTTCTACCTCACCGGCCTGGTCTCCGGGCTCGACGCCCTTCTCGGCATGCCGATGAGCGACGTGCTTTCCCTCATCGACCTACCCGAGGAGGTGCGGGAGGCGCTGGGAGCGCGAGCCGGACGGCTCGGCGAGATGCTGGACCTCGTCGAGGCGTACGAGGGGGCCGACTGGGCTCGAGTGACCAATGCGGCGACCCCGCTGGGGATCGGGCAAGAGGGCCTCTCCGACCGGTACCGCGAGGCGCTCGTTTGGTCCCGGGAGAGGCTCCTGGCGGGGGGCGGCTGACCTCGCGCGGCCGATGCCGCGGCCGTGGATCAGCGAGACCGGAACTCTCCGTACCGGATGACCAGCACGGCCGCGGCCAGCAAAGCGAGCCCGTACCCGACCACGAGGAGCACGGAGCCGGCCGGGGGAACGTGCCCGGCGAACAGGGCCCCCTTCATCGCATCGAGGGCCTCTATCGGTGGCAGGAGTAGCCGCAGGACCGGGATGGCGCGCTCCGCTCCACCGGCCCAGTGTCCCTCGGCTAGGCGCGCCAGGGTCGAGGGCGCCAGCGCGAGCGGGACGACGAGCAGGGCGTCCCCCCTATCGAGCCAGGTCGACGCGAGGAAGATGGGCGAGCCGATCGCCAGCGCGTACCCGCCTGCCACGAGGACCGCTCCCGACAAGCTGAGCGGACGGCCGAGCCCCGACGCGGCCCACGTGCTCGCTGCCCCGAGAGCGAGTCCGGCGACAGCGAGGCAGACGAGGCTGGCCAGGTAGCAGGCCAGGAAGTAACCAGGTCGGGAGATCGGTCGCGCCAGGATGGTGCGGAACGTCCCCTCCCGACGACCGCGCGCCACGATCCCCTCCCAGAGTAGCAGGGCACCCGCGCCGAGCATCAGTCCGATCGGCCCCGACAGCGGGTGGGCGTCTGCCGTCACACTCAGGCCATCGCGGAGGCCGCTCACCGCAGGGGTTCGCGCCGCGGCGCGCAGCCCGACCAGGTGCGGTCCCGCGAGGAGCATCGCCCCCCCCAGAAGGAGGCCGAGCCGCCCGACCCGGTCACGAACGAGGAGCGGAAAGTATCGTAGTAGGGTCACGGCCGCTCCCCGCCGACTCGCTCGAACGCCTTCCGCACCGTCCGCTCCAAGGAGGGCAACTGCGGTATCAGCGCCTCGAGCACCCCGCCGGCGGCCAGGAAGACCGCCAGGGCGCGGCTCAGGTCGGCCGGCGCGACCGAGGAAACGCGGTAGCCATCCTCCACCCGCACCGCCGCGGGAAGGAAGCGGTCCAGCGGCACGGGCCCGGAGGTGCGGACGAAGACCTCGCTGACAGCCGGGCGCCGGAGGTCGATGAGCTCCCGAAGGCGTCCGCGGTCGATGAGCGCCACTCGGTCCGCCACGCGCTCGATTTCGTGCAGGTCGTGCGATGCGATGAGGATCGTCCGGCGGGGGTTTTCCGTCCGTAGCTCCCGGAGGAGATCCCGGAAGCGAACGCGCCACAGCGGGTCGAGCCCCACGGAGGGCTCATCCAGCAGGAGGAGCTCGCGCGGCCGGAGGAGGAGCTGAGCGATCCCTACCCGCTGGCGATTCCCTTTGGAGAGGGACTTGATGCGTTTGGCGGCATGCTCGCCGAGCCCTACGCGGGCGATGGCCAGGCGGACCCGCCGGTCCAGCTCCGCGCCGCGGAGCCCGTCGAGAATGCCGAGGCGCCGGAGTGCTTCGGGAACCCGCTGGTGCCCCGGAAGCTCCACCATCTCCGGCAGGTAGCCGATCCCGGTCGCGCGGGCATAGAGGCGAGGCTCTTCGTCCGCCACCCTGACGGTGCCGCCGGTCGGCCTCAGGTAACCGAGGATGAGGCCCAGAATGGTCGACTTCCCCGCGCCGTTCGGTCCCACGATGGCGAAACACTCTCCGCGCCCCACGCGGAAGCTCATCCCATCGAGCGCCAGCGCGCTCCGACCGAAGGGCACCCCGTAGCGCTTCCGGACGTCCTCGAAGGCGATCATCGGGGCCGCCTCGCCTCCCCGGAGAGCACTCCCGCCCTTGGAGACCCGCTCTCACTCATGCGCCAACGTTCCGGAGCGCCCTCATCATTCTCTCAACCCAGGGCGGAGAGCGGCGGAGGCCGATTGCAACCTTTTCGGCGCTCCTCTCGTCTATACCTGTGCAGGTGGCAAATGGAACGGACTACGGGGCCGGGAAGCGGGGAGGCGGAAGATGACGACGAAGAGAAGCCAGATGATACTGGAGAGGCAGCGACGGGTGATGCTCCGATGGTGCCGGCGCTACGGCCTCTCGCGCCACGAGTTCCTCCGCCGGCACGGGGCCGACGCCCTCCTCCGGGCCGCCCGCCGGCCGGCGCTCGCGGCCTAACCCGGTCCGGAGCCCGAGCTCACGGCGACCCGGGCGCCTCACGGCGACCCGGGCGCCTCACGGCGGCCCCTGCGGCCGAAGCACCCGGCCGCTCCCTCCTCAGCCTACCCGTCGCGTCCGGCGGCGCAGGAAATCCATCAGAATGTACTGCCCGAGGCTCATCGTCGAGGTGAAGTACGCCTTGCCGCGGCAGATCTCCGCCATCTTCCGGACGAAGGCGACCAGTGCGGCGTTCCGCGCCAGCATGAAGGTGTTGATCGCGATCCCCTCCCGGCGGCAGGCGGCGACCTCCGCGAAGGTGCGCTCGAGGATCCGCCGGTCCAGCCCCATCGAGTTCTTGTAGATCCGACCGCCCGGCAGCGAGATCGCGCTCGGCTTCCCGTCCGTGATCATGATGATCTGCCGCATCTCCTTCCGTTCCTGGCGGAGCAGCCGGCGGGCGAGCCGGAGGCCCTCGGCCGTGTTCGTATGGTAGGGTCCCACCTGAGCACGGACGAGCGTCCGGAGGGGGATCTCTTCCGCCGAATCGTGGAAGAGCACGCAGCGCAGGGTGTCGCCGGGGAACTGGGAGCGGAGGAGGTGCGCCAGCGCCAGCGCTACCTTCTTCGCCGGCGTGAAGCGGTCCTCCCCGTACAGCACCATCGAATGGCTGCAGTCCAGCATGAGCACGGTGGCGCAGCTCGATCGGTAGGCCGCCTGATGAACCCTGAGGTCGCCGTACTCGATGTCGAGCGGAAGCCTTAGCCCGCCTCGGGTGATGGCCCGGAGGAGCGTTGCAGGAACGTCCAGGTTCAGCGTATCCCCGAACTCGTACGGCTTGGAGCTCGCCTCCGCTTCCACCCCGGTGGCCAGCTCGTTCGTCTCGTGCATGCCGGCGCTCGCCCGTCCGACCGATCCGAGGATCTCCCGCAGGGCCCGATAGCTCAGAAAGTCGAGGCCCTTCTGCGTGAGATCGAATTTGATGGAGCGCGTCGCCCCCTTGCCCACGCTCGCTGGCCCGGTGACTGGACGTGCCTCGTCCGGCACGCGCGGCGTCCCCTCCACCCTGATGTAGCCCTCCTTGACCAGACGCTCGACGATGTCGTCCAGCAGCCGGGCCAGGCTCGCCGACGTCGCTTCTGCAGCATTCCCCTCCCCTCGCAACGCCTCCAGCATCTCCGCCGTCAGCTCGCCGCCCTCGATGAGGGCTCCACGGATCGCGTCCCGCAGGGCGTCGAGCGAGTCCGCCTCGCTCGAAGGATCGAACTCATCGCGGAAGAGGTCCCCCCACGGGTCGCCGGCGAAACCGCTGTCGAGCAGGAACTGCGACAGACGGTCCAGAAGGGCCTGCACGTTCAGGGCGTCGAGCAGGCTGCCGCGGTACTGTTCGTAGCTTGTCAGTCGCATCGGTTCCTCGCCAAGTCTCCGCATCATACCGAACAGAGGCGACGCCGCGCCACGCCGCGGCGCTTGCTGCGAGCTGCGCGGCGCGAGTATGCTCCCGCCGCATCTCCGTGACGGAACGCGCGACCCACCGGAGAGCGCGGGCGACGACGAATCGACGGGCGCGAGGCGAGGGTGCGGTTTTTCAAGTATTCGGGGGCCGGGAACGACTTCGTGATCGTCGCGGCCGAGGAGATGGCGGGGCTCGCTCCGGATCTCCTCGCGCAACGAATCTGCGCGCGGTCGACCGGCGTCGGCGCGGACGGGCTCGTCCTGGTGCGACGGCTCGGGCCCACCCGGGTGGAGGCGCGCTTTTTCAACCCCGACGGCTCGGAGTTCTCGACGTGCGGTAACGGCACCCGCTCTGCCGCCCGCTACGCCCTGGACCTGGGCCTGGTCGACAGCGAGCCGTTCACCGCCGTCACCGCGGCTGCCGAGATCACGGCGGCCTCCATCCCCGGGGGGATCGCGCTGGAGTACCTCATCGAGGCACGCATCGCGGGCGAGCGGCGGGTGCCCTTCGACGGCGAGCCACGGACGGGCTGGCTCGTCCACATCGGACTCCCGCACTTCGTTCTCCCGCTCCAGGCGCTCCCGGAAGGATCCATCGAAGATGCGTGCCGCCCGATCCGCCACCACCGCGCGTTCAGCCCCGAAGGAGCCAACGTGAACCTGGTGGCGCTCCACCAACGCCGGTCCGGGGAGATCCGCACCTTCGAGCGCGGAGTGGAGGGCGAGACGCCGGCGTGCGGGAGCGGTGCCATGGCGGCGGTCCTCGCCCTCCACGTGGCCGGGCGATGCGACCGCTCCGTGGCGCTTCGCACACGAAGCTCCGAGGTCCTCGAGGTGACGCTCGGCCAGGAAGCCGTCACTTGCGGCGAGAGCGGCCGAGTCCTCATCGGCCTCGCCGGTCCGGTCCGCCGACTCTTCGAGGGCTTCCTGCCCGCGGGCGGCGCGCACTGAAGCGCGAACCGATGGACGAAGGGGAGCGCGCGCGGACCAGCTGCCGTGCAGCGCGGACGACATCCGACGCGGGGCGCGGAGGAGCACCTGCGGACGAAGCGGCCACCTCGGTCCACGACGCGCGCCGGGCAGCCGGAATCGCCGGCGCTCTGCTCGCCTGGTTCGCCGGCCGCGCCCGCGACGTGCCGTGGCGCGGGGAGTCGGACCCGTACCACATCTGGGTGGCCGAAGTGATGGCCCAGCAGACCCGCGTGGCCGCCGTGAAGGAGTACTGGGAACCGTTCCTCCGGCGTTTCCCGAGCGTCGAATCCCTCGCCGAAGCGGATCTCGACGAGGTACTCAGGAGGTGGGCGGGGCTGGGGTACTATTCCCGCGCCCGCCACCTGCACCGGGCGGCCCGCGAGGTGGTGGCCAGCTACGGCGGGAAGGTGCCCGACGACCCCGCGAAGCTGCGGAAGCTACCCGGGGTCGGCCCCTACACGGCCGGCGCCATCGCCAGCCTGGCGTACGGGAGGCCGGAGCCGGCGGTGGACGGCAACGCACGCCGCGTGCTCGCGCGGCTCGAGGATCTCGAGACGACCACCCGGCCCGTCCTGGAGGCCGGCGCTCGCCGTCTCCTCGCGGCGCGTCCGGACGCTGCCGCCCCCCTCAACCAGGCACTGATGGATCTCGGCGGCTCGCTGTGCACGCCGCGCTCTCCGGACTGTCGGGCCTGTCCCGTGCGGCGCTGGTGCCTGGCGCTCATGCGGGGCACGATCGCCGCCCGCCCCACCCGCCCGGCGAGACGCGCCCTTCCTCACCACCACATCGCGGTCGGCCTCGTGTGGCGGCAGAAGCGCCTCCTCATCGCGCGCCGCCCCGAGGAGGGACTGCTCGGCGGTCTGTGGGAGTTCCCGGGGGGGAAGGTGGAGGCCGGCGAGACTCCGGCCGAGGCGGCGCGGCGGGAGATAAGGGAGGAGCTCGGAATCGAGGTCCAGATGGGGAGACGCGCCGCCCGCGTCCCGCACGCGTACAGCCACTTCCGGATCACCTTGCACGCCTTCCACGCCCGCTGGCTCGCCGGGGAGCCGGTTCCGCGATCGGCGAGCGCGCTCGCGTGGGTGGAGCCGGAGCGGCTCGCCGACTACGCCTTCCCGGCCGCCAACGCCCGCATCATCGAAGCTCTCCGAGAGCAGAGGTCCCGCGCGGCCGCCCCTACGCCAGCCCGGGCCCGGGCCGCCTTTCCGGACGCGCCGGCCGGTAGCCGCCGGATTCCGTCCGGCTGATCTTCCGCTTCGCCGCCAGCCCTTCGAGCACCAGCTCGCACGCGGCGACGACCGTCCCCGGCGGCGCCCCCTCGGGCACGAGGCCGGAGGCCTCGATGAGGGAGAGGAGTCCCCCGACCCGCCCGAACCCCTCGATCAACGCTTCCTCGCGGGCGCTCTCAGAGATCTGGAGCGCCCCTCCGAGCTCGAAGTAGCTCACCACCTCCGCGGTGTCCCCGAGATCGAGGTGATGGTCGAACGTCTCCTCGCACGCCCTCGCGATGAGGTCGCGCGCGATCGGCTCCGCGCCCTGAAGCTCGCCTTCGTATTCAAGCTCCAGCTTCCCGGTGATCGCCGGAAGCGCCGCATACACGTCGGCCAGACGAGCCGTGGCGGGCCACTCGTCGAGCTGCACGGCCCGCCGCTCCGCGCTGGACACGGCGCACTCCAGCACGGTGATCGGCATCCGCTGGCTAACCCCGGAGCGGCGGTCCACTCGGCGGTCCTCCCGCGCCGCGAAGGCGATCCGCTCGATCACCTCGCGCACGAAACCGGGGATGCACAGTTGGGAGCCGCGCTCCACCCATGCCTCCTGGCCCGTGATGGCTACCGCATCGTCCAGGGTGCGGGGATAGTGCGTGGCGATCTCGGACCCGATCCGGTCCTTGAGCGGGGTGATGATCTTTCCTCTCGCGGTGTAGTCCTCCGGGTTCGCGGTGAACACGAGCAGGACGTCGAGGGGAAGGCGCACCGGGAAGCCTTTGATCTGGACGTCTCCCTCCTGCATGACGTTGAAGAGCCCCACCTGGATCTTCCCGGCCAGGTCGGGCAGCTCGTTGATCGCGAAGATCCCGCGGTTGGCTCGAGGGAGCAGGCCGTAGTGCATCGAGAGCTCGTCGGAGAGGAGGTGCCCCCCGCGGGCCGCGCGGATCGGGTCGAGGTCCCCGATGATGTCGGCGATGGTGACGTCCGGCGTGGCCAGCTTCTCCACGTAGCGGGCGTCGCGCGGCAGCCAGTCGATCGGCGTATCCTCCCCCAGCTCCGTCAGCCGCTCGCGCGCGTACTTGGAGATCGGCCCCAACGGGTCGTCGTTCAGCTCCGACCCGGCCACGATCGGAATCGCCTCGTCCAACAGGGCGGCCAGCCCGCGCAGGATCCGGCTCTTCGCCTGCCCCCTCAGGCCGATCAGGATGAAGTGGTGCCGCGCCAGGATCGCATTCACCAGCTGCGGGACGACCGTATCCTCGTAGCCGACGATCCCGGGAAACACCGTCTCTCCGGAACGGAGCCGCCGGAGCAGGTTGCGTCGGAGCTCGTCCTTCACGGAGAGGGGCCGGTATCCCGCTCGCTTCAATCCGCCCAGCGTGTCGGGTCGCTCCATCTGACCTCCGGTGGTCGATTGCGCGCCCTGCGGCGCAGTCTTACGGCGCGCGCGCCTGCCCGTTCCCTGGCTCGTCGCTGCGCCCGGCTCCTGGAACGGCACCGCGACGGCCCTCCGCTCACATCCCGAGCGGCCGAGCCGGTCATGCCCAGGCGGCCGAGCCGGTCACATCCCACTCCTCCCAATCCCAAGCGGTGCCGCCACGACCGCCGGATCGGAGCGCATCGCCCAAGCCCGCACAGCCGCCGCGAGGAGCGGGACGGCGGCGGCGGCGAACGCCCAAGCGAAGCCGAGCCCGCCGAACACCCAGCCGCCGGCCAGCGGGCCGATCAGCCTCGCCAGGCTGCTCATGGACTGGCTCACGCCCAGGACGACGCCCTGCTCGGCGGCCTCCGCCCGGCGGGAGACGAGACTCTGGAGCGAGGGTGCCATGAACCCCCATCCGGCGCCGATCACCGGGACGAGGAGGATGGCGGCGAGGAGGCCATCGAGCCAGCCAAGCGCGATCAGGCCCGCGCCGAGAAGCCCTGCCCCCCACGCTCCGACGGCGGCCTCCCCCCGCCTCTCGACCAGCGGGCCGACGAGGCCGCCCTGCACGACCGCGGAGCAGAGACCGGCCAGCGCAAAGAAGCCACCGGCGTGGGCGGCGGTGAGCCCGAGCGGGGCCTCCAGGAAGAGGGGAAAGGTGGTGGTGTAGGCCGCGAAGCCAACGGTGCCCAGGAAGAGAGCGCTGATCGGCCCCCGGAGGCGCGGATGCGAAAGCGTCCGCGCGAGACTGCCGAAGTGGGCCCGCAGAGCCGCCATCCCACCCAGTCCCCCAGCCCTTGTACGGCGCCCGGCGGGCAGCGGCTCGGGGAGAAAGAGCCAGGCGGCCACGGCGTTCAGCAGGCTGAGCGCCGCCGCGACGTAGCCCGGGACCCCGTAGCCCCAGCGGCTGAGCAGGCCTCCGATCGCGGGTCCGAGGATAAAGCCGAGCCCGTAGGCCACCCCGATCAACCCCATGCCCCGCGCCCGGCGCTCGGCCGTCGTCGCATCGGCGATGAAAGCCTGCGCTACAGGCACGGTCGCGCCCATGACCCCGCCCACCACCCGCGAGAGGAGGAGCACCGGAAGGCTTCCCGCGAGAGCGAAGATCAGGTACGAAGCGGCCGACCCGAGGAGCCCGATGACCAGCGGTGGCCGCCGTCCTATCCGATCGGAAAGGCTTCCCCACACGGGGGAGAACAGGAACTTCATCGCGGAGAAGCTGCCGATGATCAACCCCACCTCGAGCGGACTCGCCCCGAGAGCGGTCGCGTAGAAGGGGAGGAGGGGGAGAACGATCCCGAACCCGATCAGGTCGATGAAGACCGTGAGGAAGACGATGGTCAGCGGACCACGCCCCGCCACCACCCTCTCGCGGCTCTCAGCGAGGCTCATGCCCCTCCAGCCTCGGGAGTTTCATTCCCTTCGCCGCCAGGTGGGCGAGGTGGGCGCGAATCGAAGCCTCGGCCGCCGTCTGGAGGGCCGGCTCGAGCTCCCCGTATAGGCGCCGCCGGATCTCAGCCACGCTGCGGGCGCCGCGACGCACCGACTCCGCGATCTGCCGTTCCCGCTCCAGCCGATGCGTGCGATACTCGTTGAGCAGCCGCATCGGATTCTCCACCGGCTCGCCGTGGCCCGGCAGGATGCGTCGCGGGCGGAGAGAGAGAAGGCGGGTGAGGCTGGCCAGGTAGGCGCCCATCTCTCCATCGGGGTGGAGGATCACCGTGGTGCCGCTGCCGAGCACCAGATCCCCCGTGAAGAGGAGGCGATCCGCCGAGCGCCAGAAGCACAGGTGGTCGTGCGAATGTCCGGGCGTGGCGAGGGCCGTGAGCGCCCGGCGCTCCCCGTCCACCTCGATCGGGTCGCCGTCGTCCAGCGCTTCCCCATCGATACCGAGGCGGTGGAGCGTCTCCGACGAGGCGTGTACGCGTACGCCGAACGCCCTCGCGGCCCGCTCCGCCGCGGCCGCGTGGTCCGGGTGGGCATGGCTCAGGCAGATGCTCTCCACGCGCCGCCCCGCAGCCAGCCGCTGGAGCCGCTCGAGCTGGCCCGCCAGATCGGGTCCGGGGTCTATGAGTGCGCAGCGCTCCCCGCCCACCAGGTAGCTGCGGGTCCCATCCAGGGTCAGCGGGCCCGCGTTGTCGGCGGTGCAGACGCGCACGCGGCCGCCCAGCTCACGCGGCGCCCCCGACGATCCGACACGCGACCCGCGACCCGAGCTCACTTCGGCCTCCGTCACCGCGGCTGGCGGTGAGAAGCCACGCGTCTACTCCGCCTCCTCGTAGGCGGGATCGCCCGGCAGAACGGGGCGAACCGAGCTCCCGACGACGAGGAGGCGCGGCAGGATCGGCTCCACGACGCGATCGCGCCAACCGTCCTGTATGGACGCGACGCTCGAATGGCGGGAGAGCATCTCCAGTGTGTAGCGCGTGGGAATGAGCATCGGCAGACGCCCGTCTCGGCTGCGGGCGACGGCGTCGGCCGGCGCGAGCCACACATGGCTCTCCAGCTCGTCCGTGAGCTCCGGCTCGCCTCCGCCCGGCCACTCCGCGAGGAAGAAGCGGGTATCGTAGCGACGAGAGAGGCGCTTCGGGGTGATCCAGCGGGAGAGGTAGACGGCCCGGAGCCGCCCGAAGCTCACTTCCGCATGGCGCACGACGTCGAGGAAGCCGCGCCGGCCCTCGAGCAGGTCCCGCCTCGCCTCTCGCAGCTGCGCGGGCGGGAGCGCATCGTCCGCCAGCAGGAAGCCCGTCTCCTCGAAGAGCTCGCGCAGCCCGGCGATGAGCGCGGGCGCCTCCCGGCGCAGGCCGGCGGGCACCCGGCGTACCAGCTCCGGGGCTCCGTCCCCGGGGTCGATCGTTCCGCCAGGAAAGACGTACGCCCCTGCCGCGAAACGCGCCCCCGATGGCCGGCGCAGGAGGAGCACCTCGAAGCCCGAGCCCGCACGCTCCGTGCCCCTCTCGCCGTTCTTGCCCTGGGTGGGCGATGTCGCGACGGTCGGCCGCGCCACCACGACGGTTGCGGCGGGGCGAGGGCGAACCGGGACCTCGCCGGGTGGGACCTGCCCGCGCATGAACTCCTCTCGCTCCAGCCGATCCAAATCGAAGGAGATGCCCGGCGGCTCAACCGGTTCGCCCGCTCGCCCCCCGCCCGCCATGGCGATCTCTACGGGAACGGGAGCCGTCCGCCGGGCAGCTGGTCCAGCCGGCTCATCAGCACGAGGGCCAGGACGAAGAGCGCAGCGGCGAACGCGGCGAGCAGCGCCAGGGGCAGCAGGACGATCGCCACCGCCCTCCCGGTGGTGGTGCGGTGAGCCTCGCGGATGCCGAAGACGAGCAGGACCACGGCCCACGCCCCTCCGGCGAGCGCGCCGGCCCACGGCACGATGGTGAGGAGCCAGGGACCGGCCGAATAGCAAAAGGCACGCGCCGTCGCGCCGAGGGGGCGTCGCTGCGGCGAGAGCATGAGGGCCAGCAGGTGGAGCACCAGGCTCGACACGGCCAAGGCGAGCAGCGCGATGAAGGGCGAGAGGGTGAAGTTGAGGAAGATGAACGCCTCCCGGCGGATCTGCAGCGCTTCGAAGTCCTCGAGGCCCGTCGGTTCGACGCCGGCGGCCGTCCACACGAGGGTGAAGAACGCGGACGCGATCGCCAGGATTAGATAGTACAGGATTGGCCGTGCGAGCGGGGCCTCCCATGGCGCCCTGGCGAAGAAGCGACCCGGGGCGAAAAGGCTTTCCCTCAGGGTGTCCAGGAAATTGGTCGGGAAGCGCCGCTCGGGATCCTCCCAGGCGATGACGTCTCCCGCCCGACCGGCCACACGCGTGTCGCCCTGGATGGCCGCGCGGCAAAGCGGACAGGCCACCGCCCCGGCCGCGACTCCGAACCCGCAGTGCGGGCAACTCGCCATCTTCGTCTCCCTGGGCCCGTCAGGCCGCAACGCGGATCCGCGCGTCCACCGCGAGGCACCGCGCCGCCTCGGGGAAGGCAAGGAACGGGTTGATGTCCAGCTCTCGGATCTGCGGATGCCGGCCCACCAGCTGGCTCACCCGTTGGATCACCTCGGCGAGGAACTCCAGGTCCACGCCCGCTTCGCCCCGAACGCCGACCAGGAGCGGATAGCCCCTCAGCGAGCGGACCATTTCACCGGCATCGACGTCGCTTACCGGCTGCACGCGAAACGTCACATCGCGCAGCACCTCCACGTATATCCCTCCGAGCCCGAACATGACCAGGGGTCCGAAGTTCGCTTCCAGGACCATTCCCACTATGGTTTCCCTGCCCCCCCGGATCATGCGCTGCACGAGCACGCCGCCGAAGCCCTCTCGTCGTCGGCTGCTCGGCACCGGGCGCCCTCCCTCCGGCGATGCCACGGGCTTGCCGGAGACCGCGCTCCGGATCTCCCGGAAGGCCTCGCGCACCTCGTCGTCCGTCCGGAGGCCGAGCTTCACCGCCCCCGACTCCGTCTTGTGCAGGATCGCGGGAGCGGCTGCCTTGAGCGCCACCGGGTAGCCGACGGCCGCCGCCATCGCCACCGCCCCCTCCGCATCTTCGGCGTGCCGGCTCTCCACGGCCGGGATCCCGTAGCAGCGCAGGACCTCGAACGTCTCCACCAGGGCGAGATATTCCCGCCCGTCCGCCAGCGCGGTGGTCAGGATCGCGTCCACCCGGCCCGCATCCACCTCGAACTCCCGTACGATGCCGGCCGGTCTCTCAAGCCACCGCCGGTAGCGGTACATCGAGCCGAGCGCCCGCGCGGCCGACTCGGGAAAGATGTAACCCGGAATGCGGGCCTCGCGTAGCTCCGCCATCCCCTGGGGCAGTCCCTTCCGTCCCATCAGCACCGCCAGCACGGGCTTGTCCGAGTCCTTCGCCACCCCGCGGATCTCCCGTGCCACCTCCGGTGCGCGGAAGCCGACCGGCACGTACGCCGCGACGACGGCGTCCACCTCCGGGTCGGCGAGCACGATCTCCAGGGCCCGCCGGAAATCCGAAGGCGTCGCGCTGGCGATCATGTCGACGGGATTCGAGACGCTCGCCTCGGCCGGAAGCCCCTCCCGCAGCCGCGCCTGGGCTTCGGCGGAGAGCGGCGCGACGTCCAGCCCGACGCCCTCGCATGCATCGGCGATGATGATGCCCGGCCCACCCGCGTTGGTGAGGATCGCCACGCGCGGGCCGGCCGGCAGCGGTGCGTTGCCGAACGCTATCGCCGCCTCGAACAGCCCCTCGACCGTGTCCACCCGCTGCACGCCGCACTGGGCAAAGAGCGCGTCGGTGGCGATGTCCACGGCGGCCAAAGCGCCGGTGTGGCTGGACGCCGCCCGGGCGCCCGCCCCGCTTCGGCCCGCCTTCACCACGATGACCGGCTTCCGACGAGTGGTCCTCCGCGCCAGGCGGGTGAAGCGCCGGGGGTTCCCGAACGCCTCGAGGTACATGAGAATCACACGCACGTCTCCATCCTCGCCCCAGTAAGCGAGGAGGTCGTTGCCCGAAACGTCGGCCTTGTTGCCGATCGATACAAACTGGCTGATCCCGATCCCGTACTCGGCCGCGTAGTCCAGGATCGTCACTCCCATCGCGCCCGACTGGCTCATGAAGGCGATGCCCCCGCGGGGCGGCATGGTCGGGGCGAACGTCGCGTTCATGGAGACCGATGGCGCGGTGTTGATAACACCCATGCAGTTCGGCCCAACCAAACGCATCCCCTCCCGCCGCACGAGATCGAGCAGCTCCGCCTCCCGCCTCGCGCCATCCGGCCCCGTCTCCCTGAAACCGGCGCTGATCACCACGAGGGCACGCACCCCCGCGGCAGCGCAGTCGCGAGCTACGTCCAGCACTCTCTCCTTGGGGACGACGATGACCGCCAGTTCCGGCGCCTCGGGGAGGGAGCGGACGGAGGGATAGGCGGGCACGGAGTGCACCGAGTCCGCGTTCGGGTTTACCGGGTACACGGGGCCCGTGAAGCGGTGGCAAAGGAGGTTGTCGAGGACATCGTAGCCGATGCTGCCGGGCGAGCGACTCGCCCCGATGACCGCGATGGAGCGTGGCCTCAGAAGGCTGTCCAGCATCGGACGGCGGAAAGACCGCAGCCTCGTTCAGTCCAGCAGCCTGAGCGGCATCACCAGGCAGAGGTAGTCGAGCTCACCCCCGACCGGCTCGAAGGTGGCGGCTCGCTCGGGCGCCTTGAAGGAGATACGTACATCATCCTCGGGCATGTAGCGCAGTACCTCGAGGAGGTAGTTGGCGTTGAAACCGATCTCGAGCGGGGCCGCGTCGTACTCCACCGCCATTTCCTCGTCCGCTTCGCCGAGATCCGGGGTCTGCACCCGAAAGGAAAGCTTTCCATCGGCGAACGCCATCCGCACCCGGTGCGTCTGGTCGCTTGCCACCACGGCCATCCGGCGGATGGCCGCCGTCAGTGCCTCCCGGCTCGCCGTGGCCTGCTTGTCGTTGTCCTTCGGGATGACCTGCTCGTAGTTCGGGTACGGACCTTCGATAAGGCGAGTGTACACGACCCTGTTGCTCGAGCGGAATGCCAAGTGGTTCTTGGAGCGGCCTACCTCCACCTCATCCCCAGGATCGAACAGCCGCTCCACCTGCTGAAGAGCTTTCGGGGGGATGATAAGATCCGCCTCAGGTGCGTTGAGCCCCTCGAGTCTCACCGTCATTCTGGCCAGGCGGTGTCCGTTCGTCGCCACCATCGACGCCTCATCTCTACGCACCTGCCACAGGACTCCGTTCAGGATCGGTCGGCTCTCCTCTGTCGATGCCGCGAAGACGGTGCGGGCGATCAGACCCTGGAGCTTGCCGGCCGGCACCCGCCAGCTCTTCTTGAAATCCACCTCGGGAAAGGAAGGAAACTCATCCTCCGGGAGGCCGAACAGCTTGAATCGGCTCTTGCCGCACTCGATCCGGATCTCCACTCCCTCGGCCGTCACGTGAACCGGAGCATCTTCCAGTTCTCGGGAGATCTCGGCGAACTTCCGCGCCGGAACGGTCACCGCTCCCTCCGCTTCCACCTCCGCATCCACCGACACCGACACCGAGATATCGAGATCCGTGCCGCTCAGCTCCAGCTTCCCGTCGTGCGCTCGCAGGAGAATGTTCGACAGCACGGGAAGCGTAGTCTTCGAGGGGATCGTCGCGGCGACAGCTCCCAGGCCGCCGTGCAGGCTTTCCCGTGTGATCGATAGCTTCATCCGAGACCTCACTCCCCTTTCGCCGTGCAGGCTTTTCCCCTCAGCAGTTCTGGTGCTGCTGTTCTACCTAGATAAACAGAAGTAGTAGTAGAGGGCGTGGAAATGTGTATAGCCGGGCTGACGGGTGCCAGGGACCCGCACGTCGACACGTATTCGTCTACCCCCGCCTCCTGTGGATTGCGCGGCGAAAGCAGCCTGCCTCTCCACGGCCTTTCCGGATGGTATCTCTGAGCCAGGCCGCCGGATCGCCCGTCAACATCCTATCAACACATGCCTTCAACGGATCAAGTCATCTTGAATGCGTCGCACCCGTGATCGGAACTCCGAATCACTCGCCATCTCTGCCTCCACCTTGTTGACAGAGTGGATGACTGTCGAGTGATCTCGCCCTCCGAACAGCTTCCCGATCTCCGTGAAGGGAAGGTCGAGCATAGTCTTGATCAGGTACATGGCCACCTGTCGAGGCACGGTGAGGGTCTTCGTTCGGCGCTTGGATAGGAGCGCGTCGACGGATACGGACCATGCCTCCGCTGTCAGCTGTCGAATCTCCTCAGCCGTGATGCGGGTGGTCTCGTCCTCCTCCTGCTGTGGGCCCAGGGCCTCGCGAGCGAGCTCCAGGGACATCTCGCGGCGCGTAAGAGAGCTGTAGGCGAGAAGCTTGATCACCGCCCCTTCAAGCTGACGGACCGAGGTTCTTCGATTCCGAGCGATGAACTCGATCACATCGTCCCCGATAATCAGGTTGTCCTCGGCCGCCTTCTTCTGGAGGATTGCCACGCGTGTCTCGAAGTCGGGTGGCTTGATGTCGGTGACGAGTCCCCACTCGAAGCGCGATACGAGTCGCTCCTGCAGGCCGGGAATCTCCGGCGGCGGTCGGTCGCTCGTGATGACGATCTGCTTCTGGGCATCATACAGCGAGTTGAACGTGTGGAAGAACTCTTCCTGAGTCCCTTCCTTGTTACCCAGGAAATGCACGTCGTCGACCAGAAGCACGTCGATCCACCGATAGCGCTGCCGGAAATCGGCGGTGCGTCCGCTCTGGATGGCCGCGATCATCTCGTTCGTGAACTGCTCCGAGGGGATGTATGCGACCCTCCGTTGGGGTGACTCCGCCAGGATCGCGTGCCCGATCGCGTGCATGAGGTGGGTCTTTCCGAGACCGGTGTCGCCGTACACGAAGAGAGGGTTGTAGGCGTGCCCCGGGGCATCCGCCACGCGCTGGCAGGCCGCCGCGGCGAGCTGATTGTTGCTCCCGATGACGAATCGCTCGAAGGTGTAGCGCTCGTTCAGGCCGGCAGCCGACCAGCTACGCTCGAAGGGCACTGCGGCCTGCGGCGGCAATCGCTGGCGCTCCTCGTCCTCGCGCGAGTGGATCTCCGGAAACTCCAGACGGTCGGCGGCCCCGTGGTGTTCGAACTGGAGCTTGAGCGGCCTGCCGAGCGTGCGTGAGGCGAGGTCACGCAGCAGCCCACCGTATTTGTCCTCGATCCACTCCACGGCGAACTTGGTCGGCGCGCCGACGACGAGCGTCTCGTCCGACAGAGCGACCGCTTCGGTGGAGGAGAGCCAGGTTCGAAACGTCTGCTCGGGGAGTACCTCCTTCGCCGCCTCCGTTATGGAGGACCAGACTTCGCTAGCCGTCAGTTCCATGCACGGGCTGTTCGTAGTGTCCGGTTAGCCGGGAGGAGGCTCGGGGGCGACCATTCTAGATACCGCGTTCGGGCGTGTCAACGACTGATCGAAGAAAACGCGCAGGTGACGGATGGGAAAGCGCGGTGCGAAAGGAGCGGGTCACTCGGCCGGGTTTGACAATGCCGTGAAGTAGGTCTAGGCTTAAAGATTCTGTTATTTAAAAGTTTTATTGCATGAGCGGAAACGACCGCGACAGCGAGCGATCACACGATGCAACCGACGTATAGAAAGCCGACGAATCGGAAGCGGTTGAGGGACCACGGCTTTCGCGCCCGAATGAAGTCGAAGGCCGGTCGAAAGGTGTTGGCCAGGCGCCGGCAGAAGGGACGCCGCCGCCTTACAGTCAGCGACCGGACTCACCGCAAACGGCGGCGCTGACGGCACGGAAGATGACCCGGGGCGCCCGTCGGTGTCGGTGAACGGTGCCGAGCGCTTCCCGCGTCGGGCGCGGATCCGGCGCGATCTGCAGATCCGGTCGCTGGTCCGGAGGGGGAAGCGTCGGCAGTGCGGTCCGTTCGACCTTTATGTGGCCGGCTCGGCGGGCGGACGGCCGCGCGTCGGACTCGTCGTGCCGACCTTCGGTCGGAGCAAGGCCGAGCGAAACCGGCTGAAGCGCGTACTGCGGGAGCTGCTTCGTCGGGAATGGCTGGCAGCGGCGTGGCGCGTCCCGCTCTGCGTCGATCTCCTGCTCCGGGCGCGCCCCGCCGCCTACGAGGCGTCGTTCGCCGAGCTGCGCGCGGCTCTGCTTGCCTGCATGCCCCGTGATCATCCATCCGGCGATGGGAGCTGACGTGCTCGAGCGTGTCATCGTCGCGTCGATCCGCTTCTATCAGGCGGCCGTTTCGCCGCTCCTCCCGGGAAGCTGCCGGTACACACCGAGCTGCTCGGAGTACGCCCGTATCGCGGTCCGCCGGTTCGGTGCGGCGAAGGGAGGTTGGCTCGCCGTCCGTCGGCTGGCGCGCTGCCACCCGTTCGGTGGCTTCGGACCCGACCCGGTTCCTCCAGCGCGAGTGCCGGGGCCACGGGCCGAGACGGAAGTGGCCGGAACGGCACGCCTCGCGAGGGGAGTGAGACGGAGAGGACCTGTGGGGGGGCGTTGAAGA
This sequence comes from Gemmatimonadota bacterium, assembly GCA_046758745.1. Lineage (GTDB taxonomy): Bacteria > Gemmatimonadota > Gemmatimonadetes > Palauibacterales > Palauibacteraceae > JBHIAV01. Next base: position 97,398 of record JBHIAV010000006.1, read on the forward strand.
AGGGGACGATGGGATAGATGGAGAAACGCTTGGTTCTGGCGGTGGTCCTTATGATCGCCGTCATCTTCCTCACCAACATCCTCTTTCCACCGATCGCGCCGCCGCCGAGGGGACCGGGCCCGAGCGGGGAGACCATCCCGAGCCCGCCGGGGGAGACCATCCCGGGCCGGACGGGGGAAACCATCCCGGGCCAGACGGCCCGGGGCACTC